>JAEXUW010000013.1 GCA_023439835.1 Bacillota bacterium | reverse complement strand
CGATGTGAACATTGGTTACCGTGATTATCCTACAATAATCAAACGCGCAGGGCTTAACAACACCTCTCCGCCTGCTCCTCTTACGCTGTATTCAGTGACGGCAACAAAATCAGGGCTGACAAATGCTCAGGCGCAACAGCTTTCCGCCGAACTAAGCAAGCTCGGCATGACAACAAATATTACGGAGGAAAAATAACATGGACATGACACAGGTTTTACTCGCGGCGATTTCACTGATTTCGGCTATCCTTACCGGGATAGCCATTCCTCTAATTAAGGCAAAAACAACAGACACACAATGGCAGACTATTCAGTCGTGGACGAAAACAGCGGTCGCGGCGGCAGAGGTTTTATACAAGGGTTCAGGCCGTGGGGAGGAAAAGCGGAATTATGTGCTCGGCTATCTTAAGGATATGTGCGAAGCCAATGGCATAAAATATGATGATTTCACACTGAGAAACGCCCTCGAGCAGGCATGGCTCACGATTAAAAGCACTGCTTTGAGCGAGGTGGCATAAATGATTGAAATGAGCGAGCTTTGCGCCGAGAAGTTTAAAGTGATTAATCACCGTATAGACGACCTCGAAGAAGAGGTCAAGGATATCAAGGAGTTAACGCTTGCTATTAATACCGTCAATAGCAAGGTTGATAATCTCAAGGAGGATGTCGGAGAGATAAAAGACTGTATCAAAGCAATGACAAAGCAACCGTCAGAAAACTGGAATAAATTTAAAATGGCTGTGGCTTGTGCTATTGCTACTGGTTTAGTCGGGGTAATTATCGCATTAATATTCAAATAAAAATCAGCCCTCACTTAATTGTGGGGGCTTTTTATTTTGCATTAATAAAAATTAATTTATCTGTGCATTTTAACAACATATTTTTGACTACTCTTGACTACTTTGTTTTGTGTTTTTGCGTTCCGTTTAACGCCATCATACACATCGAGAAACACGCTCAAAGCCTTTAAACAAAAGGAAAACCGCCTGTTTAGGCGGTTTGTTATTTGGCGGAGAAGGAGGGACTTGAACCCTCGCGCCGGTTACCCGACCTACGCCCTTAGCAGGGGCGCCTCGTCACCACTTGAGTACTTCTCCCCGGTAACGTGTTTTTATTGTTTTGAATAAGAAAATATCCGCCCTTTACTAAGTGCGGCTATTTCCCCATCAAATTGGCGGAGAGGGTGGGATTCGAACCCACGGTCCCTTTCAGGATCACTGGTTTTCAAGACCAGCTCCTTAAACCACTCGGACACCTCTCCATATTCAATTGCTGTCATTTGCGACGATATTTATTTTAACACAAACATCACTTATTGTCAATAGCTTTTTTTGAATTTCCAATAAAAAAGATTGAAAAAAACATTTCCTGCATTTGATTTTTTCTTTAAAATGTACTATAATTATAATAATGCTATTATAGGGTGGGATTGCGTGAAGAAAATAACCATTATTACGGGACATTATGGGAGCGGCAAGACTAATATTTCGGCTAACCTCGGAATAAAGCTTGCTCAAGCGGGCGAAAAAGTCACCGTCGTCGACCTTGACATTGTCAACCCTTATTTCAGGACGGCGGATTTCAGCGGGCTATTTGAGAAAAACGGCGTTACGCTTATCAGCCCTATGTATGCAAACACAAACCTTGACATTCCCGCGATAAGCTTTGATATCGAAAGGCTCGCTATTGAGCCGGGCTATCTTATTATCGACGTCGGCGGTGATGACACCGGCGCAACCGCTTTGGGGCGTTATCATGAGCCTTTTATGCGTTTCAAGGATGATATTGATATGCTTTATGTTATAAACTGTTATAGATATATGACACGCTCTTCTGATGAAGCTCTTGAACTTTTTTATGATATTGAAAAAACCGCAAGGTTTTCTCACACCGGAATTATCAATAACTCAAATCTGGGCGAGCTGACGACAGAGCAGACTGTGCTGGATTCGCTGGGGTTTGCAAGCGAGGTGTGTAAAGGTGCGAAGCTTCCCCTGATATTTACCGCTGCTCCAAAAAATATTAAATCGGACAAGCTTGATAAGGTCGCCGAGTACGTTGATATTTACGTCAAGCCCCTTTGGGCGGAGTAAAATATATTTTTTTAAGAAATGAAAGGAATGGTTTTTATGCCGAAAATCACTGTGATTTTTGAGAAATGCAAGGGCTGCGGGCTTTGTACAACTGCTTGCCCGAAAAAAATAGTGGAAATACAGAAGGAAAAAAGAAACGCAAAGGGCTATCTCACCGCTGTCTGTGTTGACGACGACAAATGTATCGGATGTGCTATGTGCGCGACGATGTGCCCCGACTGTGCGATAATCGTTGAAAAATAATCTGAATAATACAGGAGTGAATTTTTATGGAAAGAAGCTTGATGAAAGGCAACGAAGCATTAGCTGAGGCTGCTATGAGAGCCGGCTGTAAGTGCTTTTTTGGTTATCCGATAACACCGCAGACGGAGATTTCAGCGTATCTTGCAAAGAAAATGGCGAAAAGCGGCGGAGTGTTTTTGCAGGCGGAAAGTGAAGTCGCCGCAATAAATATGGTTCTAGGCGCAGCATCGACGGGGGTTAGGGTTATGACCTCATCATCATCGCCCGGAATAAGCCTCAAGGCTGAGGGTATTTCCTACATTGCGGGAAGTGACCTCCCCTGTGTAATTATTAATGTTCAAAGAGGCGGACCCGGTCTTGGCGGAATTCAGCCCTCTCAGGCTGACTACTGGCAGGCGACAAAGGCGCTTGGGCACGGTGATTTTCATGTAATGGTTTTTGCACCTTGTTCTGTTCAGGAAATGGTGGATATGGTTGTAAAGGCATTTGACTTGGCAGACGAATACAGAATGCCGGCAATGATTCTCGCCGACGGTCTTTTAGGACAGATGATGGAGCCTGTTGTTTTCCCCGAAATCAGTGAGAACAAGGTTTCTAAGCCGTGGGCTGTCACCGGCCACAAAAATGAAAGAAAGCATAATATCATTAACTCGCTTTATTTAAAGCCTGATGAGCTTCAAGGCTCGGTAAAAGACAGGTTTGCAAGATATGACGATATTAAAGCTAAGCACACCGACGCTGAGAGCTATCTCACAGAGGACGCTGACATTATCGTTACAGCTTACGGCGCAACCGCAAGAGTATGCAAAAGCGCTGTCGTTATGGCAAGAGAAGCCGGAATAAAGGTCGGACTGCTTCGTCCTAAGACGCTCTGGCCCTTCCCCGTAAAGGAAATTCAGACAGCTTGTGAAAACGCTTCAAAGGTTCTTTGCGTTGAGATGAGTATGGGTCAGATGGTTGACGACGTTAAACTCGCCATTAACTGCTCTAAACCTGTCACCTTCTTCGGAAAAACCGGCGGCGTTATCCCCAAGCCTGCTGAGGTTTTTGAGGAAATCAAGAAGCTTGCTCTTTTATAAAAAACTACTTTAAAAAAAGGATGGTATCTTATGGCTGTTGTATTTAAGAAGCCTGAGGCTCTTGCCGATATAAACACACACTACTGCCCGGGGTGTACTCACGGTATTATTCACAGGATACTCTGTGAGGTTCTCGACGAGATGGGCATTGAGGGCGACACAATCGGCGTTTGCCCTGTCGGATGCTCTGTTATGGCATATGACTATTTCAACTGTGATATGATTGAAGCTCCTCACGGACGTGCTCCTGCCGTTGCGACCGGCGTTAAAAGAGCCAAGCCGGATAACTTTGTTTTCACCTATCAGGGTGACGGTGACCTTGCGGCAATCGGCACAGCAGAAACTGTTCATGTCGCAACAAGAGGCGAAAATATCGTTGTAATTTTCGTTAACAACACAACCTATGGCATGACCGGCGGACAGATGGCGCCCACTACCCTTCCCGGCCAGGTAACGCAGACCTCACCCTATGGACGTGACCCCAAGGTTCAGGGATACCCGATCAGGGTTTGTGAAATGCTCGCCACTCTTGACGGAACGGCCCTTGCTCAGCGTGTTGCTGTTGACAGTGTTCCGCACGTTAAAGAGGCTAAAAAGGCAATTCGCAAGGCTTTTGAAAATCAGAAGGACAAAAAGGGCTTTTCAATTGTTGAGGTTCTATCAACCTGCCCGACGAACTGGGGTATGTCGCCGATTGAATCGCTCGACAGGCTCAGAAATGACTGTATTCCTTATTATCCCCTCGGCGTTTTCAAGGATATTTCCGCAAAGGAGGATAAGTAAATGACACATGATATTATTTTGGCGGGTTTTGGCGGACAGGGCGTTCTTTTCGTGGGAAAGCTTATGGCTTACAGCGGACTTATGGACGGCAAGGAGGTTAGCTGGCTCCCCTCTTACGGCCCTGAGATGAGAGGCGGAACAGCAAACTGCTCGGTTTGTATTTCTGACAACGAAATCAGCTCGCCATTGGTGCTTGAGCCTGAATATCTTATCGTTATGAACAAGCCCTCTTATGATAAATTCATAAATACTGTCAAGCCCGGCGGAAAGGCGTTCATTGATTCCTCACTTATTGAGGACAAGTGTGAAAGAACTGATATTAAGTGCTATTATGTTCCGGCTACACAGCTCGCTTCGGATAATGACCTTAAGGGTATGGCGAATATTATTCTTTTCGGAAAGCTCTTAAAGGAAACCAATATCACGACTATGGATGTTGTCAAGAAGGGGCTTGAAAAATGCGTGCCTCCGTCTAAGACTGCTCTTATCGACGCTAACTTGAAAGCCGTTTCACTCGGAATGGAATTCTGATTATATTGCGTATATAAAAAGACCGCTGATTGCGGTCTTTTTTTCTTTTAGGCAGACAAAACGGCACCCGCCAAACTGGCGGGTGCCGATTATTATTGCAATTATTAAAATTACTTAGCGCAGCTAGTTACAACGCCTGAACCAACTGTACGTCCGCCTTCACGAATAGCGAAACGGAGTCCTTCTTCAATAGCGATAGGAGTGATGAGCTCAACGTTGATTTCAACGTTATCACCAGGCATACACATTTCCTTGTCAGCTGGAAGAGAAACTACACCAGTAACGTCAGTTGTTCTGAAGTAGAACTGAGGTCTGTAGTTGTTAAAGAAAGGAGTGTGACGTCCGCCTTCTTCTTTCTTAAGAACGTATACTTGTCCAATAAACTTTGTTAGCGGGTGAATTGAACCAGTTTTTGCAAGAACTTGACCTCTTTCGATGTCAGATCTCTGAACACCACGAAGAAGAGCACCGATGTTGTCGCCAGCCTCAGCATAGTCAAGAAGCTTTCTGAACATTTCGATACCTGTAACAACAGTCTTGTTTCTTTCTTCTGTTAGGCCAAGAATTTCAACTTCTTCACCAATTTTAATCTGTCCTCTTTCAACTCTACCAGTAGCAACTGTTCCACGACCAGTGATTGTGAAAACGTCCTCAACAGGCATTAGGAAAGGAAGGTTAGCTTTTCTTTCAGGAGTTGGAATGTAGCTGTCAACAGCGTCCATTAATTCCTTGATGCACACATAAGCTGGGTTTGATGGATCCTCTGGAGCTTCAATAGCACCAAGAGCTGAACCCTTGATTATAGGTGTGTTATCACCATCAAAGTGATATTTAGATAAAGCTTCACGAATGTCCATTTCAACTAGTTCAAGTAGCTCTGGATCATCAACTTGGTCAGCCTTGTTCATGAAAACAACAATGCTTGGAACTCCAACCTGATAAGCAAGAAGTAGATGCTCTTTAGTCTGAGCCATAGGTCCGTCAGATGAAGCAACAACAAGGATTGCACCGTCCATCTGAGCAGCACCAGTGATCATGTTCTTGATATAGTCAGCATGTCCTGGGCAGTCAACGTGAGCGTAGTGACGAACTGTTGTTTCATACTCAACGTGTGCTGTGTTGATTGTAATACCACGCTCTCTCTCTTCAGGAGCTGAGTCGATGTTTGCGTAGTCTTTCTTTTCTGCTAGACCTTGCATAGCAAGATACTTTGTGATAGCAGCTGTAAGAGTTGTTTTTCCGTGGTCAACGTGACCGATAGTACCAATATTAACGTGGGGTTTGGTTCTTTCGAATTTTGCCTTTGCCATAGGTATTATCCTCCTCAATAATATTTTGTTTGGTTATATCTGTATTTTATCAGATATTCATATTTTTTTCAAGTGCCGTTTTGAAATTAGTCATTGTTTTTGCTGCGGCTGCTCATAATCTTCTCGGCGATAGACTTCGGAACTTCAATATAGCTGTCAGGCTCCATAGAATACTGACCGCGACCCTGTGTTTTTGAACGCAGGTCGTTTGAATATCCGAACATTTCCGATAGAGGAACAAGCGCATTGATCTGCTGAGCGCCGGGTCTTGCTTCCATACCCTGAATCTGTCCTCGACGTGAGTTTAAGTCGCCGATAACGTCGCCCATATAATCCTCAGGAACAATAACGATAACCTTCATGATAGGCTCAAGTATAACAGGATCAGCCTTCTTCATAGCGTCTTTAAATGCCATAGAACCAGCAATCTTAAACGCCATTTCTGATGAGTCAACCTCGTGGTATGATCCATCATAAAGAGTAACCTTAACGTCAACAACCTGATAGCCAGCGAGCACGCCCGCCTGCATTGCGCCCTTGATACCGGCGTCAACAGCAGGAATATATTCCTTAGGAATAGAACCACCGGTTACAGCATTGATAAACTCATAGCCCTTTCCGGATACGTTCGGCTCAGCCTTGATTTTAACGTGACCATACTGTCCCTTACCGCCTGACTGACGTGCATATTTGCAGTCAACATCGGCAAGACGTCTGATCGTTTCTTTATAAGCAACCTGTGGAGCACCGACGTTTGCCTCAACCTTAAATTCACGAAGCATTCTGTCAACGATGATTTCAAGGTGGAGCTCGCCCATTCCGGCGATAATAGTCTGTCCTGTTTCCTCATCGGTCCAGGTTCTGAAGGTCGGATCTTCTTCAGCAAGCTTTGAAAGAGCAATACCCATCTTTTCCTGTCCAGCCTTGGTTTTCGGCTCGATAGCAAGGTTGATAACAGGCTCTGGGAATTCCATTGACTCAAGGATAACTGGGTGTTTCTCATCACAGAGAGTGTCACCTGTTGTTGTATTCTTAAGTCCCACGCATGCAGCGATATCGCCCGCATAGACAACTTCAATGTCTTTTCTGTGGTTTGAATGCATCTGAAGGATTCTTCCGACTCTTTCGTTATTATCCTTGGTTGCGTTATAGACAGATGAACCCGCCTTTAACACGCCTGAATAAACACGGAAGAAGCAGAGCTTTCCAACAAAGGGGTCAGTTGCAATCTTGAACGCAAGCGCTGAGAAAGGCTCATTGTCCGATGAAGGACGAACGCAATCTTCGCCAGTTTCAGGATTTACACCCTTGATGTGGTCGATGTCAACCGGTGAAGGCATATAGTCGATAACAGCATCAAGAAGCTTCTGTACGCCCTTGTTCTTATATGAGGTTCCGCATACAACGGGAACCATTTCATTTGCAAGAGTTGCTTTTCTGATACAAGTCTTAATCTCGTCGATTGAAAGCTCTTCACCGTCGAGATACTTCATCATGATTTCTTCGTCATGCTCAGCTGCTGCATCAAGAAGCTGTGAACGATAATCCTGTGCCTTCTCAAGAAGATCAGCAGGAATATCCTCAACTCTGATGTCTTTTCCAAGATCATCATAATATACATATGCTTTCATTTCGAGCAGGTCGATTATGCCCTTGAACTGATCCTCTGCACCGATAGGTAGCTGAATCGGAACGGCATTTGTCTTGAGTCTGTCGTGAAGCATTGATACAACGCGATAGAAATCGGCACCCATAATGTCCATCTTATTAACATAGACCATACGGGGAACCTTGTATTTGTCAGCCTGTCTCCAAACGGTTTCTGTCTGAGGTTCAACTCCGCCCTTGGCGCAGAGAACTGTAACAGAGCCGTCAAGAACTCTGAGTGAACGCTCAACCTCAACTGTGAAGTCAACGTGTCCGGGTGTGTCGATAATATTAACTCTGTGGCTTTTCCAGAATGCAGTGGTTGCGGCTGAGGTGATTGTAATACCTCTTTCCTGCTCCTGCTCCATCCAGTCCATTGTTGCAGCACCTTCGTGAACCTCGCCGATTTTATGAGTTATACCTGTATAAAAAAGGATACGTTCAGTGGTGGTGGTTTTTCCTGCGTCAATGTGAGCCATTATACCAATATTTCGAGTCATCTCAAGTGATACATCTCTTGGCATAATTACCTCCCTAGTAAATTTAGTACAAACACTTTGCCGCTAATATTAATAGCGATAATGTGCAAAAGCCTTGTTAGCTTCAGCCATTCTGTGAGTGTCGTCACGCTTCTTGCAGGCACCACCGGCGCCGTTCATTGCATCAAGAATCTCAGCCGCAAGTCTTTCCTTCATTGTTTCTTCGTTGCGTGCTCTTGAATAAGATGTTAGCCATCTGAGTCCGAGAGTTTCACGTCTTTCAGGACGAACCTCCATAGGAACCTGATATGTCGCACCGCCTACACGACGAGCCTTGACTTCAAGGTTTGGCATAACATTTTCCATAGCTTGTTCGAAAGCCTCAAGCGCGTTCTTTCCGCTTTTTTCTGAAATTATTTCGAATGCACCATAAACAATCTTCTGTGCTACACCCTTCTTACCATCATACATAATGCTGTTGATAAGACGTGTAACCATCTTTGAATTGTAAACAGGGTCAAGCAAAACATCACGTTTTGCAATACTACCTCTTCTTGGCACTTCGCTTCCCTCCTTCATAAAATGATATCATAGGTACTCGTTTTAATCCGAATCCGCATACCTAACGGATTTGACCAATACGTCAGACCAATGCAGAGGTATCTATACATATATAAATACTCCACATTATCCGGGAGATTATTCGCTTTTTAAAAATTACTTCTTCTTTGCAGCAGCTGCGGCAGCACCCGGCTTTGGACGCTTAGCACCGTATTTTGAACGGCCCTGCATTCTCTTTGCGACGCCCTGTGCGTCAAGTGTTCCTCTGATAATGTGATAACGCACACCAGGGAGGTCCTTAACACGTCCGCCACGAATGAGAACAACGCTGTGCTCTTGAAGATTGTGTCCGATTCCTGGAATGTATGCTGTAACTTCGTTCATGTTTGAAAGTCTTACTCTGGCGATTTTTCTCATAGCAGAGTTAGGCTTCTTTGGTGTTGCAGTTCTTACAGCTGTACAAACGCCTCTCTTCTGGGGAGCAGACTGGTCAATTTCAACCTTCTTCTTAGAGTTGTAACCCTTCTGAAGAGCCGGTGCTGTTGACTTGTACTCGGAAACTTCTCTTCCCTTTCTTACCAACTGGTTAAATGTAGGCATGATTTCTCTCCTTTCCTTAAAAATTTTATGTGAATGCATAGTCTCACATACTTTACCATTATACACGCGCAAAAGCCCTTTGTCAAGGGTTTTGTACTAAATTTGAGTATCGTATACGTAAAAATCTTTATATATTTTGCGGATTAAAATGATAATTATTACTGATAAATGAGAAAAATGCAAAACACTTTAAAATATCAAAGCCCCGCAATAAAAGCGGGACTTTGTTTATTAATCTAAAAATCAGTGATTTGCCTGAGCATGCTCTAAAAAGCTTTCGTTCTTTATGACCTGAACATTGTTGTAGCAATCCATTCCCGTTCCGGCTGGAACAAGCTTTCCGATGATTACATTTTCCTTCAGACCTAAGAGCATATCGCTCTTCCCTCTGATTGCGGCGTCTGTGAGCGCCTTTGTGGTTTCCTGGAAGGAAGCCGCAGACAGGAAGGAGTCGGAGTTTGACGAAGCCTTTGTGATACCCTGAAGCACCGGAACAATTGTAATCGGCATTGCATTGATATCACCGGCATCAGTCTGCTCCTGAATTTGCCTGTTGATTTCATCAATTTCGTTCTTGTCAACAAGTGCACCGGGGAGAAGATAACTACTTCCGCCGTCCTCAACCTTGACCTTTTTCATCATCTGACGGACAATAACCTCAATATGCTTGTCGTTAATGTCAACACCCTGAAGGCGATAAACCTTCTGAACCTCGTCGATGATATAGTTCTGGACAGCCTGTATGCCCTTGACCAAAAGAACGTCGCTCGGATTTATGCTGCCCTCGGTGATAGCGTCGCCCTTGGTGATTGAGTCGCCCTCTTTAACCTTGAGCTTATAGCCGTAGGGAACCTGATAATATTCTTCCTCACCGTCGTCGTTGCTGATAACGGCATTTCTGATTTTCTTAACTTCCTCAAAGCGGACTGTTCCGTTGATTCTTGAAATAATTGCTGCGTTTTTCGGACGTCTGCTCTCAAAAAGCTCCTCAACTCTAGGAAGACCCTGCGTAATATCCTCTGCTGACGCAATTCCTCCCGTATGGAAGGTTCTCATTGTAAGCTGTGTGCCCGGCTCACCGATTGACTGTGCAGAAATAATACCGACAGCTTCACCGACAGCCACAAGGTTGCCGTTTGCAAGGTTTGCACCGTAGCATTTTGCGCACACGCCATGCTTTGCCTGACACTGAAGCACAGAGCGTATTGCAATGTTCTTTCTGTTTTGCTCCTCAAGAGCGACTGTGACTTTTCTTGCATCTGCAACTGACATAAGCTTGTTCTTTGAAACGATAACTTCGCCGCTTTTATTGTCAATAAGATCCTCAACAAGATAACGACCGACAAGTCTTTCTGAAAGCGGCTCAATAATCTCTCTGCCGTTTCTGATTTCATAAACGTCAATTCCGATAGTTGTTCCGCAATCCTCCTCACGGATAATGACATCCTGTGAAACGTCAACAAGACGTCTTGTAAGATATCCTGAGTCAGCTGTACGAAGAGCGGTGTCGGCAAGTCCCTTTCTTGCACCACGAGAGGAAATAAAGTATTCAAGAACGTTTAGTCCCTCACGATAGTTTGCCCTGATGGGAAGCTCAATTGTTCGCCCTGAGGTGTTGGCGATAAGCCCTCTCATTCCGGCAAGCTGTCTAATCTGATTGATGCTTCCGCGGGCGCCTGAGTCCGCCATCATATATATAGGATTGTATTTGTCAAGATTGGCTTTTAGTGCGATTGTTACATCGTCTGTCGCCTTGTTCCATATATCGATAACTTTTTGTGACTTCTCATCGATTGAAATATATCCACGCTTGTACTGAATATTGATTTTGTCAACGACCTTTTCGGCGTTGGCTAAGATATCCTTCTTCTGTGGCGGAATAATAGCATCACAAACGGCAACGGTTATTGCCGCTCTTGTTGAGAACTTAAAGCCCAGAGCCTTGATTTTGTCAAGCACCTCGGAGGTTGCCGCTGTGCCGTGAATTCTGATGCATCTTTCGATAATGTCCGAAAGCTGCTTCTTTCCGACAAGGAAGGAAACCTCAAGGTCAAACTGCTTTTCAGAATTTGTTCTGTCAACAAAGCCGAGATTCTGCGGAATATTTTCATTGAAAATCAAGCGTCCGACAGTTGCTTCAATGAGCTTTGAAACTCTTCTCTGCCCGATTTCCTTAACGATTCTGACTTTTATAGATGCGTGAAGTGATACAGCCTTTTCGTGATATGCCATTATTGCTTCATTCACATCGCGGAAAATCTTGCCCTCGCCAAGCTCACCGGGTTTTTCCATGGTGAGATAATACGAGCCGAGAACCATGTCCTGTGACGGAACAGCAACAGGGCGACCGTCAGAGGGCTTCAAGAGGTTGTTTGCGGCTAGCATCAAAAAGCGTGCTTCTGACTGTGCCTCCGCTGAAAGCGGAACGTGAACAGCCATCTGGTCACCGTCAAAGTCAGCGTTATAGGCTGTACATACGAGCGGGTGAAGCTTCAAAGCCCTTCCCTCAACAAGAACAGGCTCAAATGCCTGAATACCCAGTCTATGAAGCGTCGGCGCACGGTTTAGAAGAACAGGGTGTCCCTGAATAACATTTTCCAGTGCGTCCCAAACCTCAGGCTTAGCACGCTCAACCATTTTTCTGGCTGATTTAATGTTGTTGACAACAAGAGTATCAACGAGTCTTTTCATAACAAAGGGTTTAAAAAGCTCTAGTGCCATTTCCTTTGGAAGACCGCACTGATACATTTTAAGCTCTGGCCCGACGACGATAACAGAACGTCCCGAATAGTCAACACGCTTTCCGAGAAGATTCTGTCTGAAACGTCCCTGCTTTCCCTTCAGCATATCTGAAAGTGATTTAAATGCTCTGTTATTAGGGCCTGTTACAGGTCTTCCATGACGGCCGTTGTCGATAAGTGCGTCAACAGCCTCCTGAAGCATACGCTTTTCGTTTCTTATAATAATATCGGGAGCCTCAAGCTCAAGCATTCTTTTCAGACGGTTATTTCTGTTAATAACTCTGCGGTAAAGGTCGTTTAGGTCAGAGGTTGCATAACGACCGCCGTCAAGCATAACCATAGGGCGAAGCTCAGGCGGAATAACAGGAAGAACACCCATTATCATCCACTCAGGACGATTTCCCGAAAGTCTGAACGCCTCAACAATTTCAAGCCTTTTTAAGAGCTTGATTTTCTTCTGCCCAGCGGGAAGATCACGAAGCTCATCCTTAAGCTCAGCCGAAAGCTTTTCAAGGTCGATTTCTGTTAAAAGCTCGTGAATAGCCTCAGCGCCCATGCCGGCTTTAAAATCGTCCTCATACTTCTCTCTCGCCTCGAGATAATCCTTTTCGGAAAGAAGCTGTTTCTTTATAAGTCCGGTGTTTCCCGGATCGATTACTATATATTTTGTGAAATAAAGAACCTCTTCAAGGCGCTTTTGTGAAACCTCAAGCACCTGTCCTATTCTTGACGGTGTGCCCTTGAAATACCAGATGTGAGAAACGGGAGCGGCAAGCTCAATATGCCCCATTCTTTCACGTCTTACCTTTGCTCTGGTAACCTCAACTCCACAACGTTCACAGATTTTCCCCTTAAAGCGGATTTTCTTATACTTTCCGCAATGACACTCCCAGTCCTTTGACGGCCCAAAGATTTTTTCGCAGAAAAGACCGTCACGCTCTGGCTTTTGTGTTCTGTAATTTATTGTTTCAGGTCTTTCAACAACGCCGTGTGACCATCCTCTGATCTGTTCGGGCGAAGCAAGACCAATCTTTATTGACTCAAAAACATTGAATTCCAATATACGACCCTTCTTCCTTTAGATATTATCGTCGTCATCCTCATCGCCAAATAAATCAAGCACATCATCGCCGTCAGTTTCAAGATCCTCGACGTCAAGATCTTCGTCGCCGTCCTCAACGGTAAAGCCCTCAAGGTCGCCGTCTTCAAGACTCTCGTCCGCAAGAAAATCTTCATCTTCGATAACGGGATGCGGAATAATATCCTCGTCCTCTTCAAACGTCTGCTTCATGTCGATTTCCTCATTATTAATATTGAGAACCTTGACATCAAGACAAAGCGACTGAAGCTCCTTAATAAGAACCTTAAAGGACTCAGGAATACCAGGCTTAGGAACATTCTGCCCCTTGACAATAGCCTCATAGGTCTTGACACGTCCGACGGTATCGTCAGATTTAACGGTCAAAATCTCCTGAAGCGTATAGGCTGCGCCGTAAGCCTCAAGCGCCCAAACCTCCATCTCTCCGAATCTCTGTCCGCCAAACTGAGCTTTTCCGCCCAGAGGCTGCTGTGTTACAAGAGAATACGGGCCGACAGAACGTGCGTGAATCTTATCGTCAACAAGGTGGTGGAGCTTTAGATAATACATATAGCCGACGGTTACGCGGTTGTCGAACATTTCACCGGTGCGTCCGTCATAAAGAACCGTTTTGCCGTCCTCGGGAAGCCCAGCCTTTCTGAAGCAGGCTCTGATGTCATCCTCACGTGCGCCGTCAAAAACCGGAGTCATAATCTTCCAGCCAAGCTTTGAAGCCGCCATACCAAGATGAACCTCAAGCACCTGACCGATGTTCATACGTGAAGGAACGCCGAGTGGGTTCAAAACGATGTCAAGCGGTGTTCCGTCGGGAAGAAAAGGCATATCCTCCTGCGGAAGAATTCGTGAAACGACACCCTTGTTACCGTGACGTCCCGCCATTTTGTCACCGACTGAAATTTTTCTCTTCTGGGCAATATAACAGCGAACAAGCATATTCACGCCGGGCGAAAGCTCGTCACAGTTTTCTCTTGTGAATATTCTGACGTCAACAATTACGCCTGATTCACCGTGGGGAACTCTAAGCGAATTATCCCTGACTTCTCTCGCCTTTTCACCGAAAATAGCCCTTAGAAGTCTTTCTTCAGCGGTAAGCTCGGTTTCGCCCTTCGGCGTTACCTTTCCGACAAGAATATCGCCTGAGCGAACCTCAGCACCGATTCTGATGATTCCGTTTTCGTCAAGGTCACGCAAAGCGTCCTCACCGACGTTTGGAATATCTCTCGTGATTTCCTCAGGACCTAGCTTAGTGTCACGAGATTCGATTTCATATTCCTCGATATGAACAGAGGTGTAAACGTCATTTCTGACAAGCTTTTCATTTATAAGAACAGCGTCCTCATAGTTATAACCTTCCCACGTCATGAAGCCGATAAGGGCGTTCTTTCCGAGAGAAATTTCGCCGTCTGCTGTTGCGGGGCCGTCAGCAATAACCTGTTTTGCGACAACCTTTTCACCTTTGCAGACGATAGGGCGCTGATTTATACATGTGCCCTGATTTGAGCGCTTGAATTTTATAAGCTTATAGCTCTTGTTTTCGCCGCTTTCATCTTTAATGACAACTTCATCGGCGGAAACTTTCTCAACCACGCCAGCTTTTTCAGCTAAGACGGCAACGCCTGAATCTATACAAGCCTTATACTCCATTCCTGTTCCGACAATAGGCGACTGTGTTTTCAAAAGCGGTACAGCCTGACGCTGCATGTTAGAGCCCATCAGAGCACGGTTTGCGTCGTCATTTTCAAGAAACGGAATCATAGAAGTCGCAATCGAAACAACCATCTTTGGTGAAACGTCCATAAAGTCAACGCTGTCAGCCTCAAATTCTCTAATCTGATCGAGGTATCTTCCGTTAACTTTCTTTGTGGCAAATCTGCCGTTTTCATCAAGAGGGGTGTTCGCCTGTGCAACAACATAGTTATCCTCAACATCAGCGGTCATATAAACAACATCAGATGTGACGATTCCGGTAGCTTTATCAACCCTTCTGTAAGGTGCTTCAATAAAGCCGTATTCATTTATTCTCGCATATGATGCAAGATATGAGATAAGTCCAATGTTTGGTCCTTCAGGGGTTTCGATAGGACACATTCTTCCATAGTGAGAATAGTGAACGTCACGAACCTCAAAGCCAGCGCGGTCACGTGAAAGTCCGCCGGGGCCGAGTGCCGAAAGACGACGCTTGTGAGTTAGCTCTGCAAGCGGGTTTGTCTGGTCCATAAACTGTGAAAGCGGTGAAGAACCGAAAAATTCTTTAATCGCTGCCGTTATAGGACGGATATTTATAAGAACCTGAGGAGTTATAGTTTCCACTTCCTGTGACTGAATGTTCATTCTTTCACGAATAACTCTTTCCATTCTTGAAAAACCAATTCTAAACTGATTCTGCAAAAGCTCGCCGACAGAACGAATACGTCTGTTTCCGAGATGGTCAATATCGTCAACCAGCCCGACGCCCTCGCAAAGATTCAGAAAATAGCTGACTGTCGCATAGATATCATCTAGAATAATATGCTTTGGAACAAGCTCGTCCGCACGTGCTTTGATATTATCTAAGATTTCTTCGGGTGATGCGCTGTCCTCAAGAATTTCCTTGAGAATTTTAAATGATACCTTTTCGTTTATACCATAAGCGGTAACATCAGTATCAACATATTTTTTTATGTCAACCATGCCGTTTCCGACAATTTTAACTTCTCTCTGCTCAACCTTGTGGACAGTTTCACCTGTGGGTGATAATACTGATTCCTTCTTCTCGACTGTAACAAATGCCTCATATACTCCCGCTGCTTCAATTTCCATTGCGCGGTCGTAATTAATGAATTCGCCCTCGTCAGCAAGAATTTCGCCTGTGAGCGGATTGATAACCGGTCTTGAAACCGTATGTCCTGCAAGACGTGAGCCGACACCAAGCTTCTTATTATATTTATATCTTCCGAAACGTGAAAGATCATATCTTTTTGCATCAAAGAAAAGTGCGTTTATATGTGAGATTGCACTGTCAACCGTGGGTGGTTCACCCGGACGAAGCTTTTTATAAACCTCAAGGAGAGCCTCTTCAGTGTTTTTAGTGGCATCCTTCTGAAGAATTGTCTGATTGATTCTTTCGTCAGTGCCGAACATCTGCTCAATTTCGTCATCAAGCCCAAGTCCTAGAGCACGAATGAATGTTGTGAGCGGGATTTTTCTGTTTTTATCAATCCTTACATACACAACGTCGTTTGAATCCATTTCATATTCAAGCCAGGCACCTCTGTTCGGGATAACAGTTGATGCGAACAAATCCTTTCCCGTCTTGTCCTTCGATGAAGAATAATATACACCGGGAGAACGTACAAGCTGTGAAACTATTACACGCTCAGCACCGTTTATTACGAAAGTTCCGCTTTCTGTCATGAGCGGAAACTCGCCCATATATACTTCGCTTTCTTTGATTTCGCCTGTTTCTTTGTTGTTTAGTCTGGCTATTACTCTAAGCGGCGCAGCATAGGTAACGTCTCTTTCTTTACATTCAGCTACTGAGTACTTAGGAGTCTCATCAATTCGATAATCGACGAAGTTCAGCTCGAGATTGCCGTTATAATCACTGACAGACGCCACATCACGAAATACCTCTTTTAGCCCCTCTTCAAGAAACCATTTGTAGGAATTCTTCTGTACCTCGATCAGATTCGGCATTTCCAAAACCTCGTTGATTTTGGCAAAGCTCATTCGGGTATTTTTGCCGAGCTGCACCGGCTTGACATTCACCATAGGCTCAATCACTCCTTATCTAGTTTTGCGTGGATTGTATCTTTTCTGACAGAAAATTAAAAAAATTTTTTACCAGCTATTGAATTTTACTGTCCTATGTGTTATAATTTATATGTTAAGTGGGCGTAAAACTCCATATTGATACAGTATATAATTATATAATAGAAATTTGGGCTTGTCAACCATTTTCAAAATAATCAGCAAATTTAACCGTATTCCATTTTATTGGAATACGGTTTTTGTTTGTTTTGTATATTCACACGTCGAAACAAATTTTCTGGTACGGTTTTATACGTTAATATGGGAAAACGAAGGAGCTAACCTTGTATTTTCCGTCCTCAATAACCATTGTGAAGTCAAGTGTTTCTGTATAAGCGTTTCCTGAAGTTGCGTCTTTTCTGAAAACAGTTTGCTCAATCACTGCCTTATCAGCTGAAGCTTCTTTAACAAGTGTCATTTCGTGACTCTGATAGCTGATGTCAGAGCCTCTGGCTGCATCCATTGTATAAAGCTTTCCGCCGTTTTCAACATATCTGAAATTTGAAAGATATGCATCGGTTATTGCGCTTGTGAAAACCTCATCAAGCTCTTTCTTCAGGTCATTATAAGAGGTATATTTTGTTGGGTCAACCTCATACCAGTACATTCCGTTTTCATCCTCGTATGTATTTTCTGTCAGAGGAAAGCCGCCCAGCTCATATTTCTGCGAGATTGCGATTGCCTTGTTGTCAAGCTCTAATGCAAGCGCTAATATATCCTGATCAAGCATGATGTCGAATGCAGCCGCAGGCTCTTGTACATCTGAAGAATCACCGTTTGTTGAATCCACAGCAGAGGACGTTGTTTCACCCGCCGAAGAAGTTGTGCCGTTATCTTTATCCTTATCCTTTGAACAAGCCGCAAAGGATACGACCGCCAAGCATGCTATAAGAAGTGCTGTTATTCTTTTTTTCATTTAAAAACCTCCCATCAATATGCTATAATTATCGCATATTTTCACCAATAATGCAATATATGATTTTATTCAAGTATTTTCGCTTATCGTCTATACTATTTGTATATCTTTACTCTAATTTTACAAATTAACGAAGCAGCTATTTCCAATACTTTCGGTCAAGGCTTCTAAACTGAACAGCTTGAGCGATATGCCTCTTCTCAATAAGCTCACTTCCGTCAAGGTCCGCTACTGTTCGTGATAACTTTAATATGCGATCATATGCCCTTGCGGAAAGTCCCATTCTTTCAAAAACGCCCTTTAACAGGCTTTGAGCGTCCTCAGAAAGCGGGCAGACATCGTGAAGAAGCTCAGAAGATATTCTTGCGTTACAGGTGACGGAGGTTCCAAAAAAGCGTTTCTGCTGAAGCTCACGAACCTTTTGAACACGCTCTCTGATTAAAGCCGAGCTTTCTTCCTTCTCACTTGAGGAAATATCGTCAAATTCAACCGGCGCAACCTCAAGCTGAATATCAAACCTATCAAGCATGGGGCCTGATATTCTTGAAAGATACTGGTGAACCTGTTTTGGTGAGCAAATGCATTTCTTCGCCGAATGCCCGTAGTATCCGCAGGGGCAGGGGTTCATTGCCGCAATAAGCATAACTGAGCAGGGGTATGTTACCGTTCCCGACGCTCTTGAAATCGTCACGCTCTCATCCTCAAGCGGCTGACGGAGTATTTCAAGGGTAGGTCGGGCAAATTCGGCAAGCTCATCTAAAAAAAGAAGTCCGTTATGCGCCAGTGAAATTTCACCCGGTCTGGGGATAGAGCCGCCCCCTGAAAGCCCCGCCGAAGATATTGTATGGTGCGGCGAGCGAAAGGGGCGTCTTGTTATCAGCGGTGTTTCACGATTAAGCATACCCGAAACAGAGTAAATATTTGTGGTCTGAATAGACTCCTCAAAGGTCATGGCGGGGAGAATTGAGGGCATTCTTTTAGCGAGCATACTCTTCCCCGAGCCGGGTGAGCCGATTAAAAGTGCGTTGTGACCGCCTGCCGCCGCAATCTCAAGCGCTTTTTTTGCATTATGCTGGCCCTTGACGTCTGAAAAGTCAAGCTCACCATAATAATCAGCTTTTTTTGGGAAATACGGCGTTTGAGGCTCAAGCAACTCTTCCTTCGAAAAATGACGTATCAACGCACCGAGGGATTTGACGCCGAAAACATTAATGCCGTCCGCCACCGACGCTTCAAAAGCATTTTCAGCCGGAACGTAAACATTTTTTAAGCCAACACTTCTAGCGAGAAGCACCATGGGCAAGACCCCATTTACTCCCCTAATATCGCCGCCGAGTGACACCTCGCCAATAAACGCACTGTCGTCTGTTTCACTTTCAAGAAAGCCTGTGAGCTTTAAAAGCGCCGCCGCAATGGCAAGGTCGTGAACCGAGCCTGACTTTTTTGTGTCCGCCGGTGCCAGATTTACTATCACCCGACTGAGCGGAAAGGTTATATCACAGCTTCTCAGAGCACTCCGAATCCTCTCCCTGCTTTCCTTAACGGCAAGGTCGGGAAGCCCAACAATTTCAAAAAGGGGCGTTCCACGGCTTAATTCTATTTCGACATCAACACGAAAGGCATTTAGCCCGAAAAGCCCGAGACTGTTGATTTTTAAGAACATATACCCTCCCAAAATTACACATTATTTTTCATTATACTATTAAAATACTTATATTTCAAGTTTTTGTGCCTTAATTTCCATAATGCCTAAGAAAATATTTTATATATTCATTATATAAATTTCAAAATCTATTTATATAATTCCTCTATAATGTTATACTAGAGGAATAATTTTAAATATTAGGACAGAAAATGAGGTGTGGTCATGTCAAAGATTTTTCTTATTACCGGCGGTGTAAAAAGCGGAAAAACACTCAGCTCAATCAGGTATTTTGAAGAATGCGATAATGTAGTATATATTGCCACTTTAGAAAATCTCAGTGAAGGCACGGAAATTCAAGTCAGCGAAAACAAGGCGCTCAGACCAAATAGCTGGATTACCAGAGAAGAGGGGTATTCACCCGCTAGGGCAATCGGCGATGAGAAGCTTTTTATTCTCGACAGCGTTACATATATGGTTTTGAACATCATGCGTGAGATTATTGGCGACTCAACAGAAATAACAAAGGAAATGCGCGACCAGATTACTGAAAAGGTTCTTTATGAAGCAAAGCTCTTTATTGACACTGTGCGTGAGGTTAAGGGCGACGCTATTATCATCACAAATGAGCTTGGCTTTTCAATCATGCCGGAAAAAAGCTTTGAGCTTGCTTTCCGCGATGTTTTAGCAAGGCTTAACACCTTTCTCGGTCAGAATGTCGATGAAATTTATCTTTCAATCTGCGGAACACAGCTGAGAATTATTTAAGCGTTTTGGCTTTTTCGAAAGTTTTATACTGCAATATGTACAAAAAGGAAGAGTCAATGAGCCGGCTTTTCCTTTTTTAAACGGTTTTATAGAAAATTTCTTGCAACTGCTTGAAATTGTGATATAATATTTAGAAAAGAGGGAACTATGTTAACAATTAGTTTCCCGAAGAATTATGAGGTGAGCTTATGACCGAAACAGAACTCTATCAGCTTTGGTGTGAAAACGCCGTTGAGGATACAGATTTGATAAAAGAACTTAAATCTATTTCAGAAGATAAAGAAGCAATCAGCGACAGATTTTACCGTGACCTTGAATTTGGAACCGGTGGGTTAAGGGGCGTTCTCGGCGCCGGCTCATTCCGCCTGAATATTTATACGATAAGACGCGCGACACAAGGGCTTGCCGACTATATCACCGGTGCTTTTGAGAATGCCAGCGCTGCTATTGCTTATGACTCAAGAATAAAGTCAGACCTTTTTGCTAAAGAGGCTGCTCGTGTTCTTGCTGCTAACGGAATTAAAGTATATATTTACCCAGAGCTTATGCCCACGCCGATGCTTTCATATGCGGTCAGGGCTTTGGGCTGTAACGCCGGCATTGTCGTTACCGCAAGCCACAACCCCGCCAAATACAACGGCTACAAGGTTTATGGCGGCGACGGCTGTCAGATGACCATTGAAGCGGCTGATATTGTCACCGCAAAAATTTCAGAGGTTGAAATGTTCGGTGGCGCAAAGCTTGTCGATTTTGATGCGGCTTTAAAGTCGGATATGATTAATTTCATCGGAAGCGATATTTTTGATAGCTATCTTGAAAACGTTTTAATGCAGGGTATTCACACTGATTTATGCGCTTCAAGCGGGCTAAAGGTCGTTTATACACCTTTAAATGGAACAGGTAACAGACCTGTAAGAAAAATTCTTGACATGATTGGAATAAAAGATGTCACCGTCGTTCCAGAGCAGGAGAAGCCGGACGGCAACTTCACCACCTGCCCTTATCCGAATCCGGAAATAAGAGAGGCGCTTGAGGTTGGATTAAACTTATGTGAAGAAGTCAAGCCTGACCTTCTTTTAGCCACTGACCCTGACTGTGACAGAGTGGGCATAGCCGTCGCCTCCGACAGCGGTTATCAGCTTTTCAGCGGGAATGAAGTGGGCGCTATGCTTCTCGAATATATCTGTGAGGAACGTGTCAAGCTTAAAACAATGCCGAAAAATCCCATTGCTATAAAAACAATCGTAACAACCGATATTGTCAAGAAAATCGGCGAAAGCTACGGCGTTGAGGTAATTGACGTTCTCACCGGCTTTAAATTCATCGGTGAGCAGATTGGCTTTTTAGAAGAAAAGGGTGAGGAGAATCGCTATCTTTTCGGCTTTGAGGAAAGCTACGGCTATCTTGCGGGAACATATGTCCGTGATAAGGACGCTGTTGTCGCTTCAATGCTGATTTGTGAAATGGCAGCTTTTTATCGAACAAAGGGCATTTCGCTTATTCAGGCAAGAGATAATATGTATAAAAAATACGGCGTATATAACCACACGCTCTCAAGCTTTACCTGTGAGGGTGCTTCGGGAATGCAGAGAATGAATGAGCTCATGACAATGCTCCGCACCGATTCACCAAAGGAAATCGGCGGGCTTCGTGTTATTGCACTTGCTGATTATAAGACAAGTGAAAAGACCGACCTTTTAAGTGGTGAAAATACCGTTATAACTCTCCCAAAATCCGATGTTCTTGTGTTCACGCTTGAAAACAATGCCGGTGTTGTTATTCGTCCGTCGGGAACAGAACCGAAAATCAAGGCGTATTACACAACGACAGGCTCAACTGTTCAGGAGGCTAAGGAGCTTGAAGCAAGGCTTTCTTCAGACTTTAAGACGCTTTTAGGCTTTTAATCTGAAAGGATGAGGAATTTGAGCGCTTCGGATAATATTTTGGCTAAACTTCACTCGCTTGTGATTTTCAGAAATATTCTAAGCGACCGGGCTATTAAAATGCTCACTGCAATACTTACGCCTGATGAAATCAAGCTTAATAAAAAAATTGATATTTATTGCGAATTCACACGCTCGCTTTTTGAGAAAACAACAAGCCTTACAGATTACATTCTGGGGCTTGTTCTTTCTGATGAAAATTTTTATGTGAAAATAATCGGAAAGGGCGAAACGCCACCGCCGATTTTTGAAAACTGCTTAAAAAATGAGCTTTCTGTTCTTGAAAATCTTTCCCACCTTGAGGCAAGGGATTTAAAAAAGCTTATCGGCTATGACGGCTATCTCCCCGAATGGGAAACCAGTCAAATCGACTTATTCAAAGCTTTTAACAGCAGGATGGAAAGCATTTGCGTTTCGGGATATGGAATATACTCGCAAAATTTGATGTTTTCACTTTTGAATAATGAGATTGTTCCCGTTAAAACTCCCGACAGCGTCAGGCTTTCAGACCTTAAAGGCTATGAGAGAGAGCGTAGTATCGTCATTGAAAACACTCTCGCTCTTTTAGACTCAAAGCCGGCGGCAAACACACTTCTATACGGCGATGCGGGAACGGGAAAGTCTTCAACCGTCAAGGCTGTGGTGAATGAGTACGGCTCAAGAGGACTTCGACTTGTTGAGGTGAGAAAAAACCAGCTGCTCGAAATACCGTCTGTTATAGAGAAATTAAGCGAAAATCCGCTGAAGTTCATTGTTTTCATAGACGACCTTTCATTTATCCATTCAAATGAGGAAACCGGTGCTCTAAAAGCTATTCTTGAGGGCTCGGCCTTTGCAAAAACGCCGAACATCGCCATATATGCCACTAGCAACCGCCGTCATATCGTCAACGAAACCTTTTCAGACAGGGGGAGCGACGATATTCACCGCAATGAAACTATTGAGGAGCAGACCTCGCTTTCAGACCGTTTCGGGCTTTCGGTCAATTTTATTAAACCAAACAAGAAAAACTATCTAGAAATTGTTCACAAGCTTATTTTACAGCATGAAATTGATACAGACGATTATGACGTTGACCTTTTGGCAGAGCGATTTGCACTTGACAAGGGCGGGCGTTCACCCCGAACCGCAAAGCATTTTGTTGAATATCTTAAAAGAAAATAAAGACATAAAAATTCTCATTTTTCGTGGGAATTTTTATTTTTACTCAACGTTTTGTATATCATGATTGTATTACTATTGAAGAGGACTCTTCACCACATGCCTTAATATTACGGCGGAAAAAGATAACGGAATCCAAAAAAGCAACGCAGAGAGTTTTTAGCTGGGAAGAATTCAAAGAGAGATAAAGGGTTTTTCCCTACAAGAGATTCCACCGCCGTAAAAAAAGGCGATTTTTCAAAGGAAAGGAGAGAAAAAATGAAAAAAACAATTGCATTTATTATCGGGCTGACTATGCTGGCGACAGCTTTTTCAGGATGTGACAAGAATAATTCCTCACAAGCGGAGTCGGAGGGTGAATTCAATATCCTTCCCGTTTCGGACACTGCAATCCCTGACGTTACTACTCCCCCAAAAGACGATTCGCAAACGCAGACGCCTTTAACGGAGAAGGAGCTTATTTCGGGATATAACGTCAGTCTTGTTAAGACGCACGACTATACCGATGCTTTAGCTTTCCCGCATATTGCTGTAATTAAAACTCAGGAGGAGCTTGAGGCTTATCTTTCCGAAAAAGCTGAATTCATCAGCTATTACAATGAAATTACCCCAGAAGACCTAACCGGAAAAACCGGCAGCCTTTTCGGCGATGATTTAAACCTTTCAACCGCTGACTTTTTCGACGAAAACTTTCTTGTAATTGTTATTATGGAGGAAACTAGCGGCTCTATCAGCCTTTCATTTGAAGGGGTTGAGTGGGCTGACGATTCGCTCAATATTGATATCACAAGAAACGTCCCCGAAATCGGAACAGACGATATGGCACAGTGGCAACTTTTCTTGACACTCCCCGCTGAATATATAGATAAAGTAACAGCGGAGAATATCAAGCTTTGTTAATTTAAGGCGATTCTATAAAAAGATAAAAGAAAAAGAACAAAAGCAATATATAAAAAGTACTTGCATTTCAGAAAAGTATGTGCTATAATATTTGAGCATGTAAAAACTATACCATAGTACTACTGTCCGAAGTCTATTAAGACGGGCTACTATGTATCATATTTTTTCTGAAAGAGGTGAAAAGAATGAAAGAGGGACTCCACCCAAAGTATGAAGCTACAACAATCACATGTGCATGCGGCAACGTGATTGAAACACGTTCAACTAAGAAGGATATCAAGGTTGAAATATGTTCAAAGTGTCATCCTTTCTTCACTGGAAAGCAGAAGCTTGTTGATACAGGCGGACGTGTTGACAGATTCAAGAAGAGATTTAATCTTGACAAGTAATTGTCAAAAAGCAAGCAAACAAATATTAAGCCGGAAAATTATTCCGGCTTTTTTGCATTTTATTTTCGGGAGGGGCTATGGGCGACTATAAAACCATTGACGGACAGGCACAGGCGGAATTTTTTGAGAGAAAATCACAGTTCATCGGGTATATTTCTCATGTGAAAACAAACGATGAGGCTGTCGCTTTTATAGATAAAATCCGTGCTATGCACAGAAAAGCCACGCATAACGTTTATGCCTATACTCTTCGTGGCGACAGCATAACTCGCTATTCAGACGACGGTGAGCCTCAGGGGACAGCCGGCGTGCCTGTTTTAGACGTTCTTCAAAAGGAAGGATTGACCGACGTTTGCTGTGTTGTCACGAGATTTTTCGGCGGAATTCTTTTAGGCGGGGGCGGACTTGTCAGAGCTTATTCACACAGCTGTAAGCTTGCCGTTGACGCTTCAAAAATAAAGCTTATGTGCTCATGCTTTGAAATAACCGCCGTGATGGACTATGGGATTTACGGAAAAATCAGCTACACTCTCCCCGAATTTGAGGTCAAGCTTGTATCATCTGATTTTTCAAGCGATGTAACTGTTCGCTTTCTTATTAAAAGTGAGTTTTGCGACAGCTTGACAGAAAAACTCACCGATATTTCAAACGGTCAGATTGTTTTGTCAAAATCTGATGAAACCTATGCCGATTTCGCTTGAAAAATTATTAATTTCACTAAAAATAAAATTATTTTGAAAATAAAAAAGGAATTTCAAATAAATAGTTGTATATATAATTATGATATTAACCCAAGGGAGTGATTTTGTGACACCGAGGGAGCAGTATGAAAAGCTTGAGCATTCTCTTTTGTGCGAATACGCCTGCTTTTCTTCAGAAACAAGGGGACGGCGCTTTCAGAATGAAAAATGCCCGATGCGAACCGAATTTCAGCGTGACCGTGACAGAATTCTTCATTCAAATTCATTCAGGCGGTTAAAGCACAAAACACAGGTCTATCTTATTCCCACAGGCGACCACTATCGGACGAGGCTGACTCACACTCTCGAGGTCGCACAGATAGCCCGGACGATTTCACGAGCGCTCAGGCTCAACGAGGATCTCGCCGAGGCTATCGCTTTAGGGCATGATTTAGGGCACACCCCATTTGGTCACGCCGGTGAAGCAAAGCTGAATGAGCTATCAAGCGACGGCTTCAAGCACTATGCCCAGAGCGTGCGTGTTGTCGATTATATCGAAAACAACGGCAAGGGGCTTAATCTTACCTTTGAAGTGAGAAACGGCATAGTCTGTCACACAAATATGCTTTCAAAAACGAGAGAGGGCTATATTGTCAGGCTTGCCGACAGAATAGCATATATTAATCACGACATTGACGATTCAATACGAGCGGGGATAATTAGGCAAAGTGACCTCCCCCACTTCCCTGTTGAAATTTTAGGGAAAACCAAGTCGGAAAGGATAACGACAGTGGTTTCGTCAATTGTCGATAACGGTGCCGGCGAAATAAAAATGTCCTCCGAGATACAGTCCGCTCAGGAGGAGCTTCACACCTGGATGTATGACAACGTGTATAAAAATCCGATAGCAAAGGCGGAGGAAAGTCGTGCTAAGCTTTTGATTGAGCGGCTGTACGAGTATTTTTACAACAATCAAGACAAGCTCCCCGACCTTTATAAAAGCATTATGGAAAGATATTCGAAGCAACGAGCCGTTTGCGACTATATCGCCGGAATGACAGACGGCTTCGCTATCAATCTGTTTCAAAGCCTGTTTATACCAAAGGGCTGGAGCAGGTAGGTTCTTCTTTTCCCCCTAAGGAGGTTTTGTATGGCTTTGTCAGAGGATTTCCTCTATCAGCTTAAATCCGCAAACAGCATTGACTCAATAATGTCAAATTATACGTCTTTGAAAAAACGAGGTCACAACTATGTTTGCCTGTGCCCGTTTCATTCCGAAAAAACCCCCTCCTGCACAATATATACCGATAACGGGAGCTTTTTTTGCTTCGGCTGTGGGGCGGGGGGCGACGTTATAACCTTCATAATGAAAATCGAGAATTTAGATTACATAGAGGCGGTCAGGTTTTTGGCTCAGCGCTGTGGCATTCCAATGCCGGAGGATGGTTTTGATGACAGCGGTGCTAAGCTAAAGCAACGAATTTATGAAATAAACCGCTATGCTGCAAAATTCTTTTTCTCAAACCTTAAAAAGCCCGAGGGCGAAAAAGGGCTTAGGTATCTTCTTGACAGGGGGCTTTTGCCCGAAACCATCAAGAAATACGGTCTTGGCTTTGCGCCGGACAGCTGGGTTTCGCTGAAAAATCATCTTCTTTCCGAGGGTTTTTCTGAGGAAGAGCTTATTCACGCCGCGCTTTGCTCGAAAGCCAAAACAGGACGAGTTTTTGATGTTTTCAGAAACAGAGTTATCTTCCCCATCCTTGATTTAAGGGGGAATGTCATCGCCTTTGGCGGACGTGTTCTTGACGGTGACGGGCCGAAATACCTCAACTCCTCCGACACGCCGGTGTTTAAAAAAAGCCGCAACCTCTTCTCGCTTAATTTCGCAAAATCAAGCAAGGAAAACAGGCTGATTCTTGCCGAGGGATATATGGACGTTATTTCGGTAAATCAAGCAGGCTTTTCAAACGTCGTCGCAACCTTAGGCACCGCCCTCACGCCAGAACAGGCAAGGCTTATGTCACAGTATGCCGAGGAGGTTATTATTTCATATGATTCGGACGAGGCAGGGCAAAAGGCGGCGCACAGGGCGATAACGCTTCTGAGCGAGGTCGGACTTCGCACAAAGGTTTTGAAGATTCCCGACGCTAAAGACCCTGACGAATACATAAAAAAATTCGGTAGCGTTCGCTTCAAACTTTTATTGGACAATTCAGAGGGCGCAGTCATATTTGAGCTTAATAAGTGCAGAACCGGACTAGATATGGAAAGTGACGCCGGCAAGGTTGAATTTCTCAAAAGAGCGTCGCTGGTTCTTTCTGATATTCCAAACAGAATTGAGCGTGAGGTGTATATTTCACGGGTAGCAAATGAACAGGGCGTTTCACCGCAGACTGTTATGTCAGAGGTTAATGCCATTATCGCAAAACGAAAGAAAACCGAGGAGAAGAAGGAGTGGCTAAATATTGCCGTTTCAGCAAGAGGTCAAAGAGATAAGATTAACCCTGAAGCTGCACTGTTTCCAAAAGAAGCAAAAGCCGAGAGCGGCATAATCGCATATATTCTTCTTAACCCCGAAGAAGCTGCTTCGATTTTTAAAAAGCTACATTCCGAGCGTTTTGTAACCGCTTTTAACAGGAAAATTTACGATTTTATGCTTTTTAGGCACAAAAATGGTATAGAAATCAATCTTTCAGCCTTTAACAGTGAATTTTCACCCGATGAAATGGGAAAAATAAGCGAAATGCTTGCCCGAGCAAAAGAATTTCCAATGACAAGAGAAAGCGTTATTGATTATACAGACGTGCTGTTGTCGCATATTGTTAATAACACAGAGGATAACGGCGAAATGTCAGACGATGACTTCTTGAACTTTGTAAACAATTTAAAAAATAAAAAATAAACTTAGCCATGATGGAGGCATTATAAATGGATTATGATAAAAAGCGTACTATTGAAACCCTAATGGAGCAGGGCAGGCTCAGCGGAAAGCTCACAACTAAGGAAATCACCGATACTCTTGAGGAGCTTGACTATGACGTCGAGCAGATGGATAATTTCTATGACAGCTGTGCAAGCTTTAATATTGAAATAATCGATGATATTATTGCCGACGCTGAAATTGATGTTGTAATTGATACCGCAAATTCAGATGAAATTGAAGCCTCCCTTTCCACAGAAGGCATCGCTATCGATGACCCTGTTAAAATCTATCTAAAGGAAATAGGAAGAGTCACACTTCTTTCACCCGAGGATGAAATAAAGCTTGCTGAGCAGATGTCCTCGAGCGACCTTAAAATTTCAGCGGCGGCCAGAAAGCGTCTTGCCGAAGCAAACCTAAGGCTTGTTGTTTCTATTGCAAAAAGATATGTGGGAAGAGGCATGTCCTTTCTTGACCTTATTCAGGAGGGAAATCTCGGACTTATCAAGGCTGTTGAGAAATTTGACCACACAAAGGGCTTTAAGTTCTCGACTTATGCGACATGGTGGATAAGACAGGCAATCACCAGAGCAATCGCCGACCAGGCCAGAACTATACGTATTCCTGTTCACATGGTTGAAACAATAACAAAGGTTAAGAAGGTTTCAAGCCAGCTTCTTCACAAAAACGGGCATGACCCAAGTCCTGAGGAAATCGCCGCCGAGCTTGATATGCCACCTGAAAGAGTTCGTGAAATTATGCGTATCGCTCAAGACCCCGTTTCTCTTGAAACACCCATCGGCGAGGAGGAGGACAGTCATTTAGGTGACTTTATCCCTGATGAGGATGCACCGGCGCCGGCTGAGGCGGCTTCGCTTATTCTTCTGAAAGAGCAGATTAATCAGGTGCTTTCAACACTTACAGAGCGTGAGGAAAAGGTACTAAGACTCCGCTTCGGGCTTGAGGACGGTCGGTCAAGAACTCTTGAAGAGGTCGGAAAACGCTTTAACGTCACTAGGGAAAGAATTCGTCAAATTGAAGCAAAGGCTCTTCGAAAGCTCCGTCACCCGAACAGGAGCAATAAGGTCAGAGATTATCTGGATTAGTGAGGTAAGAAATGTATATAACTCTAGAATCAGATTATGCGATTAGAATTGTCAGCTGTCTTTCAAACGAAAAAAAACGCCTTGAAGCAAAGACTATTTCTGAAAGAACCTGCGTTAGTCTAAGGTTTGCACTAAAAATACTCAGAAAGCTGGTTGCCGCCGGAATAGTACGTTCATTTAAAGGAATTCAGGGCGGCTATGAGCTTGATAAAAAGCCTTCAGATATTTCACTGAAGGATATTATTCAGATAATTGAAGGGCCGTATATTCTAAATCGCTGTCTTGATGACAGCAATCCCTGTTCACGGGGGGCGTCAGGCAACTGTGTATTTCAGGACGCCTTCAAGGAAATTTCAGAGCTTGTGAACAAAAAGCTGTCAGAGTACACCTTTGAAAAAGAACTCAACAAAGAATGACAACGTGCTGTAAGGAGATGAAATTATGAGAAATTTTGAGCTGAATCTTCCCACAAAAATTATTTTTGGAAAAGACACCGAAAAATTAGCCGGACAAGAAGCTGGCGTCTATGGAAAAAGAGTGCTCTTGCATTATGGAAGCGAATCTGCGAAAAAGTATGGTACATACGATAAAGTGGTGGCTTCACTAAAGGAAAACGGGCTTGATGTCTTTGAGCTTGGCGGCGTTTTGCCGAACCCTCGCCTTTCAACCGTTCAGGAAGGAATTGAGCTTGTCAGAAAAAACAGCATCGACTTTATTCTCGCTCTTGGCGGCGGAAGCGTTATCGACTCGGCAAAAGCTATATCAGTCGGCGCTTTTTATGACGGCGACGTCTGGGATTTCTATGAATATAAGACAAGCCCCACTAAAAGCCTTCCTCTTGGAACTGTGCTTACAATTGCGGCGGCGGGGTCTGAAAGCTCCAACTCCTCTGTAATCACAAATTCACAAAAGCAGCTTAAAAGAGGGCTCACAAACGACCTTCTCTTTCCTAAATTTTCTATACTAAACCCTGAGGTTACTTACACCATTCCCTTTGACAAATTTAACTGTGGCGTTGCTGACATTCTGGCTCACCTGATGGAAAGGTATTTTGTAAATGAGCATCCTGTTGACGTCACCGACAGAATGATTGAGGGTATTTGCCGCTCGCTTATTGAATTTGCGCCCAGAGCATTGAAAGAACCTGAAAATTATGACATAAGAGCTGAAGTTATGCTTGCGGGCTGCTTTGCCCATAACGGCATTCTCGATGCCGGACGGGGCGGCGATTGGGCTTCGCATATGATTGAGCATGAGCTTAGCGCTATTTATGATATTCCTCACGGTGCAGGACTTGCAATTGTTTTCCCCGCTTGGATGAAAAAAATCAAGCAGACAAACCCCTTCAAGCTCATTCAGTTCGGAAAAAGAGTGTTCAACCTCTTCGGAAGCGGCGACAAAATTGCCGCAGATACAATTGATGCTCTTGAGGAGTTTTTTGTGACCATGCAACTTCCAGTAAGGCTTTCAAAGCTTCGCATCACCGACAAGTATTTTGAAGAAATGGCAAGCAAGGCTATTGAAGCAAGTGGCGGTGATACTATCGGGCAGTATGTAAAGCTGACTTTTGAGGATATTGTTGAGATATACAATCTTGCAAAATGATTTATAAACAAAAAACGCGGTATAAGCTATTACTTATTCCGCGTTTTTTAAACTGATTTTCTCTTGAGGACGGGAAGAGCAAACCTTATTCTATCCTCTCTGAAAATAAGCTGTCTGACCGTTAATGACATGAAAGCTCCAAAATATGAAATCAGATACCATACTACACAATAATAAAGACATATCTGTCCGCAAAAATTCATCGGCACTTCGGAATAATCCCATACGGCTAGCCTTAGCCATACATTTACAATTATTCCTGTAATGAATTCAAGGACAGTGATGATAAACGCACATAAAAGCATTCTGACAGACAGTCGCTTTATTATACTCGCCCTTGTGTTTACTACATCAATTATAATAAAGCATATACCGCCTAAAATCCCCATTGAAATGTGTGTGAACCCTCTTGACAATATTTCAAGCAGTCCGTAGGTCATTGCCCCGACAGACCACAGCGTAATTAATCTAATTATTGAAGCTTTCATGCTGTCACCTCTTTAAAACTTGATTTTATGATTATAATCTATGTAGATATAAATGATATATCCTCTGAAAAATAATGCAGATGATATTGTTATTTTGAGTGAAATTATTTGGATTTTTATTCTTTTTTACATGTGGAGTTCAGTTTTTTTACATGAATTATGAGGACATTTCCCCTTGAATGTGATAATATTATTAAAAGAGGTGATTTTTCTGAAATCTGAAAAAAGACTGCTTATGATTTCACTTGACGCTGTATCAAGTGATGACTTATATGTTCTCTCAATGCTCCCCAATTTTTCTTCTCTATTAAAAAAAGGCACGCTTGTCAGGAATGTTAATTCGGTTTTCATTTCAAATACCTATCCGTGTCATACCTCTATTATCACAGGAATGCTCCCCAACAGTCACGGTATTACCGATAATGTTTATCTTCTTCCCAAAAGAAAAAAGCAAAAATGGCGCTTTCACTCACGTGAGATTAAAGAGCAAACTTTATATGAAAACGCCGGTCATGCGGGAATAAAAACCTGCTCAATACTATATCCCGTCACGGGCGGAGCGAAGATTGACCTAAACTTCCCTGAAATAGCCGAAAGGATGGGCTTTTTCAAAAAGCTCTTCCATATGCTCCGCTTAGGAAGCACAGGGTACGTTCTGTCTTCACTTATTCGATTCGGAAAGCTTTTAAAGGGTAGCTCACAGCCTGAGCTTGATGATTTTTCAACCGCCGTCGCCGCCGACACAATAATAAGGCACAAGCCCGGACTTATGCTCCTCCACCTTATTGACACTGACGAGCATAAGCATTTATACGGACCGGACAGCGAGAAGGTTTTACGCTCACTTGAGCGTCACGACAAGCGGTTGGGTATGCTAATCGACGCTTTGAAAACCGCAGGCACCTTTGAACAGACGGGTATTATTATCTTCAGCGACCACGGCTGTCTTCCTGTCAAAAAGGTCGTTGACCCTAACGATTTTCTTGAAAGTCAAGGGCTTATTAAGCGGAAAAACGGCGCTCTTTTTATGTATGACGCTTATTTTCATATCTGCGGCGGAACAGCCTTCTTAAAGCTGTATAATGAGGCTAAACGAGATGAGATAATTTTGCTCAGAGATAAAATTCTTGAAGAAGAGTTCACTTCAAGGCTTGTCACGCAAAAAGAAATGCAACAAAGTGGCATGGATTTAGACTATATGTTTGGCATTCAGGCTTCTGACGGCTTCGCTTTTGGGAGTGATTATAAAGGGCAGCATGGATACTGTCTTGACAGAGAGGGGTATTATCCTTTTTATCTGGCTGTCGGCGATACCATTGAAAGTGGCAAAACCCTATTGGGCGGATGTATCACCGATATTTGTCCGCTTGCCGCTTATATGCTGGGACTTTCAGAATGGAACGCCGACGGTGTCAACAGACTTAAATAATTATTTTAGGCAATACAGAAAGGAACTGAAGGTATGAAAAAACTCACCAAGGCGGAGAAAAGCTGGGTATTTTATGACTGGGCGAATTCAGTTTATGCGACAATAATCATGGCGGCGGTGTTCCCGATATATTTTTCAGGCGTGGCTAAAACAGCCGGCTTCGCTGGTGATGTTTTCTGGGGCTATGCAACCTCGGCGGCTACCTTCATTGTTGCGATTTGCGCACCGATTCTCGGCGCAATCGGCGATTATAAGGGAATGAAAAAGCGTCTTTTCACAGGCTTTTTATTCACTGGTGTAAGCTTCACGCTTATCATGGCGATAACAGACAAGCCTGTTCTGATGCTCATAGGCTACGGAATTTCATACATAGGCTTCGCCGGCGGCAATCTCTTTTATGACAGCTTTCTCACGGACGTTTCAAAGCCTGAGAATATGGACAGGGTTTCCTCATACGGCTATGCAATGGGTTATATAGGCGGAAGCACTATAGCTTTTGCGATTTCTATTGTGCTAATTATGTTCGGGCACAATTTCGGAATTGACAGCATAATGGCGGTCAAGCTTTCGGTTGTGCTGACTTCACTCTGGTGGATAGTATTTTCAATCCCGATGCTAAAAAACGTAAAACAGAATTATTACGTTGATGTTCCGCCCTCAAGGCTTGCGTCACATGCGCTTGAAAACCTCAAAAGCACGGCTAAAAACATTCTTTCAGATAAGAAAATGCTTTTCTTTATACTTGCATATTTCTTTTATATTGACGGAGTAAACACAGTCATTCATATGGCAACAGCATACGGCAGCACCTTAGGACTCGGAAGCACAGGAATGATTCTAGCGCTGATGGTAACACAGCTTGTCGCCGTCCCCTGTTCGCTTCTTTTCAGCCGGCTTTCAAGCAAGGTCGGCACTGTCAATATGCTTTTGGCTGGAATTGTAATTTATATCAGCGTTTGCTTTCTCGGATTTTATATGGGCTTTTCACTTGAGCCTCATCAGTTTAAATATGAGGAAGGCTTTGTTCAGGTTCTTGAAGAAAACAATAACGGTCTGTCGTCAGACGCATTTGACAGGCTTAAAAATGAAGGCTTATCCATTCTATCATCATCAGACAGAACCGCTGAATTCATTGAAATAACTGAGTCTGTCAAAGAAGCTTTTCCGACAGACGCCGCTAAAATTGACGCTGTCAAAACCGCCGCTTCTGCATATCTTTCCGATGAAGCTAAGTCAACGGACTTTGACTCGGCACTCGGCTTTTCATCAACGCTCTTCTGGATTCTCGCCGTTTTGGTCGGAACCTCACAGGGCGGAATGCAAGCACTGTCACGCTCATTTTTCGGAAAGATTATTCCGCCTGAAAGGTCAAATGAGTATTTCGGCTTCTTTGATATTTTCGGAAAGTTTGCGGCTGTTATTGGCCCTGCGCTTTATGCGGGCTTTGCTCATCTCACTGGACGCTCCTCAATTGGTATACTCAGCCTTCTGATTTTATTTGTAATAGGCGGTGGCGTGCTTTTCATAGGAAGAAAGCACTTTGGTGAAAGCCCCACTCGTGAGAAAATCAGCGTCGAAGAATAGGCACAACAAAAAAGGTCATCGGAACAAACTCCGATGGCCTTTATATTATACGCAAAATTTTACAACCTCTGAGAAGCTCATGCTTCCACCAAAAATGTCAAGAGCACTTCCGACGGTTACGTCAACCTTGTTTTTTCCGATTTCCTTAAGCTCTCTGAGATGCTCAAAGCCTCCCACTCCTCCGGCATATGTCGCTGTTATATCACAGTCAGCCAAAAGCTCAACAACTGCTTTTTCAATGCCCTGAGCCTTTCCCTCGGCATCAACCGCATGAACTAAAAATTCATCGCAGTATCCAGAAAGCTCATTGAGCGTTTTTAAGTCAAGCTTAATATCGGTGAATTTCTGCCACCTGTCTGTAACAATATAATACTCGCCGTCCTTTTTTCGACAGCTTAAATCAAGCACAAGCCTTTTCCTTCCGACGGCGCTGACAAGCCTGTCAAGGTTTTTCATTGACAGCTGACCGTTTTTGAAAACAAATGACGTCACTATAACATGAGAAGCGCCTTTTTCAAGAAACCTTTCAGCATTTTCATCGGTTATCCCTCCCCCGAGCTGAAGCCCCCCCGAAAATTCCGAAAGTGCTGAAAAAGCCTGCTCACAATCCTTTTCATAATGCTCTGAAGAAGCAGGGTTGAGTATTATAATATGACCGCCCGTCAGACCAAACTCTTTATAAATTCCGGCGTAATATCCCGCATCATACTCAGACACAAAGTTTTCCTTCGCATAACTGCTAAAGTCTGAAAGCGTTCCGCCCACAATCTGCTTCACCCTCCCGTTGTGAATATCTATACAAGGTCTGAACTTCATATTGCCCCTCCGTATTCTAATAGATTAAAAATAATTATAGCACAAAATAATGCATTAATAAAGAAAATAATCTCGCTGAAAAATTTCTTTTTCCCCCTTTAAAAAATTGGCGGATGATGTTATAATATAAATATGTATATTATCGGAAATAATAATGGGGAGGAATTGATATGAAAAGCTTAGTCAAGGTGCTTTGTATTACCGGAATTGTAGTTGGCGTGCTTATAACCGTCAAGCTTGTAATGGAGCTTTGGTCAACAAATGTCAAGAAATATTTTATTGTTGAAAAATAACATTTAAATGTATAATTTTAAGATAATAATACACCCTATATATTGGCTTAAATAAAGGTAGGTAATCTTTGTTAAGCATAATTTTGAAAGGGTGATAATATGCCTGACAAAAACAAGAATTCAAAAGCAAAGAAAAACTCAGGGAATAATCAGTGGACAAACCCCAGCCAAAAGCCTGACTCGCGTGAGCGCCGAGATGGCCCCGGCGGTGAGGACAGAAAATAACTGTAGAATTAAAACAGCCTTAGTCTGATGACTATGGCTGTTTTTTTACTTATAAGCTTCCCACCGCTCCGCCGTGAAACTTACATTCATATATTTTCTTTCCATTTCTGAGGATTTCTTCATAGCCGTCAAACCAGTCGAAATCGCCGCTGACGTTGCATATGTACAAAAACTCGCCGTCCTTAATAACTGACGGCCCCCTGAAAGGGCGTTCTTTCGGCACGTTATTAAGTGCAAGCTTTAAAAAGTCCCCTGAAAAGCCCTCGCCTGTTACTCGACCGACATAATTCATTGACCAAAACGCAACATCGTTTTCCCACAAAGCCTCTTCACCGGCGAATCTGTCGCCGCCAAGCCAGCTGTCAATATACTTTAGCTCACCCTCCGAATATTCCAAATCGTGTGAGGACGGTCTTGAAGGTGTAGCCTCTGCGCCCTTTCCAGCGTATGTTGCTTTTTTCGCTCTGATTAAAAAATCAACAACCTTGTCATTCATAAAATCACCTTTTCCCTTAACAGTTAAAGCCGGTTATTTTACTCCAGTATATCAATACGCTTAAAGCGGGAAAACAAAAACTGACTTGACAATCCTTAACGTTTAATATTATAACGCACTGTTTATAATTTTTCAAGCGATAATGTTGCGACTGCGTTTAAATCACAGCCCGCTTTCTTCCCCGAAAGATAGTCGTAATAGCCCTGACAGCCTATCATCGCCGCATTGTCACCGCATAAGGACAGCGGCGGAATATAAAGCTCCATTCCGTTTTCAGAGCAAGCCTTTGTCATTCGCTCACGAAGTCCGCTGTTTGCGCTCACTCCGCCGGCGACCGCGATTTTCTTATAGCCTAAAAGCTTTGCCGCACTAACGGTCTTTTCTGTCAGAATCTCCGTCACTGTTTTCTGAAATGATGCCGCCATGTCAATTTTATTTATTTCAATGCCCTTCTGCTCACTGTTGTGGACAAGGTTAATCACCGCTGTTTTTAACCCCGAAAAGCTGAAATCATGCTCGCTTCCCGTCACCTTTGGGTGAGGAAGAATGTATGCGTTTTCGTCCCCGCACTTCGCCGCTTTGTCAATGTGCACTCCCCCCGGATAGGGAAAACCCAGCACTCTCGCCGCCTTGTCAAAACATTCCCCCGCGGCGTCGTCACGGGTTCTTCCTATTACACGAAATTTTGTGTAGGACAAAACCTCGACTATATGACTGTGACCGCCGCTGGCGACAAGGCAAAGATAGGGCGGCTCAAGCTTTTCGTGAGCTATATAGTTTGAGGCGATATGCCCCGCAATATGATGCACAGGCACAAGCGGTATTTTCGAAGCAAGCGACAGCCCCTTTGCGAAATTCACCCCGACAAGAAGCGCACCGATAAGGCCGGGTGCATAGGTTACGGCAATAGCATCAATGTCTGAAAGCTCACATTCAGCGTCTGACAGTGACTTTCTGACAACTGGCAGAATGTTTTCACAATGCCGCCGTGAAGCAATTTCGGGGACAACCCCTCCGAACTTCATATGCTCGTCTATTTGTGACGCAATGACAGAGGACAGCACTGTTCGCCCGTTTTCAACGACAGCCGCCGCAGTTTCATCGCATGAACTTTCTATCGCTAATATTTTCATAATCATACCTCATTCATATTCTTCCCCAAAGTCTTTGTCATGAGGATTGCATCCTCGACAGGCTGTTCATAAAAGTTTTTTCTTTTTCCGACAGGTGTATAGCCACAGCTCTCGTAAAGCTTTTTTGCAGCCTCGTTTGACACTCTCACCTCAAGGGTAATAAACACCGCCATATTCTTCACATAATCCTCAAGGTCACAAAGCAAGAGTCGTGCTATTCCCCTTTGACGAAACGCAAAGGAAACAGCAATATTGTTTATATAAACCTCGTCAAGCACAAGCCGCACGCTTATAAAGCCGACTATTCTCTTCCCCAAAACAGCGACAAGAATAATCGCAGATTCAAGCTTCAACTCCTCCTCAAAAGCGGTTTCTGACCACGGAAGTGAAAAGCATTCTCTTTCAATTGCGGCGACCTGACGAATGTCGGACTTTTTCATGTTGCGTATTAAAAAGTCGCTATCCCTTTGCTGCATACCAGCTCTCTCCCTCGTTTACATCGGCCGTCAGCGGAACGGAAAGCTTAACAGCGTTCTCCATTTCCTCATGAAGCACAGCCGCAGCTTTGTCCTTATCCTCTATTGAAGTCTCGACAATAAGCTCGTCATGAACCTGTAAAATCAGCCTTGCATCAAGCTTTTCTTCAAGAAGCCTTTTATGAACCTTGACCATCGCAATTTTAATTATATCAGCCGCCGCCCCCTGAATAGGTGCGTTCATTGCAGCGCGCTTTCCGAAAGCCTGTAATATTTTATTAGACGACGCAAGCTCGGGAATATACCGTCTTCTTCCTAAAAAGGTGGTGACAAAGCCGTCACGAATACCGCCTTCAACAGTTTCCTTCATAAATTTCTCGACGTTTTTGTAATTGCTCAAATACTGCTTTATATATCTGTCCGCCTCGGCGACTGAAACGCCTATATCCTGTGAAAGCGAAAATGCGCCTATTCCATATACTATTCCGAAATTTACTGCCTTAGCGGCGCTTCTCATCTCATGTGAAACAAAGTCCTCAGGCACGCCGAAAACCTGTGCCGCTGTTGTGGTGTGAATATCCTTTCCGCACAAAAAAGCATCTTTCATATTCTCGTCATCACATACGTGCGCTAAAACCCTAAGCTCAATCTGGCTGTAATCCGCATCAAGAAGCACTCGCCCCTTATCAGCGATGAAAAATTTGCGCATATTCCGCCCGATTTCCTTTCGGACGGGAATGTTTTGCATATTAGGCTCGGTTGAAGAAATTCTGCCTGTTCTGGTTTCTGTCTGTTTAAAAACAGAGTGAACCCGCCCATCAGCCGAAACCTGCTTCAAAAGCCCCTCAACATAGGTTGAGTTGAGCTTTGTGAGCGTTCTGTATTCCAATATAAGCGGTATAATAGGATGCTTGTCGGCAAGAAAGTCAAGCACCTCGGCATTTGTTGAATAACCGCTTTTGGTCTTTTTCTTTGTGGGAAGCGCAAGCTCATCAAAAAGCACTACGCCAAGCTGTTTGGGTGAACCTATATTAAATTCATGCCCCGCATGAGCATATATTTCGCCCTCAAGGCGCTTTATATCTGCGGTCAGTGTATCGCCAAAGTCCCTTACACCCTGAATGTCAACCTTAACGCCGACAGTTTCCATTGACGCGATAGCCTCACAAAGAGGAAGCTCAATTTCATACAGCAGATTGTTCATTCCGGTCAGCTCAATTTCCGCCTTTAGTCTGTCACACAAAGCCGAAAGTGACGCTATGTCAGAATTTTCGCCCATATCCGCTCGATAGTCAACCTTGTATGTCGCACATAGATTCTGTGCGGTGTATTCGCTCGACTGTGAATTTAAAAGATATCCCGCCAAGTCACAGGAGAATACGTTGTTTTCAAGACGCTTATTTCTCTCAAAGCAGAAACGGTGGGCGCCCTTTGAGTCAAAGGCACGCTTTTCGCACACGCTTGTGAAAAAGCCTAGAATTATATTCTCATCGTCGGTCTTATATATCTTAGTGCCAATGCTGATTTTTAGCATTCCGTCACTGTAAATGTAGTCGGCTTTACAGGATTTGTCATTAAGCATTTCCAGCGCCGCACTGTCAAGGGGCAAAACCTCAAGAACAGCAGCGGGCTTTTTATCTTCCGCTTTCAGCTCAACAAAAGGTGTTTCATTTTCAGACAGCGACAATCTTTCCAAAAGCTTGAACATTTCAAGCTCAGTCAGAATTTCTTTTATCTCATCGCTTCTTACTTCACCCTTTTTCAGTAAGCATATATCGCATCCGACAGGCGCATCAAGGGCGATAGTCGCAAGCCATCTGCTTTGATAAGCGTCGCTTTTTCCGCTTTCAAGCTTTGCTTTGACTGAGGCTGTGAGCTTTGCCGTTTCATAATTACTATAAACTCCGTCAAGGGTTTCAAACTCTTGAATTAAAGATAACGCAGTCTTTTCACCGATACCGGCAACGCCCTTAATATTGTCCGAGCTGTCCCCCATAAGTGCCTTAACATCAATGAGCTGTAAAGGCTCTAGCCCGTACACCTCTTTTATTTTGTCGGGAGTGTAGATGAGCGTTTCTTTTGTTGTGGCAAGCCTGACGGTGACTTTTTCATTAACAAGCTGAAAGCTGTCACGGTCACCGGTGAGAATATAACACTCCGCCCCGTTGTCAGAGCAAGCCTTTGAAACTGTCCCAAGAATATCGTCGGCTTCATACCCCTCACGCTCAAGGACTATTACGCCAAGAGCCGAAAGCAGACGCTTTATTACCGGCATCTGCATGGCAAGCTCATCCGGCATACCCTTTCGGTTGGCTTTATAGCTTGAAACCTCTTTATGCCTAAAGGTCGGCGCCTTTAAATCAAAGGCAGTGACGACACAGTCTGGTGAAACCGTATCAAGCTCCTTGAGATATATATTCATAAAGCCTGTGATTGCGTTTGTGAAAAAGCCTTTAGAATTGCTGAGCATTTTTATGCCGTAATAAGCACGGTTCATTATGCTGTTTCCGTCAATAGCAAGAAGCCTCATATTACCCTCCCGATTATATATTATTACTTTATTATAGCACATTTTCAGAAAAAACCCTATATGAGAATAAAAATTTCTCGCTTTTATAGGTTGAAATTTCCAATCTTATAGTCTATAATTTAATAGTATAGGCTAGCAAATCTTTATTGTCCTATCTGCGGAATCTTAAAGTGACTGCTATGAGACTGTATTTACTTATTTCGGCAGAATACCATTATCAGCATTGTTAAATACGGTATTATAGCAATCGGTTATTGGTTAGCCAAAAGTCACTCATTTTTTAACTGATGGGCACTTTTATTTTCACCTGTAAAAATTTATAATAAAATTATAAGTAATAAAAATTCGGAGGGATAAAATGAAAAAATCAAAACTATTAGCGTTTTTTACTGCTTTGGCATCCTCAGCAGTAATGCTTTTTTCTGCATTTCCAGTTAGCGCAGCGACTATTACAGTCAGCGACAAGACTGAGCTTCTAGCAGCACTGACAAGCGCAAATGACGGTGACATTATTCAGTTTAGTTCAAATATCACCGCAAGCATTTCCTATACGGTTGACCCAAACATAACAATTACAATCGATGGAGCCGGTCATACTCTTACGGGTGAAAACGAATTACCTACCCCAACTGATACAAGGGCGCTTATACTCGTGGGCTCAGGAGATATTAATATTGTTAATCTTAATATAGTGGGGGGTAATACCGCCGCAAATAATGGTATGAGCATCGGGCTTTATGCCTTTGCAACAGTTAGCATAAACGCAGGGGCACCAAGCACTACCGCTACATGGCTTACTGCTGCCGGAGGGCATTCAAGCGGAACTGGTGTCACAAAAAGCTATGGCGCATTTTATGCGGGAGCAGGCACGGGAACCTTCAAACTGAAATCTGCAACGGGCAGTACCGGAACATCAAGCATCGGTATTCAGAATGCAAGTTCTGGCGATGTACTCCTGGACACAGCCGAAAGTCATTCCAGTACAACTGATGTTGATTATGGTTATGGCGTTATAAATTCAGGAAGTGGCTCTACTACTATTATGACAGCTACTGGCGGTAACGCAAAGCAATATAGCTTTGGCGTAGCTGCATCAAACGGCAGTATTATTGTTGACGAAGCTTACGGAGGTTCCACAGACACAACTAATGGTAATGATATAAGCTACGGTGCGCAAAGCTACGGTGACGGCTCAATAACAGTTACTTCTCTTGCAGTAGGCGGAAACAATGTTACTACTAGCTACGGCGTTTATTGTCAGGATGGAAGCATTGTTGTAGATTCAGCTACGGGAGGAAACTCTTGTGAAAATTCATACGGCGCATATTGTGCTAACGGCACACTAACTGTCGATTCAGCTGTTGGAGGAACAGCTAACATTTCTTCCTACGGTGCATATTGTACTAACGGCACTCTGAATGTCTCCACAGCTGCTACAGGAGGACCATCTAACAATTCTTCCTTCGGCGCTATTCTGAATGGCTCAGGCACAATATCTGCCTTTGATGCAACAGGAGGCACAGCACAAAGAAGCTACGGCGCTTTTAGAGCAGACAACTCGTCCGGTAATATTTATATAACAGGCACAGCATTAGGCGGAACAGCATCTGATAAAAGCGTTGGTGCAATGTGCCAGCTTATGAATACTCCAAACGGAATGGGAGAATTTATAGTCAGAAATGCAACAGGCGGTCAGGCAACAGGCACCGGTCAAAGTGTGGGCGCCTCTATTTATCAAAATTCTGTCGGCGATATGACTGTTACAGAAACAGCAACAGGAGGAGCATCAGAGAATAGCTCAAGCTGCGGTGTGGCTAATGAAGGAACAGGAACTTTAAACGTGAATGTGGCAATCGGCGGAACATCCACCGGAGGCACAAGTGGTGCAGTTTCAAATATTGGCGGCGGTGTTGTTAATGTTAAAACAGCGACAGGCGGTAACGGAGATGATGACGCCTTCGGAATATATAACTTCTCAGGAATTGTTAACGCAGGTGATGTATCTTCGGGAACATCAGCCAATGAATCCAGCATTGCTATTTACTGCTTGAACGGAACAGTAAATGCACATTCCGCAACACCGGGAACCGCTGATAACGGCAGCAGCATTGCTGTATATGTTGATCATGCTAATGCCATTGTCAACGTCGAAACAATGAACGGCCCCGAAGCGGCAGGGATGGGTGGAACAGTCAGCTATGGTGCAAACGTTGCACGACTAGCTCTCAACAGAAATACCGCTAACGAGGATTGTATTCTTGATTATATAGTAGTCAAAGCAAGCGGTTCAACAAACGTCGGCGTACTTTCGACAATATATTCTGGCGGCAATGCTGCAAGCTGGTACACAAATGCAGCAAAAACAGCATTATTCGCTGATGCCTCAGTAACGGCAGAGACAAAGCTATACAGCCCGCTTTATGTTGTCCCCGCTGACAATAATAACAACAATAACAATAATCCACCGATTTCAACCGGGGGAAGCTATACACCGGCAGAGCCGCAGATTTCAGGCGACAGCGGAACTAAGGGCTGGACGGCTATTGAGGATAAAATCAAGGCAACAGCAGAGGGCGGAAAAGTCGTTATCGACATGAAGGGCACATCAGTTGTTCCTAAGAAAATTTTCGAAGCTATCAAGGGCAAGGATATAACAATTGAAGTTATCATAAACGGAATAACATGGGTTATAAACGGAAAAGATATTGATGACGGCGACCTTAAAGATGTTGACTTGTCGATAAGCAGGGGGATGAATTTGATTCCAGCGTCGATTGTAGATAAGCTGAGAGGAAGCAATCAGGCAATTCAGATTCATTTGAATTTCAGCGGAAAGTTCGGCTTTAGAGCTACGCTCAATATCGACATGGGCAGTGCAAATTCAGGAAAATACGCAAACTTATTCTACTACAATCCGACGACAAAGCAGTTTGAGTACGTTTCAAGCGGAAAAATCGGTAGCGACGGAAAAGCCGGGCTTGATTTCAATCACGCATCAGATTATGTTGTGGTGATTTCAAGTGAGATTATGAGCGTTCCCGCGGCCGATCCGAGCAACGAGCCGGCTGAAAACCCGAAAACAGGGGACAGGACAGTACCGTTTGTAATGATAGCGGCGGTTGTTGTACTGTCGGCGTGTACAATAAAGCTTAAAAAGGCAAAGTAAATTTTAACAGTGGAAAGCACCTCTCATTTGATTGAGGGGTGTTTTTCTCTTGACAAAAAAATTAATATATTATATAATTATAGTCGTCTGTTTTTTTAAAAACTTGACGCTGGAATAGCTCAGCTGGTAGAGCAGCGCATTCGTAATGCGCAGGTCGTGGGTTCGAGTCCCATTCCCAGCTCCAAGCGCACGCTGAGAATGTGCGCTTTTATTGCGGATTTAGCTCATTTGGTAGAGCATCGCCTTCCCAAGGCGAGGGTGGCGAGTTCGAGCCTCGTAATCCGCTCCATAACTGCATTAACATTGTGTTAATCCCTGTTTTTTCAGGGATTTTGTTTTTGGCGCAGACTTGTTTATACTTCAAAAGATTGTTTTTTTCTTGACAATCTTAATCGCAAGGAGTAAAATATCAATAGTTAGTACAGGCTAAATTTATGCTGTACTGCAATACTTTTTAGTATTTCGCATAAATCATTTATTTTCAAAACGAAAGGATTATACCATGAAAAAATTAATGTCGCTACTTACAGGACTTGCACTTGCAACAACACTTTTTGCAGGATGCACAGGTAACAATGAATCATCAGTCGCTGAAAGCACAACTCCAGCTTCACAAACTACAACTGCCGCTACAACAGCTCCGACTCCTCCCGCTGAGCCGGTGGATGTTAAAATAATCGCACTTAAAGGCCCGTCAGCAATGGGAATGGTACAGTTTATGGATGAAGTTGATTCCGGTTTTGTTACCGATAACAACTATAAATTCACTATCGCCGCCGCAATTGACGAGGTTACTCCCGCTATTGTTCAGGGGAATGTGGATATTGCCGCTGTTCCGGCGAATTTAGCATCCGTCCTTTATAACAATACCGACGGTCAGGTGAAGGTTATCGCCGTCAGTACGCTTGGAGTATTGTATATTGTCGAAAACGGAAACACTATTTCCTCAATCGAAGACCTTCGCGGAAAGACAATCTACGCTAGCGGAAAGGGTGCAACCCCAGAATATGGTTTGAACTATATTCTGTCAGCAAACGGCATTGACCCTTCTTCTGATGTTACTATTGAGTGGAAGAGTGAGCATTCCGAATGTGCCGCGGCTCTTGCTGCAAACGAAAATGCTATTGCGATGCTCCCTCAACCCTTTGTCGCAACGGCACAGATGAAGAATGACAAAATTCGCGTTGCTCTTGACCTGTCAAACGAATGGGACGCTCTTCAGACTGGCACAGCTTCGCCTTCAGCTATGATAACAGGCGTGGTTATTGCACGCACCGATTTTATAAATGCGCATCCTGAAGCGGTTGAGGCATTTTTGACACGCTATGAGGCTTCAATCAACTTTGTTAATTCAAATCTTGATGAGGGCGCTGCTCTTGTCGGGAAGTATGATATTGTCCCTGAGGCTGTTGCTAAAATCGCCCTCCCGCAGTGTAATATTGCATATATTACAGGCGCTGAAATGAAAACCAAGCTATCTGGTTATCTGAGCGTGCTTTTTGAGCAGCAACCGAAGTCTATAGGCGGCGCTCTTCCCGCTGATGAATTCTATTATGGCACATAAGCCAAACAAAGCTTTAAAAAAGCTCCCGTTCTGGGCGGTGCTGTTCTGGATTGCTGTATGGCAGCTTGGAAGTATGTCACTCGGGCAGAAGATACTTCTTCCTCCCCCCGCTTTAGTTTTAAAAAGACTTAGTGAGCTTGTTGTAACCGGTGATTTCTGGGACTCAGTGGTTTTTTCTCTTGTGCGGATTCTTTTGGGATTTTTCTGCGGTGCGGCGGCAGGGGTGGTGCTTGCCGGCATATCCGTTCGCTTTAGGAGGATTAGAGAGCTTCTTTCACCGCTGATGCTCACGATAAAAGCCGTCCCCGTTGCATCATTTATAATTCTCGTGCTTATATGGATATCCTCAAAAAATCTTTCGGTGCTTATTTCCTTTCTTATCGTTCTTCCTATTATTTATACGAACGTTCAAGACGGTATTCGTGCGACAGACCCGCAGCTTCTTGAGATGGCTGAGGTTTTTAAGGTTTCTCACTTCAGGACAATCCGCTATATCTATGCATCACAGGTTCTTCCGTTTTTTCGGTCGGCTTGTTCGGTTTCTCTCGGGCTGAGCTGGAAATCCGGAATAGCCGCTGAGGTTATCGGAATCCCAGACGGTTCAATCGGTGAGAAGCTTTATAAGGCGAAGATTTTTTTAGACACGCCTGATTTGTTCGCCTGGACAGTTGTAATAATACTGCTCAGCCTCGCCTTTGAAAAGCTCCTGCTCACCCTTCTTGATGCGGGTGTTCGCCGTTTTGAAAGGATGTAATGCATGGATATTGTTGTTAATAATCTGACTAAAAGCTTTGGTGAGCTTTTAGTGTTAAATAATTTTTCCGCTGTTTTTGAAGAGGGGAAAATAACCAGCATCATGGCGCCGTCAGGAACAGGAAAAACAACGCTTTTAAAAATTCTGATTGGGCTTATCCCCTGTGACAGCGGCACTGTGACGGGGCTTGACGGGCTTTCTCTCGGTGCTGTATTTCAAGAGGACCGTCTTTGTGAAAACCTTAGTCTTGTTTCAAACATCAAGCTTGTCAATCGAGAGCTTGACAGCGCGGTGATACTTTCAGCCGCCAATGAGATTGGACTTGAGGGTTGTGAGGCGAAGCCGGTTCGTGAGCTTTCGGGCGGTATGAAACGCAGGGTATCTTTGTTAAGGGCGCTTCTTTCAAAAGCCGAGGTGCTTTTTCTGGACGAGCCTTTTACCGGACTTGACGAACAAACAAAATACTCCGTTATTGATTTCACAAAAAAATACTGTGCAAAGCGCACAGTATTTTATATCACTCACAGCCTCAAGGAAGCTGAGTATTTCTCAGATAAAATTCTGAGTGTTGATTCCTTTGTGTAAGACTATTCAAGACAAATCGTGAACGGCCCGTCGTTTATCAGCGATACCTTCATGTCCGCACCGAAAATTCCAGATTCGACTACGCTGACTTTTTTTCTGCACTGCTCTATGAAATATTCATAGAGCAGTTCTGCTTTGTCTGGGGCTGCCGCTTGAATGAAGTTCGGGCGGTTGCCCTTTTTACAGTCCGCATAAAGCGTAAACTGGGATATTATCAAAAGTCCACCTTTTACATCCAAAAGCGACAGATTGATTTTGTCGTTCTCGTCCGAGAAAATTCTAAGATTCACAAGCTTGCTGACAAGTCTGTCACAGTCAGCCTCACTGTCCTCATTCCCCACGCCTAAAAAAACGACGTAGCCTTTGTTTATTTCGCCTGTGACTTTTTGGTCAACTGTTACGCTTGCTGACAAAACACGCTGTAAAACTATTTTCATAAACCCCTCCGACTATACCGGCAAATCCTTTTTGTTGAATATTCTTACCCCCGCTGTAACCAGGATTATCGACATTGCTGTTAAAATGCCAAGCCCGATAAGCACGGGTGTATAATTATCGTTTACGATGTCTGTTGCTTTAAATAGTGAATAAAGGGTTATCTTTTTGAAAACCTCAAGCTTTTCGCCCATATCTGAAATCATATAAAACAAAAAGAACACAATCGGTATTCCGCCGCCAAGGGCGATTGACCTTTTCGACTCGTTGAAAACGCATGAAAAGAAAAACGATATTGACGCCATGCCGACAATCATTATGATTACCCCGACATTGAGAAACAGAAAATGCTTGATGCTGATATCGGCTTCTTTATATGCAAGCGTGCAGATTAGCCCAATTACTGTGTTTATTCCCACGATAACAACAATGCTCAAAAAATAAAACACAGCGCTTGATATGCTTATTGCATTTCTTGTGTTCGGGGAAGCAAGCAAGCACGCCATTGAGCCTTTATCAACTCTCCCTGCTATGATTTTATTCCCCGTCATAATGCCGTATACCAGCATAAACATCGGCACAATCATTGCGAAATAAAACTGTGCTATATAGCCTGAATATCCGCCCGTCATTTTATCCATTCCATACATTCCGCCGATATTGCCCATGCTCTTCATCATTTCTGTCATTTGATCAATCATTGACGGTGTGTACATAAATATTAATATGGTCTGATACATTAATAGAATTCCTGTGAAGATTGCTATGGTCACTACATTTGATTTAAAAAGCTGTTTTATAATAGGCTTACTTATCATTTTTGTCACCTCCGTAAAAATGCATGAAAACTTCCTCAAGTGTCTGTGTTTTCACGTCAAGAGAGATTACCTTGAATTTAGTCATTGACTTAATAAACGGCGAAATATCACCGGTGACTGTGACAGCAACTTTGTTTGATGCGATTTCTGTGGTTTCAAACGGCTCGTTTGAGAAAGCCTTGACAGCACCGTCATCTTCAAAGCCGACAATATAGGTCTTGCGCTGTGAGCTTTTGAGAGTGGCAATATCTTCAACCGCAACAAGCCTGCCCTGTTTTATAATTCCGACACGGTCACAGGTCTTGTCAACCTCCTCAAAGCTGTGTGAGGACATAAGTATTGTTTTTCCCTTTGCCTTTTCCTCTGCAATAAGCTCAACAAAAAGGCTCTGCATCAAAGGGTCAAGTCCGCTTGTGGGCTCATCAAGAATAAGCACCTCGGGATCGTGCATAAACGCACAGATAATGCCGATTTTTTGCTTCATTCCCTTTGACATTTTTTTAAGTCGCCCCGACGGGTCAAGCTCAAGCCTTTTTAAAAGCTCATTCATTTTTGAAAAATCCGTCATGCCTCTCATTTCGGCGATATAGCGAATGAATTTTTCACCCGTCATTTCGTCCATAAATGCGATTTCACCAGGAAGATAGCCAAGACTCTTCTGGATCTCCGCCGCTTTTTCGCGACAGTCAAGACCATTGATTGAAAGCTTGCCGTTATCTGCGTTAAGAAAGCCAAGAAGATGTCTTATTGTTGTTGTCTTTCCCGCGCCGTTTGGCCCTAAAAAGCCGAAAACCTCACCCTTTGGAATATCAAACGAAAGGTCAAAAACGCCCTTATTGTTGCCGTAATCCTTTGTGAGATTACTAATGCTGATTATCCCCATCTGTTTGCTCCTTTTCATAAAAATTATTTTTGAATATTCTTAAAACCTCAAGATATTCTTCGGATGCAGAGTCGATATCAAATTCCGTTCTGCTCATAATATCTTTCATCATACCGTCGGCTGTCCAGATAATTATTTCAGTGACTTTTCTCGGATCAACACTCTTCTTAAAGCGTGAGCAATCCGAATACCCAAGCAAAAAATCAATCTGTGCCGCAATAATTTCCCTGTTTGTGCTTTTGACAAGACTTGAAATTTCCGGTGCGGTATCGTAATAAACCATTGAGCTGAATGCAAAAATATATGGATGTGTTTTCATTACCTCACGCTTTTTCTCCTGTGCTTCAAAAAGAAAATCAAAATAGTCAGGCTTTTTTTCACGCTCTTCAAACGTAATTCGCTTTCTCAAAAAATCAATACAGTAGTTATACAGATAAATAAAAAGCTCACGCTTGCTTTCAAAATAATGAAACAAAAGTCCCTTTGAAATTCCTGATTTCCTTGCGATTTCCTCAGTGGAAGCGTTTTTGTATCCCGAAACAGAAAAAACGCTCATTGCTGAGTTTATTATAGCTTCTCTCTTTTGCTCAGAAAGCGAATAGAATTTTTCGTTCAGAATAACACCTCCAATAACATTGACTCATTCGGTCAATACTATTATATCACCGTTGACTCGTTTGGTCAATAGGTATTTCAATTTTTTTGTTTTTGTGATATACTATTTTCAGATTAGGTTGGGAGGATTATAATGAACATTCAGATATTCGGAAAGCCAAAGTGTTTCGATACCAAAAAGGCGGAAAGATATTTTAAAGAAAGAGGCGTGAAATTTCAAAGCGTTGACCTTTCTAAATACAAAATCAGCAAAGGGGAATTTTCAAGCGTTAAGCAGTCAATAGGCTCACTTGAAAAGCTCATTGATGACAGCCTGAAAACGCAGGATGCGCTTTTGTTAAAATATCTTTCGTCTGATAGTGCAAAGGAGGAGAAGCTTCTTGAAAATCCTTCGCTTTTAAAAACGCCGATTGTCAGAAACGGAAAGCAGGCGACCGTCGGCTTTCACCCTGAAATATGGAAGGATTGGGAGTAAAGGTAAACACCTTTACTCGCTTGAATATGCCGAATACGGCAAAATCGGCAGTGTGAAGTAATAATACTTTACACCGCCGATTTATTTATACTGTTATATTAATCAAAAAGTCCTCACTCTGAACGTTTATGTACTCATCCGCCGCCCAGCCGTTCGTGACAGATATGACAAGCGACCTCAGCTCTTTCTCGATACGCTTTCTTCCCGTTTCGCTGAGATGCCAGCTGTTTTCATCGCCACTTGAATCAGGGACGGGGCAAGGAATAAAGCTGTATGAACTGGGGAAATACTGCTTCGCCGTCATAATCGCACGCTTCATATGAAAATGATTCGTGACGACAATCAGCTTCATCGGCTGTAAACCGAACTTCTCCTCAAGAGCTTTTTTTGAAAACATCATGTTTTCAGGAGTATTGCTTGAGAAATTTTCAAGAATAATATTATCAGTGTTGATTCCCGCTAAAACAAGAGCTTCATAATAACCCTCAGCCTCGGTTTTCCCAGTTTCGGTCATTGCGCCGCCAGTGGCTAAAATAAACTCCGCCCTTCTCGCCTTGAAAAGGGAAATTGCTTTCGGAATACGACGCACCACACCCTTCCTGCTCCCCAAAACTAGGATGCAGTCGGCATTTTCATCGTTATATGTCACGTCGGAAAACATACACATATTAACCGCTTTTATAAATTTGTCTGAAAGATTGTGCTGAAAATCAAGAAGTGTTTCGCTGACTTGTTTATGTCTGATTTCGGATACGAGCATATTCCACCTCAAATCTTAACGAAAAATCTGTGCGAATAACTTATGAATCAGTCCTCAATAAAAGTGACCTTTAGCATTTTCTGAACAGTGAGAGGACGGTCGTTATAGTCAACCTCAACCGATGCAATTTCATCGACGATATCCAAACCTTCAATGACTTTTCCGAAAGCCGCATACTGCCCGTCTAGATGAGAAGCATCCTTATGCATGATGAAAAACTGTGAGCCGGCTGAATTAGGACTCTGTGACCGTGCCATTGATATTACTCCACGCTCATGCTTAATCGGGTTGGCAAAGCCGTTTGAAAGAAATTCGCCCTTGATTTTTTCTTTAGGTCCGCCCATTCCCGTTCCCTCGGGACAGCCACCCTGAACCATAAAGCCTTCTATTACACGGTGAAAAATCAGCCCGTCATAAAAACCCTCTTTAACAAGCTTAATGAAATTCTCACAGGTGATCGGCGCTTTGTCGGGATATAATTCAAGCTTGATAATTTTATTATTATCCATTTCAATTGTTATCATATAAATACTCCTCATAAATACTTTAAATTATTATACCCCTTTTTTTATCAAAACGCAACCTTATAAATTTAACAGTTTTAAGAATAAATTATGCTTTATCGGAAAAAATAAAAATGCAAATCATATAAAGGAGGATTGGTATGTCAATCCTAATAAACAGGTGCACAGTGAAAATGTCTGTCTGTCCGTCGATTATTTCTTATGCTTGCACAGCGGGAAAAAAAGAAAGCGACGGACCAATGGCAAATTATTTCGACCAGATTGTGGTTGACCCTTATTTCGGACAAAAAACCTTTGAACAGGGCGAAAGCGAAATGCTCAAGCAAACCGTTTCGCTTGCTATTCAAAAGGCCGGACTTCAAACATCTGACATAAACTTTATGTTTTCAGGTGACCTTTTAAATCAATGCATCGGCTCAACATACGGGATTAGAGAGCTTGAAATCCCTTTCTTCGGGGTTTTCGGCGCTTGCTCAACAATGGCTGAGGGTTTGGCTTTAGCCTCACTTTTCGCCGATAATAACATAGGGAGGTATTTACTTGCTTCAACTTCTTCACACTTCTGCACAGCAGAGCGTCAATTCAGACTTCCGCTCGAATACGGCGGACAGCGCACACCGACAGCTCAGTGGACCGCGACGGCCAGCGGCGCCATTGTCCTGTCCCCCACTGGAGCAGCACCTTTCGTACGAGCTGTATCAGCAGGAACAATCGTCGATTTGGGAATCACCGACGCCAACAATATGGGAGCAGCGATGGCACCCGCAGCAGCCTCAACAATAAAGCAATTTTTGGACGATACTGCGCTTTCACCAACTGATTTTGACTTTATAATAACAGGCGACCTCGGGAAAGTAGGAAGCCGGCTTCTTTGTGAAATTCTCGAGCGTGATAATATCAATATTCGTGCAAACCACAAAGACTGCGGTATGATGATGTTTGATTTTGAAAAGCAGGACGTTCACGCTGGAGGGTCAGGCTGCGGATGCTCGGCAAGTATTCTTTGCGGATATTTTCTTGACAAGGTGAAAAACGGCGAGCTTAAGAATATTCTGTTTTGTGCAACAGGCGCTCTCATGTCGCCGACCTCGTCACAACAGGGTGAGTCTATTCCCGGAATATGCCACGCTGTGTGGATTTCAAACTCAAAAAATTAGTTTCGTAATGGAGTGAAGGTATGGATACTTTTCTGATGTTTCTCAAGGTCTTTCTTATAGGGGGGATATTCTGTGCGATTGGGCAGGTGCTCATTGATTATACAAAGCTCACACCGGCAAGGATTCTTGTGACATATGTTGTGGCTGGTGTTTTTCTCGGCGCAATCGGTGTGTATAAGCCTCTCATTGAGTGGGCGGGCGCAGGCGCAACAGTCCCGCTGACGGGCTTTGGCTATCTTCTCGCTCAGGGAGTGGAGGAAGCAATTGACAAAATCGGGCTTCTTGGTGTTTTTACAGGCGGGCTAACCGCCTCCTCCGGCGGAATCACCGCCGCTATTCTGTTTGGTCTCTTAATGGCACTGATATTCAAGCCGGGCGACAAGGCATAATTTTTTCTAGAAAAAACACCGACGGTTATCTTCCGCCGGTGTTTTTTTTACGCTAGTATTTATCGCCAAAGCCCGAGAATGAAAAATCAAACTCACCCGATTTTGAAGACGTATTAGTTTTATTCTGAGTATATGATGAGCCTTCTGAATTTTTTAGCTTGAGCTTTGAGAGTATTCCGCTGAGCATATTTGCCTGACCTGAAAGCTCTTCACTTGCGGCGGCACTTTCCTCTGCTGTTGCTGAATTAGTCTGAACAACCGCTGAAATCTGCTCGATTCCTTGAGCGATTTGAGCAAGCGACGAAGCCTGCTGCGCTGACGCATCATCTATAAGATTGACAAGCTCTGAAACCTCTGTTACGCTTTGCACTATGGTTCTGAGAGAATCGGCGGTATGGTCAACAATTCTTGCGCCTTCTGCAATTCTTGAAATTGAGCCCTCAATAAGCGCTGTGGTATTCTTAGCGGCGGCAGCACTTTTTGCCGCAAGGTTTCTGACTTCATCTGCTACAACAGCAAAGCCTTTTCCCGCTGCTCCCGCTCTGGCTGCCTCAACTGCTGCGTTTAGCGCCAGAATATTCGTCTGAAAAGCGATATCGTCAATGACTTTAATAATCTTCGATATTTCTGAGGATGAGTTGTTGATGTCATTCATCGCCTCAATCATTCGTGTCATTTGTTCATTTCCTTTTGAAACCTCATCGCCTGCTTTTTCGGAAAGCTCACGTGCATCTGTTGCATTTTGCGCATTGTTTCTAACCTGATCTGATACGCTGGCAATGGTCGCCGCAAGCTCTTGAATTGAGCTTGCCTGTTCGGTAGCGCCCTGTGAAAGCGACTGTGCCCCTGCTGAAACCTGCTCCGCCCCGGCGTTCACCTGTGAAACTGAAGTTGTTATTGCACTGAAAATATCGCCCAAGCCGTCAATAGTCTTAACAAGCGCCTTGCCCATTGTATCATTGCCTGAGTTCGGCGTATAGCTTACCGTCATATCACCCTCTGAAATAGCTTCGGCAATTTTCGCCTGTTCACGAATGCTTCGTATCATTGTGTTAAACGCGTCGGCAAGATCACCGATCTCATCCTTGCTGTCGGCATCAACCGCAACATTAATATTTCCAACAGCAAGCTCGTTCGCCGCATCAACAATTTTTGTGATTTTTCTTGAGATGTTCTTGTCAAGATAGCGAATCAGATAAAGCGACCAGAATATTGTGATGAGTATTATTGGAATACCAATGCACAGCAAAATAACAAAGGCACGCTTTGCCGCATCTATTGTTTCTCTGGCGTATTCGTCGTTTAGAACAGCTATATCGTCAAGATACTTCACAAGAGCGGTATTGATAGGAAGAGCATCAACCAAATACTGAAGTGCACCCTCGGTATCCCTGTTGTCCGTAAACTCCTTCAGCTCCTTTTTGAAAACAGCATATTCATCGTTAAAAACCTTTTTAAGCCCCTCAAAAAGCACCCTGTCCTCTTGCGTGTCAATTGTCGTTTCATATTTGTCAAGCGCCGCCAAAAATTCAACATCACGCTCGGCTATCAAAGCAACTGATGACTGGTATGTAGCATGTGAAGGATCAAACATGATTAGATTTCTTGTCAATGCGCGTTCCTCTTGAAAAATTTCGCGAAGCTCACCGACGGCGTCGATTGCGATAAGATTGCTGTCATAAAGCTCATTCGTCCTTGCGTTTCCCTTTGCGATGCCATAAAATGACGCCGCACAAATAATCAGTAAAAGAATGCAAAGTGACCCGAACCCTAAGAAAAGCTTTTTTCCGATTTTAAAATCCTTCATACAACTTCCTCCAAAAAAAACATTTAAAAACATTTATGTTATAAACAAATAATTTACAGCTTTTTCAGCATAAATAACATAAATTATTCTTTAAGTTTATACTAAATTGTTCTTTATGTCAATAGATATTAAATCATTATTTATTGTTACAAAATAATTGCTATATTTTTTTAACGGAAACGCACTTGCTATTACTGCACAAACAACATTAATTCGACATATAATGAAACAGCTGAAAATTTCGCTCCTCTGTTTTTTTAAGCTGATGTTTAAAGCTATGCATTACGGTAAATAATATATACAAGCTTAGCTTAATAAAAAAATAGGAGTGTTTTATCGTGTCTGTTAAGAGGGGAGAAATCTATTATGCAGATCTCAGCCCTGTCGTCGGTTCTGAACAGGGCGGAATACGTCCTGTGCTGATTGTCCAGAATGATGTTGGAAATAAGCACAGCCCGACAGTTATTGCGGCGGCTATTACCAGTCAGAAGGAAAAGGCAAAGCTTCCGACTCATATTGAGCTTGACAGCGGCTGTGGACTTGCAAAGGACTCAGTTGTTTTGCTTGAACAAATTAGAACTATCGACAAAAAGCGTCTGAAAGAAAAGATGGGTGAGCTTAATACTACATCTATGACACAAATAAATTCAGCGCTGTCAATTAGCTTCGGATTGCAGCAGCAATAGGTCGCACTACATATGCTAAATAAATTGACAGCTTGATCGGTCAACCCTAAATAGCTTATGTAGTAATTTGCAATCAGAACACTTTTGCTGCAAAAACAGAAAATGCGCCGTCCGGACTTTTCCGGCGGCGCCTTCTCTGTTTAGGAAAGAAAATGAATATATGTTAAAAGCTCAATCGTTGTGGGGAGCTTTTGCGTACGCCCGGCGTCCCCCATGCCTTTATATTTTAAACGCATATGCGGTGTTATTGCTGTTTAGCCTCTGACAAGACCACACTTACATCTATGGTTTCACCGTCTCGATAAACTGTGAGCTTAATCGTTACTCCCGCCTTAAAAGTGTCTTTGATCTTATTAAGCTCTGACATTGTGGCTATAGGCTGGTCGTTAATGCCGATAATTATATCGCCGATTTTTATTCCGCCCTTTTCAGCACCTGAGTCAGGCTCAATAAACCGCACAATCACACCCTGTGGAAGATTATAGTATCTGGCGATTACCGCTGTGATATCCTCACCTGACAAGCCTATCATCGGCCTGCCCTTTACATATCCGTATAAGATAAGGTCGTCTATTATCGGCTTTGCCTCATCAATAGGAATAGCAAACCCAAGACCTTCAACCGACGTGGAGTAGCTTGATGAAATTTTCACCGAGTTTATTCCTATGACCTGACCGTAGCTGTTTACAAGAGGGCCGCCTGAATTTCCGGGGTTTATTGCAGCGTCAGTCTGAATAAGCGTCATCTGCTTATCCTCAACGGTAAGCTCTCTGTTTAGTGCGGATATTAGTCCGCCGGTGACGGAGCCGGCAAGATCAAATCCCAAGGGATTTCCTATTGCTATTGCCAGCTCCCCAACCTCCAGCTCATCTGACAGACCAAACTCAGCGGGGATAAGCTCAGTTTTGTCAACCTTTATGACAGCAAGATCGGTTTTGGTGTCAATCCCGATAAGTCGGGCTTCACATTCCTCAAACTCCTTGTCGCTTGAAATTACAACAGTAATTGTCGTTGCATTTTCAACAACGTGACCATTTGTGATAATATATCCGTCGCTTGTCATAATAATTCCTGTACCTGTCGAGGTGCCGTTATAAAGCTTGCTGGAGATTCCCACTACCGACGGTGACACCTTTTTGACTATTTCAGGAATAGATAATGCATTTTCTTTTGCCGCAAGCTGTAAAAGCGACGGCATTTCTTTTGTTGCTGTTTCATCGGCAGAATTATTCTCAGCCTCTGACGATGATTCATCATCAGTTCTGCTTTCACTTGAGTAAAACGGTATATTCCGCCCGTTATCAGTAAGTGCTATATAACCGCCGATGGAGCCTGCTGATATTCCCAAAACACATAATATAGCAACGACAGTTTTTAATATTCCCTTTCTTCGGGACTTCTTCTCGTCATTTTCTGATTCAGGATAATATGCAACCTCATTTGTGCTGCTCATTACCGGCAAGACTGGCATTTGGGGTGGCTGATTCTGATAATTCACAAAGCCGTTGTTTTGAATATTATTGTCTGTGCCGGTGTTATTTATCTTTAAGCTGTCAGAACCCTCATAAGCACCTGAAAGTCCTTCGGTAACATTGTCAAAATTATTGTCGAAATTATTATCCATAGCTTTCACTCCTTTGTTTTTCCCTTAATTCTTATTATACCCCGATTTGTGATAGCTTTATGATAAAGAGTGGAATTTTCTGTGTTTTTAAAAAAATAAAACGGCCCACATCCTATGACGCAAACCGTTTCTATTCATGTCCCATAATATCTTCAATGATTCCACGAACCTCAAGGCACTTTTTTATGCGGAGGTTTAGATAGGTTTCCTCCTCCAAAAGCTTTCTGAATTCATCCTCAGAAATAGCTTCACCCAGCATTTCCTTAATAAATTCTTTACCTATATTAATAAACTCAGCCTTCCATTCCACAGTACCAAGAATACTGCTGTAGCTGATTTTGTTCTTTATTTCATTAATCCTGCTTGTAAGCCTGTTGACTTCACTGTCAATCCGTTCAATCATCTGCTGACAGGCATCGGCATTTACCTGGTACATAGATTTCACCTCCAATAAGTCCTAACGTACTATTACTGTGGTTAAACTCGGTATAATATAAAAGCGAAATAACAGATTGATTACTTTAACTAAGCGTAAGACTAATACTAAATTTATATTTTAAGATAACAGTTTTAGTATATCATCTTTTAATCTTTCAGTCAAGATTAATAAGAGCAAATATGAATACTTTTTACTATAATTTAAAAATTTGAACGTTTTTTATTTATAAGTTATTTTTATGTTTTTTTCGGGATTTTGTTGATAGGACAATTTGTTTGTTTATATGAGATAAATGTTTAAAATTATATACGCCCAAACCGATTTTGTTTTTTTAGCCTCAATATTCCATGATTATTGCTCTTATATTAATTGATGCTGATGCAAAACTAAAATGATTTTGAGTCCGTCGTCTTTTTTTTCAACGCAAAAATAATATCATCCGGGCTTTTGGATTCGCTGTGAAGAAAATTAACCGGCTCACTTATATCCTCAAGCCTGTGAGCGTCTGAGTTTTTAAGCACCCTGCAACCCGATAGATACGGATAGTCAGAGCACAGCTTTTTGTATTTATCCATGTCCTTGATTTCAACACAGCCAAATTGAGAATCAGGCGGAACAAAGCCCAGATTTGAAATAAGTGAATTTGAGCTTTTGTCAATATGCGCCGGAAAAGCCACGCCGCCATACTCGTCAACCAGAGGGAAAACCCTCTCAAAATCAATGTCGGCAGCATTAATTAACAGGTTTTTTTCCTCATGCAAAATGCCGTCCTCACTGTTCATAACATACTGATGCCCAAAGATATCAGGGTCGTTCTGAATTTTCATGAGACGGTCATACACATATTCATCCCACTTTGCCGCCTTTTCAATGCTAGGAAAAAGGCAGACCACGTGAACCTCCTCCTGCGTTGTCAGCTCCATTCCAAAAAGAACGGTCAGCCCAAAGGCTTCCCCCGCTTTAGCGGTGGCTTCACAGTTTTTTATGCTGTTATGGTCGGTGACAGCAATAACATCAAGCCCCTTGACATATGCCATCCCCGCAATATTCGCCGGCGTCATCTCGTCATCTCCGCAGGGAGAAAGGCAGGAATGTATATGAAGGTCATATGAAAGGCTAAGCATTGCCGACAGCCTTGTGAATTGCCAAAGCGGTTTCAAATATGGGAAGCTCGCTCTTTAATATAGTAACCTTTTGAAGCTTCGCTTTTTCCAAAGCGGCATCATCAAGAACGGCAGTATCCGAAAGCACAATACAGCTCATATCGGTCAGTGACGCAACAGCAATCGAATTGATATTCCCCATAACAGTCACCCATGCGCAACGGCTGAATGCCCTGCCCATTACCACACTCAAAAGGTCACAGCAATAAACGCCGGAAATCTCAGCTTCACCGTCACCCATATTAAAAATCCGAAAGCTGCACTTTTCTGAAAGCTCTTTTACAGTCATATTCTCATTCCTTTACAGCCTGTTTAAATCATCCGACAGCTTATGAATATATTCACGAAGAAGATGAATACAATCCTTCTCCTTTGCCACTCCCCTGACAACGTCCTCAGCAAGCGCCTTACAGGTCGGCGCACCGCAAGAGCCGCAGTCAAGTCCGGGGAGTCTTTTGCATATCTCCTCAACCTGCGCCATCATGTGAAGGCTTTCAAGCATGCTCGTCCCAAGCTTGAAAACAGGCTCATACCGTATTTTCTTGTTCATATACTGCTTTTCATTTATATCTTCCTCAAGATGCGTTCTTGAAACAGGAAGATATCGCCTTAGCCTCTTTATTCTCGATTTTGCGACATACGGATTTTCAACCTGCAAAACACCGCCGACACAACCGCCGCTGCAAGCGTTAAGCTCTATAAATTCAAGGTCTGAAAACTTCTGGTCCTCAAGGTCCTCAAGAACATGAATAACATTCTCAATTCCGTCAGCGGCAAGATAGCTGTCTATCAGAAGTCCGCCGGCTTCACCGCCGCTTCCGCCCCAGCTAATGCCGATTTTTCCCGAAATAGCAAGCTCCTGCTCCTCATCCGCGGTCTGCTTCATAAAGGGAAGAAGCTTAGGATAAACCTCTTTAATGGCGATAACGCCGTCAACCGATGAAACGTCTCGTCCAAGCGGTGCATAGACAGATGTGACCTTTGCCGGACAGGGCGAAATAAAAATAACGCCGATTTTTTCAGGCGGAAGCCCCGTTTCACGAACAGCCTTTTCTTTTGCCATAGATGCCGCAATCTCCATCGGCTCATAAAACGGAAGAAGATGCTCTATTAAATTAGGAAAGCGAACTCTTATAAGCCGCACTACCGACGGACAAGCCGAGCTGATAAAAGGCCTTTTGTCTTTATGATTGTCGATATAGTTGCGTGACATTTCACTGACAAGCTCAGCCGCGCCGCTGACCTCATAAACGTCGTCAAAGCCCATGAGCTTCAATGCCCTGAGAATTATATTTATGTCATCAAGATTATTAAACTGGCCATATAATGACGGAGCAGGCAGGGCAACCGTATACTCAAACTTATCCATGATTTCAATCGGATCATACGTCGCCTTTTTCGCATGGTGAGGGCATACTCTAATACACTCGCCACAGTCAATACAAAACTCCCTGATGATACGGGCTTTTCCGTTGCTCACGCGAATCGCCTGTGTGGGACAGCGCTTAATGCAGTGAATACAGCCTTTGCAAAGATCACTGTCAAGGCGCACTGAATTAATAAAAGTGTCCATCGAAAAACCCTCCTCCTCCGAAAATATACATATTAAAAGTGTTAAGCTATTTCATTTCAACCTTCATGGTGACGGTCGTGCCAACGCCGATTTCAGTGTCGATTTTCATATCGTCAGAATACTTCTCCATATTCGGGAGTCCCATTCCCGCACCAAAGCCCAGTGAGCGAATGTTTTCAGTCGCCGTCGAATAGCCAGCCTGCATTGCCTTTTGTATATCAACAATTCCAGGGCCGTTATCCTTTAACAGCATTATAATTTCATTTGGCGAAATGTCAACGTCAATTGTCCCCCCGTGAGCGTGAATAACCATATTTATTTCACCCTCATACATGGCTATGGCAACCTTTCTGATAACCTCAGGGTCAACACCCATCTGTTTGAGCTTTGACTTTAAATCACTTGAGGCTTCACCCGCCCTCGTGAAATCATCACCGCTGACAGTATATGTAAGGTGTATTGTGTCACTCAATGTGATGCACCTCCATGAAGTCCATTTTCATATAAAATTCCACAGGCAGCAAACATTCTAAGCTCAGTCTTCAAAAGAACTATACCTCTTTCTTCGGCAAGTGTAATCATTGTTTCGTCAGGATTTTTCCCCCTGACAAAGCAGATGCACACCATGTCCATCATTTCGGCGGTTCTTATCACCTGTGGATTGCACAGCCCCGTCAGAAGAACAGACTGGTCCTTCACAAAAGCCAAAACATCGCTCATCATGTCAGATCCGCAGGCGGTATGAACCTCTTTCGTCGTGAGCTCACCACAGCAAAGCACCTCGGCATTCAGCAGTTTCCTGATATCGTCAACGGTCATAAATTCTGCCCTCCCCAAAAAATCTTGGTTAATTTCTTAATATATTATTATATCATTCTCACAATACTTTTTCAAGATGTAATTATTATAACTGACAAATAGTACGAAAAAAATTAGTTTTTTCTGTGTAAAGTTATGGTGGAGCCGATATATGAGGGTTAAACATTGTGCATTTTGTGCAAATATAATAAAAAAAATCGCTTTAGTATGTAAGATATATTTGTAGATTTTTTAACAACTTTGTGCTACAATAATTATTATTGTTATGCTGAAAGGAAAATGACCTTTTCCAGTTAACTGCGGCTTAACCGCCATTAATCAAGGAGGTTCTAAAATGGGTTCTAAAACAACTGTGCCGTTTTGCGGCACAAAGGAACAGGAAGAAAAGCTTCTCGAAATCGTTGCCCGCCACAAGGGTGACAAGGGTGCACTAATGCCTGTTCTTCAGGAAGCTCAGGAGGTTTACGGCTATCTTCCCATTGAAGTTCAGAAGATAATCGCCGTTGAAATGAATATTCCTCTTGAAAAAATCTACGGAGTAGTTACGTTCTACTCACAGTTTTCACTTAATCCAAAGGGCAAGTACAAGATTTCAGTATGTCTGGGAACAGCCTGCTATGTCAAGGGCTCAGGCGACATTTACAACAAGCTCATGGAGAAGCTGGGCATCTCCGGTGGCGAATGTACAGCTGACGGAAAGTATTCACTTGAAGCCTGTCGTTGTATTGGCGCTTGCGGTCTTGCTCCCGTCCTGACTGTAAATGAAGACGTTTACGGCCGTCTGACAATTGACGACGTTGAGGGTATTCTTAAAAAATATCAGGATTTATGATGACAGAGCTTTCATTGAATGTTCTTGACGTTGCTCAGAACTCGGTTACCGCCAAGGCTTCTCTTATTGAAATATCAGTAATAGTAGACACCTCTGCCGATTTGCTGACGATTATCATTTCTGATAACGGCTGCGGCATGACAAAGGAACAGCTTGAGAATGTTACCGACCCTTTTTTCACAACGAGGACAACCCGAAAGGTCGGGCTGGGTATACCATTTTTCAAGATGGCGGCGGAAAGCACAGGCGGAAGCTTTGAAATAAATTCAGAGCCTGGCGTGGGAACGGTCGTTAAAGCGGTTTTTTGTCTTTCAAACATTGACAGAATGCCACTGGGCGATATGACTTCCACCATGACAACGCTTGTCACATTCAATGACAATATTGACTTCTTATACAGGTTTATGATTGACAAAAGGGAGTTTGTCTTGGACACGAAAGAATTCCGTGAGGTGCTTGGTGATGTGCCTTTCAGCACACCCGAGGTCAGGGAATACATTCAGGACTTTCTTTTTGAAAATCACAAGGAAATTTTAAATGGAGTTATCATTTGATTATTACTAAACAGGAGGATTAAGATGAAATCACTTGAAGAATTAAAAGCGATTCGTGATAGAATGCAGTCTCAGGTCGGTCTTCGTGCCGATGAAGAGAATGTAACCCGCGTTGTTGTCGGTATGGCAACCTGCGGTATTGCGGCCGGCGCAAGACCGGTGCTTAAAGCTTTTTCTGATTTGGTTCAGGAAAAGGGACTTAAAAATGTCGTGGTAACACAGACAGGCTGTATCGGCATGTGTATGTATGAGCCAATCGTTGAAATCACAGAGCCGGGAAAAGAAAAGGTTACTTATATAAAAATGGACGCCGAAAAGGCTAAAGAAGTTGTCGAACAGCACCTTGTAAGAGGACAGGCTGTATCGGCATATACAGTTAAATAAGGAGGAAATACACAATGTATCGTTCACATGTGCTGGTCTGCGGCGGAACGGGATGTACTTCTTCCGGAAGCCAGATTATTATTGACACTCTCCAGTCAGAGATTGACAAAAACGGACTCTCAACAGAGGTTCAGATTGTAAAAACGGGCTGTTTCGGACTATGTGCTCTCGGCCCTATCATGATTATTTATCCAGAAGGCACCTTCTATTCAATGGTCAAGGCTGAGGATATCCCCGAAATTGTTTCAGAGCATCTTTTAAAGGGAAGAATCGTAACTCGCCTTGTTTATAACGAAACAGTAACAGACGAGGGTATTATTTCTCTTAACGAAACAGGCTTCTATAAGAAGCAGCATCGTATCGCTTTGAGAAACTGCGGCGTTATCAACCCCGAAAATATTGAAGAGTACATTGCTACTGACGGTTATACCGCTCTCGGAAAAGTTCTCACTGAGATGACACCGGATGATGTTATTCAGACTATTCTCGACTCAGGCTTGAGAGGAAGAGGAGGAGGAGGCTTCCCCACTGGTATGAAGTGGAAGCTTGCTAAAAACCTTGTTCCCGATGCCGACCAGAAATATGTCTGCTGTAACGCCGACGAAGGCGACCCAGGCGCATTTATGGACCGTTCTGTACTTGAGGGTGACCCTCACGTTATTCTTGAGGCTATGGCTATTGCTGGCTATGCAATTGGTGCGTCACAGGGGTATATTTACGTCCGTGCGGAGTATCCTATTGCTGTAAAGCGTCTTGAAATTGCAATCAATCAGGCTAGAGAATACGGTCTTCTCGGAAATGATATTTTCGGAACAGGCTTTAATTTCGATATCGGCTTAAGACTCGGCGCCGGCGCATTCGTCTGCGGTGAGGAAACAGCTCTTATGACCTCAATTGAGGGTAACAGAGGTGAGCCTCGTCCCCGTCCGCCGTTCCCGGCTGAGAAGGGACTTTTCGGAAAGCCGACAATTCTAAACAACGTTGAAACCTACGCTAATATTCCGCTTATCATAAACAACGGCGCACAGTGGTTCTCTTCAATGGGAACAGAAAAGTCTAAGGGCACTAAGGTATTCGCCCTCGGCGGAAAAATCAAAAACACAGGCCTTGTTGAAATCCCTATGGGAACAACTCTGCGTGAGGTTATTGAAGAAATCGGCGGCGGTATTCCGAACGGCAAGAAATTTAAGGCTGCCCAAACTGGCGGACCTTCAGGCGGATGTATTCCTTTAGAACATTATGATATCCCGATTGACTATGACAACCTTATCGCTATCGGCTCAATGATGGGCTCAGGCGGACTTATCGTTATGGACGAGGATAACTGTATGGTTGACATCGCAAAGTTCTTCCTCGAATTCACCGTTGACGAGTCCTGCGGAAAGTGCACACCCTGCCGCGTGGGAACAAAAAGACTTTATGAAATTCTTGATAAAATCACAAAGGGCAACGGTACGCTTGAGGATCTCGACAAGCTTGAGGAGCTTTGCTACTACATCAAGGCTAACTCACTCTGCGGACTCGGACAGACCGCACCGAACCCTGTGCTTTCAACACTGAAATTCTTCCGTGACGAGTATCTTGCCCATGTCGTTGACAAAAAATGTCCCGCCGGAGTTTGTAAGGATCTTCTCTCAATTGAAATTATTCCCGACAAGTGCAAGGGCTGTACGCTCTGTGCTAGAGTATGCCCTGTCGATGCAATCTCAGGCGAAGTCAAGAACCCACACGTCATTGACAAGACAAAGTGTATCAAGTGCGGTGCTTGTATTGAAAAATGCCGCTTTGGCGCAATTGTTAAGAAGTAACGGGAGGAAATAGAAGAATGGAAATGGTAAATATCAAGGTTAACGGCCTTGCTGTTTCTGCCGAAAAAGGCTCTAGTGTCCTTGAAGCGTGCAGAAAAGCCGGCATTGAAATACCTACCCTTTGCTATCTGAAGGAAATCAACGAAATCGGTGCATGCCGTATTTGCGTTGTTGAGATTCAGGAAAAAAGAGGGGACGCTCTCGGCCCGAAGAGAATTGTAACCGCCTGTGTTTATCCTATAACAGAGGGAATGGTTGTATTCACAAACACTCCTAAGGTTTTAGATTCAAGAAAGAAAACCCTTCAGCTTATTCTTTCAACACACGACAGAAGCTGTCTTTCATGCGTGAGAAGCGGCGACTGTGAGCTTCAGAAGCTTTGCAAAGATCTTAATGTTGACGACGAGGGTGTATTCGACGGATTAAACGAAACTTATGAAATAGACAATTCTTCCGCTCATATGTACAGAGATAACAATAAATGTATTCTCTGCCGCCGCTGTATCGCTGTCTGTGAAAAAACTCAGGCTATCGGCGTTATCGGCGCAAATGAAAGAGGCTTCAAAACCTTTATCGGCTCTCCGTTTGATATGGGGCTTGGCGAAACAAGCTGTGTATCCTGCGGTCAGTGTATCGCAGTTTGTCCGACCGGTGCTCTCGCTGAAAAGGACAATACTGGGGATGTATTCAACATTCTCGCCGACGAAACAAAGCACGTTATCGTTCAGACGGCTCCGGCTGTCAGAGCGGCACTCGGTGAAGCTTTCGGGCTTCCTATCGGAACAGACGTTGAGGGCAAGATGGTTGCCGCTTTGAGAAGACTCGGCTTTGCAAAGGTGTTCGACACCGACTTTGCCGCTGACCTTACTATTATGGAGGAAGCAACCGAGTTCCTCGACAGAGTTAAAAACGGCGGAGTTCTTCCGATGATTACTTCATGCTCACCCGGATGGATTAAATACTGTGAGCATTACTACCCTGATATGATTGAGAATCTTTCAAGCTGTAAATCACCGATGCAAATGTTCGGCGCAATCGCAAAGACATATTACGCCGAGAAAATGGGTATTGACCCTAAGGATATCGTTATGGTTGCGGTAATGCCTTGTACAGCCAAGAAGTTTGAAATCGGCCGTGAGGACGAGAACGCTGCCGGCGTTCCCGATGTTGATTACGCTATCACAACACGTGAACTTGCGAGAATGATTGACCGTGCGGGAATCAGATTCCTTGAGCTTCCTGATGAAAGCTTTGACAATCCTCTCGGTGAATCCACCGGTGCCGCTGTTATCTTCGGCGCAACAGGCGGAGTTATGGAGGCTGCTCTTAGAACTGCCGTTGACGTTTTGACAGGCGAAGAGCTTCCCGATGTTGATTTCAAGGACGTCAGAGGCGTTCAGGGAATCAAAACTGCAACCTACACAGTTGCCGGAATGGATATTAAGGTTGCAATCGCTTCAGGCTTAGCAAACGCAAGAGAGCTTCTTGACAAGGTCAAGAGCGGCGAGGAAACCTATCATTTCATCGAAATCATGGGATGCCCCGGCGGTTGTGTAAACGGCGGCGGACAGCCTCAGCAGCCTGCTTCTGTCAGAAACACAGTCGACCTCAGAGCAGTCAGAGCAAGCGCACTTTATAAGAATGACGCTAATAAGTCAGTTAGAAAGTCGCATAAAAATGAGGCTATTAAGAAGCTTTATGACGAGTATCTTGAAAAGCCCGGCTCACACAAGGCTCACAAAATTCTCCACACAAGCTACGTTAAGCGTTCACTTTATTAATAAACAGGAATCGGGAGGAGCTTTTGCTCCTCCCGATTTTATTTATAAGCAATTAATTAATTAATATGCTACGCCCTGCCACTTCATTGCATCCGCAACCTTCTTGAAGCCGGCAATGTTTGCGCCCATTACAAGGTTACCCTCAGCGCCGTATTCCTTTGAAGCGTTAAATGCGCTGTGGAATATGTTAATCATAATCTGCTTGAGCTTTGCGTCAACCTCTTCAAATGTCCAGCTGTATCTCATGGAGTTCTGGCTCATTTCAAGCCCAGATGTTGCAACGCCGCCTGCGTTTGCTGCCTTTGCAGGTCCGAACATTACCCCAGCCTTGAGGAACTTCTCAACAGCCTCAGGTGTTGACGGCATATTTGCGCCCTCAGCAACAGCAACTACGCCGTTTTTGATAAGCATGTCCGCCTCGTCGCCGTTAAGCTCGTTCTGTGTCGCACAAGGAAGAGCGATGTCGCACTTGATTGACCAGATTCCACGGCAGCCCTCAGTATAGGTTGAACCGGGAACTCTCTTAGAATACTCTGAAATTCTTCCTCTTTCAACCTCTTTAATCTGCTTAACGACATCAAGATTAATGCCGTTTGCGTCATAAATATAGCCAGCTGAATCTGACAGAGCAACAACCTTTCCGCCAAGCTCGGTTGCTTTTTTGGTTGCATAAATAGCAACGTTTCCTGAACCGGAAATAACAACTGTTTTGCCGTTGAAGCTGTCATTCTTCATGCACTTCATCATTTCATCTGTGAAATAACATACGCCGAAGCCTGTCGCCTCTGTTCTTGCGAGTGAACCGCCGTAGGAAAGCCCCTTTCCGGTTAACACGCCGACAAATTCGTTGCGAAGGCGCTTATACTGTCCGTACATAAAGCCGATTTCACGCGCGCCTACTCCGATATCCCCGGCGGGAACGTCGGTATCAGCACCGATGTGCTTTGAAAGCTCTGTCATAAAGCTCTGACAGAATCTCATGATTTCGCCGTCGGACTTGCCCTTTGGATCAAAATCTGAACCGCCCTTTCCTCCTCCCATAGGAAGACCTGTAAGGCTGTTTTTGAAAACCTGCTCAAAGCCCAAGAACTTGATAACCGATGCACATACTGTCGGATGAAGTCTCAGTCCACCCTTATACGGCCCGATAGCAGAGTTAAACTGAACTCTGAAGCCTCTGTTTACCTGAACATTTCCGCTGTCGTCAACCCATGAAACGCGAAACTGAATAAATCTTTCAGGCTCGACGATTCTATCGATTATCCCTGTTTTGACAATCGACGGATCCAAAGCGACAACCGGCTCGAAGCTCTCAAGAACTTCTTTGACTGCCTGCAGAAATTCGTTTTCCCCCACGTTTCTTCTGCAAACGCCGTCGTATACCTTTTGAAGGTATTCGCTCTTAAATGACATTAGTCATTCCCCCAATATTAAATTTTTGCAAGTATAATTATACTACAACTTCAGCACAAATGCAATACAAATAATTAGCGCCTTCATTTTCTTGTCACAATCGCTATATTTCCCATAAATATTTATATATTATGGAAGAAAGTCAGCGTGTAATTTCACAAAAGAAATATTAAGAGCCGGGTGATTAGCCCGACTCTGTATCTATATTAATTCAATATCTTGTGCTTTAGCATATGCCGGCATTTCAAGAAGCAAGCCGTACTTTTTCTGCGGATTATACTCTTTCACGGTGAAAACACCATCGACCGCAATTTTTTCACCGCCGTCTGCCGATGCATAAACCTCACCTTTATATTTGACTCTGTCACCCGGGGACAATTGTATTTCGTCAAGATGATTAAGCTTTGCCTTTTTGATTATTTCGGGATAATTTCTGTATGAAATATTCCCGTCAACATCACCGATTCCGTCAACGCTGTCAAGCCCGAACTGCCATATGCCGTAGCTCCCCTTCCACGTGGGTGAGCTTCGCCACTGAGCAAGCCATATATCAAAACGCTTGAGCCTATCATAATCAAGGCGATTTTCGAGCCAGTCTTTGTTGGTGTAAATCATTGCGTAGTATCCGGCTTTTTCAATTCTGTCACAAAATGCTATTGCAATTTCAGTACGCTGTTTGTTGTCAAGCTCCATAAGCTCTGTGCTTTCCATGTCATAGCATACCGGATAGGTCAGCCTATGCTTTTTTATGAGTGACAGGACGAATTCAGCTTCTATGAGTGCTTTTTCTACTGTGTTTGCTCTTGCGAAGCAATATACGCCGGTGTGAATACCGACATCCGCCGCATTTTTCATGTGCATGTCAAAGCAGCTATCCTTCGTCAGCCCGTTTGAGCATCTGACAATCGCAAATTCAATTCCCTGTTTTTTCACTTTGGGCCAGTCAATAGCAGGTTGCCACCTTGAAATGTCAATTCCCTTAATCATCTGTGTTCCCCCCATCTTCTTTTTTTCTAAGCTGTTTTAAAACGTCAAGAAGCTTTTTGGGGAGGGGAAGCCCGACAGCACCGGCATTTTCAAGAACGGAAATTGCTTCATTCGCCATATAAAAGAATATCGTCGCTGTTCTAAGAGCTGTGCCTTGACCAAGTATCTGCGTATCAACGATGTTTGCAACGCCGACAAGCGCAAATATCAGAACCTTTCGGCTAATCCCGATAAATCCGACACCGCTGGACAGCTTTTTTTCTGAAACCGCTCTCAGCACTCCCGTCAGATAGTCAATCACTACAAAAATCAGAAGTGCACTAAGCATTCCATCAAATCCTCCAAGAACATACCCGAGAACCGCCCCGACAGCTCCTGCCGCCGAGTCAATTATTTTGAGCATATTTTTCACCCCTTTAATGTTTTTCACATATAGTGAAAATGAGGGCTTGATTTGCATACTAGCGTGCAACTAGTCACCCGATTATGAGTATGTATGCTATTATATGCTCTTGTGAGAATAATAGTTAACCAAAAACAGCGGCGCACGGATAATAATCCGTACGCCGCTTAACTGTTTATCTGTTAACCGTTTTTACAGCTTATGCTGATTGCCTTTGTCGGACAGGATGCGGCACATATACCGCACTGTGTGCATTTTGAATAGTCGATTGTCGCAAAATTATTCTCAACCTTTATAGCACCCTCAGGGCACTTCTTCTCGCATATTTTACAGCCGATACAGCCGGTCTTGCATATGCTCTTTGTGACCTTTCCGATAGCGGTGGACATGCATACCACATCAATCTTCTGCGATGCAGGCTTCATAACAATCAAGTGGTTGGGACAGGTTTTTACGCACATTCCACAAGCGATGCAAAGGGCAGAATTTATCACTGAAATTCCGTCGACAATATCAATCGCACCGTTCGGGCATATTCTCACACAGTCGCCGAAGCCTAAACAGCCGCTTGTGCATACCTTGCTTCCGCTGTAATACCTATTTGAAGCCGCACAGGACTGCGTCCCGTCGTAGATATATTTATGCTCGGTGACGTTACAGTCGCCGCCGCAGCGAACAAAAGCAACCTCACGCTCGACAGAGCCTGACTCGACGCCCATTATCTCGCTGATTTTCTTTGATGCCGCATTGCCACCCGGCTTGCAAAGGTTTGTTGGCGCACCGTTTAAAACCGCCGCCGCATAGTCGTTACAGCCTGAATAGCCACATGCTCCGCAATTTATCTGAGGAAGAGCCTCAGAAACACTCTCCATCCGCTCGTCTGTTTTTACCGCAAACACCTTTGACACAACCGTCAGAAGTATTCCCGCCAGCGCTCCCATTGCGGCAAAAAGAAGCACGGGCAGAATGTATATTTCAAACATTATCTTTCTCCGTTTCTAAAAATTATCTTGCGCCGAACATATTTTCAATTAGCCCCTGAAAGCCCATAAAGCTGACGGATACAATTGAAGCGGCAATAAGCGTCGCCGGGACGCCCTTGAACGCGGCGGGAATGTCACTTCTCTCAAGCCTTGTTCTTACACCCGAAAACATCAAAAGCGCAATAGTAAAGCCAATACCGGCGCCGAGTGAATTTACGGTTGAATTAACAAAGCTGTGAGCGCTGTTTGCGTTGTCTATTGTCACGCCGAGAACCGCACAGTTTGTCGTAATAAGCGGCAAAAACACGCCAAGCGACTTGTAAAGCGGCGGCATAACTTTTTTGAGGACAATTTCAACAATCTGGACAAAAAGTGCGATGATAAGTATAAACGCAATGGTCTTGAGATACTCAAGCTTTAGCGGAATCAGCATAAAGGTAAATATAGGATAGGTCAGTGCGGTTGCTCCCACCATTACGAATATTACGGCAAGCCCCATGCCGAAAGCGCTGTTGATTTTCTTTGAAACGCCTAAAAACGGGCATATTCCATAGGTTTTTGAAAGCACAACATTGTCAACTAAAACAGCACTTAGGAGGATAACAAGCATTTCTTTCATTATTCACACCCCCCTTTTCCTGAACAAGCCGACGCATTCGGACAATGTGCACAGCCAAGCTCCTTAGGCGGCTTTTTCTTCGCAAGCATATTGACAACGGCTATTATACAGCCAAGCACGAAGAATCCGCCCGCCGCCGAGCCGAATACAGCCATTGGTGTGCTTATATGAAGAGAAAGTCCCATCCATTTTCCCTCGCCGATAATTTCTCTTATAGAGCCCATAACAAAAAGCACAAGCGTGAAGCCTATTCCCATGCCGAGCGCATCAAGAACAGATTTAAACACATTGTTTTTTGAAGCAAAAACCTCAGCTCGTCCTAGAATAATACAGTTTACTGTTACAAGCGATAAGAAGCTTCCCAACCCGTCGTGAAGGTCGGGCGCAAAGCCCTTGAGCATGAAGTCAATGAAGGTGACAAAGCCAGCAATAATTACTATAAAACAGGGGAGCCTGACGGCTTTGGGGATTATATTCTTGAGAAGTGAGATGACTATATTTGAGCCTAGCAGTACAAAGGTTGTGACAAGTCCCATTCCGATACCGTTGACCGCCATTGTGGTAACGCCCAGAACAGGGCACATTCCCAAAAGAGTGACAAGAACGGGATTTTCCTTTATTATTCCTTTTGTGAACTCCTTGAAATTACTCACTGAAAATCGCCTCCTTGTTCTGATTATACACATTTACCGCCGCTTCGACTGCGTCTTTAATACCGTTTGAGGAATACGTTGCTCTTGAAATAACGTCAACGCCCTTAACCTCGTCTGCTGTTTTTGCGCCGATAAACCTGTCAAGAAAGCCTTTTTCTGAAACCTTTGCCGACTGGCTTGGCGAATCGGCAATCTTCACAAGCCCCACGCCCTTGACATCATCGCTGTCCTTATTAAACCCTACAACAAGATGAATGCTGTCCTTTTCAAAGCCTGAGGCAATAACCTCAACAAGACAGTTTCCTCTAGCATCCTTAATTACCGAAACAGCGCCGTCAAATGCGACCGGAACCTGTGTGCCGTCAACCCCTGCCTCTGTCATAATCTTATATTCACCCTCGCCGAAAACCACTTCACAGCCTTCTCTTAAATCATCGGTGAGAACACCGGTTGTGTCAACATAGGTGAGATTATATGCGAAAATCAAAAGCCCCGAAACAACAATGCATATCGCCATCAGCACAAGCGGCGGCATAAGCTTTTCTTTCATATTACTTAGCCTCCTTTGCTTTTTTCTTTGCGCCGACAGGCTTTGTTTTTGAAATCATATCAATATACGGTGTGAGTATATTCATCAAAAGTATCGAATACGATACACCCTCGGGGAGCGCCCCCCACTGTCTTATCGCAAAGGTTATAATTCCACAGCCGACACCGAAAATGATTTTCCCCTTTGAAGTGATAGGGGTTGTGACATAGTCGGTCGCCATAAAAAACGCACCCAGAAGCAAGCCGCCGGATAAAACCTGATAAAGTGCATCCCCACCCGAAACGAATGTCAAAAGAGCGACTGTTCCGATAAAGGCGACAGGGGTTGTGGGTGAAATTACACGCGTGAAAATGAGAAGTAATCCGCCGATTAAAAGCGCAAGCGCACAGGTTTCACCAAGTGAGCCTCCGATTGTTCCCAAAAACAGCTCTTTGTATGTAGCTGCTCCCGTTTCAAGAGGAGTTGCTGAGGTGACAAGGTCAGCCTCTTTATAATAAAACGGCTTTGCCCATGTCGTCATCGCCTCGCCGAAGGAGATGATGAGGACAATTCGGGCGACTATCGCCGGATTTGCGAAGTTCTGGCCAAGTCCGCCGAAAAGCTGTTTAACAATCACTATCGCAATAAACGAGCCTATCGCCGCCATCCAAAGCGGAATAGTAACGGGAAGGTTGAGCGCTAAAATAACTCCAGTAACAACCGCGGATAAGTCAGCGGTTGTGTTCGGTCGCTTCATCAGCTTTCTTGTCAAAAGCTCAAATATAACAGCACTAGCGACGGTAACAGCGATAACAGCGACCGCCCTCAGCCCGAAGATAATTACTGACGCAATAACCGCGGGAAGAAGTGAAATAATCACGACTCCCATTACCTTTTGTGTTGTCACAGCGCTTTTTATATGCGGTGACGGGGTAACTAACAAGCGTGGCAAAACTACCATTCCTTTCAAAGCTCTATTTTTTTCTGGGAATCAGAAGCTTTGCCATCTGATTCTTTTCAGCAAGATTTCGTTTTGCGGGGCAGACATACGAGCAGCTACCGCAATTCATACAAAGAAGAATGTTATAATTCATGAGCGCCGAAACATCCTTTGCGTCGAAAGCCTTTTCAAATTCCATCGGCATAAGCTCAAGCGGACAGGCCCTCATACAGCTTCCACAGCGTATGCAGGCGGTCTGTTCGGATTTTTCAACAGTTTTCTCAAACGCAAGCACAGCATTGTTCGTCTTAACCACAGGGGTGTCAACGCTGATGAGGCTCATTCCCATCATAGGCCCGCCGGCAATAAGCTTTTTCATTTTTTCGGTGTCAGTTTCTGTGAACTCCAAAAGCTCCCTTATTGGCGTTCCTGTCAAAACATTCAGATTCATCGGCTTTTTCACAAGATCACCGTCAACCGTCAGTCTTTTAGAAATAAGCGGCATGCCTGTTTTCAGATAGCGATAAATGAATCCAACCGTCGAAACGTTTATTACCATAACGCCTTGATTTGAGGGAAGCTCACCCTCACACACAATTCGCCCAGTCGTTGAAAAAATAATCATTTTTTCAGCGCCCTGCGGATATGATGACGGAAGCGACTTAACGCTGATATCACTGTCACCGGCTGTTTTTTCACAACAAAGCTCAATTGCTAAAGGTTTGTTATCCTCAATTCCTATGATCGCCTTTTTAATTCCTAGATATTTTTTAATAAGCCTTATTCCCTCGACAACATCGTCGGGGCTTTCCATTATCTCACGATAGTCAGCGGTAATATACGGCTCACATTCAGCGGCATTAATAACAAGCGTATCAATCGGCGTTTTTGTTTCGTCAAAATTCAGCTTGATATGTGTGGGGAAGCCCGCCCCTCCAAGTCCGCAGCAGCCGCTTTCTTTGACAGCGGTTATAAGGCTTTTCTTGTCGAATACCTCAGGGGGCGCTATTTCGTCTGAAGGTGTCTGAGCGCCGTCAGTTTCAATAGTCAGCGCCTTGCACACGTTTCCGTTTGGGAGGAGGTAGTCCTCAATTGCCGTCACCTTGCCCGATACACTAGAGTGCAAAGGCGTGCTCAAAAAAGCCTGAGAGTCGCCGATTTTCTGCCCGACCTTCACCTCATCACCGACTTTGACCAGTGCGTCACAGGGGACACCCATATGCTGTGCCAGCGGTAAAGTAACCTTTTTCGGAAGCGGAAAAACCACTGTTTCGCAGTCCTGTGTTCCCTTCTTATGCGGAATATGTATTCCGTTAAGCTTCATCTTTATTTCCATTCCTTTCAAAGAAAATTGATTGTGTTTTATCAAGATAGGGCATAACCGCCCTTAAAACAACGCCCGTTAACGCTCCCGCTACCGTTCCGGAAAGAATCAGCACGGGATAATACCACAGAGTGTATGCCGATTGAGTTATCAATGTCGCACATAAAAGCTGCGCCAGATTATGAGTCACGCCACCGACAATGCTCATTAGCATTAAAGAAGGCTTGGCTTTTTTGAGAAGAATTAGCATTACAACCGCTGAAGCAACACCGCCCGAAAGCGACATCAGCCCGGCGGTTGCCGCCCGTGTCAGAAACACAAAGCCAGCCTTTAACACCGCAATAGTCAATGCACTTTCACCGCCGAGATATAAAAGCGCAAACATCACAGCGACGTTTGAAAGCCCGGGCTTTATTCCTAATGGAAGCGCCGGCACAACAGAATTCTCAAATGCCGAAAGTATAATCGCCAGACACAAAAGCATTCCCATAAAGGCAATGTATTTGGTTTTGTTAATACTGCTCTTTTTCATACTAGCCTATTATCAGATCAGCGCCACTTTCGGTGCCGTCCGCCTCTATTTTAACCACAAGCTTATATGGAAGACAAACGATTGACTGCCCTTGTCTCCCTATAAATCCTGTATTCACGCATATTTTATCATGACATGGCGAATGAAGTATTCGTATTTGGTTATTCTTTATTTCAAACTCAAAGTTGGGTGCTTGGGCCAGGGTAAAAACCCCGTCCTCCTCAGCGGAAAGATACGCTTCATAAACAACCTGCCCATCTAAAGCTATTGTGCATTTTCCGCCCTTATTTATCAAAACGGGAGCAAGCAGTCCGATAATTCCGACAAGAAGCACTATGAGAATTATAACCAAATCTTTTCGTTTTATAAACGGTATTTTCTCGTTCATCACATCACCGTAAAATCATTTGACATGAGCATGAAGCTGTCTTTTAATTCGTCGCTCATATATATTTTTTTATCGTCTGTCACAGCGATAACATAATAGCCGTCGCTGTCAAGATGCTTGTCAAGCTCCTTGGTTCCGCCAATAAATATCAGCGTTGACAAAAAGTCTGATTTTATGCCGCTGTCGCAAATAACAGTAACAGAGGTCAGGTCGGTATTAACAGGATAGCCTGTTTTAACGTCAAGAATATGATGATACAGCTCACCGTCTATTTCAAAAAATCTTTCATATCCGCCTGAGGTTGAGATAAAGCCCTCACTCAATTCAAGCTCACCTAAAATCCCTGAATTCACATCGGGGTTTTTCACAGCGACAACAAACGGCTTTTGGTCGGGCTTTTGACCGTATAAAAGCGACGATGAGCCAAAGGTCACTATCGCACATTTTACATCAGTGCCGTCAAGCTGTGCCTTAATTTTATCACAGGCATAGCCCTTTGCAACCGCGCCTAAATCAAGCTTGCCCGCTGACAGCGTCACAGTTTCATCCTCGTGGCTGACTATCATATTGCTCTTTGCGAGCTTTGAAAGCTCAGCCTCAATTTCCCCCTTTTGCGGAATTATAGGATTGTCCGAGGTGACATTCCACAAAAGTGTGAGCCCGCCGACAGTTATATTGACACCGTCACCGAACTCTTCATTGAGCGTTATTGATTGTTCTATTATACTTAAAGTATCCGCACTAACGGAAACCTCACCGCTGTTTTCGTTGATTTTAGAAATCTCACTGTCCAGGCTATACATGGAATAAAGCTTGTCAAGCTCTTGAGCGGTCGAAAAAAGTGCCTTAGCGTCACCGCCCCATACTTTAAACTGAGCATAAGTGTCCATCACAAATCCGCTGTATTCGTGAGGAGCAGTTGTGCCACATGCTGAGAATAAAAATGTAACAAAAATTACCGTCAATGAAAAAGCCTTTTTGATAATATCAACCTCTATTCGTTAATTAAATAACAAACAAATTCACCTATAAATGAAAAAAAGCTGACAAGTCAGCTTGTCAGCTGTTAAAGCTACTACGCTTTAACGTCCAAAATATGCCCGAATGAGGGAACCTCACTAACGGGATTTGCTTCATTTAGAGCTTCGACGGATGACAAAAAAGAATCGGCAGCCTGGTCCATAGTCTTTTTTAAAAGATTTACAGAAACCGCCTGCTGATACTGCTGCATAGAAAGTACTGTTGACAATGCTGCTATATCCATAATTCTGTCGCCCCCTCGTCAAGAACATTATAAACCATACAGCGAGAATAATCAATACTAATTTTTTTATCTCACTCTACAGATAATATGACATTAAAAAAATAATTGTATTTTTTTTTGAAAAATGTTAGAATATTAATATCACTTTTCAGCATTCGTAAGCATGTGGATTTTTGCTTCGCTGTTTTTTATAAGATTAACCATTGATGAATAATATTTCGGGAATTCCTTTGCAAGAGAATCAGTGGTGACAGCCAAATCCTCAGGATTGTCCACCGTATCTCCCCCGTTGAACTTCACGCCCGATGCGCAAGCCGACGCCGCAGTTTGTGAAACAGACATTGCCGCATTAGCCGTACCCTGAGATACTGATTTTTGAACGGTGAAGAAATTCTGGTCGTTTTTAGGATTAACGGAATAAACAGTTCGAAACATCTGATAAACGGCTAGCATTAAATAATTAGATATTTCTTTTACAAGCGTTGTGCTCTTGCACTTTTGGAGAAGCGCAAAAAGAACATTTACGGAATTTACAATCAGCTTTTTATTGAAGGTAACCATTACCCCGCCTGCTCCAAGCTGCTCTTTTTGTGAAGGGTCATCCTCGGGAATATCAACAACGGTTATCGTTTTGCCCTGAGGCTCGGGTGAACGGCCTAAAAGATAATCGCATGAAACGTTATAATAATCCGCTGCCTTGACAAGAAAGTCAAGTCCGCACTCACGCTTTCCCTTTTCATAATGTGACAGAAGCCCCTGCGAAATGCTAAGGTCGACCGCGGCTTTTTTCTGACTGATATTTCTTTCTTTTCTGAGTAAAGTTATTACCCTTGAAAAATCGGAATTCACCTTTTCCCCCCGCTTTCGATAAAATATAGTCCCGCCGCCGCCACAAAATAACACAATACGACAAAGATACAACGTACTGTAAATTATAACCCAATTCTTACGCTTTGTAAAGTAATACACGTCAAAAAAAGTCTATAAATGTTTTAATAGATTTTTGTATAAATTACTCAAAATAAAGGAGAATGACAATGAATGGCTACCGTTTAAAGATAATTCGACACGGAAGAACCGATGCAAACACCACAGGGATGTACGCAGGAATTACAGATATAAGGCTTAATGATGAGGGAATCAGCGAGCTTTCAGCCAAAAAGGAGAAGTATGAATACAGCAGTGTTCAGAAGGTTTATTCAAGCCCGCTGACACGCTGTGTCGAAACAGCACAGCTTCTATTCCCAGACACGCTCTTATTCAAGGTCAACGAAATGCGAGAAATGAATTTAGGCGCTTTTGAGGGGAAAAACCCCGATCAGCTTATCAACGTCCCTGAATTCAGAGAGTGGCTCAAGGGGGGCGCCGACAACGCCCCGCCCTTCGGCGAATCCTTAAGAAATGTGCTTGAAAGAACCTTTGAGGGCTTTAACTTCATCGTCAAAAACATGATGGACGAGGGGCTGACAGACTGTGCGCTTATTACCCACAGCGGAATTATTATGAACTCGCTTTCCTGCTTCGGGCTACCCAAAGCCAAGCCGATGGAATTTTCTAGCGACTTTGGCGAGGGCTTTGAGCTTCTTTTCACCGCCTCAATGTGGCAGCGTTCAAGTGTTTTTGAAATCTTAGGTAAATACCCATATACAAAAAACGAACCGGAGGATAACAACTAATGGACATTTTAGCAAGACTTTCTGCCGAATTAAAACTGAAAGCAACACAGGTTGAAGCGGCAGTCAAGCTGATTGACGACGGAAATACCATTCCGTTTATCGCGCGATACAGAAAGGAAGCCACAGGCTCTTTAGATGACCAGGTTCTGCGTGAGCTTTCTGAAAGGCTTGAATATTTAAGAAGCCTCGAAAAGAGAAAGTCTGAGGTTTCCTCCTCTATCACTGAACAGGAGAAAATGACGGATGAGCTTCAAAGGGCAATCGACAATGCCTCCACGCTAGCCGAGGTTGAGGACATTTACCGCCCATTCAAGCCAAAGAGAAAAACAAGAGCTTCTGTTGCCAGAGAAAAAGGGCTTGAGCCACTAGCCGAGTATATTATTAATCAAAACCCGAAAGACAATCCAAACGAAAAGGCGATCGAATTCATTAGTGAGGAAAAAGGTGTGCTCACAGCCGAGGATGCTGTTGCCGGCGCCTGTGACATAATAGCCGAGGATATTTCAGACGATGCCGCTTTAAGAAAAAGCTATCGTGCGTTGTTTCTTCGTGATGCCTCAGTTTTTTCAAAGGCAGCTGACGAGAAAGCCGAGAGCGTTTATACAAATTACTATGATTTTTCAGAGCCTGTTTCTAAAATTGCACAGCATAGAGTGCTTGCACTTGACAGAGGCGAGCGTGAAGGCTTTTTGAAAATTTCTGTCGATATTAAAGAGGGTGACGGCATAAGACTTGTTTCAAACAAATTTGTGAAAAACCAGTCGCCTTGCGGTGAGCTTGTGAGGCTTGCTTGTGAGGACGCATACAAAAGACTGATTTATCCGTCTATTGAAAGAGAAATACGCTCTGAGCTCACCGCCAATGCCGCTGAGCAGGCAATCAAGGTTTTCTCCTCAAATTTAAGACAGCTTTTGATGCAGCCACCTGTAAAGGGCAGCGTTACCTTAGGGCTTGACCCCGCATACAGAACAGGCTGTAAAATTGCGGTTGTTGACGATACGGGAAAGGTCCTTGACACGACGGTAATCTATCCTACACCGCCGCAGAGCAAGGTAGAGGAAGCTAAAATAAAGCTCAAGTCACTTATCAGCAAGCATGGTGTGACAACTATCGCTATCGGAAACGGCACAGCCTCACACGAAAGCGAGGTTTTCACAGCCGAGCTTTTAAAGGAAATTCCTCAAAAAGTCAGCTATATGGTAGTGTCGGAGGCTGGTGCGTCTGTTTATTCCGCTTCAAAGCTGGCGGCTGAGGAGTTCCCCGAATATGATGTTTCTTTAAGAAGTGCTGTTTCAATCGCAAGACGGCTTCAGGACCCGTTGGCGGAGCTAGTCAAAATCGACCCCAAGGCGATAGGCGTGGGGCAGTATCAGCATGATATGCCGAAAAAACGCATGGACGAGGCACTTTCGGGAGTAGTTGAGGACTGCGTAAACTCTGTCGGAGTTGACCTGAACACAGCCTCACATTCGCTTCTTTCGTATATTGCCGGAATAAATGCCTCAATCGCAAAAAACATTGTGTCCTTTCGCGAGGAGAACGGCACCTTCAAGGAGAGAAAAGAGCTTTTGAAGGTTCCAAAGCTCGGAAAAAAGGCTTTTGAGCAGTGTGCGGGCTTTTTAAGAGTTCATGGAGGAAAAAATCCGCTTGACAGCACATCTGTTCACCCTGAAAGCTATGATGCGGCTAAAAAGCTGTTAGAGCTTTGTTCGTTTAAGCTAAGTGACGTTTCGTCAGGAAAAGCATCCGAAATTTCAGCCGCCGCCGAAAAATCGGGACTGTCGGCGATTGCCGAAAAAACAGGCGTGGGCATTCCCACGCTGAAGGATATTATTTCAGAGCTTGAAAAGCCCGGACGAGACCCCCGTGACGAGCTTCCCCCACCGCTATTAAGAACCGACGTTATGGACCTTAAGGACTTAAAGCCGGGAATGGAGCTGATGGGAACAGTGAGAAACGTCATAGATTTCGGTGCGTTTGTCGATATCGGCGTGCATGAGGACGGTCTGGTGCACATTTCACAGATATGCAACAGATTCATAAAGCATCCTCTTGAGGCGGTCAAGGTCGGTGATGTCGTCAAGGTTCGGGTTCTCGACGTTGATACAAAAAGAAAACGCATTTCACTGACCATGAAGATTTAGGAGGGTGTTTATGGGCTATTATTTTATTGACTTAATTTACCCGCTGTGTATGCTTTTCGGGGGGCTGATGCTCTACAAGCTCCCGGCGGGAAAGCCTAACGGAATTTACGGCTATCGCACAAGGCGTTCAATGGCATCGCAGGAGGCATGGGATTATGCCAACAAGCGTGCAGGGAAAATCTGGCTTGTCACCTGTGGCATACTGGCGGCATTGTTTCTAATCAGCAGGCTGATAACACCACTTGACAAGGGGACTCTGACTTATCTGCATTTCTTTATAGGTCTTACCCTGCTCTTTCTGCCTGTTTTCATTGTGGAAAAAGAGCTTAAAAGTAAATTTGGGAAATGAAAAGAAGAATATTATGCAAAAGGTTAGCTTTAAAGTTTCAATAAATCACGACAACATGACCGTGGGGGATTTTCTTTCAAAAGAAAACCACGTTTCAAGAAGGCTTATCACAAAGCTCAAGCAAACTGACAACGGAATTACAAAAAACGGTGTTCACACAAAAACGATTGACAGGGTTTCAATCGGTGATATAATTGAAATCACCCTTTCAGACGAAAAAACTCTTGAGCAAAACCCCTCACTGAGCGTACCGATTGTGTATGAGGATGATGAGCTAATCGTGTTTGACAAGCCAGCTTTCATGCCGGTTCACCCTTCACACGGGCATATAAACGACACACTTGGCAATTTCTTTTCACATCACTGCCAAGGTCTGACCTGTCGAACGATTAACCGACTTGACAGGGACACCTCGGGGCTTTGTATGGTCGCAAAAAACAGCTACTGCGCAAAGCTTCTTCAGTCCTCACTGAAAAAAACCTATTACGCCACTGTCTGCGGAATAACCCCGAAATTTGGGACAATCAACGCACCAATTGCACGACAAGCCCAGTCCATTATCACACGCTGTGTTTGTGAAAGCGGACAATTCGCCGTCACGCATTATGAAAAAATCTTCGAAAACCAAAAGTACAGCCTTTTGAAAATCAGTCTTGAAACAGGGCGTACTCACCAGATCAGAGTGCATTTTTCTCACATCGGCTATCCTCTTTGCGGGGATGATATGTATGGGGGGAGTATGTCGGATATTAACCGTCAAGCTCTTCACTGTGGCGAGCTTGAATTTACTCACCCTATTTCGGGTAAAGCTATTGTGCTAAGCTCACCACTTCCGCAAGATATTGCGTCACTTTTCAAGTAAAACATACCTCACGCATTATATACTATATATAGTATATATTAAGAGAAAAAATGAATCGGTTGCACAATAACCATTCCTGTAACTATTAATATTGGAGGACTAATTATGAAGAAAATAGCAAGCTTTCAGGTCGATCACACAAGGTTTGGCATAGGACTTTACCTTTCACGAATTGACGGCGACATTAAAACCTTTGATGTCAGAATGGTCAAGCCAAACGGCGGGCATTACCTTTCTAGCCCTTCAATGCACACAATTGAGCATATTTTCGCCACCTTTGCCCGAAACTCAAGACACTCTGAAAGCGTTATTTACGTCGGCCCAATGGGCTGTCGCACCGGCTTCTATCTGCTTGTGCGTGACCTTCCCGACGCTAACGTAATCAAGCTTGTTTATGACGCAATGGTATATGTCAGGGACTTTGAAGGTGATATTCCCGGAAACAGCGAAATCGAATGCGGAAACTATCTTGAACATGATTTAGAGTCAGCAAAAAAAGACGTCCTGCCGATCATAAACGTTTTAGAGGAATATTCTCCCAAGATGCTGGATTACTCATGGCATTTTGACCAAAAAATGAATGGATGATTTGTTGTTTTATATGAAAATCACTATTATTGCTCGTGCAGAGCTTCAAAAAGGCTTGCTTTTTACTTCCGTTCTGCTATAATGTAACTGTTGTTACTGTTTTGTAATAACTTGAAGGGAGTTGTAAGTATGGCTTTGTTCAACAAGAATGTTGAAAATGAAAATATGCCAAAGAAACAATTTGCCGTTCTGACTGCAAAAATGGATTTAATAAAAAGAGAATATATAAAAGCAACTACACGACTCGGCGCGCATGTTTTTCACCTCGTTAAGCATAGCGGTATTAAAGCCGTCAAGCTTAGTGTGAAGGCCACGAGGAAAGTAACAGCAAAGCTGTTCCCCTCATTCTCATTGAAAAACGGTGTGTTTAAGGGAGTTTTCTCGAAACTGCTTAGTCCATTTGTAAGCTGCAAAAACTATTTTTCACAGCTCAGTCAGTCTGTAAAACAAAAAAGTAAAGAATCCGGCTTGATACCCGCAGTCGGTTTATGTTTATCAAGATTACTAAAATCCTTCTGGAATCGCAGAAAAATATTCATAACAGCATTTAATTACGGTGCACCTGTCGTATCTATCGTTTTCCTTGTCAATCTTATAACCTATGGGTCGAACATTCAATACGGTATCAGCGTTGAATGTAACGGTCAGGTTATCGGCTATGTTGAGGAAGAATCAGTATATGAACAAGCACACAAGGTAATGCAGGAGCGTATTACATACGTTGAAGGTGACATTGAAATTGAAGTTTCTTCAAAGCTGTCGCTTGAGATAATGAGCGCTGACGCTCAGACAGTTGACGTTGACAGTCTTGCCGACGCTATGATAAGCAACTCTGACGTTCCCATTGTCGACGCATACGGATTTTATATAAACGGCGTTTATCAGGGTGCGGTTGCCGATAAAACCGGAATCGAGAACACTCTCAACAGCATATTAAATCAGTACAGAACTGGAACGCCCGGTGAGGTCGTTTCATTTGTTGATAATTTTGAACTTAAGCCCGGTCTTTATCTTGAAAACGGGCTGATTGACGACAGCGGAATAATCGCAATGCTCACCAGTCAAAAGCAGGTTGAAGCCTACTATACGATTGAATCAGGTGACTCTCCGCTTTTAATTGCAGAAAAGGTCGGAATGCCCTATTCAGAGCTTAAAATGCTTAATCCGTCCATTGAGCAAACATGCTTCGTGGGTGATCAGGTATTGCTAAACCGTGCTGCTCCCTATGCGGACGTTCGGGTTAAGCGAACCGAAGAATATGACGTTACTATCCCGTTTGAAACGGTCAAGGTTGACGACGCCACAAAATATAAGGGCACTGAAACTGTTCTTGTAAAAGGCTCTGACGGTGAGGCTCACGTTATCGCTGAGGTTTCATACGTTAACGGCTATGAAGAATCCCGTAATATTCTCGAGCAGGTTATTACCCTTGAAAGTGTTGACAAGAAGGTCGCTGTCGGAACGAAAAAGACCGGCGCTTCTGACGCTGCTATCGCTGCCGCTGCTGGAAAATACCTCTGGCCTGTCGGCGGAACCGGCGGATATATCAGCTCTGGCTTTGGAAGCAGGTATTTAAACGGATATTATGAGTATCATAAGGGAATAGATATAGCAGCGCCTTACGGCACGCCGATATATGCTGCTGCTGACGGATATGTCACAATGTCAAAGAAGAATTCAAGCTATGGAAATTGCGTAATGATTGACCACGGAAGCGGATACGTCACGCTTTATGCACACGCTTCAAAGCTTATCGTAAGTTCTGGAACCTATGTTCAAAAGGGTGACCTTATCGCACTTGTCGGCTCTACCGGTAAATCGTACGGGAATCATCTTCACTTTGAAGTGAGATATAACGGCACGTGGAAGAACCCTGTTAGCTACATCAAGCAATAATAAATTGACGCCTGCTGCAAAGTGCCGCAGGCGTTTTAAACTGGAGGTATGCAATGAACGACGAGAAAAGGTTTGCGGTATTAATTGATGCCGACAATATTTCAGACAAATATATAAAGCACATTTTTGATGAGCTTTCAAACGACGGCGTTGTCACCTATAAAAGAATTTACGGTGACTGGACAAAGCCATCTCTCGGCCCGTGGAAGAATATTCTTTTAAACAACTCCATCACCCCTATTCAGCAGTACAGCTATACAGTGGGGAAGAACGCAACAGACTCAGCCATGATTATCGACGCTATGGACATTCTTTACAGCAAAAATGTTGAGGGCTTTTGCATTGTATCAAGCGACAGTGACTTCACAAGGCTTGCCTCACGACTTAGAGAGTCTGGAATGTACGTTGTCGGTATGGGTGAGAAGAAAACGCCTCCCCCGTTTGTTGCCGCCTGTAACAAATTCAAATACCTTGATATTCTAGCGGCAAGCATAGAAAACCCAGAGAAGAACGCATTACTTTCCTCAAAGGACGAAACTGTTACAAGTCTTGAAACTGTAAAAAGCGCAATCCTCTCAATCGTCGATGAAAAATCAGATGAAGACGGCTGGTGTCCGCTCAGTGACATCGGGAATTTTCTCTATAAACGCTTTTCTGATTTTGACGTCAGAAACTATGGTTTTGTCAAGCTCACACCACTTATCGGCTCTTTAAAATGCTTCGACATTGAATCCCGAAAGAAAATTGTATATATTAAGAAAAAATAGAACGCTCCGTCGCTTTTTCTCACAGAAAGCGGCGGCTTTTTTTGTTTATTATCATTCTTGACATTTCTCCCCCTTATGTTATAATAAATATTGCTTTACTAAATAAAAGCTTTAAAGCATAATCGGTAAAAAGATTTAAAGCTTTCAAGCGAATAACGGGGGTAATTGAATGGTAACTTGGGTAATTTTAATAGCCTATCTTATTTTAATGATTGGAATAGGCGTTTATTGCAGAAAAAAAGCGGCTAACGTGTCTGAGTTTGTTCTTGGGGGACGAAATCTTGGTGCATGGTTCACCGCCTTTGCTTATGGAACATCATATTTTTCAGCGGTTGTATTCATCGGCTATGCGGGTCAGTTTGGCTGGACCTACGGCGTTTCGGCAACATGGATAGGCATCGGAAACGCAATAGTCGGCAGTATGCTGGCTTGGCTTATTCTCGGCGAAAGAACACGTGCAATGTCAAAGCATCTCAGTGCGGCGACAATGCCTGAATTCTTTGAGAAAAGATACAATTCACGCCCGCTCAAGATAACAGCGGCAATGATTGTTTTCATTTTCCTTATTCCCTACACTTCATCGGTGTATAACGGACTGTCAAGACTTTTTGAGATGGCATTCAACATTAAGTTTGAATACTGCATCATTGGAATGGCAATTCTGACCGCAGTTTACGTTATCCTCGGCGGATACATGGCTACCGCTATCAACGATTTTATTCAGGGTATTATTATGATTGGCGGAATAATAGCCGTAATTATTTCAGCGCTATCAGAAAAAGGCGGAATGTTTACCGCTATAAAAACACTTAAAGAAACAGGTGACGGCTCACTCGGCTCGCTCTTCGGGCCTGACCCCATTAATCTCATCGGCGTCGTTATACTCACCTCGCTCGGGACCTGGGGACTCCCTCAGATGATACATAAATTCTACACGATAAAAGACACCTCAGCTATTAAAAGAGGAACCATCATCTCCACAGTTTTCGCATTAATCATTGCGGGTGGCTCATATTTCTTGGGCGCATTCGGCAGGCTGTTTGTCACTCAGGCTGAGATTACTCCTGAAGGCGGCGGAAAGCTCATGTTTGACACAATAGTTCCGAAAATGCTTCAGACGGCTCTGCCTGACATTCTCATCGGAATAGTCGTGGTGCTTGTGCTTTCAGCATCAATGTCAACGCTGTCATCACTTGTTCTCACATCAAGCTCAACTGTTGTCATTGACCTTATCAACCCGCTGAGAAAGAATAAGCCCGACCAAAAGGAGCAGGTATTTTTCATCAGACTTTTCATTGCTGTTTTCTTGATAATTTCAGTAATAATTGCTCTAAACCCTAACACATATATCACCACACTCATGTCAATTTCATGGGGCGCTCTCGCCGGTGCATTCTTAGCGCCGTTTGTGTATGGGCTTTTCTCAAAGAAAATCACAAAACAGGCGGTTTGGGCAAGCTTCATTTCCGGTGTGGGAATCACCGTAATACACATGGTGCTCTTTAGCATGAACCTTTTCCCCTCGCTTGTCGATAAGGTGAAGGGCTTGGGCTTCAAGGTGAATATACTCTCACCGATTAACGCGGGCGCCTTTGCGATGCTTGTCGGACTGATAATCGTCCCGATAATAAGCGCACTCACAAAAACCAAAGATGAGAAATATATTGACGAGGTTTTTTCCTGCTATAGCAAATAATTTAGTGTTTGTTTCACTATTTAAGTCGCCGCAATGAAATTTGCGGCGATTTTAGTGTTTTTTTGTGTATTCGGGGTTGTTTTTAATAACAAAGCAGTATATAATTATAATATCTGTATAAAGGAGTTTGATTATGTTCTTTCAGAAGGAAATTGAAACTATGCCGCGCGAAAAGCTTGAAGAGCTTCAGCTTGAACGACTTAAATGGCTTGTAAAGTACTGCACTGACAATATTCCGTTTTATAATAAACGATTAACAGAGGCGGGCGTTACATCAGAAAAAATAAAATCACTTTCAGACATTGAGTATATCCCCTATACCACAAAGGAGGATATAAGGGATACATATCCTTTTGGCCTGTTTGGTCAGCCTTTGAAAAAAATCGTCCGTATTCACGCATCGTCTGGAACAACCGGCAAGCCCACAGTAGTTGGCTATACTCAGCGTGACCTTGACAACTGGGGCGACTGCGTCGCAAGACTTTGCATGGCGGTTGGAGCAAGCGACGAAGATATCGTTCAGATTGCTTTTGGCTATGGGCTTTTTACCGGCGCTCTTGGGCTTCACTACGGACTTGAAAAAATCGGTGCTACCATTGTTCCCACCTCAAGCGGGAACACCGAAAAGCAAATTATGCTAATGCAGGATTTCAAAACCTCTGCCCTTGTTTCAACACCGTCATATGCTCAGTATATCGGTGAAATGGCAAGCGAAATGGGCGTGCTTGATAATATTCATCTGAAGCTTGGTCTGTTCGGCTCAGAGGGTTGCACCGAGGAAATGCGTGGTCAGATTGAAAAATCACTTAATCTCTTTGCAACCGACAACTACGGAATGAGTGAGCTTATGGGCCCCGGCGTTAGCGGCGAATGCAAATACCGCTGCGGAATGCATATAAATGAGGACCATTTCTTAGCTGAAATAATCAACTCACAGACTTTGGAGGTTCTTCCTAAAGGTGAACAGGGTGAGCTTGTCATAACCACCCTCACCAAAGAGGGGATCCCGATGCTCAGATACAGAACAAAGGATATTACCGAGCTTAACTATGAGCCTTGTCAGTGCGGAAGAACCTTTGTGAGAATGTCAAAAATCAAGGGCAGAAGCGATGATATGCTCAAAATCAGGGGCGTTAACGTATTTCCCTCACAGATTGAAAGTGTACTCATGGCGTTTGACCAGATTGCCCCGCACTATCAGCTTGTTGTCACGAGAGAAAAATTCTCAGATGCTCTTGAGGTCAAGGTTGAGCTTTCAGACGCTAAGCTTCTTGAAAATTACGGTGAGCTTGAGGCCTTGAGAAACAAAATCCATCACAATCTTAAAACAGTATTAGGAATTGACACAAAGGTTTCCCTTGTTGAACATAAAACACTTGAAAGATTTCAGGGGAAGGCAAAGCGTATTCTCGACCTCAGAGGAAACTGACCTTTACCATATAAAACTTACGGAGGAAAATGTAATGAAAAAACTCATGCTCGGCAACGAAGCAGTTGCCAGAGGGCTTTTTGAAGCGGGAGTAACAGTGATTTCAAGCTATCCGGGCACGCCCAGCACAGAAATAACTGAATTTGCCGCAAAATATGACGAAATGTACAGCGAATGGGCACCCAACGAAAAGGTTGCCTGTGAGGTTGCAATAGGCGCTTCAATCGGCGGTGCAAGGGCATTCTGCGCCATGAAGCATGTCGGTCTTAACGTTGCCGCTGACCCGCTTTTCACTGTCGCTTATTCAGGCGTAAACGGCGGACTTGTCATTGCTGTCGCCGACGACCCGGGAATGCACTCCTCACAGAACGAACAGGACTCAAGGCACTATGCAATTGCCTCAAAGGTCCCGATGCTTGAGCCGTCTGATTCTTCTGAATGTCTTGAATTCACAAAGCTTGCCTTTGAGCTTTCAGAGAAGTTCGACACGCCAGTTCTTATAAGACTTTCAACAAGAATTTCTCATTCACAGAGTATTGTTGAGATTTCTGAGCGTAATGAGGTCGGCGTTTTGGACTATACAAAAAATCCGCAAAAGTATGTTATGATGCCTGCGTTTGCCAGACTTCGCCACGTTGTCGTTGAGGAAAGAACCTTAAAGCTCACAGAGTATGCCGAAACTGCACCTATCAACAAGACCGAAATGAATTCCGGCGCAAAAATCGGCGTTATCACCTCCGGCACGTCATATCAGTATGCCAAAGAGGCTCTCGGCGAAAAGGCTTCTTATTTAAAGCTCGGCATGGTCAACCCGCTTCCCGTAAAGCTTATTGAGGATTTTGCTTCAAAGTTTGAAACTGTTTATGTGCTCGAGGAGCTTGACGATATTTTTGAAACCCACTGTAAAAAGCATGGAATAAAAGTAATCGGAAAAGAGCTTTTCTCGTTAATCGGCGAATACTCACAGTCGATTATTGCCGAAAAAATACTCGGTGAAAAGGTTGAGTTTTCAGCGTTTGGTGAAAGCGTTCCGGTCAGACCGCCTGTAATGTGTGCGGGCTGTCCTCACAGAGGGGTGTTTTATACTCTGAAAAAGTTAAAGCTGACTGTCAGCGGTGACATCGGCTGTTATACACTCGGCGCTGTTGCACCATTAAACGCAATGGACACCACCATTTGCATGGGTGCGTCAATTTCTGGGCTTCACGGCTTTAATAAAGCAAGAGGAGCAGAAGCAGAGAAAAACACCGTCGCCGTCATCGGTGATTCAACCTTCATGCATTCAGGAATCACAGGGCTTGTCAATATCGCCTATAACGGCTCGAATTCGACGGTGCTTATCCTTGATAATTCTATCACCGGTATGACGGGGCATCAGCACAATCCGACTACTGGCTACAACCTTAAAGGTGACCCTGCCGCAAAGGTTTCGCTTGAAAAGCTATGCGAAGCCGTCGGAATTAACAGAATCCGTGTAATTGACCCTTATGACTTAAAAGAAACTGAAAAAGCTATAAAAGAAGAGCTCGCAGCAAATGAGCCGTCAGTTATCATTGCGCGCCGTCCTTGTGCGCTTTTGAAATATGTCAAGCACAGCACTCCGCTCGTGGTTGACGCTGATAAATGCAAAGGCTGTAAGGCTTGTCTAAATGTCGGCTGTCCCGCAATTTCAATGAAGGGTAAAACAGCAAAAATTGACAGCACACAATGCACAGGCTGCTCGCTTTGCGCTTCGCTCTGCCCGTTTGATGCGATAGGAGGGGGAAACTAATGAACACAAAATCAATTATGATTGTCGGTGTCGGCGGTCAAGGCTCACTTCTCGCCTCAAAGCTGATGGGGCACGTCATTCTTTCACAGGGTGTGGACGTTAAGGTTTCTGAGGTTCACGGAATGTCACAGCGTGGCGGCTCTGTCGTGACCTATGTAAAATACGGTGACAGCGTTTCATCGCCTGTTATCGAAAAGGGCGAAGCTGATTTAATCATCGCTTTTGAACAGCTTGAAGCCGCAAGATGGATACCGTATTTGAAAAATGACGGAAAGCTCATTGTTTCGACACAGAAGACCGACCCTATGCCCGTTATTACCGGCGCTGCGGTATATCCTGAGGGAATTGTTGATAAAATAAAAACACTGGGTATTGACATTATTGCCGTCAATGCGCTTGAAAAGGCTGAAGCGCTGGGGAATCCCAAAGCCTCTAATGTGGTTATAATGGGCGTCGTTTCAAAGCTTCTTGATTTTGATATAAAGTTTTGGAATGAATCGATTGCCGAGTGCGTCCCCCCTAAATTTTTAGAGCTTAACAAAAAAGCCTTTGAAGCCGGCAGAAATATTTAACTTTTAGCGTAATGAAAGGAGGCAGCATGAGAAATACATATAAATGGCTTTATAAAGATACCGTTAATATTATAGAAAATAATCTCACTCTGCCTCCCGCATACGCAGAGCTTGTTTCACAGCTTTCACGACGATATAATATCCACATATTGAACATTGTCTTTAAAAAGCTTGAAAACGCACATTACGCAAAAAAATCGTGTCAGCTTTACGTTGTATATGACGGTGTCATCACACAAAGTCAAAAAGCAAATATCAGCAAGATCATTTCGCTTCTCTTTGTTGAAATTAATAAGCAGTATGGAATTACCGACGACCCTAATGTTCTGTACCTTTCCGTTAATATGTTTCATTTAGATGACATATCCTCAGTGAGTGAGGAAGTAAAGAGCAAGACTGAGAAAGCTCAAGGTGCGGTTGACACAGCTCCTTTCAAAAGTGAAAAGGCAAAGGCTACGCCAACTTCGGTGAAGTCTGAAAAACCGCCCGAAGAAAAACTTCCCGAGAAAAAAACCCCAGATATTCAACCTGAAAAACTGCTTGAACAAAAACCGCCTGAAAAGCCACCCGAAAAGCCGTCCTCAACGAAAAACGGGCCTTTGTTCGAGCTTCCCTCTTATAAGCATAACACTTCTCAAAAACCTCAAAAGAATAAACCGATTCAAAAAGCCCCGCCTTCTCCCGAGCCTCCCGCTAAGCCTTATGACAGATTTCGGGATGTTGCCTTCAAGCTTTCCGCAAAAAAAGAGCCTCTTTCCCCTATATTTAAAGATTTAGGAAGCTGGCTTGACGATACCTACGGTATTTTTGCTGTAAACTTCAAGCTCATTGACCTTAACCCTTCAAGCCTTTCGGCACATCCCGTTCTTGAAATTTCCTTTATGAATAAGGAGAGCTTTCTTGAGGAAATGCCAACAGAAAAGCTTAAAGATGTAAAGCTTGAAACCACAAAGCAGTTTTTTATTCTTAACCGAAAATATAAGATTTGTCCCGACAGCAATATTAAAAGCTTTGAGGTTTTGTTTTTTAACCTTAACCGGCATTTGAGAGATACTATAAGCAAAATCGCCGCCGAGAATTTTGAGAAATTCATCAGAACCGTTTATTCTTCAATCCCGATATATAAAGTTGTCAGCTTTTCAGGGCGAACCTTTATCTTCTTTAACAAAAACAAGGATTTGAATAAAAGCGAGAAAACAGGCATGAAGTCCATGCTTGAGGATGAATATCTGAATTTTCTGGGAAAAACCGATGAGCTTGGCATTTTCTCGCCCGACGAAGTGAAAATTATATTTTCAAGCCGTGAAACTATTGATAAGGATTTCGGCGGAAATGAAATGAAATTCTGCGAAGGCTATTCCCCAACATAAATTTTTTACAGGAGTGATTGAATTGTCAAACTACTGGAACGAAAACATGGAGTGCGCTCTCCCCCACGAGATGGAGGCTCTTCAGAGCTTTCGCCTTTCAAAAACAGTCAGACACGTTTATGAGAATGTGCCAGCATACCGTGAAAGAATGGATGCCGCCGGAATAAACCCTAACGAAATTAAATCGGTTGCCGACTTAGCGAAGCTCCCCTTCACCACAAAACAGGATTTAAGGGACACCTATCCTTATGGGCTGTTTGCGGTGCCGATGGATCAGGTTGTCAGGCTTCACGCTTCATCGGGAACAACAGGAAAGCAAATTGTAGTAGGCTATACAAAAAACGATATTGACATGTGGGCTGAATGCACCGCAAGAGCAATAACGGCTGCGGGTGGCTCAAGCAAGGACTTTCTTCACGTTTCATACGGCTATGGGCTTTTCACAGGCGGAATAGGAATGCACTACGGTGCTGAAAAGGTCGGCTGTACGACAATTCCGGTTTCAGTCGGAAACACCCCTCGACAGATTAACATAATCAAAGACTTCGGCTCAACAATAATCTGCTGTACGCCGTCATATGCTTTGTATCTTGCTGAAACCATGGCTGAAATGGGTATCAGCAAAGATGATATAAAGCTAAAAGCCGGTATTTTTGGTGCAGAGCCGTGGACAGAGGAAATGAGAGCCGAAATTGAGTCTAAGCTCGGTCTTAAAGCCTTTGACATCTACGGGCTTTCAGAAATTGTCGGTCCCGGCGTTTCTTTTGAATGTGAGGACCAGTCTGGAATGCATATTAACGAGGACCATTTCATTCCCGAAATAATCGACCCTGACACCTTAGAGGTTCTCCCCTACGGAACTGAGGGTGAGCTTGTTTTCACCTGTATTTCTAAGGAGGCTTTTCCGCTTATCAGATATAGAACAAGGGACATTGCGGTTTTGGAAAAGGGCACCTGCAAATGCGGAAGAACGCTAATTAAAATGCTCAAGCCGAGAGGACGCTCTGACGATATGCTTATTATCAGAGGTGTCAACGTGTTCCCGTCACAGGTTGAAAGCGTACTTCTTTCAATGGGTAGCACCGCACCGCATTATCAGCTTATCGTTGACAGAGTTGACAACACCGACGTTCTCGAAATCAAGGTTGAGCTTACTCCCGAGATGTTTTCAGATGAGATTAAAAACCTTAATGTTCAGGAAGCTAAGATAAAATCACAAATTGAATCAACGCTCGGAATAGCCGCAAAAATTACTCTTGTTGAGCCGAAAAGCATTACAAGAAGCGAGGGCAAGGCAGTAAGGGTTATCGACAAAAGAAAAAAATAAGACAGGGGGAAAAATATATGTTCATTCAGCAGCTTTCAATTTTCGTGGAAAATAAGCCGGGCAGACTTTCAGAGGTGACAAAGCTTCTCACAGAAAATAATATCGACATTCGCGCGCTTTCAATCGCCGACACAAGGGATTTCGGAATCATGCGTCTTATCGTCAACAATCCTCCCAAGGCTGAAAAGGCTCTCAAGGATGCCGGCTGTACCGTTTCGCTCACAAATGTAATAGCTATTGGAATTGAGGATAAGCCGGGCGGACTTTCACAGGCGATGGAAATACTTTATGCCAACAACATCAGTGTCGAGTATATGTATGCATTTGTCAGCCGTACTGACAGCACAGCATATGTTATCCTCCGTGTTGAGAATAATGAAAGAGCAGTCACAGCGTTAAAAGAAAACAATATAAAAATTCTTGAATCAAGCGAAATTTACGAGATGTAAAAAAATAAAAGATGCAAAGGATAAAACCTCTGCATCTTTTTTTATTTCCGTTTGTTGTCCTTTATTCCTCTTTATATTTAAGCGGTGCACGCCGAATGAGAAGATATGCCGTTGTGAACATAATTATCGCTATAACTGTAAATGAAACCGATGACCGAAGAGCATCCTCAAGCAAAAGATAGCTGATCGCTTTGCTTATTGCATCAGTTTTTCTGCTTAACAGATAAAGGCTGCTAGGGACAAATATCACTATCGCCGCCAATGAAGCGAAAAACCGTTTCTTCCCCTTTGAGCTTAAGCCGTAAATAAAAATTCTCACCGCATAAGCTATTGCCGCATACATCATAATCATGCTAAAGCACCACAAAAACATATCTCGTGCGATGACATCCAGTGTTTCTAATGAATAGACATACTCTTTTTTGCTTCCTATATATAGCTCTGTCATAAAAGATGTTGAAGATTTATGAGCATTATATAAATCCCTATATTTGATTAAATCTAATCTTAATTCTATAATAAAATCTAGTGTTCTAAACGCGGAAAACAGCAAGCCTACGAGTATAATCACCGTCAGCTGAGAAGCAAACGTGGTCTTTCTTGAAACGCCCATCCCCATCATCAACCTAAAGGTCTTCCCAAAAGTAAAAAGTATGATAGCCCCCAGCATTAATGACATAAATAATTCATAGCGTCTGTTAACTACATGATGAATAGTGTTATACTCTATCACTCTTTCTAAAACAATATAAATGCATAATGCGAGCACAGCTAATATATGCCAATATTGATACCACACTGCCGTCTTGTATTTTTTTAGCATGTATCTTCCCCCTTTTAAGTTTTTTCAAAAAAGCTTGCACGCACCGCTGTCAGAAGTTTTTCAACTCTTATTTCTATAATTAAAAGGCTTTGAAAAACTAATTGCGTTGTCTTTATTCCTCTTTATATTTAAGCGGTGCACGCCGAATGAGAAGATACGCCGTTGTGAACATAATTATCGCTATCACTGTAAATGAAACCGATGACCGAAGAGGCTCCTCAAGCAAAAGATAGCTGATCGCTTTGCTTATTGCATCGGTTTTTCTGCTTAACAGATAAAGGCTGCTCGGTATAAGTAACACAAGTGCTGCCATTAATGCAAAAAACAGCTTTCTTCCCCTTGCGCTTAGTCGGTATACAATAGCCCTCACCGCATAAGCAATTGACGCAAACATCATCATCATGCTAAAGCTCCATGCGAACATTTCAGCGATGACACCCCTAAACGCACCATTTTCGGATATTTCATGGCGATAAATACTAAATTGAATAGCATCGATTTTTTCGGAGATATAAGTGTTCTCAGTGGCTATATAAAGAATAGAATCATACTGCCCTATAAAAAACCTAAGAATCAGCACATTCCCCAAAGCAAGAATCAAACTCACAAGAATTATTATGGTTATGTTAGAAAGCACCGCTACCCTTCTCGATACTCCCATCCCCAGTAAAAACCTGAATGTCATTCCAAAAGTTCCTGCAATTATACCCACGCAGAACCATTTCATTAGCCCCTCATAAGTCTGAACGTCAACAATAGCGCCTGACTTAATTCTAAGATAATAAATCGCTTGTTGTGCTATCAAAATCAAACAAAGTAAAACAGCGCCGATAATTACTCTTTTTTGAAACCAAAGCGCCGACCTGTATTTTTTCAGCATGTATCTTCCCCCCTTATGTTTTTTCAGAAAAGCTTGCCCGCACCGCTGTCAGATAAGATACTGCGCCAAATGCAACAATACCGCCGGCTTTGAAAATAGAATTGCCCACAGGATTGATAAGCACATGCTTATAGAATGTCTTTGCAGCTTTCTCAACTATATTCAATATCCCGTGAGGCAGTCTGACAAGACCGAAAGGTGCCAGAAACATAACTGCAAACACACCTATAATTAAACCTATTTTCACCTTCATGGGGAGTCTGTATAGCACAACCCCAATTAAATAAGCAAGCATAACATAGAACAAAAGTGAAATGAACTGATTTGTTAGAAACTCAGGTATATATTTCATTGAAAGCTCTTTGCCAAAGCGTGTGCCATAAAGAGAATTGAACTCACCCTTAAAAATGCCTGTTGCACCTATTATCGCAAAATTTAAGACATCAATGACCGCCATTCCTAAAGAAAACAGACCTGCCGTCATAAAAAGGCTTTTCACGGCTGTTTTTCTTGATACTCCATGTGCTGTGAAGAAGTTCATCGGCTTTTTAAACATCATAAGCCCGATTACAAAAATATAAATCCATGAGGATATCTCACCGCCGTTAAAAGTCAGATTTTCGGGGGATTTTAATGAAATTGATGTTATTATCATTATCGCTTCAATAGCGAAGAAGATAGTATAAAACATAATCATTGAGGTTGATGTTTCATTTAAATGAAATTTAATAATTGCTTTTGATTTCATATACTCCTCCTAGCTGTTTGTGAGCTGAATGAACAGCTTTTGAAGGTCAAGCCTTGTCATTTCAAGCCCGTCGGGGAGCATTCCTTTGTCCGGTGTTCCCATAATATGTGCGGTTTTCAGCCCGCCGATTGAATCCTCACCGATTATCTGCCTGCCTTTTGAATACTCGTCAACCTTAACCGCCGGTCCTGAAACAGAATAGCCCTTTGAAAGCACCGTCTCTGTCGGCTCGTCGAGAATTTTCTCGCCGTTTTTCACTATAACAACCTGCTCAATAACCGTTGCAACCTCTTCAATCAAATGAGTTGAGATGACAATTGTGCGCGGATTTTTTGAATAATCCTCAACGAGAAGCTTATAGAAAAGGTCGCGGTGATTTGCGTCAAGTCCCAATACAGGCTCATCAAGAAGTATTATCGGCGCATTTGAAGCCAGCGCCATTATTACCTTTGCGATTGAGGTATAGCCTGTTGAAAGCCCCTTTAGCTTTTTGTTTATGTCAAGTGAAAATTTCTTTGAAAGCTCCTTCGCATAGTCCATATCAAAGTCCGGATAAAACTCCTTTGTCCACTTAAACGCAGCTTTAACCTTGAACTCCTCGGGATAAACATTCTTTTCTGACATTCCGTAAATCTTTGAAAGAGCGCTGTCATTCTCAAGAACATTTTCGCCGTCAACAGTCGCCTCACCACTGGTCGGGAAAATTCTGTTGGTGATAAGATTTAGAAGAGTTGACTTACCGGCGCCGTTTCTTCCGAGAAGTCCATAAATCTTCCCCTCTTCAAAAGTCACGCTGAAATCCTTTAAGGCTGTTACATCCTTATAGCATTTTGTGATATTATTAACCTTCACTGAACTCATTTATTAAAACCCCTTTCAATCATAACGACAATTTCTTCTTTAGATATTTTAAGCTTGCGAGCCTCCTCGACAAGTGAGCTGACAAAAGCTTCGAAAAATTCATTTTTTCTCTTTAAGTGTATTTTCTCAGCCGAGCCTTTTGAAACAAACATGCCAAGTCCCCTTTTCTTATAAATTATCCCTTCGTCAACAAGCATATTAATGCCCTTTAACGCAGTCGCCGGATTGATTTTCATACTGACTGAAAGCTCAGTCGTCGACGGGATTTGAGTTTCCTCAGAAAACGCACCGGAAAGTATGGCGTCCTCAATCAATGAGGCTACTTCCACATAAATTGGGCGCTCGCCTTCATTATTTATCTGCATATCACCCCTCCTTTGTTTGCTAGTTAATTACTTATGTAACTAACTATATATCCAATTGACTCTTTTGTCAATATGCATTTTTCTGTTTTAGATGTATTTTTTGTAAATAAAGTGTAGACAAAATAACCCCCGCCCTAAAAGGGCAGGGGTCAGTATAATATTTATTGATTATATCCGCTCAAAAGCAATATCCTTTATAACCTCACCGCCGATTATTAACCCGGCGACAGAAGGAACAAAACTAATGCTCCCGGGGATATGACGTTTTTCTGTAATTTCCCCCGTTTCTTCTGCTGTTTTACTAGGTTGCTCCTTTGAATATAGCACCTTGAGCTTTTTTACTCCCCGCTTTTTTAACTCATATCGCATAACCTTTGCAAGCGGACATACAGAGGTCTTATAAATATCCGTCACCTCAAATTGAGTCGGGTCAAGCTTGTTTCCACAGCCCATACAGCTTATTATCGGAATATTCTGTGCCTGTGCTCTTTCAATCAGCGTCAGCTTAGCTGAAACGGTATCTATCGCATCGACAATATAGTCAAATTGTGAAAGGTCAATGCTGTCGGCTGTTTCTTCAGAATAAAAGCACTGATAGGTTATAACCTTACAGGTGGGGTTAATGTCAAGAATTCTGTCACGTGCCACCTCGACCTTGCTTTTCCCCACTGTTGAACGCAAAGCAATAAGCTGACGGTTAATGTTTGTGAGGCACACCTTGTCGTCGTCAACAAGTGCAATCGTCCCGACCGAGCTTCTAGCAAGCGCCTCAACCGTGAACGAGCCCACTCCGCCGACACCGAACACAATTACAGAAGCATCCCGCAGTCTTTCAACCGCTTCTTTGCCGATAATCAGCTCAGTTCTTGAAAATTCATTAAGCATACAATTTCTCCGACTATTAATAAAATAATGCGTTACTTTTCTCGTTGTGAGAATGAACGCTCATCGCCATTCCTATCGCCATATACATACTCAGCACCGCTGTTCCGCCGGCACTGACAAAGGGAAGAGGAACACCGATAACCGGCATTACACCGATAACCATGCCAATGTTCATTACAGCATGTGCAAAGAACAGCGCAAATACTCCCGTACAAATCAGCTTTCCTGTGATATCCTTTGCGCCGGCGGCATTGCTCATTAGCTTGATGCAAATAAATGCGATAACACAGCACAGCGCCATACAGCCCACAAAGCCCAGCGTCTGCCCCAAATATGAAAAAATAAAGTCGTTTTGAACCTCGGCGACATAGCTGTATTCACCGCCGAAAAGTCCTTTTCCGTAAAGCTGACCTGATCCTAGTGCAATTTTCCCCTGTCTTTGCTGATTCCCTGCGCCCAAAGGGTCAAGATCCGGATTGAAAATTATTTTGATTCTCGTCTTGTGGTGAGAAAGCAAAAGAAAGTTCCACGCCAAGACGGCTAAAATAGGCGAAGCCACAACAGCTGCGGTTATATACTTCCACGAAATGCCTGCGACAAAAATCATCATGATGAAAATTACGCCAAAAACTATTGCCGTGCCCTGATCCCCCTGCGCCGAAACAAGAAGAATTGGAGCCCCCCCATGAGCACATAATAAAATAACATTTAGAGGATTATTGATTTTATCTCCGACCTTTGTCAGATGATAGGCAAATGAAAAAATAAACGCAAGCTTTAAAACCTCTGACGGCTGAAAGGTGGTTACTCCCAAATCAATCCACGCTCTGTCGTCTGTGCCCTCTCGCTGAATCCCAAGCGGAGTGAAGGTGAGCATGACAAGCCCAATCGCCACAGGAGCATAAAGGAACCAGAGCTTCGCAAGCTTATTATAGTCAATCGCCGAAATGACCATCGCCGCTATAATTCCTAAACCGGTTGCGACAAGCTGTGTCTTATAGGTCGAAGGATAAACACTCGACGAAACACCGTTTTTATATATGGAGTAAATAAGCACTATCCCAAGAGCAGAGCAAAGCGTAACCGCAAAAAGCAGATACTTGTCCAGCTTTTTAACAAAACTCCACAAGAGCTTTCCGAGCTTTTTCATGCTTTTCCCTCCTTAAATTTCGACTTAATATGATAATTATATAACAGCTTTTGCCGAAACGCAATATTTATCTATGTAAATATTCACCGACAAGCTTATTTTATGCTAATAAGTATGGAAAAATAATTTAAGCTGTGATATAATATATTTTAGTATTTTTGATTCACGACATTGTTTTTTGGAGGGGTTGTATGTTAACCGATATCGAAATCGCACAAAGCTGTAATATGAAAAAAATTAGCGAAATCGCCGCCGGACTTGATATTTCAGAGGATGATTTGGAGCCTTATGGGCATTATAAAGCTAAGCTGTCGGAGGGTCTTTTTTCAAAGCTTGAATGCCGCCCCGATGGAAAGCTGATTTTAGTCACCGCAATTAACCCCACCCCTGCGGGAGAGGGCAAAACCACAATGAGCGTCGGGCTTTCTCAGGCGATGGCTAAAATCGGAAAGAAGGCAGTGCTTGCGCTTCGTGAGCCGTCGCTCGGCCCTGTTTTTGGAATCAAGGGCGGTGCGGCAGGCGGCGGCTATTCTCAGGTTGTCCCGATGGAGGATATTAATCTTCACTTCACGGGAGATATGCATGCTATCACCTCGGCGAATAATCTGCTTTGTGCTTTAATTGACAATCATATTCAGCAGGGTAATTTGCTGAATATTGATTCTCGTCGAATAATGTTCAAGCGCTGTATGGATATGAACGACCGTGCCCTTCGCAATATTATTGTCGGCTTAGGCGGAAAGCTAAACGGCATTCCCCGTGAGGATGGCTTCAACATCACCGTTGCCTCAGAGGTTATGGCGATACTTTGTCTTGCCGCTGATCTTGAGGACCTAAAAGCAAGGCTTGAACGAATTCTTGTGGCTTATACCTTTGATAACAAGCCGGTATTCGCCAAGGATTTAGGCGGCTGCGGCGCAATGACCGCACTTTTAAAGGACGCTTTAAAGCCGAACCTTGTTCAGACGCTTGAAAATACTCCTGCGATAATGCACGGCGGACCCTTTGCCAATATTGCACACGGCTGTAATTCAGTTCGAGCGACTAAGCTTGCGCTAAAGCTGGGGGATTATACTATTACCGAAGCCGGCTTTGGCTCGGACCTTGGAGCAGAAAAGTTTTTTGATATAAAATGTCGCTTTGCCGGACTGAAGCCCGACTGCGTTGTGCTTGTCGCAACAATTCGTGCTTTGAAATATAACGGCGGCGTTTTAAAGGCTGACCTTGCGGCAGAAAATCTTGACGCTCTCAAGAAAGGCATTGTCAATCTTCAAACGCACATTGAAAATATGCAGAAATTTGGCGTGCCTGTTGTGGTTGCAATCAACCGCTTTCACACCGACAGTGACGCTGAAATAGAATTCATTCAGCAGTTTTGTGAGAATATGAGAGTGAGCGTTTCTCTTACCGAAATATTCGCTAAGGGCGGCGACGGCGGAAAAGACCTTGCCTTTAAGGTTTGTGAAGCAATCGAAAAATGCGAATCATGCTTTAAGCCCTTGTATGACGAAAGGCTTCCCATAAAAGAAAAGCTTAATATTATCGCAAAAGAAATTTATCGTGCAAGCGGCGTGGTTTTCACCGCTCAGGCTGAGAAAGCAATTAAGGAAATAAATGAGCTGGGCTTTGATAAAATCCCTGTATGTGTTGCAAAAACACAGTATTCGCTTTCTGACGACCCTTCAAAGCTCGGAAAGCCGAATAATTTTGAAATAACCGTCCGTGATGTCAGGCTCTCGGCGGGAGCAGGCTTTGTCGTTGCAATGACCGGAGATATTATGACTATGCCGGGGCTTCCAAAGCTGCCTGCCGCTGAAAAAATCGACTGCGATAATTTCGGGAACATTTCAGGGCTTTTCTAATATGAACAGCTATGATTTTTTAAACGACTGCTATGAAAATGAAAGCTTTGACGGCATTGTGCTTGAGCCTTGTGAGCTTTCGGGGAAGAAATTCATTAAATGCAGCTTTGATTCGGCGGATTTTTCACAGGCAACACGAATTTATAAATGCACCTTTGAGAACTGCAGCTTTGTTTCGGCGGTTTTCAATGGTATCGACCTTAAAAGCTGTGCTTTTTTAAACTGCAAATTCAAGTTCGGAAAGTTTTTCTCCACTAAATTTGACGGCTGTAAAATGACAGGCTCAAGCTTTATTTATGCGGAGTGCAGCTTTCTTGATATTGTCGGTGGCGACTGGTCTTACACCTATCTGGCGGACATTGACTTTTCAAAGCAGAAAATTAATGGCGTCAGATTTTTCGGAGCCGACCTCACTAACGTCTGCTTTGAAAAATGCACGGTGACCGATTGCGACTTCACAGGGGCGACTATAAACGGAATGAGCTTTAAAAATGCTGACATCAGAGGCTGTTGTCTGAGCGAAACAAATGTACTCACCGTGAATTTCAGCGGAGCAAGGGTGGATTTGGAGCAGTGTGTTCTTTTAGCTGAAATTATATGTGGCATAAAATATGAGCCTGACGATGAATGATTTTTTTAAAAGAGGTGTAAAATGAAAAAGAACGACAGATTTGTCAAAACCTATTCACAGGGGGCACTGACTTCAACAGAGATATGGGTTGACAAAAAAACCGGCGTTAATTATCTTTGGCACGCATCAGGCTATGCCGGTGGGCTGACGGTTCTTCTTGACGCTGACGGAAAGCCGGTTATCACAAGCGTTTATGACGAGGACTAAGCCTTTGACTATAAAACCCTGTACATATTGATTTTGGAGGGGTTTTTATGAAAGAATGGAAAAATGAGAACAAAAGGTTTTCTTATATCATTGGTTTTGGAATTAATGCGGTGGTCGGCTTTTTCAGTGTTTATCCTGCCATCGGGGTGCTGTTTTTATGGTTTGGATTTTTCAACCCGTCAACAACAAAACAAAAGCTTATCGGAACAGCAATATTCTTAGGGCTTATGTCAATATGGTTTTTAAGCACGTTTATTCCGTATAAGCTAATGAGAAAAAATATCCGCTCTAAATATAAATATCTGGCGCTGACCATTGCCACAATCCCTATTTTTCTTGTTATAGCTTTTTATACCTTCACAAGGTGGTAACATATGTTAAAATCAATCACTCATTCCCCTGAGGAAACAATTGAATTCGCAAAGTCCGTCGGGGAAAAGCTTAAAGGCGGTGACGTCGTCGCTTTTATCGGCGGTCTTGGTGCTGGAAAAACAACCTTCACACGTGGGCTTGCGCTCGGTCTTGGGCTTGAGGATGATGTAACCTCACCAACCTTTTCGCTTGTCAACGAATATACCGGCAAAACAACACTCTATCACTTTGATATGTATCGTATAATGAATTCTGATGAGCTTGAAACCACAGGCTTCTTCGATTATATGAACAATAAAAGCGTTATTGTAATTGAATGGAGTGAGAACATTGAAGAAGCTCTTCCCGACAATACAATCTTCATAACGCTAAAAGCCATTGACGAATGTTCACGCGAAATTGATATTAACGGGGGTGACCGCTTTTGACTGTTCTCGGAATAGACACCTCGGGGAAAACCGCCTCGGTCTGTATCGGTGACGAAGAAAAAATCATTGCTCAGACGACAGTTCTCACAAAACTGACACATTCTCAAGTTATACTTCCTTTAACAGAAAAGCTTTTATCGGATGCTGATATGTCGCTTTCAGATATCGATGTTATCGCTGTCGCTGACGGACCTGGCTCATATACAGGGCTTAGAATCGGCATTGCCGCCGTCAAGGCGATGTGCTTTGCCCTTTCAAAAAAATGCATTGGTATTTCAACGCTAGAGTCGCTTGCTTACAACTGCCTACCCTTTGTCGGTACAATCGTTCCTCTCATGAAGGCAAGAGCGGATATCGCTTATTTTGGAGTGTACGAAAGCGACGGCACTCGCTTGACACAGCTTGTTGACGATTGCGTTCTTGATATAAACGAAATTTCAAGCATTTTAAAAGAATACGATAATATTATATTAACTGGTGATTATGCGTCAGAATGTTATAACAATCACTTTTCAGATGATGAAAATATAAAGCTTGCGCCTGTTTCACAAAGACTTCAGCTCGCCTCATCGCTTTGCATTGCGGCTATTGAAAAGAAGAATGCGCTCTGTGAGCCGGATATGCTGGAGGTCAATTATTTGCAGATTACTAAAGCAGAAAAGGACTTGCTAAAATAAAATATTAACCTGTTTTGCGACAGGATTTTTAAAAATGAAGGAGTAAAATTATGATAGCAATCGGCAACGACCATGCGGGAATAGCACTCAAAAACCATGTGGTAAAATTCTTTGAGCAAAATAATATTGAATATATCGACTGCGGCTGTGGTGATAGCGAGAAATGTGATTATCCAAACAAGGCTTCTGAGGTGTGCGATAAAATAATTTCAAAACAAGCTGACCTCGGCGTGCTTATCTGCGGCACGGGAATAGGAATGTCAATATCAGCGAACAAAATCAAGGGGATAAGAGCGGCGTCGCTGTCTGATTATTTTTCGGCTAAATACACACGCCTTCACAACGATGCTAATGTCCTTTGCTTAGGGGCTAGAGTCGTGGGCGACGAATATGCGATTGAGCTTATCAAGGTTTTCCTTGAAACCCCCTTTGAAGGCGGAAGACACGCCGACAGGGTTGGGCTTATCACAAAGCTTGAGAAATAACCATCACTAACTACTAACAACTATTTTCTAACAACTAAAAGGGGGCTTCATTATGTGCGGAATAGTCGGCTATGTCGGCAAGAAGGACTGTACACAAATTTTACTTGACGGGCTGTCTAAGCTTGAATACAGGGGCTATGACTCCGCCGGAATAGCTGTTTTTTCTGACAGCACCATTAAAACGGTTAAAACAAGAGGGAAGCTTCAAAATCTCGCCGACAAGCTGAAAAATGAGGGCGCCCCCAAAGGAATCTGCGGAATAGGCCACACTCGCTGGGCAACGCACGGTGAACCCTCTGACGTCAACGCTCACCCTCACGGCAATGCAAATGTCACCCTTGTCCACAACGGAATAATCGAAAATTATATGGAGATTAAGCAGTTTTTAACTGAAAACGGCTATGAATTTCTCACTCAAACCGATACAGAAACTGTTGCTTCTCTGCTTGATTATTATTATAAAGGCGACCCTCTTGATGCTATAATCCGCATGATGGGTGAGGTTCGTGGCTCATTCGCACTGGGAATTATCTTCAAGGACTATGAAAATACCGTTTTTGCTGTCAGAAAAGAATCCCCGCTTATTGTCGGAACAGCCGGTGATGACAGCTTCATCGCCTCTGACGTTCCCGCAATTTTAAAGTATACCCGTGATTATTATCTTCTTGAAAGTGACGAAATTGCGGTTTTGGACAATGGCGGAATTAAGTTCTATGATATGCATAAGCTCGAAATCGAGAAAGAGGTTCAGACCGCAACGTGGGACCTTGAAGCCGCTGAGAAATGTGGCTATGAGCATTTCATGCTAAAAGAAATTCATGAACAGCCCTGTTCAATCAAGAACACAATCAAGCCCAGAATCAAAAATGGTGTTCCTGATTTTTCACAGGCGGGGCTTGACGACGATATGCTTTTGAAGTTTGATAATATCTTTATTGTTGCCTGCGGTACGGCTATGCACGCCGGAATCGTCGGAAAGTATGTGATAGAAAAGCTTGTGCGTATTCCGGTTATCGTTGATATAGCGTCTGAATTCAGATATAGAAACCCGATTATCACAGACAGGGATTTAGTGATAATCATTTCACAGTCAGGCGAAACCGCCGACAGTCTTGCCGCTTTGAAGCTTGCAAAGCAGCATGGCGCAAAAACACTCGCCGTGGTTAATGTTGTCGGCTCGTCAATTGCACGTGCCGCCGATATGGTCATATATACATATGCCGGCCTTGAAATTGCTGTTGCCTCCACAAAGGCTTATTCCGTTCAAATTGCGACAATGTATATGCTTGCGTTCAGGCTTGGGCTTATAAAGGGAAAGCTTTCACTTGAGGAATGTGAAAAGCTCACAGCCGAGCTTTTAAACTCAGCGAATGTTATCGAAAACCTCCTTGAAGAAAAAACCAACATACAGTTTATCTCCTCAAAGCTTGTCAATGCCGACAGCCTTCTTTATATAGGAAGAGGACTAGACTATGCAATGAGTATGGAAGGCTCTTTAAAGCTCAAGGAAATTTCATATATACATTCTGAGGCTTATGCCGCCGGCGAATTAAAGCATGGAACAATATCGCTTATTACCGAGGGCATGCCTGTTATCGCGGTAGCAACCCAGACTGAGCTTTTTGAGAAAACAATCAGCAACATTAAAGAGGTCAAGGCAAGGGGCGCACAGGTTATCCTCATCTGTCACGAAAATGCAAGAATCGAAAGTGATGTAGCCGATTATAAAATCGAGCTTCCGAGCATTAACGATATGCTTATGCCGATGCTGTCTGTTGTCCCGCTTCAGCTTATGGCTTATTACACCGCCGTATTAAGAGGCTGTGATGTTGACAAGCCGAGAAATCTCGCTAAGTCCGTTACTGTTGAATAGCTTTTGTGCATGGGGAAATCCCATGCACTTTTTCTTTGCATATTCAACAAACGCATCGTTTATAATTTGTTATTAATACTATAATTTAAAATACATATTTACACGATAAGAATTATATGGTAATATAATTATAGAGGTATGAGCATGAAAAGATTTTTAACTATTGTTTTTACCGGTATCCTCTTATTCTCCGGCTTTATCGGCTGCTCTTCAAAAGAAGATCCAAACAGAGCTTCGGCTGATAAAGATGAAAAATCTAGCACAAGAAAAATTACATCCCTTGTTGAGAAAAAAATACTTATGGCGAACACTAACGCAAAAACGCTTCATATAGCGGCGAATTCATGGGCGACCGATATGAATATTGATGGTATTCCTGTTTTATTTGACACTATATATGAATGTGATGATAGGAATAAAACAACAGGCACTGACGGCTGTGATCTAATAGAGGGACTTGGGGATGATTTTGAGGGCTATTGGCTTTTTAAAACTAATGAAAACGGTGAGTATGTAATGTATGCGCTTTATAGCGAGGCGCCTATTGAGCACACCGAGCAGATGACTAGTGAGGAGCAGGAGCAGTATTATATTGAAACTGGTAGAATTATCGGATGCTATCCGCTAAATGATTAATTCGGGAGGTGTATGATGAAAAAGCTTTTTGCCGCTTTTCTTGCAATCGCTGCGATTGCGCTGATATTCATAGGCTAAAGTCGGGTATTATACTCGACTTTTTTTCCCATTTGACAATTAAAAAAAGTTATGCTATACTATCAATTCAGCGAGTAAGCTATGCGATAGCGTGTCCGTTATGTACACGAGGAAAGTCCGAGCATCAAAGAGCGGGATAGCAGCTAACGGCTGCCGAGGGCGACCTTAGGGCCAGTGCAACAGAAATATACCGCCTTGACGCCAGTCAGGGTAAGGATGGAAAGGCGAGGTAAGAGCTCACCGGAATGCGGGAGACCGTATTGCCATGTAAACCCTATCCGATGCAACACCGATGGAGCAATTAAGTCAATGTCTGCTCGACAGGCTTGGTTGTCTTAGGTGGCTAGAGCTTTGCGGCGACGCAAAGACCAGATAGATTATCGCACACGACAAAACTCGGCTTATCGGCTTAGTCGCTTTTTTAAAAATTAACTTCACCGTTTTCTGCTTGAAAAAGCTTTTAACAGTGAAGTTTTTTTGTGTATAAAAGTCGCAAAAATACTTTCTTGGCATAATATATACTGAGTAATTTTCATTCTATGCAAAGGGGTAATAACAATGCGAAACTGTAACTGCAGGCGACGTAATAATAATAACAATAACAATATAAGCCCGACCGCACAGCGGATTATAAACTGCCGCCGTGTCTGTCCAACCTCTTCGGGAATTTCACCGCTGACAATCACCGACCTTTTGGCTATATGCAATCAGCCTGAGGGAGTTTTTCAGCCTGAAACCTGCATACGACGCTGTAGCAATCCAGCCTCCTGCGAGGCATACTGTGAAACCCTATACTGCCCCGCACCGCCAGAGCCGGGAACCTGTGGCTGTTCAAACATATGATTTAAAACAGGGTGCTGCTTCGCTGATACATGAAGTCAAGCACCTTGTTTTTTATTTCCTCATCATATATCACCGCTGGCTGATAATTATTTGTCTGACCGGAATAGACATAACAGGGTATGATGTTTTCATTCATGCCTATTAATTTACCGTCCTTGTCAAAGGTTAGCGTTTCCTGATAAATTATTGTTCTGTTTTCAGGGCCACCGCTTCCGCCATAGCAAAAGTTCCCGATAGAATACACAATATGCCCTCCGTTATATTCCTCAAACGGCTGAAGAACATGCGGATGCCCACCGACTACTACATTAGCCCCAGCGTCAATAAACGCTCTTGCCGCTTTAACCTTAAATTCATCGGGAACATGAACCTTTTCTGTTCCGCCGTGAAAAACAACAACCACTGCATCCACCTTATCCTTATACTCCTCTATTTGAGAAAAGGTTGCGTCATAAGTTCCGTAACGATATAAAATCAGCGACAGCACAGCGATTTTCACGCCGTCTTTTTCGAGAATTACAGGCTTTGCCTCATCTGTCCACTCTACACCGGCTTTCTCCACCGCCGAAACTGTGTCGTTATAGCCCTCTATCCCGTAATCGTATGTATGGTTGTTCGCTAGTGAGACAAGCTCAATGCTGTTTGATGAAAAAATCTCCGCATTTTTTGACGGGCCTTTAAACCAATATGCCGGATAGTAACCTTTTTCAAGTTCATAAAGCGGTCTGTCCGTGAATACATTCTCACAATCGGCAATTGTAAAATCATCCTCACCGATTATGTCAATCACGCCCTCAAAGAAATATTCGGGGGGCATATTCTGCGCCATATAATTGAAGCTTCCCTCATACATTCCTCCCTTTGAAGTGGCAAGCATACAGTCGCCTAAAAATGAAAGCGTGATACTAATTTCCTTTTCCACTAAAACCGCTGGAATGTCATCAGGCGGCATTTCTGAAGTTTCCTGAGCCTCCGCTAAATCGGCTTGTCCCGCCGGAGAAACCGACGCAATAACCTGTGGGCTTACCACCGCTATAACAGGCTCCTCTGCCTTGTCGCTCTGTGTCAGAACAGCCGACATCACACATATTATAATAAGCATTATTTTTTTCATGAATACTCCTCCCATTATATGTATATGCATAAAATGGTAAAAATATCCATAAAGATTATTAATTATTGAAACTTTATTTTTTATCTGGTATAATTTAATTAGAATTTTTAGGAGTGATATGGAATGATGACAAAAATGTTATTCACCGCGATGCTTATTTCGCTTGGCTTTCTTGTATTTTCGACAGCCGCCGACGCTTATCTTCCTTCAAAGGTTTTCAAGGTTTTCACAAGCGTGCTTTTTATTCTGACGGCAATCTCAGGGTATTTAAGCTCCCCAAAAAGCAAGTCTTATTTCAGGCTAATTCTGTCAGGGCTTGTATTTTCACTATTCGGCGACTTTTTTCTTTCAATGACCGAATTCAAGTTTATGTTTGAAATCGGCTTTGCCTCCTTTCTAATCGCTCAGCTAATTTACATAGTTGCTTTTTCGTCCCTTTCAAAAATTACACCATTGGATTTTGCTGTCATGCTCCCCTTTTGTGTTCCGCCCTTTATAATTATCTACACTCTCAAGGGGTTTGATTTTGACGGAATGCTCCCCCTCATCATCGCCTATACGCTCATGATTGCCTTCATGTGTTCAAAGGCTATTTCTCTTCGAAAATTAAGGCATAGCTCACCCTTTGCGGTTTGGCTGACAATAGCGGGAGCAGTACTTTTCTTCATGTCCGATTTCATTTTGCTGTTCGTGTATTACTACAATAAATCCCATTTTATACTCCCCTATCTTAATCTGACTGCTTACTATATCGCACAGGGGCTTATTGCGCTGAGCTTTCTCAGGGGCATTGAGAGTGACCGCACTTCTCAGAAAACGCCTGAAAAAATCAAGCCTTTCGTATAAACGCTCTTTTTCTGCTTAATACTCTTAATGCAGTCATTCAACCTTTTTAGTAAACGGGAGGAACGATATGTCAAAGGCAAGCAGAGATAAGAAAAAGAAGTCCCCTCAGCAGTCGGTCAAGGAAAAAACTCAAAATGAAAGCTTCAACATAAGAAAAGAAGCATTAGGACCGAACACAGAAAGATAATTTAAATCCGCAGGGTATGCTCCTGCGGATTTTTTTGTTTTCTCACCAATTTATTTCGCTAATTAATTGAATTATTCAACAATATGTGATATAATTTTTATATATACTTAACTTGCCGCCCAATAACCAACATTTTTATCAGACGGAGGGTTGACTATGATTTTACTTGGAAAAAAGAACTATGAATTCGAAGCCTTCACAGCAGAGAGCTTTATCGGAATGGAATTTTCAGGGCACAGCTTTCTAAACTGCAATTTCTCAACCTGTGATTTTTCAGAATCGAAATTTTTATCCTGCGCCTTCACAAACTGCAACTTCACAAACACAAAGCTGACTAACGTTCTTGCAGATAGCTGCAGCTTTACAAACTGTCACTTTAAAGAAAGCGTTCTTGTCGGCTCAACCTTTGTCAACTGTAAAATCAACGGTTCAACCTTTATTGAAGCAAAATTTTTAGGGCTGGTTTTCTGCGGGGGCGATTTGTCTTACTCCTGCTTTGGCGACTGCAACCTTCGTATGATGGATTTCTCAAACATGACCTTGCAGTTCACCTCTTTTAAAAACTGTAATCTTGAAAAGTCCTCACTAAAGTACTCTGACCTTAAGGGCGCCCGGCTTGACGGCTCATGTCTTGATGAGGCTGATATTAGAGGCGCGCATATTGAAGGCGTTGATTTCAGGGGTATCAGCTTGAAAAAATGCATGATAGATATCACTCAGGCATCTGTTATCGCTCAGTGCCTCGGCTGTGTTATTCAGTAGCTTTATAATCAAAACAAAAATCCCTGATGTTTTATGCATCAGGGATAATTCGGTTATTTCATTCGGCTTTCACAACGTCACTGAACACAGCTTGAAATCGCGGTGAAACCACTTTGTTTCTGTGGCATTTTCCAAAAAACCATCTTTTGAACTTACAGCTGTCAGCTATCATATTAAATGATGCATTAAGCTGATTTGTCTGCAAAAGCTCAGGATCGACATCAAGATAGTCACGAAGCATTGCAGGGGGTTCATGAGTTACTATATAATCAACAGTGTTGTCTGAATCCTTCAGGTTCTTTATCCCCTCAATAAGCTCCTCCTCAGTGGGAAGCTCTTCCTTCCAGCAGGTTTTGACTTGTTTTCTTATATCATGGTCTGAGCCTTGACCACCGCCGAAGGCAAATACCTTTTTATCGTCTATTTCAAAAACGCCACCTCTGATAAGCTGACGAAGCTTTCCCGAAAGCACTCTAACCTCCCCACCCTTCCAGGGCTGAGGCTGATATGCATACAGGAGATTGTAGTTCTCATGACAGCCCTCAACGAAAAGTATAGTGTACTTTTTGCTGCCGAGTTTTTTTAGAATTTTCTGCTCCTTCTTGCTCCCGTCCCATAAAAAACCGAAATCACCGCATACAATCAGGTAATCGGTTTTCTTTAGCTTTTTTAGTCGCCTATCCTTAAAGCGAGATAGATCGCCGTGAATATCACCGGTTATATAAATCATTTTATGCTCTCCTTAACGTCAAGATAAAAATTTATTTTTATCGGGGTTTAAAACATCGTTCTCATCTGATATAATATAATTATATTCGGCATTGAAACCTGTCCTTTAATATAATAATACATAAATGAGGTTTTGTCTATATGCGTCGGTTTTCATTTTCAATGGCAATAATTATTGTTTTCATATATTTCTCATCTGCTATGGCATCCGCCGTCAGCTTTGTTCCGCCTGTCACCGTTTATTCAGAGGCTGTTTATATGGTCAATCTTGATATAACTGACGAGAACGGATACGGTGCCGTTGTTTTCAAACAAAACGAAAACAAGCTAATGTCACCTGCCTCACTAACTAAAATTATGACCGCTCTTTTGGTTTTAGAACACTTTGGCGGCGATGAGACAGCACTGAAAAGTACATATATTTCAGCACCCTCAACGGCGTTTGACGAGCTTTATCAGCAAAACGCCTCAACCGCCGATTTCAGAATCGGTGAGGAAGCCAGCTACAGCGACCTTCTTTATGGGCTTATGCTTCAGTCGGCGTGTGAAGCTGCGAACATCATCGCTTATAATCTAGGCGCAAACAACAGCATGGCTGATTTTGTCAAGCAAATGAACGAAAAGGCTTTGGAGCTTGGTGCAACCAACACACATTTCACCAATGCACACGGGCTTTACAGTGAGGCTCAGCGCACCTCCGCAAGAGATATGGCGATAATAACACATTATGCCATCAACAAATATCCGATACTTCTTGAGATAACCTCAAACTCAACCTATTCACTTGAGGCAACAAACAAACACAGCTCCCCGAGAACGATTGTCAACACAAACTATATGATGAGCCCGTCAAACGGAGGTGAGCTTTATTATTACCCCTATGTCAAGGGCATTAAGACCGGAACGCTCAACGAGGCTGGAAGATGCCTTATCACAACCGCTGAGAAAAACGGCTTTCGATATCTTCTTGTCACACTCAACGCACCGCTTAAAGACGAAAACGGAAGCAATAAGTTCTATAACTTCATCGACCATAAAACCCTCTACGAATGGGCATTCTCAAAGCTTTCCTATCAGACTATTATAGAAGTGGGGGAGGAGATTGCGGAGGTTGGCGTTGAATACGGCGACGAAAAAAGTCATGTTCTTCTCAAGGCTTCTTTGGAGTATTCGTGTCTTTGGTCGTCAGACGCTAAATTTGAGGAAATTCAGCGTGTTATAACAAAAGAGGACAGTGTGATTGCTCCCGTCGAAAAAGGCGTCGAGATGGGTACGCTTGAGCTTAGATACCGCGGTGAAACAATAGCGACAATTCCTCTTATTACAGTTTCCGCCGTCGAACGTGATGAGTTTAAGTACAAGCTGACTGTCGCTAAGCGCTTTCCCAAATCTTCAATGTTTAAAAGAGCGGGCTATATCACCTTTGGAATCATCTTTCTTTACACCGCACTGTTTATTGCCTTCGCCACAAAGAGAACCGCAAAAAGGCGCAGGCGTCCGTCCCCTTCAAAGCGAATCCGCTAATTTTTTAGGAGTGATTGATGTGCCGCTTCCCAGAAATCCGTTTATACTTCTTAGCTTTGTGAACACTCAGCTTCGCGATAATTTCGTCAGTCTTGACGCTTTTTGCGACAGCTATCAGACAACGCCTGGTTTTCTAAACGACCAGATTCGACCGCTTGGCTATGAATACAACCCCGACAAAAACCAGTTTGTATATTCTAAATGATTTTTAAAAAATTTTTAAAGCCTGTATCTTGGACATATTCCCCTCATATATTTGTATGAGGTGTGAAAATGAAAAGGATACGGCTTTTTTTTATCAACTCCGTTGTGATGACTGTGGCTTCGCTTCTTCTTCGCACATCGGGAGTAATGTTTAATGTTTATATCGCGAAAAAAATCGGCGTTGTCGGCATGGGGCTTATTGAAATAATCAATAACGTCTACGGCTTCGCAATTATTCTTGCACTTTCGGGGGTGGGGCTTTCAGCGACACGACTAGTGGCGGAGGAGCTAGCAGAAAAATCCGACGGCGGAATCAGAGTGGCTGTCCGAAAATGCATTATTTATGGGCTTGCATTCGGGACGGTATCGGCTTTCGCATTATTCTTTCTGTCTGATTTTGCGGGGACTGTACTTATAAAGGACGTGCGCTCAATAAGCTCACTGAAGGTGCTTGCAATCAGTCTTCCGTTCATATCGGTTTCATCGGCGATATACGGCTATTTCACTGCTGTGAGAAGAATAATTAAAGGCATAGCGGCGCAAACCATCGAACAGGTCATCAGGATTGCCCTGACTGTTCTCGCTCTGAACGCACATTCTCCAAAGGATGCTGGCGAAGCCTGTCTGATTATTATGACTGTTTCCTCAATAACAGAAATTCTGTCGCTGTTCATATTGCTTTTGATTTTCAACAAGGATTTTTCAAGGTATAAAAAAGCGAAATCACAAACCAAGGGAATACTCAGGCGCCTTTTTTCAATTGCTCTCCCCGTCGCTTTCAGCTCATATGTTTGCTCGGCACTTTACACTATAAAAAGCCTTATGATACCTCTCGGGCTTATAAAATCGGGAATGACAAAGGACGACGCTCTGGGCGAATACGGAATTATCAGCGGTATGGTAATTCCGGTAATAATGTTCCCGTCGGCTTTTCTGTCGGCTTTCTCTAGTCTTTTAGTTCCTGAGGTAACTGAATGTCACCGCCTCGGCGATTACTCAAAAATCGACTATATTTTAAACAAGGTTTTTAAAGCTACGCTAATCTTCGCAATAGCCATGGTGGGAATTTTCCTGTATTTTCACGATATGTTCGGTATGGTAATATATGAAAGCGAAAAAGCGGGGCTTTATATTCGAATTCTAACGCCGCTGATTCTTATAATCTATCTCGACAGCATGGTCGACGCAATGCTAAAAGGCCTTAACGAACAGGTAAGCTCAATGTTCTATAACATTCTCGACTCGGGTGCGGGTATTGTCATGGTGTATTTCCTTCTCCCTCTTTTTGGAATACGTGGGCTTTTGCTTGTGATGTTTGTTTCAAAGCTCTTCAATATGTTTTTGAGCGTCAACAGAATAATAACCGTAACAGGCTTCACCTTTGACATAAAAAACTGGCTGATAAAGCCTGCGTTCTGCATTTGTGCGTCACTTTTCAGCGTCAGAATTTTCGCTATGCTGATGAATATCAGCATGACACCATCAGCAACAAAGCTAACCCTGCTTTGTATTCCGGTCGGCATACTGTATTTGATACTGTTATACCTGACCGACAGTATCACAAAAAGCGACATAAAGCTCGTAAAAACAGTTATATCCATGTAATTTGTTGAAAAAATTGTTTTTAATATTGACAATTATATATTTTTTATGTATAATTTTAGTATAGTATGTTGTCTTTAAATAACTTTTTTAGGAGAGTGAACATGAAATACTGCCCTTTATGCAGACAAAACTACAGCGATAATGTTTCTCATTGCCCTCGATGTGGCTATGACTTTCTGACACCAAACGATATGAAGCCTAACGATTTCAAGGTTTATTGGCAAAGAGCAGAAATTAAAACCGAAGCAAAAAGCACACTTTCATATATCATAGGCAAGGCAATATTTGTCTGCTTTATCGTTTCATTGATTTCAATCTTTGGCTTGACAATTCAAAGGAATTTGTTCTCAGAAACCTATAATGTGATTATGAATATACATTGGCTTAAATTCTATATTATTACAGGTTTGACTGCGGATGAATTTTTTCCATATTTCTTTAGATGCTCAGCCGTCGCTATTTTGCTTGGAATATTTCTATACTCGCCCTATCTTGTCGGCATAAACAGATTTTTTATGAAAGCGATAAACGGTGAAGCCTCCCTCAACAATGCTTTTTTTCCGTTTCAAGGAAAGAATTATTTGAAAGTTCTCGTCAGAACCTTTTTGTATTCTCTAAAGCTTTTTTTGTGGACTCTTCTTTTGATAATACCGGGAATAATAAGGTACTATGAATACTATATGGTCCCTTTTATTATAAGCGAAAATCCTGGCATTTCAGACAACGAGCTGTATAGTTTGAGCAGGAATATGACAGAGGGGCATAAATGGAATTTGTTTGTTCTTGACCTGTCGTTTATTCTCTGGATGCTTCTCAGCTACGCAACCCTCGGCTTAGCGGGCATTGTTTGGGTGTTTCCTTATATTCATGCAACAAAAGCGCATCTTTATCAAAAGTTCAGACTATTCTTTTTGAGCAACAATCTGACCACAAGCGCTATCCTACCCGGATTTAACAGTGCCGAAGGCTATGCGGATATTACGTAAAAAATAGAATAATCAAAAGCCTCACCAGTTTGCAATAGGTGAGGCTTTATTTTTATTTAATAAAATTAGCTTTCGAGTTCAGCTTTTTCTTCAATAACCGGAGTTTCCTTTCCGAGATAACCGGGAAGCTCCATTCCAGCCTGTTTGAAAAGCTCGTTTAGCGGCGGGACTGACTTCATCATGCCGGATAGGAAATTAGCCGTTGCCGGTGTGCCGTCACCGTGTCCACCCATACTGTCCCAAACGGTGACCTTATCAATCTTGATGTTCTTGATTGCGTCGACCTGAATACGCATAAGCTCTTCAAGCTTGTCGGCAACAATAAGCTTAACTGCGTCTGCGGCGCTTCCGCCCGCTGCACTGACAATTTCACGCATACCTGATGCCTGTTTCTTTAGAATTTCTTCCATACCCTTCGCCTGAGCTTCCATTCTAGCAAAGATAGCATCCGCTTCACCTCGTGCTTTTCTTCTTGTTACCTCAGCCTCAGCCTCAGCCTGAATCTCAGCACGCTCCTTCTGAATCTGCTCGTTTACGACAATGTCAGCCTGCTGTGAAGCCCTGACAAGCTCAGCACGGATTTTTTCAGCCTCCTGCTGTGCAACATAAGCTTCCTGCTTTGCTTTCGCCTGCTGAACCTGCTCAGCAGCCTGAGCAATTTTATTAGCTTCAGCCTCTTTTTCACGTCTAAGCGCATCAGACATTGAAATTTCAATCTTAGCTTCGTTTTCACCCTTGATAGCGTCAGCGTCAGCTGCAGCAACCTGAATACGCTGATCCCTGTGCGCATTAGCCTGACCGATTTCACCGTCTCTGTTCTTTTCGGCAACGGTTTTCTTGGCGTCGTTGATTGCCTTAGCGGCAGCTTCTTTTCCGAGAGCGTTTATGTAGCCGGACTCATCGTTGATGTCGGTTACATTGACATTTATAAGTCTAAGACCGATTTTCTTAAGCTCAATTTCAACGTTGTTTGAAACAGCAAGCAAAAACTTGTCACGGTCTGTATTGATTTCCTCAATATCCATTGTGGCAATAACAAGACGGAGCTGACCGAAAATAATGTCCTTTGCAAGCTCCTGAATTTCCACCATTTTAAGGCCTAAAAGACGCTCGGCGGCATTTTGCATTACGCTTGGCTCTGTTGATATACCAACAGTGAACCTTGACGGAACATCAACTCGGATATTTTGCTTTGAAAGGGCATTTTTCAAGTCAACGTTCATTGAAATAGGCGTCAAATCCATATACTGATAGGACTGAACAATAGGAACAATGAATGCGGCTCCTCCGTGAATACATCTTGCTGAGCGCGCGTTCCCCTCCTTATCGCTTCCGACTTTTCCGTAAATGACAAGAATTTTGTCAGACGGGCACTTTCGATAACGTGACAACAGAGCAACTAACAGCGTAAATACAACAATGACGCCGATTGATATCGCCACAAGAACTTCAAAACTCATAATAATCCTCCCTTTATTTATACTTCGAGCTCACAGACAAGAACGTCATTCCTGACTGCGGTAACCTTCACACTGCTCCCCGTTGGGATATCGCTTCGCCCGAGAGTGATAGCGTCACATTCAATCAGCCTCTCCTGAACAACAAGGTTAACCTTTCCCTTTGCCGCCGCTTTCCCGGGGATTTTAATATAGACTGTTGCCGATTTGCCGATTGCGTTAGTCAAATTTAGTGTGCCGTTGCTTTGAAGCTTCAGTGAAGCCTGAAAAAGCTTAGCCACACCGAACATTGACGCTAAACCGATAAGAAAACCTATTCCCGCTGAAGCATAAGGCGACATACCACCCTTCCTTAGCACGATAGTCATCCAGCCGAAAACACAAAGAAACGTGACAAAGCCCTGAACAGTAAAAAACTGAAAAGGTGCCCCCGCCCCTTGTGAAGCGTCATGCCCAACCGATACATCACCGCCAGATGAAGCGACATCGGCATCAACACTGAAATCAACATCAATTCCCGATGTGTCGCTGACATTAAGACCCTCGCCACTGTCACCAAAGCCGATTAATGTCAAAACCGTTTGAATTATAAGAAGAAGCGTTGCGGGTATTGCCACACAATAGGCAATTTTCATAAACTGTTCCAGACCGTTCCACCATTCAAGCATAATTATCCCTCCATTACAGCTAAATAAATTATACATGATTTTCCCAATTAAGTCAATTAAATAGTGCTGTATTTATGGAATAAATTATTCCGAGAAGAACTTAATCCCCTCGGAATAATTTCGTGATTTTTTATATCTCGCTGTCACAGACCGCCCTGTCGGAAACGACCTTCCCGACAAACTCCTTGACCACAACATGCTCTGGATGCCCCTGATAATAATCTAAAGCCTCCTTCGATTCAAGCTCGGAATAAAGGCATACATCATATCCGCCATCGGTGAAATTCAAGCCCGCCTCGGCTTTAATCAGCCCGTCAATCTTTCCGTTTAGCGCTTCAAGCATCTGCTTCATTATTAAAGCGTTTGCTTTCTTTTCATTTCCCTCTGCGAAATCCTTAAGCCTCCACATTACGATGTGTCTAATCATTTTTATCACCTCGGTTTAAAAATTTATCATCTCCATGAACTGATACCATGTTAATAGTATCCCTTGTTATAATAAAAAACTCCTATGTTCCAGTTCCCGCATATTTTGTTGCGACATGAAGCCACAGCTTATATGCGAGATAGAAAATCAGTATTCCCACAACAGGGGATAAAAATGCCATGAGCAGGTGACTTTCAGGTCTTAAAAAGAACATTGCCGGATAAAATGACAAGAACCCAATAGGAATAATAAAAGTAAAAACAAACTTGAAGAAAGCGTTGAAAATCGTCATGGGGTATCTCGCATAGTCCCGAAAACGTATAAAGAAAATCATTATGGTTGCGCCGTGAATCGTTATAAACGAGCCGACCGACGCAAACACCATTATTCCGATGAGAACAAGCGACGCACCTATCAGCGAAAAGACAAGCATTGTTATGTTGGTGAGATTGACCGGAATGTTAAGCCTGTTCCAGCCGTAAACAAAAGTGATTATTCCGAACAAAAGCTGGCCCAGTCCCTTTACGTCAAAGGTTTCGGCGACAAAATAGAAGAAAAGATTCAGCGGCTTAAAGCAGTATTTGATGAAGTCGCCGTTTAAGGTGACTATCCAAAGCTGCCAGAGATTATCAAAGAAAAGCTGAAGCGGAGTCGCCGCCAAAATTGAAAAACCATACATGAAAATCAGCTCGTCATATGAAAAGCCCTTTATCGCCGGAATAGAGTTGAAAATCAGCCAGAACGAGGCAAGCCCACCAAAATTCATGAGCACCATTGCGGCTGTGCTTATAATAAAATCGGCACGGTATGCCATTTTTGATTTGAAATCCTGAGAAATCATCATGAGATATATTCTCGCGTAATTTGTAAAGCTTCTCTTCATGGCTCAACCTCCGTTTATGGTTACTGCGGTTTTCGCCTTGTTAAAGCATAACCTGCTGACGCCAAGAAGAAATACAAGCCAGAAAAGCTGCTTGGCGAGAATAATCAAAAAGTCCGTCGTTCTCAGTGAATTGTTGACGAGAATCTGAAGCGGAAGATTATAGATCGCCTGAAAGGGAAGCCACTCAACAATCCTTCTTAACCCGTCGGGGAAAAATGCAAGAGGTATTGCCGCACCGGCAAGAAGTGTGACGATAACGTCCTTCATCGTGCTTATTCCCCATACACTTTCGGTATAAAAAGCGAACAGCCCTATCATAAAGTCGAAAATCAGGTTAATCGCCGCCGCAAAAACAAATGCTATCAGAAAGAATACTAAATTGATGCCGACAACAAGCCCGTCGCCAGCAAGCGCCCATACGACCACAAAGCTCGGAAGAAATATTATTAGAAAGTTTGTGAAAATATCACCGAGATGCTTTGAAAGCACAATAGCCTGATAATCCATAGGCTTAATGAGCATCATGACGATTGTTCCGTCACGGACATCTCTGGATATCGTCCACTCGGCATAGGTCATCATCACCGTCGAAATACACCCCGCAAGAGCCAGATATATGAACGTCTGCTGAAAGGTCATGCCGTTGATAGTTACTGTTTCAACGCTTGAGAAGATTGCCTTCCAAAGAAAATAAATCAAAATCATATAGAAGAAGTTGCTGATTATTGTGAAAAGAAAATATAGCCTGAAAGCCGAGGCCTCAAGAAACGAAGCCTTAGCCAGCGTTAGTGCGCCTCTAAGCTTCATCCTTATCACCTTCATAAATCTTTCTGATTATATCCTCCGTCCGGATTTCTTCGATTTTGATATCGTTTACCTCCGAAAGCTTCATACAATCATTGAGCACGTTAGCAAGCGGCTCAACATCCTCATTTATCAGCATTTCAATCCATTCGGTTGAAGCCTCCTGCTCTCCTTCTTCCTTTTTTAGAAAGCTGACAGCACCGCTTTGTGAATATTTCTGTGTTATCCCTGAAACAAGGTTATCTTTTTTATCGATGTCAGCGAGAGTAATTTTCAGAGTTCTGTACTTTCCGTATTTGTCCTTGAGCTTTTCAAAATCATTGTCATAAACCATCTTGCCCTTGTCGATGATGACAACTCTCTTGCAAAGTGCCTCAATATCGCCGATATCGTGGGTTGTGAGAATTATTGTCGTTCCTCTGACGGCATTAATCTGTCTGATAATATCACGAATTTTACTTTTCATTGAAATATCAAGCCCGATAGTCGGCTCATCAAGAAAAACAACCCCAGGATTGTGAAGGAAGGATGCGGCGATATCACAAAGCGTTCTCTGACCGAGTGACATTTGTCTGACAGGCTTCATGAAAAGCGAGCTGATGTTGACTATGCTGTCAAAAAGCTCAATGTTGTCGTTATAAGCCTTAGTGTCAATACCGTAAATCTCTTTGAGTATCTTAAAGGATTCAATTACCGGAAGTGCCCACCAAAGCTGTGTTCGCTGTCCGAAAACTACGCCGATGTTTTGAGCGTTCTGAACTCTGTTTTTGTGTGGGACAAGCCCGTTGACTGTAATTTCGCCGGCGCTAGGTTCAAGTACGCCGGTCATCATTTTTATTGTGGTTGACTTTCCGGCACCGTTAGGACCTAAATATCCGACAATCTCACCCTTTTCAATGCTCATTGATACGCCGTCCACAGCCTTGACGTATTTATAGTCTCTTGAAAAAAGGTCTTTGATGCTCCCCTTTAGTCCTTCATGGCGATTTAGTACTTTAAATGTTTTTTCTAGATTTGTTAGTTTAATTATTGTGTCCATAGTTACCTTTCTTTTTATGTAAAAACAATTGCCGATGACACCCCGCTTTCCCGCAAGACACAGTCATAAATCACGCCGTGTCACCCTTTCTTTATTTTTTCGGGAAATGGGATAAAACAATTATAATTACTCATTATTTAATTGTCAAGATAAAACTTATAAATACTTTAATAAACTTACTATACATATTAAAACCGCAGGAGGAAGCCCCCCTGCGGTCACAGTCATACTGTTTCTGAATGCTCAAGCTTGAACACAACCTTTTTATATTGTGTGGGCTCGTCAATGTGACAGCAGGGCTTGTGTGCATCATTCGGAAAAACAATATAGCACATTCCTTTTTTTGCTGTGAAGCGAATTGTGTCCTTTTCCTGTGCTGTGAAAAAGGCAATGTCCTTTTCATCGTCGTGCAAAACAGCAATTAAACAACACGCTCTGTCCGCCCATTCGACAACCTCTTCCCCCTCATAAATATACTGAATGTCAATATATTTATTATGGGTTTCAAAAAGCGCTTCTTTGAGCGGACGGGTTTCCCCCTCCTGAAGCATATAGAAGCCAAAGTTTGTTTCATAGCGTCCAACCTTGAATTCAGTCAGCCCTTTAATGGTTCTGACGGCTTTATTTATGTCGGGAATCAGCTTTTTATACTCTGAGCAAAGCTCAAGATTTGTAATAATCATTTTGCACTGTCCCCTTTTTGAATCAGCTTAATTTTGCGAAGTCGTTTCATAACATCATTTTGACCTTTTCCGAAATAATCGTGCAAGAGTACATACTCTGCGAAAAGCTCCTCATAAACCTTAGCATTTTCAGGAATAGGAGTATAGACAATGTCCTTGATTTTCCCAAGCTTTAATGCTGCTTCATTAACGTTTTTATAACCGCTTTTTTCTGTCCCCGCCGCACCTATTCCGAAAATAGCACTTCCCAAAGCACCCGACTGTGCACTCCCAGAAATTTTTATGGTTTTGTTGCAGATATCAGCGTAAAGTTGCATAGTGAAAGCGTCCTTTTCGGCTATACCGCCGGCAGCATAAAGCTCATCAACAAAAACCCCGCCCTTTTCAAAGGCTTCTATAATCTGCCTTGTGCCGAAAGCCGTAGCTTCAATCAGCGCACGGTAAATATCCTCCGGACGGGTAAGCAGTGTCATCCCCATAATAAGCCCCGAGAGGTCAAAATCCATGAGGTCGCTTCTGACACCGTTGAACCAGTCGAGCGCTAGAAGTCCGCTCTCGCCCGGCTTTTTAAGCGCCGCCTTCTCGCCCAAAAGCCTGTGAATTGAAATTCCCTTTTCCTTTGCCTCGTCCTTGTATTCTGGCGGACAGCAATAATCAACAAACCACGAAAAATGGTCGCCAACACAGCTTTGCCCCGCCTCATATCCGAATGAGCCTGGAAGAATCCCGTCCTTGACAATGCCGCAGGTTCCGCTCACACCCATTTCCTTTTCGGAAAGCAGCATGTGACAGGTTGAGGTGCCCATAATCATGAGCATTTTCCCCGGTCCGTCAATTCTGCAGGCGGGAACGGAGGCATGAGCGTCGATTATTCCGACAGCAACCGCCGTCCCCTCACAAAGCCCTGATTTCTCAGCCATTTCCTTTGTTAGAAAGCCCGCACAAGAGCCGAGAGGTTTAATGTCAGTTGAAAGCTTTTCAAGAACGATATTTTCAAGCAAAGGGTCAAGCGCTTTGAAAAATTCCTTTGACGGATAGCCGTTTTTATGGTGATATAACGCTTTATAGCCAGCGTTGCACGCACTTCTTGCCTCGTTCCCCGTCAGCCGCCAGACAAGCCAGTCGCCGGCTTCGATTATACGCTCGGCGGCTTTATAAATGTCGGGCGCTTCCTTTGCAATCTGCATCGCCTTTGGAACAAGCCATTCGCTTGAAATCTTTCCGCCGTAGAGTGCAAGCCACGGCTCGTTCATTTTCTCGGCTGTTTCATTTAGAATATCGGCGCAGTACTGTGCACTATGGTGCTTCCACAGCTTGACATATGAATGAGGAACGCTTTTGTACTCCTCAATAAGACAAAGCGGTGTGCCGTCTTTTTTTGTGGGAAGAATAGTGCAGGAGGTGAAGTCAACACCGATGCCGATAATACTTTCGGGTGAAATTTCAGTTTTTTCAAGAAGCTCACGTACAGTTTCACAAAAGCCGTCAATATAATCCTGCGGGTGCTGTAAAGCCCATGCCTCGCCAAGAGCAGTCCCGTCGTGAAGGTTTTTTTCCATTACACCGTGCGGATAGTCATAAACTGACGTCAAAACCTCCTCGCCCGTTTCAATGTCGAGAAGCAAAGCCCTGACCGACAGAGTCCCGTAATCAAGCCCGATAGTATAGCGTTTCATTCATTTCCCTCCGAAAATTATCTGTATAATGCACCATAGGTCTGACACGCGCGGTAATCCGCCGCCTCAATCCCGTCTGTGCCGAATGCCGCCCAAGCGTGAGGGCGGAATATATCTCCCTCGTCAACATTGTGAAGTGATACGGGAATTCTCAGCATTGACGCCAGCGTGATTAAGTCCTTTCCGATATGCCCGAAATTAAAGCTGCCGTGATTTGCGCCCCAGTTTGCCATCACAGAATAAACATCCCTGAAAGCTCCCTTTCCTGTCAGGCGGGGAACAAACCAGGTCGTCGGCCATGTGGGGTCTGTTCTCTGCTCAAGCGCCTTGTGAACCTTTTCGGGGAGCACAACCGTATACCCTTCCGCAATCTGCAAAACAGGTCCAAGCCCTGAAATTAAATTTAATCTTGTCATTGTGACAGGCATTTGTGCCATTGTATTGAAGTGTGACGAGAAGCCGCCACCTCTGAAATATGAAAGGTCGGCGGGGCACCAGTCGGTTGCTTTAAGACAGGCTGAAATATCATCATCAGTCATATCCCACCAGCGTTTCATCACAGCGTTTCCGTTTTCGTCCTTGACCTCGCCGCAGGCATCAAGTGCCGCCGAGCCGGAATTGATAAGGTGAATGAAGCCGTTTTCGGCGATTCCCGTCAGCTTTTCGCCGGTAACCCTTTCGACAGCTTCGGGACTCCAATAGGTTCTCACGTCTGCAAAAACGCTTGCCGCATTTGTAACAAGATGCCCGAACAGCATTGAAAGTCCGTTTAAGCCGTCGTTTTCGGTCGCAAAAACAACAGGCTGTCTTTTTCCGTTCCAGTCAAAGGTTGAGTTTAATATCGCCTCTGTGAAATCCCCGTTAGGCTGCCAGTCCGACCACATTCTCTGTCCTTGAAAGCCGCCGCATATACCGTTTCTGCCAAGTGCTTCTTCATCGAAGCCCTTGTCAGCGAGCTTTTCGTTTCCGAGCATAATATCACGGCATATTAGCGTGAGCTTGACAACAAATTCCCACTCGGCGTCCTTTTCCTCACGAGTGTGGGGTGAGGAGTTTTTGTCAAAGCCCTCCTTACAATTCTCCCTTGTCCAGTTAAGAGCCTTTTCAAATTCGGCTTCATCGAAAATACCAAGCTTGATTCTTCTCAAAACCTCAGTCATATCAACCCATTCGGCACGAAGCCCCAGATATTTCTGTATAAATTCAGCGTTGCAGTCAGAGCCGGCTATTCCCATTGAAACGCTTCCTATATTTATATATGCTCTGCTCTTAATCTGTCCCACTGCCGCCGCACAGCGTGCAAAGCGCAGGATTTTTTCTGAAACGTCGGTTGGAATTGAATTGTCCTCAAGGTCTTGAACGTCTTTGCCGTAGATTGAAAATGCAGGCAGTCCCCTCTGCTCATGTGCCGACATAACCGCCGCAAGATAAACAGCGCCCGGACGCTGTGTTCCGTTAAAACCCCACACAGCTTTAATTGTTGAGGGGTCAATATCCATCGTTTCACTTCCATAGCACCAGCAGGGGGTAACCGAAAGTGTTGCACATACATTTTGTGTTGAGAAGAATTCGGCGCATTTTGCCGCTTCCGCTCCTCCGCCTATTGTGCAGGGTGATATAACGCATTGAACTGGCGTTTTGTCGGCATAAAAGACATTGCTTTCAATAAGCTTTTTTGCGGCATTTGCCATGCTCATAGTTTTTTCTTCAAGGCTTTCTCTTATTCCTAAGCGTCTGCCATCGATAATGGGTCTAATTCCTATTTTAGGATAATTCATTTTCTCCTCCTAAGAAGCCTGTGCTTTGCTTCTTGACTTAAATATTTTTTTGAAAAGCGGCTTGAAAATCGGTGACAAGAGGCTGAGTATTGCTATTGTGAGGAACGTTGCGCTTATCGGACGTGAGAAGAATACCGAGAGCTTTCCGTCACTCATGATAAGCGAGCCTGTGAAATTAGCCTCCGCCATTCCGCCCAGAATTATACCGATAATGACCGCAGACATTGAAAACTGCATCTTGCTTAAAAAATAGCCTAAAAAGCCCGCGGCGACCATCACATAAACGTCGTTTAGCGATTTGTTGTAGGAGTACGCACCCACAAAGGTGAGCGTGAATATTACCGGAAGAAGTATTTGCTTTGGAACATTTATAACCTTGACAAAAAGTCTGATTAGAGAAAAGCCGAAAAGCCCCATAACTAAATTTGCGAGCATAAGCCCGATGAAAATTGAATACACGCTTGAAGCTTGATTTGTGAAAAGAAGCGGTCCGGGCTGAATTCCCTTAACCATCAATGCGCCCAGCATTATCGCTGTCGCACCGTCACCGGGGATTCCCAGCGTCAGCACTGGGATAAACGCACCGCCCGAAACTGAGTTGTTCCCCGCTTCGGGTGCAACAATCCCCTCCGGCTCACCGTTTCCGAAATTGTCTTTATGCTTTGACCAGCGTTTAGCCTGATCGTATGCGATAAAGGACGATATATCTCCGCCTGTTCCGGGTATGCACCCGATAAATGTCCCTATAAAGGATGAACGAAAGAGCGTTACCATACATCTTTTTAAATCTGACCATGTCGGCAAAACACGATCGATTTTTATATTCTTCTTTTCTGTTTTCTGCTCTGAGAAGCTTTCTTCGAGAGTTGTCAAAACCTGTGAGAAGGCAAACAGCCCGATTAGAATCGGAATAAATGATATTCCGCCTAAAAGATAGGTTGTCCCAAACGTGAAGCGGATTTTTCCGCTCATTGCGTCTATTCCGATTGTTGAAATGAAAAGACCGATAAGCCCGCCTATCAAGCCTTTTAAAACAGAGCCTGACGAAACGCTTGTAATAATGCTTATTCCAAAAATAGCCAGCGCAAAGTATTCGGGCTTTGAAAACTGAAGTGCTATTTTTGCGAGCTGTGGCGCGAGAAGAATAAGACAAATTGTGCTGAAAACTCCGCCGAACATACTGCCGAAGGTCGAAAGCCCGAGCGCACGCCCCGGCTGACCGTATTTCACAGCCATAGGGTAGCCGTCAAGGGTTGTCGCCGCCGATGCGGGAGTGCCGGGGGTTTTTAACAAAATCGCCGATATTGAGCCGCCGTATATGGCGCCGCAGTATATTCCGAGCAGCATTATTATTCCGCCGATACCCTCAAGTGTGAAGGTGAGCGGAAACAGCAGTGCTATTCCCATATTAACCGATAATCCGGGGAGGGCGCCGATAAGTATTCCCGCGGCTGTGCCGAAAACAAGCGCTATTATATTTGAAAGCTGAAAGATTTGACCAAGCGCCGTTATAACATCATTCATAAAGTTCCCCCTCCTATTCCATGAAAAATGGCTTTGGCATCACTGTTTTTAAAAGCATTTCAAAAACAACATATACCATCACTAGAATTATCACTGTGAAAATCGCAATTTTCTTCTTGCTTTTCATTCCCAAAACAAGCATATTTAGAGGAAGAAAGAGAAGCATTGAAAGATAAAAGCCTATTACGGGCAACAAAACGCAGAAGCCAGTTATTACCCCCATCATGATATAGACCTTTTTGTTGCCGTGTGAATTTAAGACGACAGGGATTTCTTCGAGCTTTTTTTTGTTTATTACGGTCGCTATAAACAGAATGACAGAAACTGCAGTCATTATTATTCCGAGTATAAAGGGCCAGAATCCGGCACCGGGACCGTGCTTTGTAAAATCTATGGACAGTTTTTGTGACAAGAACATTATTATTATACCGAGAATTGCCGATATTCCCGAAATGATATAGTTGCATTTTTTCATGTTGCCCATAAGCTTGCTCCTTCCTTTTTATTTTAATATGGAGATTGCGAGAGCCGGTGCCCTCGCAATCCTGTTTTTGATTTATGAATTACTCGCCGGCTTTAGCAAGCATTTCTTTGAACATTTCGTGGTCTTCCTTCATCATTTGGTTACAGTCCTCACCGATGATAACAACTGGGTCGATACCCTGATTAAGAAGATAATCCTTGAACTCCTGTGATTCAACGGTTTTCTTTGCCGCATCTCTAAGTGCTTTCAAAACGTCAGCGGGAGTGTCCTTAGGTGCTACAAGTGCTGCCCATGCACGGATTGTAAGGTCATGTCCAAGCTCTTTAAAGGTCGGTACTTCAGGATAAAGGTTTGAACGTGCGTCTGCCATAACAGCTAAAATTTTAAGATTTCCTGCGTCAACCTGACTTTTAAAGTTTGAAGGGTCAGCAATAGTTGCGTCGATGTGTCCGCCAGCTAAGGCAGCAGCGATATCAGCTGAGCCGTTAGGATAAGGAATGTGCTTGAAGGAAACATCAAACTCCTCTTCAAATGAGAGCGCTGCGATGTGCCAGATTGCGCCGATACCTGAGTTTCCAACCTGAAGCGCATCAGGATTTGCCTTTGCGTATGCGACAAACTCATCAACTGAATTATAAGGTGCGTCAGCCGGAACTACAAGTGCCGCCGGTGCAGCGATAGGTGCACAAATTGCTTCAAAGTCAGCGTATGTTAAGGTTGTCTTGTCTTGATGCGGGAACATTGCAAGCTCAACGGTTACCATTCCGAGAGTATAGCCGTCAGCCTTAGCGTTTGCGGTTTCAACCATTCCTGTTACTCCGCCGCCGTCAGGCTTGTTTGTGGGAACAAAGGTAGCACCCTCAATATTATTCTTCAGATACTGAAGAAGTCCTCTTGCTGAAATATCCGTTCCGCCGCCTGGTGCCTTAGGAATAATTACTGTTACATCCTTAGCTGTCGGATAATCCTTATCCTTCGCTCCACAGCCTGCAAGGGCAAATGTCATTGTTGCCGCAACAGCAATGGTGAGTATTCTTTTTGCGATTGATTTTTTCATATTAATTCCTCCACTGTTTAATTATAAATAATTTTTCTCCGTCTGTTGTGTGATTCTTGAAAGCATTCTGACTTCCTCCTTGAAGGTTTCAGTCAGTCCGTCCGCCTCCCTGACGCGTGTAACAATTTCCTTCATAACCCCCCTTTGCTGTAAGTAATACTTTGCGTTCACAGGATAATACTGTCGTTCAATTAGTGCGCTTATTGTCAATATATCAGAAAGCGGCTCAATCCCCTTATCCATGTATTTTTCACATAGCTTTGCGTAGAGCCTGCACTGAAAGCTTGCCATAACTCCGCTGTACCCCGCCGCACCTTCTCTTAATGATTCAAGGAGTGTAGCGGTATTTGCATTATAAAGCTTTAGGTTTGTTCCTTTTATTACCGAAAGCTTGTCCTTAATCTGATTGATGTCACAGCAGGTGTCCTTTAGAAAATAAAATCTTCCCGACTCTGCCGCCGCTTTTGTCATTTCCTTTGACATTACTCTTTTATAAGGATAAGGACACTCGTAAAAACCGAGCTTAATATCCTTTGGAATCAGCTTTAGAAGCTTTTCAAGGTTTGAAAGCCATATCTCGTCGCTTTCATCCTCTTTAGCAAGCCTGTTTGTGATAAGTATAACGGCATCAACACCGGTTTTTGCGATTTCACAAAGTTCTTTAGCCTGATTCTCCATACTGTCTGAAATATGCCCTGACGCTATTACCGGAACTCTCCCCGCCGCTCTTTTTACAACAAAATCGGCAATTTCGGTTCTTTCCTCAAGAGAAAGATAGAACATTTCGCTTGACTGACAAACCGCAAATAACCCAAACGCACCGTTTTGAATATACCAGTCAGTCAACTTTCCCAGCCCGTCAAAATCCACCTTGTTATCAGCGGTGAAGGGGGTGAGCATAACCGGCCATACCCCGCCCGGAAAATTATTTTCCATTTATTGTCCTCCTATATATTATAACATATTTTGTCGTGTTACCTGAATACTTGTCGAAGCTTAAAGAATAATTTCGTGAAACGCAATATTCTCACGTTTAAAAGTATAGCTTATATAAAGTCTTTCCTCATCTGTTATTATCGCGGGATATGAAAACTCGCCGTCGCCGCTGTCTAGGTCACAAACACGCTCCCACGTTGCCCCGTTGTCTTTTGAAACATCAAGCGATATGGGGCTTCTTTTCCCCCAGTTTTCACCGACAGGGTTTGAAACGAGATATAAATCACCGTTTTTAAGCCTCACAAGATCAATGCCACTGTTATTGTTTGGAAGATTCGTCGGATATGCATATGTCCAGCTTTCGCCATTATCTGATGAATCACTTCTGTAAATACGTCCCTCTGTGCTTCTCAAAAGCATGTGAGCTTTCCCCTGTGAGCTTTCCCACAATGTCGGCTGAATTACACCTCTTCCATAAAAGCTCTGCTCGCTGACAGGGATTGAACTTTCAGAAACTGTTTTCTCCGTTTTGCTTGCCGTTAAATTCTCAATGACAACCTCACCGCTTTTGCGCCATGTTTTTCCCCCGTCGTCTGAGATATCTGCGAAGGCACTCCATATTCCGTCCTCTAATGAAGCCGGCGCCAGAATTCTTCCGCTAGAAAGTCTAATCGGCTTGTTTCTTACAGGACCTCGTCCGCCTCTGTCACCACTTACAAGCTCATGCGGGGCTGACCATGTTTTGCCATCGTCGCTTGAGTGTGAAAGCATTGTGCGCCAGCTGTCAATTTTTTCGCCGATTTTATAAAACAGATATATCTCGCTTGTGTCTGTTCTGAAAAGCACCGGGTTCCAGTGTGCCTCATTTTCATGAGAAAACAAAACCGGTTCGCTCCAAATTCCGTCTTTGTTTGACGACAGCCAGATTCCGACGTCTGGTTTCCCCTCTTTTGAACCGCCGAACCAAGCGCAAAGTATACCGTCCTTTGTTTTCAAAAGCGTTGAGGCGTGGCACATTGAAGTCGGGCATTTCTTCATCACAAAATTTTTCTGATGCATTTTCATCCCCCTGTCTAATATTATCTGATTATTTTGCGAATTTATATTTGTTATATATTTCATAATTGTTCTGTATTATAGAACATCGTTCTTGATATTAATTAAAAAATATTGAGAAGCTTCGTTCTGTATTATAGAACGCTGTTCAGAATTAGCGTTAATATATTTGGAGGGTAAACCCTCCGCATATTATATAGTCTGTTGAATTTCCTTCGCCTTGTTTTTCAAAAGCTTTGCAAACAATTCAAGCTTATCATCAGAAAACCTGAGTGAAGGCCCTGTTGTGCTGAGTGCGCCGATAAGCCTGTTGTTATGGTCAAAAACTGGAACGCCCACGCATTTCACACCATACTCATGCTCCATAAGATCAAGGCTGAAGCCTCTTTCCCTCGTCCTCAAAAGCTCTTCCCGCATTTTATCAGGCTCAATTATTGTATCCTCGGTGTATCTGACAAGCGGCTTTTTTAATACTTCATTGACAAAATCACTGTCCATATATGCGAGCATCGCCTTCCCGATAGAGGTGCAGACGAGAGGTGCTGTCATTCCCTGAACCCAGCGGATGTTAAATGCTCTTTCGGGGAACTCAGCGTCCATATACATTACGCTTTCACCGTCGGGAATACCAAAATAAACAATCTCATCAATCTCTTTTGAAAGTGCACTGACGCTTTTTCTGATAATACTCTGAAAGCTCATGCTCCTTGAAACTATGTGCGACAGCTGAAGAATTTTTAGCCCAAGCCGATATTTTCCGTTTTCTTTATTATGTTCGATATAGCCGCATTCCTCAAAGGTTGTTATTATATTATGAACGTTGCTTTTATTAAGGTCAAGCATCAAGCTGATTTCGGTTATTCCAAGCTCGGATTTCTCCATCGAAAAGCATTCGAGAATGTCAAGCGCTTTTTTTAAAGACTTAACTTTTATTTTATCTTCCATCGAGCCGCCTCGTTCTGCGTTCTGTATTTCAGAACGCTGTTCTTTATTACAATTTCATCTTACATCAATTATTTTGAGATTGCAATACCCTTAGCGTAAATTCATACAATATTACAAACTTTTATGATTTTCTTGTGTATATTGACGGATGTGCATTGCTGTTGTTTTAAAAATCCGAACATTTATTCTTTTTGATATTGAAATTCTCTGATTTTTGCTGTATAATTTTATCAAAAAGAAGTGGGGTAACATTATGGCAATGTGGAATCTATGGCATGGCTGTCATAAAATCAGTGCCGGCTGCGAAAACTGCTATGTTTATCGCACTGACAAAAAACACGGCAAGCCTAGCTTTGTTGTCACAAAAAACTCCTGCTTCGACCTCCCCGTCAGAAAGGACAGGTATGGTTTTTATAAGCTGATGACCGACGACTACGTATATACCTGCTTCACCTCTGACTTTTTTGTTGAAGAGGGCGACCAGTGGCGTGACGAAGCATGGCAGATGATTAAGCGCCGCTCTGACCTTAGGTTTCTCATTATTACTAAAAGAATTCATCGCTTTTTAGAATGTGTCCCTCAAGACTGGGGCGAGGGCTATGAAAATGTAACTATTTGCTGTACCGTCGAAAATCAGGACAGGGCGGATTTTCGGCTTCCAATATTTATTAAAGCGCCGATAAAGCACAAGATGATTGTGTGTGAGCCTCTTCTTTCTCACATTGACCTTTCGCCCTATCTGTCACCGAAAATTGAAATGGTTGTTGCTGGGGGTGAATCAGGCGACGAGGCACGAATGTGCGATTATTCATGGATTTTATCTTTGCGTAACCAATGTATAAAAAGCGGCGTCAGCTTTCGCTTCAAACAAACAGGCGCTCTTTTTAAAAAGGGAAACAGGCTTTACCGCATTGAAAGAAAGCTTCAGCACTCACAGGCTTTAAAGGCGGGAATAAATTATTTCACAAAAAGCTGTCCTTTTAATGTTCAGGCGGATTGAATTTCGGTAATTAATATGATATTATTTTAGTATACAATTCCAAATAAAAATTAGAATTATTCTTGTTTTTGAGTGAAAAATAGATTAATAGAAAAGGAAGTGCGTAAAATGATTAATATTCAAAAATGTGCAATTATCGGATGCGGCTATGTCGGTGCAACCTGTGCCTTTTCACTTGTTCAAAGCGGGCTTTTCTCAGAAATGGTTCTTCTCGATTATGACCACGAGAAAGCAGTAGGAGAGGCAATGGATTTAAACCACGGGCTTCCTTTCGCCTCACCCATGAACATATATGCCGGCACTTATTCTGACCTTCATGACTGTTATCTGACAATCATTGCCGCCGGCGGGGGGCAAAAGCCCGACCAGACAAGGCTTGACCTTGTTAAGCAAAATTCAAAAATTACAAAAGGAATCGTAAGCGAGTTTATTAAATACAACAACGAGGGAATTATTTTAGTTGTGTCAAACCCTGTGGATATTCTGACCTATGTGGCTAAAAAGGTTTCGGGCTTTCCGTCTAACAGAGTTTTAGGCTCGGGAACTGTGCTTGATACAGCAAGACTAAAATACCTTCTGGGCGGGCATCTCGGCGTAGACAGCAGGAGTGTTCACGCTTTCATTATCGGCGAGCATGGCGACAGTGAGCTTCCGGTATGGAGCAGTGCGAACGTGTCCGGAATAGACCTCGACGGGTTTTGCTGTTCTATTGACGGAAAATGCTCAGAGCGTGACCTTCATGGAATATATTCAAACGTTCGTGACAGTGCATATGAAATTATCAAAAGAAAGGGCGCGACCTATTATGCTATCGCAATGGCGGTGACTAGAATTGCACAGTGCATTGTGAAAAATCAGCATTCCGTCCTGCCTGTTTCCTGTCTTGTCGATAATCACTACGGCTTGAGCGACGTTTATATGGGAATCCCCGCAATAGTCGGAAGCAACGGCGTTGAAAAGGTGCTTGACATTCCGCTTGACTGCGACGAGCAAGCTAAGCTTGAAAATTCGGCATCGCTTTTAAAGGAAATTATTGCTCAGCTTGATATTTAGCAAAACGGCTCTCCGCTTCTTTTCGGGGGGCCTTTTTCATTTGACTTTCTTCACTTTCAACTGTATAATTAGTTAATAATATCTGCTCACGAAAGGAGCCTTTTATGATTACCGCCGGCGTTTCAACCGCAAGCCTTTACCCTAAATATACTGAGGAGGCTCTGTATGAGCTTGCCGTCAGAGGCGTTGACCTTGTCGAAATATTTTTGAACAGTGACTGTGAGCTGAAGAATCCCTTTATTGACGAGCTGAAAATCATCCTCGACAGCCACGGAATGAATGTTTCGTCAATTCACCCATACACCTGTGGCATTGAACCTCTTATGTTTTTTACACAATATCCACGCCGATTTTTTGACATTTTAGACTATTACAAAAAGTATTTTGAAATCATGAATAAACTCGGCGCAAAAATCTTCGTTTTTCATGGTAACAAGGATGTTAATAACTTCCCTGATGAGCTTTATTTTGAAAGATATCAAAAATTGTATCAGCTTGGCTGTGAATTTGGTGTCACCGTCGCTCAGGAAAACGTTGCTCGCTGTACAGGCGGGAGTCTTGAGTTTCTTAAAAAAATGATAGAGCAGCTTGGCGATGAGGCGAAAATTGTCTTTGACACAAAGCAGGCTGTCAGACGCGGTTATGACCCCTATGATTTTCTTCATGCCGTCGGGAAAAATATTTCGCATATACATATAAGCGATTACGGCGATAAAGGCGACTGTCTTTTAGTCGGTGAAGGAAAGTTAGATTTCGTTAATTTCGTTAAAGAATTAAATAATTATTCATATACAGGAAGTATAATTTTGGAGCTGTATTCGCATTGCTATAAAGAATATGACGATTTATCTCGTAATTTAGCCTATTTTAGAGATATCATTCATGAACATTTGTAAGGTCTGACGAATTTTTTTCGAATAGGTAATTATGTATAAAATATGTCTGTATGTGTCATTATATCTTACTAATAATTTGTCGAATGCTAAAACATACTGCGATAATTTACTATTCCTTTATTAGGAATTTTGTGTAATAATTTAATTACCAAATACTGATAAGGATGTGTTGAAATTGTCTGCAGCAGAAAAAATCACAGCAATTTTTGAGAAACCTATCACGGTTTCCTCTAACAACGGCGAAAGGGAGATTATTTCTGAAACTCTGGCAAACGGTCGCATTACATATCGTTTAATTCAAAACGAATGTGAAATCGATGACAGCGTCGTCCCATGCTACGGTATCGAAATTAAAAGCTCACTTTTCGGAAACAGTGAAAGCGAGAAAATCACGGGTATTACAACAAAGTACGAGTACGCTAAGGAGCTTTTTGACCTCTTGTGTGATAATTTGGTCACGCCGATAAGTCTGCGTGATATAACAGAAGATTTTATTGTAGGAAAGCATATGTAAGCTTGCAAACAGGCACTTTTTGTGATAAACTGATTATCAAAGATTATATCAGCTTATTAAAAGGGGGAGCACCCATGAAATGTCCGTTTTGCGGCTTTGAGGATACAAAAGTAATCGATTCACGCCCAAGCGAGGAGAAAAAGCGCAGGCGCCGTGAATGCACGAATTGCCAGCGAAGATTCACCACCTATGAAATAGTTGAAAAGCCAATGCTAATGGTTTTTAAACGTGACGGGAGCTTTGAGCCCTTCGATAGAATGAAGCTTATTGCCGGTATTTTATCAGCAATAAAAAAGCGACCTATCAGCCTTGATGATGTTAATACGCTTGTCGATAATATTGAAAACACCTACGCCAACGAGATGAAAACTCAGGCAACAACCGTCGAAATCGGCGACAAGATTCTTTCCGAGTTAAAGAAGCTTGACCTCGTCGCTTATGTTAGATTCGCCTCTGTTTATAAGGACTTTTCAGACGTTGACAGCTTCATTAGTATTATTTCTGAACTTAGCGAAAAAAACAATTAAATTATACTGTGAAGATACGGAAACTGACTATCATATATCATTTCAAGCAGCAGCTTTATGTTTTCACATTCCGCATAGAACTCCTCGTTTCCCGTGATAACAAGCGGCTTAAGCTTCGCCACTGAGGTGTTTATATTCTCCATTTTATCATTTTGAACTATGAAAGAAATTCGAATATAATATTTTTGCCAAAACCGGTTGAGCTCATCTATTTTTTCGAGGGCTTCCCCGGTTTCGTTTTTTTTCCACAACAAAATAGCCTCGTCAACATATTCGATGATTTTTTCATTCTGTGTTTTCAGTATAAAAAGCGAGCCTATTGATGACAGTATGATAACCGATATTATAGCTGCGCATATTACAACTCTCTTCACTTCTGTTGCTCCTTTTTGATTAAATAAAAGGCGCCGGTCTCATCGGCGGTGAGAAGAAAAACGTCGTTTACCGTAACGCCTCTGTCCGATAAAACACCGTTTAACCAGCCTGTGCCCATTCCGATACTATCAAGTGCGTTAGCGACCAGCTTTCCGTCGTCGATAATAATCAAAGGCGGATTTCGTGATTTATTCTTTATACCAAGCATTTCGGCGGTTGCCTGCTGCTTTTCCGCTTTTTGATAAACGCTGACGCTTCCGGTCGTTTCAACAACAGCAAACTGCACGTCGCTTATATCAAATATTTCAAGTGAGCGAAGCGACTCCATGAGATCGTCCACCGAAAAGCGAAGCTCTCTCAACACCTTTTGGTCGATCACCCCGCTTTTAATCACGATTTTAGGCGAACCTGAAACCAAGCGTCTTATCCGTATTGATTTTAGACTAAGCCCTGACATAAAAACGTCAAGGCAAACTATTGTTAAAATCGGGACAATTCCCATGAGCATCGGTATATTTACATCCTCAATGGGAAGAGTAGCGACATTTGAAACGAGTATGGTCACCACAAGCTCTGACGGCTGAAGCTCACCAAGCTGTCTTTTCCCCATCAGTCGTATCGCAAAAATAATAATCATGTATAAAATTATCGCTCTGAAAAACACTATTAGCATATAATCATCCCCCGAATGTTATAATTTGCATTCAGGGCAGAAAAATACAAAAAACCTCCCCGAAAATTACGAAGAGGTTATATTTAAAAGACACTAAAATACTTTTATTATAAATTAAGTGCCGCTTGATGCTTTAAAAATTGACTTGTATTATTTATCATCAGGTGTTATAAATGTTTTTATAATAAAGAACAAGCACCACCACTGACAATATTGCCGCTATCCATGTAATAACAAGCCTAATCAACGCTTTTCGGCTCAAGCTTCTGATTTTCTTTTTCGGTTTGTTGGTGTTTTGAGGCTCTGTGTGGTTTCTTTCATCCATATAAATCACTGCTCCTTAAAAAAATAGTACCACATTTTCCTGATTAAATCAACCTTGAATTGACTTTAAAGCATGTCTGACTATTGAAATATATTTAGTAATATGATAAAATAATAAAAAAGCGTATTAAAGGGAGTGCTTGCTTTGATAAAGGTTGAGAATCATTTAGGTGCAATTGATATTTCAAATGAATACCTTACGGCATTAATTGGCCACACCGTCACATCGTGCTTCGGGGTTGTTCAGATGAATGCGTTCGGGCCGAAGCAGGGTATCCGTCTTTTTTTAAAAAAGAGCAACCCCATTGACAAAGGGGTAATAATACGCCAAATCAAGGATAAAATTATAATTGACTTGCATATTACCGTTTTGTATGGTGTCAATATTTCTGCGGTTGTTGACAGCATAGTCAATAAGGTTCGTTATACCGTAACAGAAGCGACCGATTTGGCTGTTTTGAAGGTAAACGTCTTTGTTGACGGAATGAAGTCATAACGAGGGGGAGCTTTTGTGATAAAGGGGAGTATGCTTCGGGATGCTTTTATATCCGGGGCAAATTCAATTGCTAACAACAAAAGAGCGGTTGATGAATTAAATGTATATCCTGTGCCGGACGGCGATACGGGAACAAATATGTCAATGACAATCAGCGCCGCACTGCGTGAGCTTGATAGGCTTGACAATAACGTAACCGTTTCTCAGGTTGCTGACATCACCGCATCGGCGATGCTCAGGGGCGCTAGAGGGAATTCGGGTGTTATTCTTTCGCTTTTGTTCAGAGGGTTTTCAAAAGGTCTTGCCGGAAAGAAAACGGCTGGCTGTGAGGAAATCGCCAACGCTCTTGAGCTTGGTGTTGACGCAGCATATAAGGCTGTAATGAAGCCAACTGAGGGGACGATTCTGACGGTTGCACGTTTAGCGTCGGTTAAAGCACATGAAGTAATCAAATCCACTAACGACCCTGTCGTTTTGTGGAGTGAGGTGTGCGCAGAGGCTGAGGCTGTTCTCGAAACAACTCCCGACCTTCTTCCCGTATTAAAAAAGGCTGGTGTTGTCGATGCCGGCGGAAAAGGTCTTGTAGTAATATTCAATGCAATGCTTGAGGTTTTCAAAGGAAAGGGTATTGTTGCTCCCGCGGCTCCCGCTGTATCTAAGCCTGTCACAATTGACAGCTTTTCTGCGACCGTCGGTGAATTCGACGAGGAAATAACCTTCACCTACTGCACAGAATTCATCGTGAAAAAATCCGAGGATTCAAAGGACTCTTTAGCACTAAGAGCATATCTTGAAACAATCGGCGACTGTGTCGTTGTTGTTGAGGACGATGATATTATCAAGGTGCACGTTCACACAGACCATCCCGGAAAAGCACTTGAGGAGGGGCTTTTGTTCGGCTCTCTCATCAATCTTAAAATTGAAAATATGCGTGAGCAGCATGAAGAAAAAGCGAAGGAAGCCAAGAGCTTTGCCAAACAAAAATTTATTCCCGCTGAGCCGACCAAAAAATTTGGCTTTGTTTCAGTTGCCGCCGGAAACGGCATAGAGGAAATGTTCAAGGATATCGGCGTTGATGTTGTGGTAAGAGGCGGTCAGACAATGAACCCCTCAACCGAGGATATTCTTGCCGCTATTTCCGCCGCTCCCGCTGAAACGATATTTGTACTTCCCAACAATAAAAATATAATAATGGCAGCAGAGCAGGCGGTCAGGCTTACCGACAGAAACGTATGTGTGCTTCAGACCAGAACCATTCCCCAGGGTATGGCGGCTATGCTCGCATTCGACGCTGACGCCGATTTAAGTCAGAACAGAATTGCCATGACAAAGGCGTTTGAAAAGGTTTCGACCGGTCAGATAACCTTCGCCGCTAGAGATTCGGATTATGAAGGACACAACATTAAAAAGGGCGAAATAATTGCGCTTGAAAACGGAAAGCTCAGCTTCACCGACAAGGACGTTTCTAAGGCGGCTTACAAGCTCACAAAAAGGCTTATCAAGGGTGATTCTTCATTTGTCACTGTGATTTACGGCGCCGATGTCACTGACGAGAACGCTGAGAAGCTGCGTGACCATATGCAGGCTAAGCTGGGCTCGCATGTTGAGGTTGCACTTGTAAACGGCGGACAGCCTGTTTATTACTATATCATTTCTATTGAATAATATCAGATTTTTATCTGCGGACTGCCAAAGGGGAGCCTTTTGCAGTCCGTTTTGACTTTGCTCTTTAGGAGGGTTGGAATATGAAGCTCAGCGACCCTGTGACTTACCTCAAAGGTGTCGGGGAAAAGCGTGCAGGCTATCTTAAAAAGCTCGGCATTAACACTGTCTATGAGCTTCTTAATCATTTTCCGAGAAGCTATCTTGACTTTTCCTCCCCCATTCCTATTAAAGACACCATAAATGAACAGACCAATATTATTCGAGGAACAGTCATAAAAAAAATGCGGCCTTCGTTCATCAAAAACTCCATGACAGTGTATAAAGCTGTTTTTACAGACGGTGAAAGTGACATTACCATCATTATTTATAACAGTGAATATCTTTTCGACCAGCTCAGCGAGGGAAAGGAATACATTCTCTCAGGGAAAATAACAGGTAATCTTGTCAAAAAGGAAATTTCGTCGCCCCTAATCCTTCACGCTGACAGTGAAACGAAAATACAGCCTGTCTATCCGCTGACAGAGGGGCTTAATCAAAACGCCGTCAAAACGGCAGTAGCAAACGCTTTGAAAATTTTTGAGGAGGCTGTTTTCGAGCCTCTCCCAAAAAATATATTGCAAAAGCATAGTCTATGTGCGCTTCGATATGCTTTTGAGAATATTCATTTTCCAAAAGGTCATACAGAGCTAGAAATCGCAAAGCATCGTCTTGTCTTTGACGAGCTTTTAATTCTTCAGCTTGGTATGCTGATGCTGCGTACACAAAACCGCTCTCTCACAGGGCACAGAATGAAAAAGGCTGATTTGAGCGGCTTTTATTCACAGCTCCCCTTTGAACTGACTGGCGCACAAAAGCGTGCTATTTCAGATTGTCTTATTGATATGTGCAGGGAATACCCAATGAACAGGCTTGTTCAGGGCGACGTCGGCTCGGGAAAAACAGCGGTTGCGGCGGCGTGCTGTTATTTTGCGTTCAAAAATGGCTGTCAGTCCGCACTGATGGCGCCGACAGAAATTCTTGCGTCACAGCATTATTTAACGCTCAAGACTTTTCTTGAGCCTTCCGGCGTGAGAGTATGCCTTCTCACAGGCTCGCTGACCAAAAATCAAAAAGTCAAGCTGAAAAACGAGATAGAACAGGGCGACTATTCCGTTATTGTCGGAACGCATGCGCTTGTTCAAAAAACAACAGTTTTTAAAAATCTAGGTCTTGTCATTACCGATGAGCAGCATCGCTTCGGCGTTGAGCAGCGTGCTGTTTTAGCCAATAAGGGCGAGAACCCGCACCGTCTTGTCATGTCCGCCACTCCGATTCCGAGAACGCTTGCACTGATGATTTACGGCGATCTTGACGTATCGGTTCTTGATGAGCTTCCAAAAGGGCGTCAGCCTGTTGAAACCTATGCCGTCACAGGCAAGCTTCGTGAACGTGCTTTTAATTTTATAAAGGAGCGTATTGCCGAAGGACGACAGGGGTATATAGTCTGCCCCATGATTGACGAGAATGAAAACGAGCTTCATGCGGTAAGCGACTATGCAAAAAAGCTTGAAAAAGGCTCTTTCAAAGGCTATTCAATAGGGCTTCTTCACGGAAAGCTCACCCCCGCACAAAAGGACAGCGTCATGTCAGACTTTCGTGACGGAAAGCTTCAGCTACTTGTTTCGACAACAGTAGTCGAGGTCGGTGTTGACGTGCCTAATGCGGCGGTTATGCTTATTGAGGATGCCGAACGCTTCGGGCTTTCACAGCTTCACCAATTAAGGGGGCGTGTGGGACGGGGAACTCACAAATCCTACTGCATTTTAGTCACCGAAAACGCAACCGACGACGCAAAGGAGAGGCTGAAGATTCTTTCAAAGACAAACGACGGCTTTAAAATTTCCGAGGAGGATTTAAAGCTTCGCGGGCCCGGCGACTTTTTTGGAATGAAGCAGCATGGACTTCCCCAGCTTAAAATTGCGGATATGTCACAGGATATGGAGGTTCTCATGAACGCTCAGACAGTCGCTAGAGAAATACTTGAGGCTGACAGCTCGCTTTCCTCACCAGAAAACAAGTGGCTGAAAGCACTTGTTCGTGCTCTGTTTGAAAAAACAGGCGAAACTGTTATGAACTAGTTCTAAGTGTTGACATTTTATCCCTTTGATGATAAACTATCATTATGAAACGGAGTGATATGTTTGAAAGGTAACTTCAAATATTTTAACAGGGTTGCATCGTATACATTTCTTGCTCTTGGATTTACATGTTTTTTGGTTGCTTCTGATGATAGCTTGTCATATGATATGAGGTATTCATTACTTGGGATTGGATTAATTTTTTTTGTGCTTTCAGTATTCTTTGATTTAGGATTAACCGGTATATTTGACTTAAACGATAAACGTTTATATTTAAAGCTAATGAAATTTGAAAGAAGCATACCGATTGAAAGCATAAAAGAAGTATATTATGAGCCGTTTACTAGATCATCAAGATATGCACGTATTTACTATTTGAGGTTGGTAGTAATTACAGATGAGAAGATATACAGAATATATCACAAAATGAATATTGCTAATAAAATAAGAAATATAAGCAATTCTCCAGACATCACCATCAGTCAAGACGAGGTGCTTGTAACGCTTTATAATTACATAATCTCACTTCGCCCCGACCTAAAAAACAAGTTAACAATGAGAATATGAATAAAAATCCACAGTGAAAAAGCTCACTGTGGTTTTTTCTTATACATAATAAGTCGCTAAATACTCATCAAGTGTTATTCCCATCTGATAAATCTCTGTCGCCGCCGAAATCCCGACATAACGAAAATGCCATTCCTCTGTTTTATAGCCTGTTATCCACTCACTGTTCGGAATATAGTGTATGACAAAGCCGTATTTGTGTATGTTATCCTTTGCCCATTGATATTCCGCTGTCTTTCCAAACTGATTATAAGCAAGCTCGGCATTTTTAACGTCAATAGCAAGCCCCGTCTGATGCTCCGAATGGCCCGGCCTTGCGCTGTAAGTATCTGCGGCAGTCTGACCGTCAGAGGCGACATAGCTGTCATAAAGGCTTTTTTGATAAGAATAGCTTCTGTAAGCCGACTGACCGATAATTGTATAACCCTCCGCCCTTGCTGCCTTGCAAAGCTTTTCAAATGCCTCGGCGGCTTCTTTTCTTAGATACAACGTTCTTCCCGAAATTGAATTTTCAGACGAAATCATAGTTAAATCTGACGGCTCATAATTTTCGGGGAGGGCGTTATACTTGTTGCAAAAAACCATAAGACTGCCAGTATCCTGAATAGTTTTAATCCCTGTGTAAAAGGGGCGGTTAAGCCCTATGTTAACGTATGTGACAACAGTTGAAGCTTCAAGCAAAGGGTGCTTTGCCTGATACTCGACATAATACTCAGCATTCTCCTCCACAAAATGCGAAAGTGCCGAAAATGCCGCAATATCATTCTCACTGCTGACTGTTGTTGTCTGTGGCAAGGTCGCCTGTGTGGTTGTTTCAGAAGATGTGTTTTCAGTCGTCTGGGCAGTGGTGTATTCAGTTGTTGTCGTGTTTTCGGTTATCGCCGATGAAGTCGAAGCTGTCGTTGTTTTTTCAGCCTGTGACAGAGCTTGTGACGAATCCTCAATATTATTGCATCCCGACAAAAGAATAAGAGCTGATGCTGATATACAGATAATTGTTTTTTTCATAATTAATGTTCCTTTTTTTATACTGCATTAATTTTAACACATAAATTTGTTAAGGTAAAGGGTTTGAAAAAAATACAGGTCTGAACCTGTACATTCAGACCTGTTTATATCAAACTATTTCTTGCTATGATAACTGCAGCCGCCGCAGTTTTTAGGGCATACACCGACATCACAGCCGACGCACCTCCCCTTTTTCTTCTGTTTGTAAATATATACGGCGGCGAGCGTCATCAAAGAGAATATTATCACGCTGATAATAATTGTTGCGAGATTTTCGATTATGAAAGCCATAAGCCCTCCTTTTACCTCACTGCATTAACTGCACGTTCACTGACTAAAGTCTTTTTGGATTCTTTATAAGGGCGAACAATCAGCCAGACAAATCCGACAAGAAGAACAAACGAAACCGCTGTGCCAAAGCCAAATACTCCTGTTGAAACTAGTGTTCCAAGCTGATAGATTATCATTGAAACAACATAAGCCAGCACCGTTTGATAGCCTATTGCAATCCATGTCCATTTTGCGCTTCCCATTTCCCTTTTGATTGCACCTATTGCCGCAAAGCAAGGCGCACAGAGAAGATTGAAAACAAGGAACGAGAATGCCGCCGCTTGTGTCATAATCGCCGCCAGATTAGCCCAGTATTCAGCACCGTTTTCAGAAACTTCACTGACACCAAACAAAACGCCGAAGGTTGCCACTATATTTTCTTTTGCGATAAATCCGGTGAATGTGGCAACAGCAGATTCCCAGTTGCCCCAGCCTAAAGGCGCAAACAAAGGTGCGATTGTGTTTCCGATTTTTGCGAGCATTGAGTCGCCCGCCTCAACCATTTGCATACTGAAATTAAACGATGACAAAAACCAGATGACAGCACACGCAATGAAAATAACCGTTCCTGCCTTTTTAACGAATGACTTAGCACGATCCCACATATGAATGAAAACGCCCTTCGGTGACGGAATGTGGTACTGGGGAAGCTCCATTACAAAGGGAGCGGGGTCGCCCGAGAATAATTTAGTCTTTTTAAGAATTATTCCCGACAAAATTATAGCGGCGATTCCGATAAAATATGCCGATGGCGCAACCCATGAAGCCTCGGTAAACAAGGCGCCCGCTATAAGCGCTATTATCGGCAGCTTTGCTCCGCAAGGAATAAATGATGTAAGAATGACAGTCATTTTCCTGTCTTTCTCATTTTCTATTGTTCTAGAAGCCATAATTCCCGGAACGGCACAGCCTGTTCCGACAAGAATCGGAATAAATGATTTCCCTGAAAGACCGAATTTTCTGAAAATCCTGTCCATAATAAACGCGATACGAGCCATATAGCCGCAGTCCTCAAGAATTGAGAGGAAGAAAAACAGCACGACCATCTGAGGCAAAAAGCCCAAAACAGCACCGACACCACCGATAATACCATCCTGAATCAAGCTTGACAGCCAGTCAGCCGCGCCGACCTTCGTCAGAAAGCCGTCAACCGCCGGCGGAATTATCTCGCCGAAAAGGGTGTCGTTCACCCAGCCCGTCGCCCAAGAGCCGACCGTTGTGACCGAAACAAAATACACAAGCCACATCACCACCGCAAATATAGGAAGTGCCAGCCATCTGTTTGTGACAAGCCTGTCGATTTTGTCAGAGGTTGTCAGCCCTCTGTGTTTTTTCTGAACATATTTTGAAACAATACCGCTTATGTATTCATATCTTTCATTTGTAATAATGCTCTCTGCGTCATCGTCAAGTGCGCTTTCACATCTGACAATTGCCGCTTCGATTTTTGCTTTTGTGTCATTGTCTGCGTTGAAGGTTTCGAGAACCTTTTCGTCACGCTCAAACAGCTTGATTGAAAGCCATCTTTGCCGATCCTCCTCGACAAGTCCGGTGATAAGGTCGGATATTTCAGCCAGTGAGCTTTCAACCTCTTCAGAAAAGCGGTGAAGCGCCGGTGTTTTTCCCCCTGATGAAGCAAGCGCCAGCGCCTTTTCAGCGGCAACTTTTGAGCCTTCGCCTTTGACCGCACTTGTTTCAACAATAGCACATCCCAGTGCCTCTGAAAGCTTTTCAGTGTTTATTTTATCGCCGTTTTTGGAAACGACATCCATCATATTCATTGCGATGACAACAGGTATGCCGATTTCTATCAGCTGAGTTGTCAGATAAAGATTTCGCTCAATATTTGAAGCGTCCACAAGATTTAAAATAACGTCAGGCTTGTCATTTAGGATATAATTTCTTGACACAACCTCTTCAAGTGTATATGGTGAAAGAGAATATATTCCGGGAAGGTCCATTACAACAACGTCCTTATGCCCTTTTAGCTTACCCTCTTTTTTCTCAACCGTAACGCCCGGCCAGTTTCCGACATACTGTGAGCTTCCCGTCAAATCATTGAACATCGTGGTCTTGCCACAGTTCGGGTTCCCCGCGAGCGCAATTTTTACAGACATTTTTCAAACCTCCAGTAATATTTTGTTAGCTTTGACTAACTCTATCAGAAAAAAATATGTGAGCTACTCAACCATAACCATTTCAGCATCGGCTTTTCTAAGTGAAAGCTCATATCCGCGTACAGTCACCTCAACAGGGTCGCCGAGCGGTGCAACCTTTCTTACATATACAGAAGCTCCTTTAGTAATGCCCATATCCATAATGCGTCTTTTAACTGCGCCTTCACCTGTGAGCCTTGTCACTGTGACGGTTTCACCGCATTTAACCTCTTTTAGTGTTCTCATTTAAATTCTCCCCATCAAATCATAATGCGGTTTGCCATTGACCTGTCAAGCGCAACTCGCGAATCCTTGACGCTGATAATAACACTCCCGCCGATTTCAGAAACGACAGTAACAGCGGCGCCCTCAACAAGTCCGAGGTTTTCAAGAAAACGCTTTGCTTCGTCCTTCCCTGTTATTTTCTTTATACATGAACAGCTTCCTGCACGAGCCATAGTAAGTGGCATAATAACTCCTCCTCATAAATCGAAGATTGTAAATCATTGGGTTAGTGATGTCTAACCTATTATCAGTTTACTCCCGCTAACTTGTTTTGTCAAGCATTTCACAAGATTTCACTAGCGATTTTACCTTTTAAATAAAAAATCACCTTTACTACTGACGGTTGTGTTGTATTTTGTCGAAATGCAATAGTAAAAAATACAAGTGCTTTTTGTAAAATGCGCGAAAGCGGGGTTCTAAGGCGCCTGCGCGCTTTTACAAAAAAAGAAATGTTATACTGAAAAATAAATCGCTTAATATAAGTAAGCATACGCTTACTACAAATATATTAACACCTTTCGCCTTATATGTCAATACCCTTGTCAGGAAATATAATTTATAAACATCGTCAATAATATTGTAATATTTTATCTTTTGTGCTAATATAAATATAGGCTTTTATGTGGATTTTCTCTTGTACTTCAGCCAATTAAGGCGTTTGATAAATTCATTTGAGAATCTGATGCAAAGCATTATTATTAAACCAAGGGGGAAGTTAATATGGGCAAGAAATATTTGGCGTTTACATTAGCATGTGCGTTTTTATTTTTCTTTTTCACGAATTGTAAATCATATGACAAGGATAACGATAAGGTTGACAGCGTTCAAGCCTCAGTCAGCACCTCTCAGCCCGACGACAGCGACGAAAGTAGTGAGAGTGAGAGCGGCAGCGTGACATCTTCTTCAGACAGCTCATCTTCTTCAGACAGCTCTGATAACAGCGATGACAGCTCCTCACGGCCTGAACCACAGCCATCAGGGCCGATAACTGTTACATACAAAGCTTCTAATCCATGGGAGAACGGTGGTCTTATTTTCACACAGCTTGATTTTTCGGTTAATAACAACACCGCAGAAACTCTAACAAATTGGGTTGTCAACATTTCCGTTCCGACAAACGCAAAGCTTGAACAGGGCTGGAACGGTGCGTTTGATATCACCGATACTACCTTGAAGGTATCCGGTGCTCTTCACAACACTGAAATTCAAGGCGGCTCTAGTGCTACTTTCGGCTTTATAATAGGCACGCCCTCGACATATACTCCGTCAAAAGTAACCGTCAACGGAACAGCAGTTGAATTTTCTCAGGACGATAATGCGGGAAATCAGGATAATCAGAACAATCAAAATGATCAAAACAACAACGAGCCTGTCGATACTGCTATGCTTTTTGAAAGAAGCCCCGATGCCGTTCAGGGCGACGACTGGCTTTTTGTCAAGGGCAATAAAATCGTCGATAAGTCGGGGAAAACTGTGTGGCTGACCGGTGTCAACTGGTTTGGCTATAACACAGGAACAAACATTTTCGACGGGCTGTGGGCTTCAAATCTTGAAACCTCAGTAAAAGGCATTGCTGACCACGGCTTTAATCTTATACGAATTCCTTTCTCTGCTGAGCTTATTAATCAGTGGGCATCGGGAACATATCCTAAAGCAAACTACAACAACGCCTACAACCCGAATTTGAATAGCCTGAACAGCCTTGAAATTTTCGATTATGTTGTAAATTTATGCGAATATAACGGCATAAAAATCATGATAGACATTCACTCAGCAAAAACAGACTCAATGGGGCACATGACAAACCTTTGGTACACCTCAGATTTCTCAACCGAGCAGTACTACAAGGCGCTTGAATGGATGGCAAACCGCTATAAAAGCAACGATACGATTATTGCGTTTGACCTTAAAAATGAGCCGCACGGAAAGCCAAACGAAGGCTCAGCCGCCGCAATATGGAACGACTCAAATCTTCCGAACAACTGGAAAAAGGTCGCCGAAACCGCCGCGGCTAGAGTTCTCGCCAAAAATCCCAACGTCTTAATAATGGTTGAGGGAATTGAGGCTTATCCAAAAAACATCAGCTCAAATAACTTCACCTCAACAAACAATTCGGATTATTATTTCAACTGGTGGGGCGGGAATTTAAGAGGCGTCAAGGACTTCCCCATTAATCTGGGAAAATATCAGAACAAGCTTGTATATTCGCCGCATGATTACGGCCCGACAGTATATGAACAGCCGTGGTTTCAGGGCGGATACACATACCAGAGTCTTTATGACGACTGTTGGTATGACAACTGGCTTTATATCTATGACAAGGGCACAGCGCCATTGTTAATCGGCGAATGGGGTGGCTTTATGCGTGAGCCAAACCTAAAGTGGATGACCTATATGCGTCAGCTTATCAGCACCTATAAGCTACATCATACCTTCTGGTGCTTGAATGCAAATTCAGGCGACACGGGCGGGCTTTTGCTTGACGACTTCACCACGTGGGACAGTGAGAAGTACAAATTCGTCAAAGAGGTCTTGTGGCAACAAAACGGAAAGTTTGTCGGTCTTGACCACGCAATACCGCTTGGAGTAAACGGAATTACATTAACAGCGGCAAAATCTCTCTCATAACTTTAAAAAGAACAGACGGTGAAATGCCGTCTGTTTCATATTTCTAAAATTTATGTGTATTTTTTATTAACCTCTTGATTTCATTTTCCATTTATACTATACTATCTTTAGCACTCTGTAATGGTGAGTGCTAAATTTTATACTGAGGAGTGTTAAGCATTGGCAAAAAAACAATTCAAGGCTGAGTCAAAACGGTTGCTTGATATGATGATTCACTCAATCTATACACACAAGGAGATTTTTTTAAGAGAGCTTATCTCAAACGCGAGTGACGCAATTGACAAGCTGTATTTCAAATCCCTCACCGACACCTCCATCGGAATGTGCCGAGAGGATTTCAAAATTGATATTTCAATCGACAAGGACGCCCGAATGCTGAAAATCAAAGACAACGGCATCGGCATGACAAAGGATGAGCTTGAGAACAATCTCGGCACTATCGCAAAAAGCGGCTCACTTGCTTTTAAAAATGAAAACGAATCTAAAGAGGATATCAATATTATAGGGCAGTTCGGCGTCGGCTTTTATTCGGCTTTCATGGTGGCAAAAAGGGTTACCGTTCTGACAAAGGCATACGGAAGCGATACGGCTTATCTGTGGGAGTCGCAGGGCGCAGAAGGTTATACCGTTGAGGAAAGTCAAAAGGATACCGCCGGCACTGAAATCACACTTTATATCATGGATAATACTGAGGATGAAAGCTATGACGAATTCCTTGAGCAGTATCGTATTAAAAATCTTGTGAAAAAATATTCCGACTATATACGCTTTCCTATCATGATGGAAGCCGAAAGCGAAAGGCTCAAGGAGGGCACAGAGGACGAATACGAAACAATAAAGGAAGTCAAGACATTAAACAGCATGGTTCCCATATGGCGCAAAAACAAGTCTGAACTTTCTGATGAGGATTATAACAAATTCTATACCGAAAAATTTCATGACTATGAGCCGCCGCTGAAGTACATTCACGCCAAAACCGAGGGTACTGCAACCTACAGCGCACTTATTTTCATTCCCGCAAGAACTCCCTATGACTATTACACAAAGGAATATGAAAAGGGCTTACAGCTTTACTCCTCAGGGGTAATGATAATGGAGAAATGTGGCGACCTCCTCCCCGATTATTTCAGCTTTGCCAAGGGTCTTGTTGACAGCGAGGATTTATCGCTGAATATTTCACGAGAAATGCTTCAGCATGACAGACAGCTTAAAATAATTTCTAAAAACCTTGAAAAGTCCATAAAGAACAGCCTGCTCAAAATGCTAAAGGAAGAGCGTGAAAAATATGAAAGCTTCTTCAAGAATTTCGGGCTTCAGATTAAATTCGGTGTTTATAACGGCTATGGCGCAAACAAAGAGGTCTTACAGGATCTTCTCATGTTCAAATCCTCTTTCTCTGACAAGCTGACAACGCTTGAGGAATATGTTTCTCGCATGAAGGATGAACAGAAGTACATCTATTATGCAATCGGCGAGAGCTCCGCTAAAATTGAGCTTCTTCCGCAGACTGAAATGGTTAGGGACAAGGGCTTTGAAATTCTCTATTTCACCGACGACGTTGACGAATTTGCGATAAAAATGCTTATGCAGTATAAGGACAAGCCGTTTATGTCGGTATCCTCTGAGAACCTTGAGCTTGAAAGTGAAGAAGAAAAGAAGGAAGCCGAGAAGCAGCTTGAGGAGAGTAAGGATATTCTCACGCTGATGAAGGACGCTTTGGGCGATAAGGTAAGCAGCGTAAAGCTTTCAAAGAGACTCAAGTCGCATCCTGTATGTCTTTCAAACGGCGGCGAAATTTCAATAGAAATGGAAAAGGTGTTGAAGTCAATGCCGAATGCCGGCGATGTCAAGGCAGACAAGGTTCTTGAAATTAATGCCTCACATCCGATATTTGAAAAGCTCAAAGCTCTTTTTGAAAGCGATAAGGATAAGCTCAAAGCTTACAGCAAAATTCTTTATACCCAAGCGCTTTTAATCGAAGGGCTTTCAATTGAAAACCCTGTTGAATACACAAACATGGTTTGTGAGCTTATGACAGAATAAAATAAAGCCGTACCCATTCAAAACGGGTACGACTTCTGGTTGTCGCCAAAGTCGACAACCTCATAGGGGGAGCCGGCTCCCCCTATGCTACCCCCACGCACGCCGCCACAGGCGGTGTGAATGTTGTGCTTAACGCACAACATCTGACGGTATTTTTTCGGGAAATGAATTCCCGAAAAAATATATCTTAAAAATAAGACTTTCTAGACAGACTAAAGCCGTACCCATTCAAAACGGGTACGGCTTTTCTTTTTTTAAATATAATTTTTCCGATTATGAGTTTTCTTCGATAAATTTCACAATATCTCCGACAGTCTTGAAGTTCTCAACCTGATCATCAGGAATCTCGATATCGAATTCCTCCTCAAGTGACATAACCAAATCGACAGCGTCAAGTGAATCAGCGCCGAGATCATCGGTGATTGAAGCCTCCATCTTAACTTTATCTTCATCAACATCAAGCTGGTCAACGATAATTGCCTTTATTTTTTCGAATACCATTATTCCAACCTCCAATCTAATTTTAATAGTATATATTATACAGAGCCGTGGCTCAAAATATAACCGTAATTATATCCCCTCTTCAAAATCTCCGATTTTTCTAAATTTAGTATACCTTTGTTCCAGTAAAACGTCAATAGGTATTTGAGATTTTCTTTTCACCGCATCAATTAAATATTCTAAAATCTTTTCAGCGGCAAGCTCAGGGTCGTTATGTGCGCCACCCGCAGGCTCTTCAATAATCGCCTCGGCAACCTTTAAATCAATAAGATCCTCAGCAGTTATCTTGAGCATTTGACACGCCTCACGCTCTTTTGTTGCGTCCTTCCAAAGAATACTTGCGAAGCCTCTTGGGGAAATAACCGAATACAGAGCATTCTCTAGCATGGCAAGCTCGTCGCAAACGCCAAGAGCAAGTGCACCACCGCTTCCCCCCTCGCCTAAAATGACGGAAATCACGGGGGTTTTTAAACTCATAAATTCATATAAATTTCTGGCAATAGCCTCACCCTGTCCTCGTTTTTCAGCCTCAACGCCGCAAAACGCACCGGGAGTGTCGATAAGACATATAACAGGTCGCTTAAATTTCTCAGCCTGTTTTGCAAGCCTGAGTGCCTTTCTGTACCCTTCGGGATGAGGCATTGAAAAGTTCGTCCTCTTGTTCTCCTCAAGATCTCTTCCCTTAACCTGTGCAATAACCGTAACAGGAGCACCACAAAGCGAAGCGACACCGCCGATAATAGCGTTATCGTCACCATAAAGCCTGTCACCGTGCATTTCAAAAAACTCGCTGAAAATCAGTGGCAAATAATCACTTACCGTCGGTCTGCTTTTATGTCTAATTATATCAAGGCATTCACACGCAGTCAGCCTGCTCATTTAGCTTTCCCCCTATATTATGAAGTCTGAACAGGTGCGCTATTGTCCGCCGTAGCTTTCTACGCTCGACAATCATATCTACAAATCCGTTTTCAAGCATAAACTCAGCCGACTGAAAATCGTCGGGAAGCCTCTGCTTTATTGTTCCTTCAATTACCCTTCTTCCCGCAAAACCTATAAGCACCTTTGGCTCGGCAATAATAATATCCCCAAGTGATGCAAAGGATGCCGTTACGCCGCCCGTCGTCGGGTCTGTCATAACGGTAATGTATAAAAGTCCTGCGTCGCTGTGTCTTTTAACCGCCCCCGAGGTTTTCGCCATCTGCATTAGAGAAACTATTCCCTCTTGCATTCTAGCGCCCCCTGAAGCTGCGAAAACCACGACGGGAAGGCTATGCTCCGTCGCATATTCAAATGCTCTCGTGAGCTTTTCACCCACTACACTTCCCATAGAAGCCATCATATACCGTGAGTCCATTACGGCAAGCACCGTCTTGTGCCCTCTGATAAGCGCCTCACCGGTTACAATAGCGTCCTTAAGTCCTGTTTCTTCCCTGAGCTTTATTTGTTTATCCTCATATGACGGGAAGTCAATAGGATTTTTTGATACCATAACCGAATCAAATTCAGAAAAGCTGCCCCTGTCGGCTGTCATGCTTATTCTTTCATCAGCAGTAAGGCGGGAGTGGTAGTTGCACACGGTGCATACCTTTTTGTTGTTTTCAAAATCTTCCATAAACCCGACATTTCCGCATCTTGGGCATTTAAAAAAAAGGTCCTGTGGTATATCGGTTTTTTTCTTGTCGTCACTGTCAGCGCCGCCGTTAAAACGGGTTTTGACGACAGAAAACAAATCCTCAAGCATGAACACCTCTCCTTTCCGGTGAAATAAATTCTAAAATATAAGCTATATTATTTTTGTGCGGTTAAGAAATCCGATATCATAATCGCCACTTTCAAAAGCCTTGTGCTTAATCAGATTAAGCTGAAAGTCAATATTTGTGCTTACCCCGTCAACGATAAATTCAGACAAAGCCCACCGCATTTTCATTATCGCTTCATCACGATTTTTCCCATAAACTATGAGCTTCGCTATCATTGAATCATAAAACGGCGGAATACAATAGCCTTGATATACCGCACTGTCAATCCTGACACCCGGCCCGCCTGGAATATGAAGCGCACTAATCTTCCCCGGTGAAGGACGGAAGTTTTCGTCAGGGTTTTCAGCGTTTATTCTACACTCAATTGAGTGACCTGTCAAGTGTATATCCTCCTGCGAGAAAGAAAGTTTTTCACCGGCGGCAATCAAAAGCTGCTGCTTTACAAGGTCAATCCCTGTCACAGCCTCGGTTACAGGGTGTTCAACCTGAATTCTCGTATTCATTTCCATGAAATAATAATCCCCGTGCTTGTCAACCAAAAACTCAATTGTTCCCGCATTTGTATAGCCGCAAACCTTTGCCGCATTCACCGCTGACTCGCCCATGCGTTTTCTCAAATCCTCGGTCATAACAGGGGACGGCGACTCCTCAAGAACCTTCTGATTACGCCTTTGCATTGAGCAGTCACGCTCACCTAAATGAACGGTGTTTCCAAAGCTGTCCGCCAAAATCTGAAACTCAACGTGCCTTGGGTTTTCTATAAATTTTTCAATGTAAATCTCACCGTTTCCAAAGCAGTTGAGAGCCTCCTGCTTTGCTGAGCTAACAGCGGACTCAAGCTCTTCTTTTTTCAAAGCGAGCCTTATACCGCGTCCTCCCCCGCCTGCCGATGCTTTTACCATAACAGGATAGCCGATTTCACCGGCTATTTTATAAGCCTCCTCAATCGTATCGACGGCGCCGTCAGAGCCTGGAATAACCGGCACTCCAGCCTTCTTCATCGCTTCCTTAGCGCTTGCCTTATCGCCAAGCATTTCAATTGATTCTGGTTTTGGCCCGATAAATGTAATTCCGCATTTTCCGCACATTTTCGCAAAAGAAGCGTTTTCAGAAAGAAAACCAAAGCCGGGGTGAATAGCGTCAGCACCGGTGACCTCACAGGCGGAAATGACAGCCTTTATGTTAAGATAGCTGTCTGTGCTTTTTGCCGGACCTATGCATATAGCCTCATCGGCTATCTGTGCGTGAAGGGCGCTCCTGTCCGCTGTTGAGAATACCGCAACCGTGCGAATCCCAAGCTCACGACAGGCTCTGATTACCCGAACGGCAATTTCGCCCCTGTTCGCTATAAGTACCTTTTTAAACATTAAATTAATGCTCCTTAAATACAGGTTTTGCGGCGAATAAACGCCACTTTACTATCTTATCGCAAATGTAATTTCAGCTGAAACCGCCTTTTCACCATTGACTGAAGCGACGCCCTTGCCGATTCCGATTGAGCCTCTGCTTCTTATTATTTCAACCTCAAGCGTCAGCGTTTCACCGGGGAGCACCTGACGGCGGATTTTAACGTTGTTTACCCCCGCAAGAAGCCCGATTTTGCCCTTGTTCCCCTCAAGGCAAAGAACACAAACCGCACCCGCCTGTGCAAGCATTTCTATCATCAAAACGCCCGGAGTAACAGGATAGTCGGGGAAATGCCCCTTGAACCAATACTCGTCGGTCTTGATATGCTTTGTGGCAACAACACGCACGCCCGGCTCCATTTCCGTTATTTCGTCAATAAGTAAGAACGGGTCACGGTGCGGAATAATTTCCTTTATCTGCTCCTGATTAAGTACAGGCATTTTATAATCCTCCTCAAGAAATAATCATAACCGGCTGGTCAAATTCAACCGCTTCGCCGTCCTTAACGTTGACTGTAATTATTTCGCCGTCAAACTCAGACTTGATTTCGTTCATAACCTTCATAGATTCTATAATAAATAAAATATCGCCTTTTTTCACCGACTGTCCGACCTTGACAAAGGGCTGGTCGTTCGGTGACGGTGCCGAATAATATGTGCCGACGATAGGCGCCTTGACTACATTGCCCTTCGGCTTGTTAACTGAAGGTGTGGCAGGCTCGACAGCGGTTGGAGCAGGCTGTGCAATAGGTGCCTGCGGCATATACTGCGGAACAGGAAAGGGCGGCATGATAAGCTGTGGAGCAACGGACTTTTCAACATTTCTCTGAAGCTTAATTTCGAAGTCGCCGTCTTTAACGGAAATTGACGCAAGTCCCCTTGAAAACATTTTATCAATAAGAGCATCTATACATTCCATTGTGTTCTCTATTTTTGCCATTAATTAATCCCCCTTATATCGCTTGAAGCAAAGTGTAGCATTGTGTCCACCAAAGCCGAGTGAATTTGAAAGCGCCGCCTCAATCGTCATTTCACGATTATTGTCAGTGCAGTAATCAAGGTCGCATTCAGGGTCGGGTGTTTCAAAGCCCATAGTTTTATGAACCATACCGTTTTCCATCGAAAGCGCGCAGACAATCGCTTCTATCGCTCCTGCGGCGCCGAGAAGATGCCCTGTCATTGATTTCGTTGAATTTATAACTGCCTTGCGTGCAGCTTCCTCGCCGAGTGCTTTCTTGATGGCAATAGTTTCGTACTTATCGTTTAAGCCTGTTGAAGTTCCGTGAGCGTTGATATACGAAATATCCTCCGCCTTCAGTCCCGCTTCTGTGAATGCAAGCTCCATTCCCTTTGCCGCCGCATCACCCTCTGGTGACGGCGAGGTCATGTGATAAGCGTCTCCGGTTGCGCCATAGCCGGCAATTTCAGCGTAAATATGCGCCCCTCTAGCCTTTGCGTGCTCAAGCTCCTCAAGAATAAGAACTGCGCTTCCCTCGCCGAGAACAAAGCCCTGTCTGTTCAAATCAAACGGGGTAGAAGCCTTGTCAAGCTCTGTTGCTTTTGAAAGCGCCTTCATATTGTTAAAGCCGCCCAGCGCAAATTCTGTGATACAGCTTTCCGTTCCGCCACAAACACAAGCGTCAAGATAGCCGTCTTTAATCTTTCTGAAAGCCTCGCCTATTGCATGAGCAGAAGAGGCGCAAGCCGTAACAGTACAAAAATTATCCCCCTTAAAGCCGTTTGACATTGAAATCTGTCCCGCCGCCATGTTCCCAATCATCATCGGAACATAAAAAACGGATATTCTATTCGGGCCCTTTTCAAGATAAGTGCTGTGCTGATTTTCAGTATTGTCAAGCCCGCCGATTCCACAGCCGACAATAACTCCGACACGATAAGGGTCTAGATCTTTTAAATCAGAGCCACAGTCCAAAAGAGCTTCCTTCGCCGCAGTAACAGCAAGCTGAGTAAAGCGGTCCATTCTTTTTGCTTCTTTTTTGTCTATATGCTTTGTCGGGTCAAAATCCTTGACTGCTCCGACTATTTTAATATCAAATTTTGATGCGTCAAACTGGTCAATATATGAAAACCCCAGCTTGTTCGACTTTATGCCTTCCCAAAAGCTCTTGACGTCATTTCCAAGCGGAGTGACAGCGCCAAGTCCGGTTATTGCAACTCTCCTCATACTTTCCTCCCAAATAAAGCGAAGCTTTTATTACATTGAAAGCCCGCCGCTGATTTCTATTGTCTGCCCTGTGATATAGCTTGCGTCGTCTGATACCAGAAAAGAAACGGTGCCTGAAATTTCCTCAACCTGTCCAAAGCGTTTAAGAGCAATCTGACCGAAAATGTTCTTCTTCTGCTCATCGGTTAAAACGTCTGTCATCGGTGTCTGAATAAGCCCCGGCGCAATTGCGTTGACGGTAATTCCCCTTGAGCCAAGCTCCTTAGCTCCCGTTTTTGTCATTGCGATAACAGCACCCTTAGATGCGGAATAGTTTATCTGCCCTGCGTTTCCGTATAATCCGGCGACAGAAGCCACATTGACTATTTTCCCGCTTTTTTGCTTCATCATAACAGCGCTGACAAACTTCATCATATTGAAAACGCTTTTCTGATTTACGGCGATAACAACGTCATACTGCTCCTCTGACATTCTCATCATAAGCCCGTCCTTTGTTATTCCGGCGTTATTGATTAAGACGTCGATGGTTGAAAAGCGCTCTTTAACCGCCTTGACCATCTCCTCGCACTGCTCATGCTTTGAAACGTCAGCCGCAAAGCTTTCCGCCTCGACACCAAAGCTTCTGCATTCCTCACAGACCTTTTCTGCGTTGGCTTTATCATTATCGCTCGGATAACAGTTTATAGCTATATTAAAGCCGTCCTTTGCAAGCCTTTTTGCAATTGCCGCGCCTATCCCCTGTGACGCACCTGTAATTATCGCTGTTTTTGACATTTTAGTCCTCCTAATTCATATCATTTCAATATGTCGTCTGTATCTTTTCGGAATGCTTATTCCCACAAAAAGCCCAAGTCTTGAAAGCACCTCCGAAATCACATTAAATCCGTCCTTATAAAACTTTGATATTCTTTTAGACTTGTCTGATATGCCCTTGTAGTCAGGCGGACAGACAAACGTCCAGTCGGCACCTTCACCGTCAAGAACAATTCTGAAATACCTGTCAAATTCGGTATCCCTAAAGCCTACCTTTCTGAGAAGAACCGCATGCTCCACCGCCTCGTCGGCGTGACTCATAATTACAGTTTCGCCGTCAAAGCTTATTAAAACAAGCATAGGCTCACCGTCTGATATTGCCGCCTTAGTACTCTCATCATCGGGATAGCTGATAACCCTCATATTCTCACCTTATAATTTCAAAAGCTTTTCTGCCTGTGAAAACATTTCCTCAATCATATCCTTTGCTGGCTCAATTTTATTGACAATTCCTGCGATTGCTCCACAAAGGAAAGAGCCCTCGTCGATATTTCCGTCAACCGCTGCCTTTCTGAGTGAGCCAAGCGTGATATTTTCAAACTCCTCAGGTGAGCCACCCTCACGCTCAAAGGTAAGCAGGCTCTTTGCAAACCTTGTCTTTACCCCACGGCAGGGATGCCCCGTAAAGCGGCCTGTGACTATGCTGTCAGTGTCCTTAGCCTCGACAACAAGCCTTTTATAGTTTTCGTGAATAACACATTCTTCAGCGGCTAAAAAGCGTGTTCCGACCTGAACGCCCTCGGCACCCAGCATAAAGCTAGCGGCGATTCCGCGTCCGTCGGCGATTCCTCCCGCTGCTATAACGGGAATTGAAACAGCGTCAACAACCTGAGGAACCAGACACATTGTTGTTATCTCGCCGATATGACCGCCCGACTCTGTTCCCTCAGCGACAACAGCGTCAGCCCCTGCTCTTTCCATTCTTTTCGCCAGCGCAACCGACGGTATAACAGGTATAACCTTAATTCCCGCCGCCTTCCAAGCCTCCATAAACTTGCCGGGATTTCCAGCGCCGGTAGTAACAACCGGTACTCCCTCGTCAATAACAAGCTGCGCCAGCTCCGTCGCATTCGGGCTCATCAGCATAATATTTACGCCAAACGGCTTGTCAGTGAGCGACTTTGTTCGTCTAATCTGCTCTCTTAAATAATCAATAGGCGCCGCCCCTCCGGCGATTAGTCCTATTCCGCCAGCATTTGAAACAGCCGCCGCCAAGCTGCTTTCAGCAACCCACGCCATGCCGCCCTGTATAATCGGATATTTGCATCCCAAAAGCTCGGTAATTCTGGTTTTCATTTTACTGCTCCTTTAAATTAATAGTCCATTATCACAGCGCCGTATGTCAGACCGGCACCAAAGCCGACAAGACATATCCTGTCGCCTCTTTTTACTCGTCCTTGTGAAACAGCCTCGTCAAGCGCAAGCGGTATAGATGCGCTAGAGGTGTTCCCAAACCTGTCGATGTTGACAACAAATTTGTCCATCGAAACGCCTAGATTTTTTGCGGCGGTTTCAATAATTCTTATATTAGCCTGATGGGGAATGTAAACGTCAATATCCTCAGGCGAAAGCTCGGTTTTCTCCAGCGCTTTTTTGACAGCATCAGGAAGCGCCTTAATCGCAAATTTATAAACCTCTTTGCCGTCCATATACATATAATGTCCCTTTGTTTCGGGGAGCATATCATCAATATGCTTTCTGTTCTCGTCAATAAAAGCATTTGTGGGGAGGTCAAGCCGTGAAATCATATGCTTAGCCCCCGTTCCGTCTGCACCGAGAAAGCTGGAATAAAAGCTGTCGGAAGCTTTCAAAACGCAAGCTGAAGCCCCGTCTCCAAAAAGGATACAAGAGCTTCTGTCTGAAAAATCAACAAGCTTTGTCAAATTTTCAGCACCGACGACAAGCGCATATTTAACCTCGCCCGAAGCAAGATAATGCTTTGCCATATCAATGCTGTACACAAAGCCCGAGCATGCGCAGTTCACGTCCATTGTCATTGCATTCACAGCACCTGTTTCACGCTGAACCATACATGACATCGACGGGAAAAGATAATCCGCAGTCACGCAGGATATTATAATCATTCCAATTTCTTCAGGCGAAATACCAGCTTGGTCAATCGCCGCCTTTGAAGCCTGAGACGCCATATACCACGTTGGCTCACCCTGTGAGAAGTGCCTTTCTCTCATGCCAGTTCTTGTTGTTATCCACTCATCAGAAGTGTCAACTATTTTTGTGAAATCCTCATTTGTTACTATTCTTCCGGGAACATATGAGCCCATACCCAGAATTTTTACACCGTTCACGGCAAATCCCCCTTAAAGTGTTGTCTAAGCTAAAATTTTGTGCTATATTATATATGTTAAAGCTTTCATGCAATTATTATTGACGCATATTTTTTTCCAAAACCATATGCAATTCTTATTTTATAATATTCACCCCTCTGTTGTCAACTTGTAATTAGATTGTAACCATTTTGAATACAATTGTTTTTGATTTGTTAATAAAAAATTAAAAGAAAATTTAAAATGAAAGGATTATTTCAATGTCAAAAAATGTTTTTCTTTTTTCCGGTCAGGGTTCACAGTATAGCGGTATGGGGAAGGAGCTTTATGAGGCTTTCCCAGAAGTTTCGGATATTTTCAATACAGGAAGCGAAATTTTAGGCTTTGACCTTGCGAAAATATGCTTTGATTCCAGTGAGGAGGAGCTTTCGCAGACGAAATTCTCACAGCCTGCCATTCTTGCCGTTTCACTTGCCGCATTTACCGCCGCTTCTCTCAAAGGAATTCCCTTTGAAGCGGTTGCGGGGCATTCGCTTGGCGAATATGCCGCTATGTGCGCTTGCGGTATGCTTTCCGTCCCCGATGTGTTCAAGCTGATAAAAGCCAGAGCAGCAGCAATGCAAAAAGCGGCTGAGCTTTCAGGCGGCTCAATGTGCGCTGTCGTGGGGCTAAGTGCTGAAGAAGTCGAAAAAGGCTGTGCCGAAATCGACGGATATGTCACCGCCGTAAACTTTAACTCGCCATCACAGACCGTTATCGCCGGTGAAACGTCGGCAATAGAAAAGGCGGCTGAATATTTCTCCTCAAAGGGCGCAAGGGCAATTAAGCTCAATGTAATCGCCGCTTTTCATTCAAAGCTAATGCAGCCTGCCGCCGATGAATTTTACGCTGAAACTAAAGGCACTGAGTTCAAGGCGCCGACGGTAAAATTTTATTCCAACCTGACGGGTGGCGTGCTTGACGATTTTTCGGATATGCCGAAGTATCTTTCATCACACATTGTTTCGCCTGTTCGCTTCACTTCTGAGCTTTCAGCCATGACCAGCGACGGCTTTGACACCTTTATTGAGCTTGGCCCGAACAAGGTCCTCACCGGTCTTGTGAAAAAAACTCTCAAGGGTGCCACTGCGCTTAACATTGAAAATACAGCGTCGCTTGAAAAGGCACTGCTTGCACTTTCATTATAATATAAAGGATTGATATATATGTCGAGAAGCTACTGTGTTCTTGGCGAATCGCTGAAGCACACTATGTCACCGCCGATTCACAAAAGACTGTTTGACCTTAAAACCCGCGAATTCATATACGACGTTGTCGAGCTCAAGCCTGAGGAGCTTTCTGAAAAAATTAACGAGCTTAACTCAAAAAGCGGCTACAACATCACAATTCCGCATAAAATAGGAATCATTCCTTTTTTAGACGAGCTTGACGAAACGGCAAAGCGTTACGGCGCTGTCAACTGCGTTGATATAAAAAACGGGCGGTCAAAGGGCTTCAACACCGATGTTGACGGCTTTCTTCGCTCACTGTCCTCCGCAAAAATTGAGCTTTTGGGCAATATTCTTCTTGTCGGAAGCGGCGGTGTCGGACGAATGATGGCTATCGAAACTGCAAGGGCAGGCGCTAAGCTCACTATTGCCGTAATCGAACAGGCTCTGAGTGAGGCTCAAAAGGTTAAGTCGGATATTCTGTCTATTTGCCCCGATGCCGAAGTAAAGGTTATTACCATTGATGAAATAAGCGGCAGCTTTGATCTTCTCATGAACGCAACACCGGTTGGAATGTATCCCAAAACCGATGCATGTGTTGTTTCCGACGAGGTGATAAAAAACTGCTGTGCTGTCTTTGATGTTATTTATAATCCCCGAGAAACTCTTTTAATGAAAAAAGCAAAGCAAGCGGGCATTACCACTGTCGGCGGAATGGCAATGCTTGTATGGCAGGCTGTTTCGGCACATGAAATCTGGGATAATGATTATTATACAGATGATGAGGTTTTTGAAATAATCAGAGAAATGGAAGATGCTGTTGCAAGGGATTTTCCTGTATAGCTTTTTAAGGGGGGCTTTGACAATGAATAAACCTGTATTTTTATGCGGCTTTATGGGCTGTGGAAAGTCAACCGTCGGACGTGAGCTTTCAAAGCTTTTAGGCTGTGATTTTATCGACCTTGACAGCTATATTGAGGAAGACTCAAAGATGACAATTTCGGATATTTTCAAGGAGTTTGGGGAGGAGCATTTCAGAATGCTTGAATCAAGTGCTCTTGAAGCTATGTGTGATAAACAAGCAGTTATCGCAACAGGCGGCGGTGCATTAATCTCTGAAAAAAACGCCGATGCTGCGCTTAGAAGCGGAAAGGTTGTATATATAGAGCTTGCCTTTGAAAAATGCTATGACAGAATAAAGGACAGCCCAAACCGCCCGATTGTCAAACGCTCAACAAAAGAAGAGCTTGAAGAGCTATTTAACAGGCGGACGCAAAGCTATAAAAGCCACTGCTCCTTCACAGTCAACGGTGACAACACCCCACGAGAAATCGCAAAAGAAATAATCTCCTACTTCTAACCTCAAACTTCTAACAAGGAGGCTCTCATAAATGGCGGCAATGAAGAAAGCACCCAAAAAATCCGGCGCAAAAAAACAGGCGCCCAGAAAAAAAGCACAGGGAAGTATTGTTTTTGCACTTGATATTGGAACCCGCAACGTAGTTGGCATTGTCGGTGAGCAAGCCGACGGTGTTTTTAAGGTGATAGACAGCGAAACCTGTGCCCATACCAGCCGTGCTATGAAGGACGGTCAGATTGAGGATATTGAGGACGTCGCTTTGCTTGTTAAAAAAGTCAAGAACGCACTTGAGGCACGGCTTAACGTTAAGCTCTCTCACGTTTCAATTGCGGCGGCGGGACGTGCTTTAAAAACACAGCGTGTTAAAACAGAGGCTGATATTCCGTCGTCAGACCCGATAACCTCTGAGCTTCAGCGAAGCTTTGAGATTGAAGCGGTGTCAAAGGCTCAGCATGAGCTTGATAAACTGCTTAAAAGCAACGGTGCTGCTTCATTTTATTGCGTTGGACACAGCGTAATAAGCTTTTCTCTTGACGGCTATCCGATGAAAAACCTTGTCGGGCACAAGGGCAAAAAAGCCGAAATTGAAATAATCGCCGCATTCCTCCCCTCGCCGGTGGTTGAAAGCCTTTATGCCGTCACAGAAAAAAACAAGCTGAAGGTTTCTTCCCTTACTCTTGAGCCTATTGCAGCAATGAACGTTATTATTCCGCCTGAAATAAGGCTAATTAACATTGCGCTTGTGGATATAGGCGCCGGCACGTCTGACATTGCGGTTTCACAAAGCGGAAGTATTGTTGCCTATGCAATGGCGACAATAGCCGGCGATGAGATAACAGAGGAAATTATCAAAGCATATCTTGTTGATTTTGAAATGGCTGAGAGAATGAAGCTTTCCTCAAAAAGCGATGAAATAGCATACACTGACATTCTCGGAATTGAACACTCAGTGAGTTCAGAAGATTTTTTCAAGTCGGTTTATCCGGCTGTTGACAGTCTTGCCGACACTATTGCACAGCATATTATTGATATTAATAAACAAGCGCCCTCCGCTGTTTTCCTCGTGGGGGGAGGGAGTCTGATAAAGGGGCTTCCCGCAATACTCGCTAAAAAGCTTGATATAGCGGAAAGTCGTGTCGCTGTCGGCGGACATAATTTCATCAAGAATGTCGTTTTAGCTGACACAAAAATCAGCGGCCCTGAATATGTTACCCCCGTTGGAATCGGCGTCACAGCCACTCTTCAGGGCGGGTATGATTTTTCAACAGTAGTTTTAAACGACCGCAAATTCAAGGTGCTTGACACAAAAAATATGACAGTGCTTGACCTTTTAATGCTCGGCGGCTTTAAAACAAGGCAGATTATCGGTCACAACGGAAAAAATCTGTCCTTTTCGCTAAATGCAAAGACGGTTACGCACAAGGGCACGCCCTCAACACCGGCACAGCTTTTTTTAAACGACTCGCCCTGTTCGCTTGACACTCACATTACTCAAGGCGACAGCGTGAGGATTATTCCCGCTATGAGCGGAGTGTCGGCAAAGCTTTTAATCTCTGATGTATGCGGAGAGGTTTTTTCGGGGAAAATTACTCTTGACGAAAAAGAATATTTTTTCGGCAACACAGCAGTCGTCAATGGCTCAGCCGTTGATTCAGACTATGAAATAAAAAATGGCGACATTGCTCAGGTGTCCTCAGTCCTCACCCTTTATGAGCTTCTTGAAAGTATCGAATTTGACAGATACGGATATAAATTTCAAAAGGGGAAGGGTATAATCAGCGGTGACACAGCCCTTTCAGACGGCGACGTTTTTGTTTCAATAAAGCAAGAGGATATAAAAACGCAAAAGTCACAGCAACATACTCCTGACTTAAACATTCCCCCAATGAAAAAAGGCACTTCAAAAATAACAATCACATTAAACTCAACTGAAGTAACACTTCCCGAAAAAGATGACGACTCACCCCATTTGTTTTTGGAGGTTCTTCCGCTTCTTGACCTTGACCTTTCAAACCCCACGGGCTCGATAGTCATGAGAATTAACGGAAAAGAGGCTCAGTATATGTCAAGGCTTAATGAAACAGACGACGTTGAGGTTTATTTTGAATAGCTGTTACAGTTTGATTACGTTTTCAAAAATGTATTGAATTATGATTATAAAAGGTGTAAAATTAATCTAATAACTCTATTTTATGGGGAGACGATTTTTTGAAGATAAAAAAATACGCCACTTTCTTGGCGGCTATAATGATGCTTTGCCTGTCAGGATGTAACGATGACGCTGTTTCGGTTATATCAACAGAAGCACCCACCACTGAAGCGACAACTACCACTCAAGCGACAACCACAACAGTCACAACAACAGTCGCTACTACAACCACACCTGAAGTGACAACTCAGGCATTTATCCCCGACACCCCAACAGCAAGAGATTATGATTATGAAAAAGACCTTGTATTTCTCGGCGATTCTGTTTGTATGGGGCTTAGATTTTATTCGGGTATGCTTTCTGAAACTCAGGTTTATGCAGAGGGGAGCTTGGGCGCTAGAAACCTTCTTAGCGGTGAATTTACCATTTTGGGTGGAAAGTACTCAGCCGTTCAAGCCGTCGAGGCACGTCAGCCTAAATACATTTACCTTTGGATGGGCATGAACGACATCAACATGACGACCGAAAAGGGTTATGCCGATAATCTGAAGAACATTTCCGATAAGCTCCTTGAGGTTTCACCCTACAGCAAGGTTATTGTTGTTTCAATAACCCCCACAACTGACTGGCATGAGTGGAAGGCAAACGAACGCATTGATACATATAATAATTACACCAGAAATTATTTTCAAAATCTAAATGACGAAAGATTTTCATATCTTGATATCAATTCATTCCTTGAAGATGAAAACGGGAATCTCCCCGACATGTATCAAAGTGGCGACGGACTTCATCTGTCACCTTATGCATACCAGCTTGTTCTCGGTTATGTTTCAGCAAATCAAGTGGGCTACTACGGTGATTTCCCCGTTGTCACAACCACATTCACAAGTCAAACCCCACCGCCTGCTACTACTACAACCACCAGTATAGTCACAACAGTTCCTGTTTCAAGTGACGAACCTGAGCCTACCGTCGCACCGTAACTATTTCAATCCGATAAAAATATAAAACGACCGTTTAATGAGTGTAGCTTGAAGCTATCTCAACGGTCGTTTTTTGCTTTGAAAAAGCCTAAATCCTGATGTGTAAAGGCAGTCCGTTTTCAAAAATGAGCACCGGCTCACCCTGAATAAGCGGAAGAACATAGTCGATAGCCTCTTGTGTTATGCCGTTTTGTGATTGATTAATCCATTCAAGGGGGAATGCCTTTTCATTATTTGCGATATCATTAATCGGCGCAGTTCTTATTTCAACTTGATAAGGCGAATTAGAAACTCTTTCAAAAATCATCATTTCGCCGGTGTGCCCTTCTACTGCCGCTTTTACCGCCGCTCGTCCAATCATTTCAGCCTCGTCAAGGTCGGTTTTTGAAGCAAGATGCGAAGCACATCTCTGAAGTACATTAAGCTCAATCGAACGAACTTTACAGCCTAGCTCACGCTTGACAATGCCTTCAAGATAATGCCCAAGCCCAGCCAGATACTTATGTCCGAAGGCGTCAACCTCATTTGAAAGACTGCTGTTTGCGACATATTCGCCGTTTTCAAGCTTTAGCCCCTCTGAAACTGCACACACAACCGACTTGTGCATTTGATGCGCCGTCTTTATGTCGGTGAGAAATTTTTCCATAGAAAAAGGCACCTCGGGGAGGTAAATCAGATGGGGAGCTTCCTCACCGACAGCCTTCAAAACCCCAGAAGAAGCCGTCAGCCAGCCTGCGTCACGTCCCATTATTTCAATGATGGTGACAGAGTCAAGGTGATAGACGCTTGAATCCCTGATAATCTCCTGAACTGAGGTGGCGATATATTTTGCAGCAGAGCCGAATCCAGGTGTATGGTCTGTCGCTCTCACATCATTGTCGATTGTTTTGGGGACGCCCATAACCTTTATATTCTTACCCTTTAAAGCAACATATCGTGACAGCTTAGCCACTGTGTCCATTGAATCATTTCCGCCTATATAGAAAAAAGCGCCTATATTGTATTCTTCAAAAACCTTAAGAATTTTTTCATACGGCTCACTGTCCAAATCCGGATCGGGCAGTTTTATTCTGCAAGAGCCTAGCGCTGTCGACGGCGTCTGAATAAGAAGTCTTATATCCTCGTCAGTCGAAAACTTTTCGTTCAGCTCGATAATATTTTCGCTCAAAATGCCCTGAATCCCATTTCTTGCTCCAAATATTTTATATATCGCTCTAGACTCCAAAGCCTCAAGAAATACTCCAGCCAAAGATGCGTTTATTGCGCAGGTTGGCCCCCCAGATTGTGCGACGGCAATATTTATCATATAATCCTCCACAGTTTTTCTTATGTATTAATTATAACATTTTATTTTTTCTGTGTAAATTGACATTTTGCAATAATAGAAAACTGATTTTCAGCCTTAATTTGAGTATAATTTGCGACTAAAAAAACTGTAAAATTTACGAAAATCAGCGCAATCGTTTGATATTACTGATTTTTTATTCTGTAATGAATGTTTTTCCCCAGCGGTCAAGCTAACACCCCTCTCGGTAGAGTAGTTTAGAGTTGCTGTGTGCAAACGCCTTGTTTCAAGCTCGAACTTCAACGCTCACCGGTTAGTAGCCAGAAAATAGTTATTAGAAGTTAGTATCAGCTTTTGCGACAGTGAGAAAAGCTAACAAACGTCGCCTTTCACTTCAAGGAACACAGCCACAAAAAGGCGAGCCGTTGGAACAGTACCCAAGCAAAAGCGGTGCATTTATCAACGTTATTAAACCGGCGCAGCCGTCACTCAACGTATCAATATCACCAAAACAAAGCCTCAAAACTCACAAAAAGACTTTGTTAATCACCGTTAGCACCGAAATGCTTGCTAAAAGCAAGCATCGTGTGCGCCTAAACCGTCAGAAGCCCTCGGCGAGAGGGTGCTCTTTTAGTAGCCAGAAAATAGTTATTAGTAGTTAGTATCAGCTTTTGTGATAGTGAGAATAGCTAACAAATGTCGCCTTTAAACTTCAAGGCACAAGCCTATAAATAGGCGAGCCGTTGGAACAGTACCCAAGCGAAAGCGGTGCATTTATTAACGCTATTAAACCGGCGCAGCCGTCACGCAACGTCTCAATGTCACCAAAACAAAGCATCAAAACTCAAAAAAAGACTTTATTAATCACTGTTAGCACCGAAATGCTTGCTAAAGGCAAGCATCGTGTGCGCCTAAACCGTCAGAAGCCCTCGGCGAGAGGGTGCTTCTTTTGTTACTTTTCTTCCACAAGCAAGAAAAGTAAAGAAAGCAAAGCGACCTCATTTTTCTTCCACAAGCAAGTAAAGCGAAGAAAGTATATTAATGCGATTTTGACGGATAGACTTATACTTTATTTCGTTTCTTTGCCTTTAAGCTTAGGGTTTAACCCGCAAAAAATTCCCTCCGTCATTTTCGCACTGGAATTTGACAGAGGGAATTAAATTTTAATAAACCTGCTTTTTAGCAAACAGGAGTGATCCAGCCGAATTTATCCTCAACAACACCAAGCTGAATACCTGTCATAGTGTCATACAGCTTCTGTGAAATCTCACCGATTTTATTGTTGTTTATCTCCATGATCTTGTCGCCCCATTTTAGGTGACCGACCGGTGAAATAACGGCGGCTGTGCCTGTTCCGAATATTTCTTTGAGCTGACCGTTGTCATAGGCGTCGGCGATTTCTTGAATAGAAATTCTTCTTTCAGAAACCGTCAGTCCCCACGATTTGCATATTTCGATTGCAGATTTTCTTGTAATTCCGGGGAGGATTGAGCCTTGAAGCGCTGGTGTTACAATCTCGTCACCGATAACCAGGAATATGTTCATCGCGCCGACTTCCTCAATATATTTTCTCTCAATTCCGTCAAGCCATAAAACCTGTGAATAATTCTGCTTGTGTGCCTCGTCCTGTCCCGCTAAAGAAGCCGCATAGTTTCCGCCTGTTTTGGCATAGCCTGTTCCGCCCTGAACCGCCCTGACGTAATTCTGCTCAACATAAATGCTGACGGGGTTTAGCCCTGACGAATAATACCTTCCCGACGGAGAGCAAATAATCATAAACAGATACTTATTGCCGGGACGAACACCCAGAAAAGGATCAACCGCAATAATAAAAGGTCTTATGTAAAGCGATGTGCCTTCTGATTTCGGAACCCAATCCGCATCAATTTCAACAAGCTTCTTTGTAGCCTCAACGCAGAAATCAACATCGATTTGAGGAATAACCAAACGCTCATTTGAAATGTTAAGCCTTTTGTAATTCTCCTCCGGTCTGAAAAGCTGAATTTTACCCTCGGCTGTTCTGTAAGCCTTTAAGCCCTCAAAAACCTCCTGCCCATAATGCAGGCACATAACTGACGGCTCAAGCGGTATCGGGCCGTAAGGAACAATTCTTGCGTCATGCCAGCCCTGTCCAACGTCGTATTCCATTATAAACATATGGTCGGTGAAAATCTGACCGAAGCCGAGTTTTGACTCGTCAGTCGGCTTAGCTTTGGGAGCTTTGGAAAGCTCTAGTCTTATATCAGTCATTGTGATATCCCTCTTTCAATAATTATTCTTTATATTATAGCAAATAAGTTCTTCTTTCGCAATGCAAAAATAAACAAATATCAAGTGCCGAACTGCATTATTGTTCAACAAATTTTGCGAAATTATATCTCTTTTATCATTGAGAAAACAACATCGGCCACTCTTTTAGCTGCAACCTTCTCAAACACATCAAACGACATTTCGCCCTCATCGTCCGCATTGTCTGAAATGCAGCGTATTGTTGCAAAAGGAATATCGTTTCTATAACAGCAATGCCCGATTGCCGCAGATTCCATGTCCACTGCATGCGGATTAAACTCATCAATAATGCTGTTTTTCACTTTGTTGTCTGAAATAAACTGCTCACCCGAAACAATTCTTCCAATAAAAGACTTATAGCCGAAAGATTCACAAGCAGAAACAGCAAGCATAATCAGACGCTTGTCCGCTTCATAGTCCCCCCTGTACGGCGGATAATTCTGAAGGAAACGAGTTGTCACGTCATGGTGCATAACTTCATTTGCCACAACAATGTCGCACACACTGACAGACCTGTCCATTCCTCCGGCTATGCCGGTGTTAATAACACACTCAACCTCATATTTGTCGATGAGAATTTGAGTAGCAACAGCCGAGTTGACCTTCGCCACGCCACAGCAGACACTGACTATTTTCTTTCCGTCTAGCTCGTTTAAATAAAAATCATATGAGGCGTATTTTTCAACCACACCCTCACCAAGAGAAGCTCTAATATCAGCAAGCTCAGAAGGCATTGCTCCGATTATTCCGATAGTATTCATGACTTTTTCCTTTCAATTTAACTTATAATAATAAAAATATTATACTATTTTTAAGGCATTAAGTAAATAGCGTCAGTGAAATATTGCAATAAATACACTCTTGAGCATTTCAAAATTCTGCTTGACAACATTTAAAAACTATGATAAAATAATCTAGTGTTAATTATAAGTGCCTGTAGCTCAGCCGGATAGAGTGTTTGGCTACGAACCAAAAGGTCGGGGGTTCGAATCCCTCCAGGCACGCCACACAAAAACACAGCACTTTCAAGAAATTGAAGGTGCTGTGTTTTTTATGTAGTTTAAGATGCATTTGACAAAGAGGAATAATTAGTCTTTCCTCCTTTGAGGGTATAGTTGTGGACAATTCTCACTCATCATTTTTAACTGTATCTTTCTGAGATTCAGAAACTTGTTCAATTTTTTCAGTATAGTATCTTTGCATATAAGCAATAATGCTTGCCTCTTTTTTCTTTATTAGCTTAAATTTAAATATTACTTTTTCGCTACACAATACAATAAGCTTATTTTTTTGAATTGTGAACCTAACTTCAGAATTTGTGTAAAAAGATGCACCATCAAATATACCGTCCTGAGTTACTATTGTTTTAATTTGCTGGTTGATAATACCTATACAAATAAATAAAATTGCATATATCAGCATATATACGTTATTTTTTAAATATGGATGCATACAATATAAAACTATATATACCGAGCCATAAGCTAAAAACCTGTAGCTGTTATTATTTGATAATTTCAAAAGTAGTCCGTTTGCCCTTTTTGTAATTTTTTTAATATTAAACAATTGAAACACATAAACAATAAGCAAAATCCCCGTTATCAAAAAACTGCATATTAAAATTATAAATTTAATCAAAAATAGCCTCCAATTCTTCTGTGCTTATTACGGTGTTGATTGTACCTCTTAATACAGCTAATCCTTCATTGTAATACTTATTTATATAGCCTTCATTATACCATACACGCCACCAGGAAGAATTGGCTTTAACTCTGATCGTGGTATAAATAACATTTTGATTGTTCCCATTTATAGCATCGTTAAATGTTTTATGTTCATACCAGCTAGCTATCGTATCAGCCAGCACTACAATATCAATGCCCATTAATACCCAACCTACAAAAGGCACTGCTCTTAATGAATATTTTTTTGCTAACCATTTGCCAAATTCTTTTACACTGATTGTCCCTCCAATTAATAGAGCAAGCATCATGTTAGTTGCAGCCTGCTCTTCTTCCAAATTAGCTCTTAATAAAGATAAAGCGACAAAACTTGCACTATCAATATAAACCTCACTTATACAAGGAACGCGCTTAAAGATTCCTTTAACGGTATCATCGCTTATAAATGTTCCCCCATAAGGCGCATAAACCCAGTTATCCTGCTCGGCGGTGAGGGTGTAGGTCGTGTTTGTCGTGGCTGAGCTTTCAACAACGATATAATAGGTCGTCCCGCCTTTGAGGGCATAGTGGTTGAGGTTTAAGCTTGGATTTATAAAGTCAAATCAACTATATTTAATTTGCACGTCTTTTTCAATAAGCCTGTTTATATCCTCATCGCTGAGCTGACCTTTGCTGACATATAGCTCTTTTAGGTTTTCAAGGTTATACAACACTGAACAATCAATCGATTTTAAATTAAACATATATAATGTCTTAAGGCTTGTTAAGTCTTTAAGAGGCGATAGATTTGTTACATCAACATTGATAATAATTAGCTCCTCAAGCTTTTCACAGCCTGATAATAATGACAGGTCTGAAAAATTCGAATCAATTAT
>JAEXUW010000012.1 GCA_023439835.1 Bacillota bacterium | reverse complement strand
TCACTTCAGCTCGCTCTTGTCAACTCTTTTTTTCAATATTTTTTGAAAAAGTTTTTTGACCTTAACTCGCCTTCGCCTTTTTTTCGCCACCTCTCTTGAGGCGACTTTCATATTCTATCAGATTATTAGAGGGTTGTCAACTGATATTGACCATTAATTTCATTTTTGTCGATTTAGCTATAATATTGTTGAATATGCAAACGATTTTGTGAAATTCGAGACCAGTGAAAAAAACAGTGCTAAGAATATTCTCAAGACTGCTCCCTGCTTGCTACATGAACAATTTCTTTCTCGCCAAGCAATTCAAAGTATTTATAAAACCTCATGCCTATCTTTGCGGCAACTTTTTGTGACGGAATATTTTGCACCTTGCAATATGAGAATACTTCCGTATAGCCAAGCACTTCAAGCGCATATTTTTTGCATGCAAGAGCAGCTTCCGTTGCATAACCTTTGTTGCAATATTGTCTAATAATATGATATCCTATCTCCGGCACAGTTTCGTTTTCTATGCATTGCATTGTAATGCCGCAATCTCCGATAAAAGTTTCGTCTTCTTTTAACATAACGGCCCATAATCCATGGTTATACTTCTTATAGTTCTCAATATTCCATTCAATCCACTTTTCTACTTTTTCTTCACTGAATGGATCAAGAGTATGTTTCATGGATTCAGAATCGGATAGAACTCGCATCAGGTCTTTTTTATCATTAATGTGCAGCTCCCTCAAATACAGTCGTTCGGTTTCTATTATCCTCATTCTATCACCACAATTTCATATAAAAATTTAAAACGCCGTATTCAATTCTGTGAAGGATACGGCGTTTGAATGGTGTGCCCGACTGGATTCGAACCAGCGGCCTTCAGAGTCGGAGTCTGACGCTCTATCCAGCTGAGCTACGGGCACATGCTGATATTATACCACAAAAGAATAAGAACGGCAATAAAAATATGCCGTTCTTAAGAAATTATGATAAAGAATTTAGTTGCTCTCCGTTAGGCTTTACACCTGAAAAAGATGAAAAATAGTCTATGACCTGTTTGCTCTTGTTCATTTTTTGCATATCGGTCAGAAGCTCGCTTTGAATCTTTTCCATTGACACAGCAACCTTCTTTTCAATCACCATTATTTCGACAAGCAGATTTTCAATCTCTTCTGCCTTGTTCAAAATCTGAAGCAAGCTCTCCGGCACTTCTGGCTTTTTGTGAGCAAGAATATCAGTAACGACTGTTTTCTCATCATCGGGGAGTCTGTCTATTTGCACATTAATATCAGATTGAATGCTGTCAATTTTCTGGATAAGCACTTGCCTCTCAGCAATAAGCTCAGCCATAGCATCAAGGTCAGCTGAAATCATTTTTTCAGTAATTCCCTTAAATTCAATTAGGAGTGATATTTTCTCACCCATTGCTTCAGAAATCATGCTAATGTGTTTTTTCTTCATATCCCTATCCTTTGCGACTGATTTGTGTGAAGGCGTCTTTCAGGTCGGCAAAAAGCGGTATCAAAGGCTTTATTACTTCAATGTCCTTTGTTGTGTTGGCGCGAATTAATTCAACCATGAAAAAATCATAAAGCGCCGCTAGATTTTCAGAAATCTCATATTTCATTTTGAGTGAGCCGTCAAGCATTGCCACAATATCCTGAACCTTAAAAATTGCTGCTCCGGCCTTTTCATAATCCTTGTTTTCAATAAAATGTATTGATTTTTTAAGCTCCTGCTCCGCCTTGTCATATAAAGCAATCAAAAGCTCAACAGGTGTCATGGTGCTGACAGACTGCTTCATAAACTGCTGATACGGATTATTCATAATAAAGCCTCCCTGCTAAGATAATACTTATAATAGTATGGTTATACAGAGAACTGTGATGTTAGCCAAGATGACTGTGACTCGTAACTTTTCATAACCTTCTCAAGAGCAGTGAACTGCTTCCAGTAACGATTCATTTCATCCTCATATTTATCCTGCAAAGATTCAATCAATTCCTTATAGGTTTTGATTTCTTTGGACATTTTGTTCTCTGTCGCCGTGGTTGTGTTGGGAACACCGGCAAGTAGTGTAAGCGTTCCTTTACTGTTTCCTGATGTTGAAACCGTAGAGTTGATTACATTTGTGACCCTTGCCGCAAATCCATTGTCAGGATCAGTGAAAAACTTCTGAATTTTCTCAGGGTCTTCATCAATTGCTTTTTGAAGCGCCGCTTCATCAAGCTCAAGCTTTCCAAAATCAAGATAGTTTGTTGAAACCTTAATTCCCATATCATACAAACCGACACGATCCACTGTTGTTCCGCTGACAGCCTGACGAAGCTGAGTGAGGAATTTGTTGATTGTCTGATCCTGATATAGAAGTCCGGTTTTAGCGGTTTCGTCCCATTTTTCAATTTCTTTTTCTGACATTTCCTCCGTCTGCTCATCAGTCAGAGGCTTATAGTTATTGTCATATTCAGTTCTTATCTGCTTATATAAATCTGAAATGAGAGCGTTATAATCCGTAACGAACTGCTTGATTGCATCAACAGCCTTAGACGAATCGTTCGTGGTTGTTATTGTAATATCAGTTGCGCCCACTGAAAGCTTGCTGATGTCCATTGTTGTTCCATCAATAGTAATGCTGTTTGACGAATTTGAAATTGTAGCGCCGTTAATTGTCACTATCGCATTCTTTCCCGCAAATGTTGCGGCTGTTTCAGAATTCGGATCCGGGAAAGGCGGAACGCCGGGGAAGCTGTAATTCTCACCAAAAATGCTGGCGAGATACGGCTTGACTTCATCATCCGAGCCTGCATAATCAAGCCCTTTGAATAACAATCTTCCGTTTTCATATGTAATGTTGCCGTTTGATTCATCAACAAGGCTTTCAAGCGTGGTCTGATTGGTTATCGAAACGGCTGAGCCGTCATTGAATTTGATATCATATGATAGTCCATCCGCTAATCCGCCGACAATTGAAGCAGTAGTGTCAACAATGTTTGTATTGTTGGTGTCATTGAACCCCAGTGAGGATAAGAGTCTGTCGCTTCCTCCGCTTGTGTCCTCAATCGCCTCAATTGTTATCTCGTCAGAAGCATCAGCGCCGACAAGCGAAAACTTATTGGTCGTTGTATCAAACGAGAATTTTGGAGCAGCCGAGCCGAATTGCTTTGAAAGCTCATAATTCAGCTGAGTAACAACGGTGGCAGCCTTTGTGTAATCATTCTTGTCGCCTGAAGCATTATATCCCCACAGGCCGATTGTTTTTTCTTCACCGTTGACAGTGATTTTAACCTGCTTGTTGACAATTGACTCAAGATCAGCAGTAGATTTTTCTTCTTTAAAGCTGCTTGCATTGCCTTGAACTCCAACCGTTCTGAAAGACTGCGTTGAAATTGATGTTGAAGCGGCGATATTACTTTCACCAAACATTGAGGTGAGAAGATTGCCCGAGGTCTGCTTAATGCTGATTGAGCTTCCTGCTCCCGAATCCTTTGACTGAAGAGAAAAGCTTCCCGAAATACTGCTGTAACTCATAGTTACTTTTGCTTCACTGTTATTGATTTTATTCATTACCTGGCTGAGCGTAGCCGTCTTGTCAAAGGCAAATTTCACGCCGTTAATTTCAAATGAAAAGGAATTGCCCTGAAGTTCGGTGGAAAAAGCAAGCGTGCTAAGTGCGACGTTCGATGAAGCCGTGCTTGTTTTCGCCTGATCAAGTCCGATTGCTTTTAATTCTGAAGCCACACCGGACGAAGGCGTTGCTGACTCAGAAATGGAAAAAGAATGAATCAGGTTGGGGTTAGAAGCTGTATTCGCAACAAGTCTTCCGCCGTTCATTGAAAATTCTGCGCCTGTTGCCGAAAAAGCACCGTTGACAGCATCAAGGAAATTTTGCTGAGTTTCGGCACTGTCAGCACCACCGGTGAAAGTAACACTCTTTTCAAGCCCGTCAAGCTTTAGCTTTAGAGTGTAGTCCGTACCTTCGGTTGCATTTGAATAATCAAGCTTTATTCCATTAACCGCAAGATTCCCGCTTGAAACCTTTGCTGCTGAAGCAATCTGCTGTACCTCTGTAATGTTATAGCTTGCCTTATTTGCGCTGGCTGTTGCTGTTGCTTTAACAAGTTCGCTTGTTGATGTGGCACTTCTTGAAGCAAAAACCTTGTTTGAGCCAAGGTTGGTGTCTGCCTTTAAAAGATTAAAATAAGTATCCTTAAAAGCACTTATTTTAGAAATTACGCTGCGATAATCCTCCTGCTTCCACTGAAGAAGCTGAAGCTTCTGCTTTTGAGTGTTCAGTTTAATTTTTGAATAAGAAGCCATCTGCTTTACTAGGCTTTCAGTATCAAGCCCAGAAGCCAATCCAGCCATTCTTATTCCGTTTGAGCTAATTGAATTTGTTGCCATAATAGATTACCCCTTTCCGGCTTGCCCTAATAATTTGTCGATGGTTTCTTTTGATGGTGTGCTGGATGCTTTTTTGTTCATTTCCTCGGTCATATAGATTTCTTTTCTGACAATCTTAACCTCTTTAGGAGCGTTAATACCTATCTTGATTCGATCCTTTCCGATTTCAAGAACGGTTATTTCAATGTTATCACCGATCAAGAAGCCCTCTTCGGTCTTTCTTGTGATTACCAGCATAATTACGCCCCCTCAGCTGTTTGATAAATAGGGTGCTTCAGGCTGAAGCTCTGCTGAAGAATCGTCTGAATTGCGATTTTCTTGTTTCTGTTGATTATAATCGGACTTTTAAGGTTGACAGTGGTCTGTTTATAATCCTCTGGAATAACTGCAATCACTAGATATTCAAGAACGTCGTTATCTTCAAGCTTTAAGACCTTCATATCCTCCTCAGAAAGCTCAGGAATATAATTGTCAAAAAGCTCGGTTGGCTTAAATACGATAAAGCAAGGGGATGAACCTTCCGCACTCTGAAGCCACATTGGCGAAGCCTCATCGCCCAAGGGGCTCATCAGAACAAATCGTCTAGCATCTTCAAAAGCGAAAAGGCCGTTTGGAAAGGTTATAATATCCTCAAGGGCAATTTCCTGTTCACCGAAATCCCTTGTCTGTATTTTCATTGATTTGATTTCTTCACTCATAACATACACACTCTCTTTATATCCTGACATCAATCGTATTTCCGACATAATCAGGGTCAGCACTTGGCGGAACATATATCGGGCCGCCGATATAATCAATATCAACCATTGGCTTTTGTTTTATTTCAAGCTCTATTTTCCCGGGGACAAATTCAAACTTTGTGTCGTTATTAACGTCCCAGTTCATATCAAGCTTATCCATCTGATACTGGATATTAAGCGTTCCCCCGCTCCAAGAAATTTCCGGCCTTGCCTTCGGGAGAAATTCTAAAACGGTTTCAACATTTTTTCTAAGAGAAGCCGCTTCATATTTTCCGATGGACATTCCATTGGGATTAGCATAATTGTTACCCTTATCGACATATTTTGCTGTCGCCTGATATCCTATTCTGATTCCTTTATCAGCGAACTCATCAATAAGCCGCCCGTTAGATTTCATTCCCAGACTCTGGCGCATTTCAAAACCATCGATGTTTATTTTAATAGGGTCAGCCGTCATTTTCAGTCCGCCGTCCTGACGTGAAACCTGAACCTTTGGAAGCTCGCTGTTATAGTTCAGTTTGGCATTATTAACGACAATCTCAACAGATATCGGTATTGTTTTTATACTTAACAGCTGTTCCATCATAATTCCTCCCTTGAATTATGTTACATGAAATTAAATATTGTTGCCGGTATTACCTTCGCTCCCATAGAAAGCATTGCGTTGTATGCGCTTTCAGCAACCTTAAATCCAATGATTTCCTTAGTCTCGTCAATTCCCTCAACATTCTTCTGGGCAACCTGCAAATTATAATAGCCATCCTCAACGCGCGACTTGATGAATTCAACCTGTTGCTGTCTGTTTCCAAGGTCGGTAATAGCATTTGTGAGGTTTGACGATGCTTTTCTGATTTTGTCCACCATGCGGTATGCCGTATCGTTGTCAGCTTCCTCAAGTGCCTTTGCAGCTTTAATTGTCAGCGCAATCAGATTTTTAGGGTCGCCGTCGTCGTCAACGCCACTGCCGAAAATTTGAGCGCCATTTGTTGAAATGTCAAGAACCGTCTGTGTGTCAACATTGCCGTTTGCATCAAACTTTATTCCCATTCCCACATCAGAATAAACAGGAAGCGAAAAGGGGAAATCCTTCGGGTCATCGTGGAGGTTTATATCCTCACCGTTATATGTTAAACTGCCTGTTGCTTTATCATATACATACGGCGGAGTTGTTGTGTTTGTTCCGCCCATAAGTGTTCTTCCCGCATAGTCAGTGTTCGCCTGTGCAACCATCTGCTCCGCCAAATTTTTCAGCTGTGTTGCGAGAATATCCTTCTCATCCTGCCCCTGAGTTCCGTTTACTCCATAAAGAATAGAATCCGCAACAGTGATTGAAATATTGCTGATGTTCATAAGCGAGGATTCAGCAGTGCTAAGTATCCCCTCCGCCGAGCTGAGATTGTCAAGATGCATTTCGGTCTTTGCCATGCTCCGTCTTATAATAAGTGCCTTCGCTCCACCAACGGGATCCTCTGAGGCTCTTAGAAATTTCCTCTGGGTGAGAACCTTGTTGCGTATCTTATCCATATTTACAAGACTTGAGTTAGTGCTGTTAACATACCGTCTTGTAATCTGGCTCTGAGTAATTCTCATTGCTAGCTCATCCTCCCTGTACTATATTATCAGCCTCTGCCGACAAGTCCCATACCGTTGATAATTGTGTTTAGCGCTTCGTCGAGTGTTGTCATAAGTCTTGAGGAAGCATTAAACCATTTCTGATAATTCATCAGGTTTATTCCCTCTTCCTCCATCGAAACCTTTGAAACTGAATCTCTAGTGTCAAGAAGCGTTGAGGTCATGGTCGTTGACGAATCAAAAACGCCGTTTTGGAAGGTTATATCACCTGTTATTTTGTTCGTAAAATATGAAATGTAGCCTTCGAAGGTTCCGTTGAAATCCTGCTTATCTCCAAAGTCTGAATTCTTGTCAAACAAGCTCAGAAGCTTGAATATGTGTGCGTTGTCAAGGCTACCGTCCTGCGTTGTGGGGATAATCGACATAGGGTCGTTAATCCAGTCCTGCGAAAGTCGAATTGTGCCCGCTGTAAAGTTCATGCCGTCAGATGACACAAAAAGAGGTCTGGGTGTAGTCGGGTCGCTTGTGTCAACATTCATTGCGTTGAATTCTCTGGCGATTGTTTCAGCGAACTTATCAATTGCCGTTCTATAATAAGGAATTCCCTCATCACCCGTCTGTGCGCCTTGTGCATAGCAGCCGTTACCATTATACATTTCAAGATAGCCTTTTATTGAGCCTGAGGTCGGTACAAATTCAGCACCGCTGTTATATGCAAAAATTAGTGCGCCTGTTGTTGTATCCTCACGATATGAAAGCTGAGTAGCCTTTGCGCCTTCGACAACTGTTGCCCCCGCCATATTAATGGTAACAGAGCCGTCGGGCTGGCTTTGTATTTCCACGTCCGCATAGGTTGAAAGCGAGTCAAGAAGAACATTTCTTGTGTCAAGAAGCTCATTCGGGCCGTATGTGGCGTTAACTGTATAATCGCCGGCAACCGACAGTGAAATCTGACCGCTTCCCACATAGCTGTCAACAATCTGCTTATTTAAAACAGCAATTTTATCAAGAGTTGCATTTAAATCGCTCACTGATGAATCAATTTCAAATTTAGTCTGGTCTGAAACCTGCTTTAGTCTAGTGTCATAATCATTAAGAACACTGACGAGGTTTTTTGCGCTTTGAACAACAATACTGCCAAGCTCTTTTCGGTCGGTTGAATCGGTAGCAAAAGATGAAAGCGCAGCCTGAAATTTCAAAAGCGAGTTCTGAAGTCCCTCAGTGTCAATATTATCTATTACATTTTCAATGTCTGTGAGTATGGCGGCCTTAATCCCCGCCTCAGCCGCATCTGCATTAAGCTCACGATAACGCTTGTCAAGAAAAGGGTCTCTGATTTGTGACACGCCAGCCGCCATAACCCCCTGCCCTGCGCATGAAATTCTGTTGCCTGAATACCTTGAATTTGCGGATGGTGTGACCATTGAAAAAAGGTCAAGCCTCTGTCTTGTGTATCCAACTGTCTCAATGTTAGAGATGTTGTTTCCTGTTATATCAAGCGCTTTTTGTGAAGCCATAAGCGATTTTCTTGCTGTTTCAAAACCAAGAAATGTCGGTCTCATTCAGGTTCCTCCTAAACATTTTTAGATAATGAGCTTGATGAAGAAACGCTGTGCTTCTTCTCGCCCTTTCCGTCATAGGTGTCGGTGCTCAAATTACTCCTTAGCTTTTCAAGCCTTGAGAGTCTAGTGCTCACCGTTTGCATCGCGTTGCTGTTTATACGTCTAATTTCATTGATGTATTTTGAGAGCGAATCACGGCTCCTTATAAGTGCGGTTTTGAATTCGTCTGGTGCGTTTTCAATAAGCTGCTCAAACCGCTTGCCGTCAAGCCCTTCCTTCTTCATGATTTCGATGCGCTTAGCCTCCAAAGCATTGCCTTTCATGATCAGCGCCTGCTCCTTCGGGATTTTATTCTGAAGCTCGATAATATTTTCAGAAGCGATAAGCCTTAGTTTTTCATTTTCAAAATCAAGAAGCTCTGCATAATGACAAATGCAGACGTCAAAATACTCAATCAGTTTTGCATAATCCGGCATAAAACTCCCCCACATATACTAGCTATTCAAGCATAGCCTTGATGATTGATTCGGCTGAAATATTATACTGACCGTCACTTACTAAAGATGATAGCGCCGCAATCCTTTCAGCGCTTGCGTCACTTTCTACAGCTTTTGCAACTGTCGCTTTAACATTATCTGAACTTGAAAGCTTTGCGGAAGAGAACTCAACCTTATCCATATTCTTTGCCGATGACGATTCTGACGCCTTTTCAGACCGGCTTTTTCCGGACGCTACAGTGCTGTAAGCATGGACCGCATTTATATAGTTCTTAATCTCCACAATAGTTCCCTCCCAACGGCAAAAATGCCGATATAATCACAAGAGGCTATAATACCCCTGTTTTTTATATCGGCATAATTATTAAAAACTTTAACCTTATATAACAAAAATGTAATAAAAATAACAACAAAAATACTGAGCTTATTTTGTATGTTCTGCCATAAGGTTAAATCCCCTGTCGTCAAGAATTTTCTTTGCATTCAAAATCACAATCAAACCGGTATCAAATTTTGCAACGCCTGTGATATATCTTGACACGCCGTCCGTTGAAATAGTTGGTGGTGGAGCAATCATTTCCTCGCCCATTTCAACAACAGCGACCACTGTATCAACAATAAATCCGATTTCAACATCGCTTATTGAAACAACTATAATACAAGTTCTGTCGGTATATTCCTTTTCTTCAAGCCCAAAGCGAAGACGTATATCAATAATGGGGATAACTCTCCCCTTTGTATTGATTATGCCCTTCACATAATCAGGGAATTCAGGCACAGGAGTAGGATCTGTCACCTCGATGATTTCGATAACGTCTGTTATCGGGAAAGCAAAGGTTCTGTTGTCGGTGAGAAAAGTCAGATATTTTTCCAGCTCAATATTTATTTCCTCTTCTTCATCGCTGAACATTTTCATAAAATCATTCATATTAATACCACCTATCCTGTTATTTTTCCTTTAGATATTTGCATACATCCGACGAAATATTTTCAAGCGAGCTTTGCTTTGTCACAGCGCCGATATTAAAAGCAACCATCGGCATACCATAAACCACACAGCTTTCCTTATCCTGCCCAATCGTATAAGCGCCGGCTTTTTTCATTTTTAAAAGTCCGTCTGCGCCGTCGCGTCCCATTCCGGTTAAAATAACGCCGACAGCCTTGTCTTTAGCGGTTTCAGCCACTGAAGAAAATAGAACATCAACCGAGGGACAGTGACCGCTGACTTTTTCGCCCTCTTCACATTTGACATAATAGCCTTGACGGTCCTTAGCGAGCCTGAGATGAATTCCGCCAGCGCCGACGAGTGCAAGACCGGGCTTTAGTCTGTCCCCGTTTTGAGCCTCTCTCACTTCAACCTTGCATATTCGGTTGAGCCTTTCGGCATACATCTGTGTGAATTTCGGCGGCATATGAATCACAATGACGGTTGGAGGGGCATCCTTAGGGAAATCCTCCAAAACCTCCTTGATTGCATCGGTTCCGCCAGTTGACGCCCCGATAGCAATAACATACTCATTCTTTATTGATGCTGAAAGCATCGGGTTTTCCAAAGTTTTCGGCTTGGAAATCATAAGGCTTCGCACTTTTTTGACTTCTGCCTTAGAGGCAATTTTTATAACCGCCCTTAACTCCTCCGAAAAATGCTTCATATTATCCGCACCTTTTGCAGAAGGCTTCTTGACAAACTCAACGGCGCCAGCCTCAAGTGCTTCAAATGCTTCAATCGGCATTGCCGTGACAACAACAACAGGAATTGGATGCTCTGGAATCAGCCGTTTTAAGAATTCGATGCCATTCATCTTAGGCATCTCAATATCAAGAATTACCACGTCAGGCTTGACACTTTTAATTGTTTCAAGTGCAGCAACAGGGTCGCCCTCTGCTCCCGCTACATGAATTATATCATCCTGATGAAGAAAAACCGACAAAATGTTTCGGTATAAAATTGAATCATCTACTATAAATACGTTAATTTTGTTTGGGGCCATAAAGCGTCCCCCTTTCGGGATTATTCTGAAAAGGTTTTGCGATAAATTGCCGGCTTTATGATTTTATAATTTTTTGATTTCTGTATTGTTTCTGAGTGACCGATGAAAAGATAACCGCCCTCTGTTGTTGCGTTATAAAACCTGTCAACAAGTCCATCTCTCGTTTCAGAATCAAAATAAATCATTACATTGCGACAGCTTATAAGATGAAAGGGCTTTTTAAAGGGTATGCTTTCCATTAAATTAAAATGCTTGAACACAATTTCTTTTCTAAGGCTTTCAGTCACCTGATAATGCTCATCGTCTAGCTTAACGAAATATTTCGCCACCCACGCAGGTGGAAGGTCGTCAATTGCCCTTTTTAAATAAATACCCTCTTTAGCGAAATTCAGAGCCTTTGTTGAAATATCAGTCGCAAGAATTCGACAATCCCAGCCCTGTTTTCTTGTTCCGAAATATTCGGCAATACACATCGCCAGATTATACGGCTCGTTTCCAAAGGAACAGCCTGCACTCCAAATCCTAAGCTCCTTATCCTTAACGGTGTTTTCAAGATAGGGAAGAATTGTTTCTGTCAAAAACTCGAAATGCTCCTTCTCCCTCATAAAAAATGTGTGATTTGTTGTGAGCTTGTCAAGTAAAAACGCAACCTCCGCACCTGTCTTGTCCGCTAGAACCACATCAATATAATCGGTATAGCTTTTATATCCTCTTGTTTGAAGAGTAAAGCTAAGTCGTCCTTCAATCAAGAGTCTTTTCTTAATTAGATTAATTCCAAAGTTGTTTTTAACATATTCAACCATTCTTGTGAAATCAGCATCAGTTAATTTCATTAGTTAATCCTCTGTTTTTCTATATCAGTCGTTAATGAGTTTTTCACAGTCAAGAACAAGCTTAACGCCGTCTGCGCGATTAGCAATATGCTTTATGAATCTGTTTGAATTAACAGATCGATAATCAGGCGGAGGTGTTATCTCATTCGGATTGATATTGAGAACCTCACAAACTCTGTCAATAATCATACCGACCGAGTCATCCTCCCACTCCACCACAATGATACAGGTACGCTCATCATATGGAATAACAGGCTTTCCGAAGCGTGACCTGATATTCATTACAGGTATTACCTTGCCTCTGAGGTTTATTACACCCTTTATATATTCAGGCACCTTAGGAACAACCGTAATCGGCTGTATCTCAATAATATCAGTTACATATCCGATTTCAATTCCGTATGTCTGGTCCTCAATGGTAAAGGTTAGAATTCCGCCGCCATTTGAAGCAAAGTCTACTGCTTTATTTTCGTTAATTGTTTCGGTAGTACTCACGGTAGTATCCTCCCCTTCTATTAAAACTCGTTGACAATGTTATTGATGTCAAGAATAATTGTTATGCTTCCGTCACCGAGAATGCTACATCCTGCCATGCCCTTTTGCTTGATATTAAACTGATTTAAAAGCGGTGAGAACGGCTTGACGACAACCTGTTGTTCGCCGATAAGCTCATCGACAAAAAGACAGGTGCGCTTTGAATCGGCTTCAACAAGAATAATAATACCGTTTTCAAGCTCCTTGCTCTTAGGCTCAAGCTCATAGTTTTCATACAGTCTTATAAGCGGATAGCATTTGCCCCTTATCATGACCATTTCACCGATGTTGGTATCATGAATAAGCTGCTCCGGCTTTAGCTTAAAGCTTTCCATTATTGAGCTTGTGGGAATAGTAAAGATTGATTCGCCGACAGAAACCTCCATACCGTCAACAATAGCAAGCGACAGCGGGATTTTTATAACAAAGCAGGTTCCCTCGCCAAATTTGCTTTCAACAGTAACAGAGCCACCGATTTTTTCGATATTCTTCTTAACAACGTCTGTGCCGACGCCACGTCCGGAAAATTCTGTGACCTGCTCCTTCATAGAAAATCCGGGGAGCATAATCATATTAAATATTTCTTTGTCGCTGTATTCAGATTCAGACTTCGTTAATAGACCGTTATTCTTAGCCTTTTCAAGAACCCTCTGAGGATTAATGCCCTTGCCGTTATCCTGAACAAGAATTACAACCTCACCTGATGAGTTGTAAGCAGAAAGTGTGATTCTGCTCTTATCAGTTTTGCCTGAAGCGGCGTACTCCTCGGGAGTTTCAATGCCATGGTCCATAGCGTTTCTGACAAGGTGCATAAGCGGATCGGTAAGATTGTCAATAACGCTCTTGTCAACCTCTGTTTCTTCACCTTCAAAAACAAGGTCAACGTCCTTATTGAGCTTCATCTTCATATCTCTGACGATACGTGACATTTTATTGAACACACCTGACAGCGGGACCATTCTAATTGACATTACAATATCCTGAAGCTCATCTGTGAGCTTTCTAAGCTGTCTTGAGGCTTTCTGAAAGCTGTCTAGCTTCAGCCCCTTGAGGTCAGGGTTTGAAGTGACCATCGCCTGAGTTATAACAAGCTCGCCCACCATGTCAAGAAGCATATCAAGCTTATTGAGATTGACAGAAATAAGACTCTGCTTGTTTCCGCCCTTTGTCTGTGCAAGCTGATTGTTGATTTTTTCAGCGTTCTGTTCGTGCTCTGTTTTCATTGAAACAGGTGCCACCGCTACCGCAGAGGCAGAAGCTGTGGAGGAAGAGATGCTTTCAGCCTTTTCTGAAACCGTTTCAACAACAGGTGAAACAGCAACAGGAGCAGAAGGCTTTTCCTCTTCCTCAGTATCTATAATTTCATAGGATTTTACGTTTACAGACTCCTCAATATGCTTGATGATAGCGTCGGGGTTGTCGTGAGGACGAAATCTGATTACAAAGCCCTCATCAATAATTGTTTTTGCCGTATCCGGATTGCTCTCAATATCGGCAGGCTCATATTCGACAAAAGCGCAATCGTCGTTAATAGTGTTTATTAAAAGAAGCGCACGGAGGTTTTCCATCTGACAGCCGTCCTCAAAGAAAACCCTGACCGAAACAAGACCGCTTGTTTCAGGCGCAGAAGCCTTAACCGCCTCAGGCTCAACAGCCTGTGCAATAGCGTCAACAGCCTGTCCGATATTAGGCGATACCTTCGGGGGCGGATCTCCCCCGCCGTTTTTCAAGACTACTATATAGTCTTTGATTGTATTTCTTAAATCTGAAAAGTCCGTCGGCTCGCTTTCATTATCCTGAATAAGCTCAACCTCGGCTTTTAAAAGGTCAGATGCGTTAAATACCACTTCATAAAGATGAGTAATAGACGCATTTATACCTTTGTTCTCACGAAGAATATAAAACATATCCTCAATCGCATGAGCAAGGGTTGACATATTATCAAGCCCCATCATTGCCGATGAGCCTTTAATAGTATGCATTATGCGGAAGATTTCATTGATATCCTCATCGCCCATTGCATTTTCACGCTCAGTCTTCATAAGTATCTCGTCGAGTTGCTCTAACAAGGTTGTTGTTTCGAAAATAAACATGTCAACCATTGCTTCCATACTAGAATCAAATCTTGCCATAAATATCACCTGCTTTGTAAATTTAGTTTATGCTGATGAATCTGTTTGGACTTCTCAATTTTATTTTTTCTTTATTATACAACAAAAATCTCTTTACTACAATACAAAAATGCGATATTATATAAATATTACATTGTTTTTCCTAATTTTTTTGTGAGGAGTGCGAAAATATGGCTGACCTTCTAAGAATAACCCAACTGGTTAACCCCAAAAACTACACAATGCCCACGCGCCCTCTCGCACAGTCAGATACGGTATTTGACCTTGTTGACCTGACCAAAATTGTCAAAACCAATGACAGAACTGAAGAATTTCGCCAAAATGACAGCAAGTTCACAGGCAACAACGCCGACGCAATGCTTGACATTCAGCTAAAGATTGCAAAAAACCCTTCCTATACATCAAATCTTCTTAAAGGTCTTGTTAATGAAGATATGCTAGCAAAGCTTGCCGCTAGCGCCTCGCCCGATATTGTCAATGAGTTCAATGAATTTGCCAAGAGCATTTTTCTGTCAGAAGGCAATTTAAAGTCCGACCTTATTGCTCAAGGAAAAGGAATAACCGCCTTTGAGGGTGAGCTTTTCAGTGCCCTTCGTGAACTGCTTGCTAACAATTCGTCACAGGAATTTAAAACGGCACTCAGCGGGTTTTTGAGAAATGCTTTTTCACTTCTTTCTCAAAAGGAAGTGTTAACTTCGCTTTCTGACAACTTCATGTTTTTATCTGATAGTCTTTATCCAAGCAGAAGCCTGTCACAGCAGCTTTCTGAGCTTTCAAAGGCGTTTGTCTCACCTTCTGCCCCCGATAATTTTCAAGCGCTTAAAGAGCAGGCTCTAAAGCTCCTGGATTCCGCCGCTGAAAGTCTTGTTTCAACAGATAAAATCAAAAACATGATTTCACTGATTAAATACAACCTGTCCAGATTTAGTGATAATCCCTTCTCGCTGTCAGACTCTTTTCGTTCACTTTCTGAACATGCTCAAAACAGTGCGGATAAAGATAACCTTCATTTGCTTTTTGAAAAGTTTATTCAGGGCTCATCTCTTCCACAGTCCGCGAAAAATGCGCTTCTTTCAGACAGTAATGAATTCTATCAGATAGATAAGCTTGTGTATAAATTAGCTTCTGATGCGAAAAATCACACCAACGGCATTACAGCTGATTCATTAAGAACAATGCTTGAAACCGCAAACCGTCAGCTCTCTGAAACTTCAAGCCTTTCTATCGGCCGCGGCTCAGAAATGATAAAGGAGATGCTGTCGAGCATCTTACCAAACGGTTCGGGCGCTGAAATTTCACAAATCATGAGACCTTTTGAACAAACCGCTGATTTAAATACTCTTATAAACAGGTTGAGCTTTATACTCAACTCCATTGAAAACACCGATATAAAAAGCACAGTCGGTCAAACTATGAACGCTGTGCTGACCATGCTTTCCGCTTCGCCTGATATTGTATATCAGCCCCCGTCATCGATGGAGAAGATGGCTGATTTTCTATTAAAAACACTTGGGAATGAAAATATTCGCTATCTCGGAATAGTTGACCCGAACACTGTTGTTCAGAGTATGCTGACAGCGCCGGGGGTATTCACTCCTCTTCTTCACTGCATTCTCCCCGCTGAAGTTGATGATATCAGAGCCTATGGGGATTTGTGGGCAGACGCAGAGGATAGCGATGAAAAATCCGACACGGCTCATATGTTTTTGAGCTTTGAAATTGAAATGACGGGAATATTCGAGCTTGAAATTTTTTCAAGTTCAAACAATCTTGATATCGCTCTATACTGTCCGTCAGGTTTCGCCGAAACTCTCTCAGGTCTGAAGGGAAGAATATCTCAGATAGCTTCTAATGCGGGCTACAACGTCAAGACCGCGAAAATTGCACCGCTTGTCAAGCTAAGGTCACTCACAGATGTTTTCCCGCATATTGCGGAAAGAAGGGCGGGTTTGAATGTCAAAATATAAAAAACCAAAAGGTAATTATGCGGCGGCACTTAAATATAATCCTGAGCAGGATTATTCGCCTGTTGTTGTCGCATCAGGGCACGGTGCCGTTGCTGAAAGAATCATACAGGTTGCCGACCAGAACGGTATTCCGGTCTTTAGAGATGACAGCACCGCCGCAGTCCTTACCTTGTTAAATGTCGGTCAGAATATACCCGAATCTCTTTTTGAGGTTGTCGCTGGTATATATGTTGAAATTCTAAAAGCATCTAATGAGCTTAAAGAGGAATAACTCAAAAATCAAAGATTTCTGATTTCTATTCCGTCGTTGCCTAGTCCTATTTCACAATGCTGATAAAGGTCGTTAATCGTTAATACGTTGTCGTTGATTACGATTTTAACGCCGGGATTAAGCTCTTTTCTACAGCTGACGCTTATATTCTGCTTTGTTTGAAGCTGAACGTCAATGTCTTCTATTCGTGCATTGAGCTGAGTTCTTTCAGTTCTTGCCATCAATATAGTTTTTGCGGCTGAGTTGAAAATTTCCGTCTTGTCCGGCGGAAGTGAACCCAGCTGTTTTCTTTTCAGCTCCAAAAACTCCAGAATTTTATTGCACTTTTCTTCATCGCCGTTTAGCTCAGCGATTCTTGCTGTCAGCCTTTCTTTTTCCTCAGTCAGAATCGCGTTATCACCGACAACGATATATGTCGGGGTGTAGTTTCTTGAGCCTATATTTAGTGCTTGCAGATTTTTGGTGCAGACAAGCTTTCCGCCGATAATACTGCCGTTTCTTGTGGTAAGATTAACCTCACCATTGCAGTAGGTATCGCAGAAATAAATAGAATTAGCCTTGAGCATTTCAGAGCATCTGATAGTCGCATTTTCGGCAAAGTCAATGTCAATTCTGCCGTTTGCGCTAAGGGACGAGCCTATTGCACCATTTTTGATAACTATATTCTCACCAGCGGTAACAACCGAGCCGTATACAGACCCATAAACCGTTACGCTCTTGAAGGATTTAACGCTAAAGCCCTCTTTAACGTCCCCCCTGATAATAATGTCGCCGATAAAGTCGATATTTCCCGTTGAAATATCAACGTCGCCGTCCATTTTGAAGGTGGTCTGAACATGAAATCTTGAGCCTGAGAATACAAGGTTTCCGTTCTCCTTTACAACAAGCTGAGTTTTATCCTCGTTGAGAATGACATTTTCGCCAGGCTCATATTTCGGCGGTACTCCCGGCACCTGTCTTATTTCAGCGCCGAAAATATTCGTGCCGGGGGTGCCCTGCGTTTCAGGAATAATGTTTGCAATCACAGTCCCCTGCGTGATATTTCTGACAATATTTAAATTTTTATAGTCGACATAGCCTCTAGCGTCCTCAACAAGCGTTCCGCTAACACTTTTTTCAAAGAGATACTCAACTCTTCCGTCTTCACCGTTTATCGGAGGAGTAGCTTTTGCGACGTCAATCCATGTTTCATACTTCTTGGCAACAATCATCATGCTGATTGCGCCGTCAGATATGCCATAAACCACGCCCGCCTCTTTTAAAGCGTCATAAACCGCTTCTTTTGAGATTTCTTTTCCGCCGTTTCTCGGCGAATATGCTATTATCTTCGCATCAAAGCCACCGTCACTGGTATTCACCTTAATAATGCAATCAATCGGAAGATTTTCTTCATCGATTTCATCCTTCTGATTAACAATATTCTTATCATAGTTGTTGTCTGTCATAACTCCCCCTCCTCTTCCGCTAAATTATAATTGAACCTCGTGCTGCCGATTTTACTTCAAGCATGCCTGATGAAACATCAAAGAAAATAGTTCTTCCGATTTTATCACCTGTCTGCTCTGCTATAATTGGAATATTATACTTAGTCAAAATGCTTTTGACTGAGATTACATTTCTTTCGCCTATGTTAAAGGTGTTAACGCCGGCAAACATCTGTGCTCCTCCCGCAATTTTGGCTGTCAGCTTTGACATGTTTGCGCCCTTTCTCTCCATTTCGCTGAGAAGTATGTATATGCCCGAATCAGCGAATTTTTTCATGTTATCATGCTGCTTGCTGACCTCTTTGCTGTTTGGCAGCATAATGTGAGCCATTCCGCCGATAAGCTTAAACTTGTCATAAATACATATTCCCACGCAAGAGCCGAGCGCATAGGTGGCTAGCACGTCCGGCGCTCCCGCTACAGCGAGATCCGATATTCCGACTGTAATTACGCTCATATTTCAATCCCCAGTTTGCTGAATAATGTAGTAAGTGAATCCATTTCAGGAATTAGTATCATATTGCTTTTTATGCCTTCACCGCCGATTTTAAAATTATCATCAATAAGCAAAACCTTGTCGCCCAGTGATGCATATTCAACCGCGGGAACGCTTAATATTGCGCCGGCATAGTCAACACAAATCGCCGGAACGCTGATATCAATAACAAGCCCCGATAATGCGGAAATAGCGTTTACATACGAGCCAGCCATGATATTCCCGACCTCTGAAACCGCCGAGCGATCCATATCGTCGAGCTGTGTCAGATCGTCAATTTCCTTTGGATAAAACGCATTGATTACCTTACAAAAGAATTCCTTTTTGAGAATATACATGATAATTCCCGATATTTCGCCCGTGAACCTGAGCATAAGCCCGATAACAAGCTCTTCCGCCCCGCCGATGAAGTTGATTGTTTCATCAAAGTCAAGGCATTTAACAGTCGGAACAGATATATCAACAAAGGAATTTAGCAGGGTTGAAAGTGCAGATGCGGCACTTCCAGAGCCTATGTTCCCGATTTCTCTGAGAACGTCCATGTGCATTGGGTTTAAATCATCAAGGTTTTCAATAGGTGGCATTATCTATCCTCCAGGCTATCTTAAATTATTTACGATGTTTTCAATTTCATCTGACGTCTGAATCATTTTAGCGTTAAGCTGAAACGATCTTTGAAGCTGAATCATCTTAACAAGCTGCTCTGCGATGTTTACGGTTGAAAGCTCCAACGCTCCCGACAGTTTGTCAAGGTCTTCGTTTGCGGTCGCCTCTCCCGAGCTTTCCGTCTGGCGGTATTTATTTCCCCCCGCCGCCTCAAGACCATACGGGTTTGTGAAGCTGAACACGCCAAGCTTTTCAAAAACCTCGGTGCCGTCTAAAACCCCGTCCTCATTTGCCGTTATTGTAATTTTCTGCTTATCATAATCTAAAACAGCGCTGCCGTCCGCCGTTACTATTCCCCATTCGCCGTTTCCGTTGTTTGAAAGATAGAATGAGCCGTCACGCGTGTATTTAATGTCCCCTGAAGAATTGCTAACCGCAAAAAAGCCGCCTGTGGGACAAACAAAGTCAAGCTCACGGTTTGTCATAATAAGCTGACCGTTTTTATACATGAGGTCTGTCTTTGTGACTTTGACACCGTGACCTGTCTGAGCCTCCTCATATTGTGCTTTCTCGACGGTATAAAGAAGGTCTGAGAAGTTTGTTCTGATTTCCTTATATCCGTTTGTCTGAATATTTGCCATATTGTTAGAAACAACATCAATGCCCTGTTGCATTGTCAAAAGCCCTGTCTTAGCACTGTAAAAGCCTATGTTCATTTCAAATCACCCCTTAAATCTTTCCAAGCTCGCTGACCGCCCTCTGGTTAATGCCGTCTATCATTTTCAGTGCCTGTGAAAGTGATTCAAAAGCACGCTGTGCGGCAATAGCTTTTGTCATTTCAACGCCGAGATCGACGTTTGAACGCTCATAAGCCCCTTGAATAATGCTGAATTCTATATCGGCGGGGATTCCCTCAGGAACCTCCTCCCCCTCCTCAGTTATTCTGATGAAGGTGTTGTCGCCGAACTTCTGAATGTTGGCATTGTCCTGTATATATGTTAGCTCTAGTGTGTCGATTACGTTACCGTCAACCCTTACCTCGCCCTTTTCGCTGATAACAAAATCGCTTCCTCCGACCTTTATTTCGCCGTTCTCGCCAAGAAGTCGCCCACCCCCTGGAAGATATAGATAACCCTCGCTGTCTATTGAAAACTGCCCATTTCTTGTCAGCAATGTATCCCCGTCCGATGTTGAAAGATTAAAATACACAGGCCCCTGAATAGCAATATCCATCGGTCTTTCTGTAAATTCAAAGCCTCCCTGTTCAAGAGAAGTTCTGGATTCCTCGGTAAATTTATACTCAAAGGTTCCGCTTTTGGTTGTCTTTCCGTTTCGAAGGAGGATAAGCTCCCTCTTGAAAGTATTCTGAACTGAGGTGTCCGTCTTATAGCCTGGCGTCATTGAGTTTGCGACGTTATTTGATATTGTGTTAATAGTCCTCTGCTGGTTTATCATTCCATTTGCAGTAATATAAAAACCTCTAAGCATTATCCTCACCCTTTTCTACGGATTCATGTATCCGCCAACAAAATATTTAAGCTTTACAACAGCCTTTGAATGTATCTGACAAACTCTCGACTCGGATATCCCCAGAATCTTTCCTATATCCGAAAACTTGAGCTTTTCATAATAGTACATTGAAATTACATGGCGTTCCTTTTCGCCCAAAGATTCAATTGCCTCGGCCAAAACCGAATACAATTCTCGCTTTATTATTCCCTTTTCAGCCTCCCACTCCCCACTAGACTGTTCTGAAGGCTCGAAATTGTTCTCATACAAAAGCTCCTCAAAAGAAAGCGTTGATGCCGATGCTGAATCGCTCATCATTTTCAACAGCTTTTCCTCGGAAATACTCATCTGCTTTGCAATCTCTGTATTTGTCGGCTCTCGTTTTAAAAGATGATAAAGGCTTGAATACGCCGTCTCAAGCTCCTTCGAAAAATGTCTGACGTTTCTCGGAATGAAGTCCTGCTTTCTGATAAAATCAATAATAGCGCCCTTTATCCTGATGGAAGCATAGGTTTCAAACTTAACGTTTTTCGCCGGGTCAAAGCTTTCAACCGCTGAAATAAGTGAGATTATGCCCTCGTTGACTATATCCTCAATCTCAGCGTATTTTATATATATATTTCTTGTTGAAATTGCGATATGCCTTACAAGGCTTGAATATTTCATTATAATATCATTGCGCAGAGTTATGTCGCCAGTGGCCCTGTATTTTTCAATAAGCTGGGTTGTATCAACAGCCGAAACAGACATTTTCTCACCTCGCTTTGAACTTTAACATTGATTAGCTGTGAACTGAAACAGCTGAAACATTTCCGATTGCCTGAATTTGTGTGGTGTTATCTATCTCATTAAATGAAAGCACCGTAACCCCCGGCACGAACTGATCAAGCAGTCTTTTGAAATACACTCGAACAATTGGTGAGGTCAAAACCACAGGGTTCGGGATAACCTCTTTAATTCTGTCATATTCCTCGGAGAAGGAGGTGACAATCTGCTGTATGCTCATCGGATCCATCGCCAGATATGAGCCTTGCTCGGACTTTTTGACAGAGGCTATAATCTGATCCTCAATAGAAGAATCTAGAGTGAGCACCCGAAGCTGTCCCCCCTCTGCAAACTTTCTGGTGATAGTTCGCTTCAGTGCCTGTCTGACATACTCGGTCACAACATCAATATCCTTTAATGCCGACGAATAGTCATTGAGAGTTTCAAGTATTGTCAGGATATCTCTTATAGGTATACTCTCTTTTAACAGCATACACAAAACCTTTTGAAGATATGAAAGGCTCACTACATTCGGGACGATTTCTTCAATTGCGGTTGGTGAAGCTTCCTTCACCCTGTCAATCATCGTCTTGACATCCTGACGACCTAAAAGCTCATGAGCATGGGTCTTAATGATTTCCGAAAGATGAGTAATCATTACCGACGTCGGATCAACAAGCGTGTATCCCGCTAAATCAGCGGCAACCTTCTGATCCTCGCTAATCCATTTTGCGGGAATGTTAAACGCAGGCTCAACAGTATCTATTCCATCAATAGGCTTGTCAACGTTCCCGCTGTCAAGCGCCAAGAAATGATCGACAAGAATTTCAGCACGCGCGACTTCCTCGCCCTTTATTTTTATAACATACTGATTTGGGTTTATGTTCTGATTGTCCCTCATTCGAATTGAGGGGAAAACCATACCCATTTCAAGTGCAAACTGCTTTCTGAAAATGACAACTCTCTCAATAAACGTTCCGCCGCTTTTTTCGTCGGCTATCGGAATAAGGCTATACCCGAATTCCATTTCTATCGGCTCAACATTAAGAAGCTTATAAACGTTGTCAATGTCCTTATAATACTCAAGCTCGGACAAAGCCTCCTGATTATCCACCATTTCGGCGACCTGTTCAGCTTCAAGAGCAAGCTTCCCATTTCTTCTGATGATTATTGATACACCGATAAGAAGAAGCCCGAAAAATATAAGCTGAGCCTTTGGGAAACCAGGAATCAGAATCATTGCTATTATTACACTGCCGGCAATAGTGAGCACCGTCGGCTGTGATGTAAACTGATTTTTTAAATCAACGTTAAGGCTTGCCTCAGACGCTGAACGTGTGACGACCATACCCATTGCTGTTGAAATCAAAAGTGCGGGAAGCTGTGAAACAAGACCGTCACCGACTGTTGCGATTGAATAGGTTGAAAGCACTGACGAAAAGTCACCGCCGGCAACCATTCCAATGACTGCACCGCCGATAAGGTTTATAAAAGCAACAATAATTGATATGATTGCGTCACCCTTAACGAATTTCGAAGCACCATCCATTGCCCCGTAAAAATCGGCTTCACGCTGAATATTCTTTCGGCGTTCTCTTGCCGTCGCCTCGTCAATTGTGCCTGAATTCAAATCGGCGTCAATCGCCATCTGCTTTCCCGGCATAGCGTCAAGTGTGAATCTCGCCGAAACCTCGGCGACACGCTCGGCGCCCTTTGTGATAACGACAAACTGAACGATTACGATTATTATAAAAATTATGAATCCAACGACGGGGTTACTGCCTATTACAAATTCGCCGAAGGTTTTGACGACCTGACCGGCATTGCCCTCGTTACCGAGAATAAGCCTTGTTGATGATATATTAAGTGAAAGTCGAAATAGCGTTGTGATAAGAAGAAGCGAGGGGAATACCGAAAACTGAAGCGCTTCCTTAATATACATGGTCGTCAGCAGAATAATCAGCGACAACCCTATATTAATAATCAGCATCATGTCCAAAAGAAATGTAGGAAGCGGAATAATGATTAACAAAATAATGAGTATTACAAACAGAGAAACTGTATTGTTAAGAAATTTCATTCCTTTCCTCCCGGCTGAAAATGTATGCTGTTATCAGGTAATAATCTTGTTTTTAAGGTTATAGACGAATGCCAAAATTTCGGCAACCTCATGATAGAACTCCTCAGGTATTTCCTGCCCTATTTCAACGGCTTCATACAAGCCTCTGGCAAGCGGTTTATCCTCTTTGCAGTTGATATTATTCTCCTGCGCGATTTCTATTATTTTAAGCGCAATCCTGTCCGCCCCCTTGGCGATAACAACAGGCGCGCGGTTATTTTCCGGATCATAAAGCACCGCAACCGCAAAATGTGTCGGGTTTCTGATGATAACGTCAGCCTTGGGAACCTCCTGCATCATTCTTGCCTGTGACATTTCACGTTGCTTTTGTTTAATCTTTGATTTAATCTGCGGGTCGCCCTCCATCTGCTTGTATTCTTCCTTAACCTCCTGCTTTGTCATTTTCAGATTCTTCTCATATTCCCACCACTGATACGCAAGGTCGAGAATCCCAAGAAAAATAAACACAACAGCGATCGCCATAACCGTCGAAAAAACGGCGGAAGCTATATACACAAATGAAGCCTTGACTTCAACATCAGATAACGTTGCGATTTTTTGTAATCTATCTTTTATGCTGTCATAAATAACAGCTGCGATAATTGCAATCTTCAGAAGGCTTTTCACAATCTCAACCACTGATCTTATTGAGAAAAGCTTTTTCATCCCCTCTATCGGGCTTAATCGGCTGAACTTGAACTTCAAAGCCTCCATCGAGAAAATGAATCTGGTTTGCATTCCTGTGAATATAACGGGAACAATCATACCCACTATATAAATCGGGCCTGCGACAAAAATAATCGTTTTGAAGGAGTTTCTGAATATTTCAAGAAGCCCTTCTGTCGTGACTGAGGAAACCTCCCCTGCAACGCTGAGCCAATAAATCATGTATTGACTTAGTGTTGTAAACATGAATTTAGAAAAAATTCTGAAGGTTGAAAAAACAATAAGAATGAAAAATGCCGCAACCAGATCCTTGCTTGAAAAGACGTTGCCTTTTTTTCGTTCGTCTCGTTTTCGCTTGGGGGTGGCCTGTTCGGTCTTTTCACCGCCTGCGCCTGATGCCATTAATTATCCCCCCGTTTCAGCGCATGAACTTAACCGGCAATCATGGGTAAGACGCCTGTAAGGCTGTCTATCATGATGCGCATATATTTTTCTATAAAATCCGACATGGGATTTGCAATAACAAGCAGTATAAACAAACCATATATGAGCTTTAGCTGAATATTCACCTGCATAACCTGAACCTGCGGAACAGCTTTCATTAGTATCCCCATAGAAAATTCTAGTATTAGCTCAGCAACGATAAGCGGAAGCGCAAGCTTAATCGCAAGCGTCAGAACCTGACCGAAATACTCAACAATTACCATGAAAATCTGTGGGTTTAGCTTTCCGTATTCAATAGGGATAAAATCATAGGATATCGCAAAAATTTTAATATATGTCAGATGACAATTTGTCACGAAAAAGTATATCAAAAACATATATGTTGTTATGGTTCCGAAAATCGGCATTTGAATACCGCTTCCGGCATCGTATATTTTTGCCATTCCAAGTCCTGACTGATTGTCCATCATCTCACCGCCGAAAACCAGCGCCGACAAGAACATTTGAGTGAGAAACCCTAAAATGAAGCCGATTATACCTTCACGCACAAACGCAATAGCCAAAAGCGTCAGACTGTCATAATCCACATGATAGCTTCCCGTCAGGTTTGACGCTATAACAAGCGTAAGCCCGATTGAAGCGCCGATTTTGACATAAGACGGAATGTTCTTTCTTGCGAAAATAGGATTGTAGACAAATATACCCATCACTCTGGCGAAAACCAGAAGATATGTCTGATAATTGTCCATCAGCTCTTCAAAATACAAGCTATCCCTCTTTTCCCAAAAGCTAGATGTTAACCATTAGATCGAATATATACCTTGTGAAATCCTTGAGGACGTTCATCATCCAGCTTCCGGATATCAAAAGGATAATTCCTATTGCCAAAAGCTTAGGAACAAAGGTGAGAGTCTGTTCATGAACCTGCGTCGCCGCCTGAAGGATTGATATCACCAGTCCGATTACAATGCTGATAAACAATATCGGACCGCCGACCTTTAAAATTATCACAAAAGCTTCCTTAAAAACCGTCAGCGCCTGATCCTGTGTCAAAGACTCCTTCCTCCTTTTCTAAACATTAAAGCCAGCGGCAAGCGTTCCGATAAGAAGATGCCAGCCGTCAACAATGATAAACAGCAGTATTTTAAACGGCAGTGCTATCATAGCGGGCGGAAGCATAATCATACCCATCGACATAAGTGTTGATGACACAATTATATCTATAATTAAAAATGGAATAAACAATAAAAAGCCTATTATAAATGCTCTTTTCAGCTCACTTACAATAAATGCGGGAACAACAATGTGAAGTCCCAGATTTTCAGCAATATCCTCCTGAGGCATTTCAGTGCCCGAAAGGTCTAAGAAAAACTGCATACTGTCAACCTGTGTGTTCTTGAGCATAAATTCCTTCAGCGGAACCGAAGCTTTCTTTGCGGCGTCAATAGCACTGTATTCCCCCGCTTTATAAGGCTCATAAGCAACGGTGTTAATCTGACTGAAAACCGGCGACATAATAAAGAACGTCAAAAAGAGCGCAAGCCCGACCAGAACCTGATTAGGCGGAGTCTGCTGTGTTCCCATAGCACTTCTTAAAAGCGAAAATACGATAATGATTCTGGTGAAACAGGTCATCAGAATCAAAAGTGACGGCGCCAGCGAAAGAATTGTTATAAGAAGAACCAGCTCAAGCGTTCCCCCGCTGTCGTTTACATCAAGAAGGTCGCTTAAAAAGCCCTGATCCTGTTGCGTCAAAATACCGTCCTGTGTCTGTCCCTGAGCGTCATTATTTACAACCGCCTGAGCGTGGGCTGTTATTCCCGATATTGCAAACACCGAAACAACGAACACCACAAGTGCCGTCAAAAGCATTATCAGCGGTTTTTTCAGCCTTGAGCGAAGCTCACTCTTTTGCATCGGTGTCACCGCCCTTTTCGGATTTTTTCGCCGTAAAAGCCTTCATAAGCTGCTGGGCGAAAGGCTCCCTGCCATGCTCTTTTTTATCCTCAATAATTCTGTTGATCTCGTCATTATCAAGGTCGCAAATTTTTTCGACATGCTGCTGTGAAATGCCGAGAAGCATATACTTTTGCCCAAGCGAAATTATTATCAGAGCCTTGTCGGGGCCAAGATTAATCCTCTCAACCACGCGAATAATGCTCCCCGGGCTTAGATTGACTTTTCTGTTAAGCCATTTAAGCCCGAAATATGTCGCCAGAATCAAAGCAATTACACCGGCAAGCGAAATAACAAGAGTGAAAACCTCTCCCATTGCTTAGCCCAGTATTTTAGAAACAGTTTGAAGAATTCTGTCCGGCTTGAAGGGCTTGACGATGAAGTCAAGAGCACCGAGCTTGATTGCTTCAACAACCATCGACTCCTGTCCCATAGCAGAGCACATAACAATTTTCGCCGCTGAATCCTTTGCCTTGATTTCCTTCAGTGCTTCAATGCCTGTTTTGTTAGGCATGGTAATATCCATAATTACAAGATGCGGTTTTTCGGCATCGTACTGAGCGATAGCCTGTTCGCCGTCGGCTGCCTCAACAATTTGCGTGTAGCCGTTTTTTGTAAGAGTGTCCTTAATCATCATTCTCATAAATGCTGCATCGTCTACTACAAGAATTTTCTTATCCATATTGTTACTCCTTATTTCCTAAAGTATCTAAAAACTTGGATTTCACTATTTCGGTTATTCTGACAGCGAAATTGTCATCAATAACCACAACATCGCCCCGCGCAATAAGGTGTCCGTTTACAATTACGTCTACTGGCGCTCCCGCCTGTCTGTCAAGCTCAATGATAGTACCCTGTGTGAATTCCAGAATCTCCTTGACCTTTCGTTTAGCTCTTCCAAGCTCAACCGAAATGTTCAGCGGAACATTCATAAGAAGCCTGAGGTTGTCATGCTGTTCTGTTGTCAGCGGTGGGGACTCAAAGCTGTCAAACTGAGCGAGCTGAATGTTCTTTACGTTCACCGGCTCTCTCTGTGAAGGAGCAGGCTGATATGGCGGAGGATACATAGGATTGTATCCGGGGTAGGGGGCTTGCACAGGTTGCGAATAATCATACATCGGCGGGGCACCGTATGCCGGCGCTGACGGATAATGTACTGACGAGGGCTGTGGTGCTGGCTGTGGAGCAGGCTGATAAGGTTCAGAATGCGGTGCCTGCGCAGGCTCTGGCCTTGGTGTGGGAATAGGTTCGGGCTTAGGCTCAGGCATTTTCACTGGTTCAGGCTCTGGCTCTCCGAAATCCTTAAGCATACTAGCGGCAAGCGACCTTGCCAGGTCTATTTCAAGAACTGAAACAAACTCACTGTTAATAACGTTGTCTATCGTGAGGTTAAACTGAACCTCAACAACATAATCATCAAGGTTTATATTATCAAGAACAGGCTCTGAGGTATGGTCAATAACCTTCGCTACTGGTGTTGAGATGTCAATTGCCGTTCCCAAAAACTCTGATAGGGCTGTTGCCGCCGAGCCCATCATCTGATTCATAACCTCACTGACGGCTGAAATATTCATCTCATCAAAAACAAAATCGTCAGTTACAACGAGAGGAAGCCCCATAAGCTGATTTAACATAAGCTGAACGTCGGATTGCTTTAAAATCATTGTGTTTGAACCCTTAACGCCCTTTATGTAATGAATTACTACATGAATAGCGGGGTCATACTGTGAATGGTTCAATTCCTTATATTTTATAATTTTTACCTGCGGGGTGGTAATCCAGACCTTTGCATTCAGCAGCGTTGATACTGCCGTTGCCGCAGAGCCCATGCTGATGTTCTGTATTTCAGAAACAGCGCTGAGCTGCATATCCGAAAAATTAACCTCGTCAGGAATAAGCGGCGTGCTGTTATGCATTTCGTTACTCATTCTGCTTTCCGACCTCAATTCTTAAATATATTATCAAGCTTAACGGCTTTTTTAGAATTTTTCATACCGAGCTTTCCGTCAAACCATTTAGTTTCGCCAATTTTGACGATCACATTCTGATCTATACTCACGTTGAGCGGTATAATGTCATTAACCTGTAAATGCAGAATGTCTTGTAAGTCAACCTCTGTTTCACAAAGCACTGCCTTGACGTCGAGGGGCGTATCCTTAATATTATCAAGAATTCCCGCCTTTCTGTCATTATCCTTGTTCTGGTCAAAACGTTTTGTGCTTCGCATCGTTTTTTCCTGAAACTGATTCATTATTTCCTCAAGGCTTATCGCCGGAATACATATAGATATCTGATTCTTAGTGTTCCTTATTTCAACCTCAAATATTATTAGAATAACTACATCATCAGGTGCAATAGACTGAATAACCCTTGAATTTGTTTCAACGCTGGTTATTGTCGGATTAACATCTATAAAGCTTCCCCAAGATTCCTTCTGCATATTACACATATTAGTCAGAATTTTTGTCATAAGCCCGATTTCAATTTCTGTGAAATCTCTTGTTACATCAACATACGTTCCGTTTCCGCCTAAAAGCCTGTCCATCATCGTGAATGAAATCGGATTTGACATCTGCTGTATCATTATTGTGTCGTCAATTTCCTCATTTTCAACGCTAAGGTCGATTATGCTCATCAATACATACTCAGGAAGCGCATTGCAGAATTCATAATACCTCTGCTCTTCAATCTGAAGAAGATTAACCTTGCAATAAAGTCTTAATAGCCCTGTGAAATAAGAGGAAAGAAGTCTGGCATAGTTTTCGAATATCCTGTCAAGAATCCTGAGTTTTTCTTTCGTGAACTTTTTAGGCATTCGGAAGTCGTATGTTTTTGTTTTTCTCTCACTTTGCTGTTTGTCAATTTCCTCAATAGCCTTTTCTCCGCCGGTGCTGAAACTTTTCAAAAGCTCATCTATCTGATTCTGTGACAAAACGTCAGCCATATTTATTTTCACCTCACATGCGGAATTTCAATTAATCCTTGCTTGCCGTATTATCAAAACTACGGTCAAAATCAGTGCCCTCAGACGGAATCATATCAATTCCATATTCCATCGCCAAAAGCTCGGCAATTATGTTAGGGTCGCTGAAATCAACATCGTTTCTGATAATAATTATTTCAACACGACGGTTTTTTGCACGATTTTCTTCGGTGTCATTCGGGGCAATAGGTCTGTTCTTGCCGTATCCCGTTGAAACCATTTTGGTCGTGTCTGCTGCGTCAATTTTATCAAGATAATGATAAACGTTCACTGCTCGTCCTGTCGAAAGCTCCATATCGTCCACAATTGAATAAACGCCCTCGGCAGTATGCCCGCAAATCTTTATCCCTAAAATCTTGTCATCAACAGCCCTCATAGCGGGGCCGATAGCATCTAAAACAGTTTTTCCGTTATCAAGAAGAACAGCGCTGTCACCGCCGAAAAAAACATTGTCTTTAAATTTAAGATAAATATTTGTCGCGCCTTTTTCTATCTCAATCGTTGCTTCCAGTTTGTTTTGTTCAATATAATTTACAAGATACTGATAAAGCTGGTCAAAGGTCTGTGGCATTTCGCCCTCACCGAGCTCATCTGTGATAAAAGGTCCCTCATCCTGAGAATTCTCAGGCTCCTCCGGCCCGACAATCAGATTAACCTTGTCGCCCTTTGAGGTGAACGCCTGAAGTATATACTGCCATTTTGCTTCATCAAATGAAGAGCTTGCATACAGCATAACAAAAAAGGTAAGAAGAAGCGTTACCATATCGCCGTATGTATCCATCCAGTTCGCGCCACCGCCGCCTGAGCTTGGCTTTTTTCTGGCCATTTCATCACCAACTTTATAATCAAATCGTTGTTTTTAAACATTCGAAAAATCAGTATAAAATATTATAACACAAAAAGCATATAAATTCTATACTTTTCGCCTGTTAGAAATTTTTTAAGATTTTTTCTCCTGTTTTCCGCTTTTTTTCTTGGGAAGCATAAACTCGAGCTTTTCTTGAATGTATCGTGGGTTTGCGCCTGAGATGATTGCCAAGGCGCCCTCTTTTATAATTTCCATACAAAGAACCTCTTCAGCGTGAATTGCTTTTAGCCGGCTTGCGACAGGCGTAAAAAAGATGTTCGCAAGAATACAGCCGTAAAACGTAGTTATAAGTGCAACCGACATTCCCTCTCCTAATCCGTCAGGGTTGTCCGTGAGGTTTTTTAGCATGTTGATAAGTCCAACAAGCGTTCCTATCATGCCAAACGCCGGTGCCGCAGCCGATGCCTTTTCCCATATCGACCAGTTTTCTTCATGACGGTCACACATAAAATTAATCGCATCATCAAGCATTGCTTTTACACGCTCGCTGTCGTTTGCGTCGACAATAAGCATCAGGCTTGACTTCATGAAGGGGTCAGGGCAGGTGTTTGCACTGTCCTCAAGGGCAAGAAGGCTTTTTGTTCGCGCGATTTTTGCGTATTCAACCATTTGCTCAATATATTTTTCCGGCTTATATTTCTTTGGCTTGAGCATCATTAGAACCATTTTCGGCATGTTTTTAATGATTTTCCACGGCTGTCCAATCATTATAGCGCCGATTGTTCCGCCTAATACGATCATAACTGAAGATGCACTCCAGAAATTTGTAAGCGGGTCTCCGTTTTCGACAATTCCGTATGCAATCAGCCCCAGACCGATTAAATACCCAAGAATACTAATTATATTCATGCTTCCTACCTCCGAATGATTGGACTAATCTATTTTCAGCCAAAAAAGGCTTAGTTTTCTTTAATTTTTTTAAAGCAGTTCTGCTTAAATTTAATGCAAAGCTCCATAATAACATCCATCGGTTCTTTTACAACATGAACATGTCCGTTTTGAAGAGTAATAATGGTATCAGGCGCATGGGTTATGTTCTCGATATAATCCTCGTTTAATAAAATTGCCGAGCCGTCAAGCCTCGTGAGCTTTATCATAATATTCTCCTTAAAAATAATACGGGGGAGCGGAAAGCTCTCGCCCCCCGTATATTATAAACCGTTATCTCTTAAGATTTACAAGTTCCTGAAGAACTTCGTCAGATGTGGTAATAACTCTTGCGTTAGCCTGAAAACCTCTCTGTGTTGTAATCATATCGGCAAATTCCTGAGCCAGGTCAACATTTGACATTTCCAGCGCATTTGAAACAAGGTCGCCTGAGCCGTCGAAGCCCGCCTGACAAAGCCTTTCGTCACCCGAGGCAGCTGTCTTTACAAAATAGTTGTTGCCGTACTGCTCAAGTCCCGATGGGTTGTCAAAGGTTGCAAGGTCGATTCTGCCGAGTGTTATAAGCCCATGAACGCTGTGCGTTGCGGTAATTACACCGTCTGAGCCGATTGATAGGCTTGAAAGGTTTCCGACAGTCTGCTCTGCTGATGTGCGTCCTCCCTCAAGCTTCATTGTTCCGAGTCTTCCGGCAATGTTTGTGAAATAAGTGTTGTCACCGCCGCCGAGTCTTACAGGCTGAGCCGCAAGAGTCGCTGCGTCCATTCCCGCTGCAAGTCCGCCGAAGGTAAGGTTTCTGACATCTCCTGCCGCTACACCTGATGCTGCATCTGCCGCATCTGCGAGAGCCTGAAGGTCAGCCGCCGTATATGTATCGCCGGCAACGAGTGTGAAGTTGAGCGTGTTTCCGTCCCATGAAGCCGAAGCGGGACCCACTGCAACAGGTGTTGCGTATCTGATGCTTATTTCATTTCCTGCCGTGCCTGTTGCACCGGCTGTAACAGTAAGCTGCTGTGTGATTGCGTCAGCTCCTCCGCCAAGGTTTACCGTTGTTCCGGTAAGCTCTAACGTTGTAACATTGGCTGCTGTTCCAGAAAAAGTTACTGCCATCGGGGCTGTTCCTGTTGCGGCGTCCGCCAAGGTCTGAAGCTGTGCGGGTGTGTATGTTGCACCATCAACAAGTGTGAAGTTGAGCGTGTTGCCAACCCATGCGGCAGAGGCAGGTCCGACGGGGTCGTTTGTATATGCGATTGAAACTGCGTTTCCTGCTACTCCTGCTGTTCCCGCTGTAATTGTTAAGTCGCCTGCTCCGTAAGCGGTTGTGTTTCCTGCCGCAGTAGCTGGTGCCCCAGCGCCTAAGGTAATATTGCTTGAAGCGGCTGATTCTGTATTGGTGGGTGCCGGATCAACAGCGAGCACAAGCGCCCCTGCCGGAAGTGTGACACCTCCGTTATTGATCGCCTGATCAATTGCCACTTGAAGGTCAGCAAGGCTTCCGTATCTTGCGGTCTGGTCAAAATTAATCGTGAGGTTTGAGCCTGATAGTGTTGCGGTGGGAGGTGTTCCATGAACAAAGTTTACCGTCATGTTTCCGCCCTCGCCTATTGCAGAAGCACTAAGCACAACCTCAGAGCCGAGAAGAGTCTTTGAAGCTGATGACGAAGCGTCGTCAACATTCGGAACAACTATCTGAATTTTATTGCTTGCTGCATCCTGTCCGACAGGGTCGCCGGTAACACCGAGAACGAAATTTCCGTTCATATCAACAAGGTTTCCAAAATCATCGATGTTCAAAACTCCCGCTCTGGTATACATGATGTTTCCCGCTTTGTCCTGAACCTGAAAGAATCCTTCGCCTGCGATAGCAAGGTCAAGCGAATTGTCCGTCATCTGAAAGCCCGAACGTGACATAATCGTATCAATTGACCCGATAGTAACACCGTATCCGACCTGTGACGGATTGTTTCCGCCTATTGTTGCTGAACCCGAGGTTGCGTTTCTGACATTCTGATAATAAATATCAGCGAAAGTGACTCGGCTTGACTTATATCCGTATGTGTTTACGTTTGCGATATTGTTTCCGATTACGTCCATCTTTGTCTGATGTGCCGACAGTCCGGAAACGCCTGAGTAGAGAGATCTTAACATTTAATAACACTCCTTTTAAAATGTCAACCGTGAAATTTTACCCTTCAAGCAGTCGGGGTAAACTAAGCTCCCTTTCGGTCCGGCTTATATGATAACGGTTGAATCAATGTTTGTAAAAATATTGCCTACCATGTCCTGCTGTTGCATTGTCGTGATAACCTTATTGCTTCTGACATTAACCACAAAAGCTGTCTGATCCACAAGAATGAGGGTTTCATTTGATCCCTTTTCCTGAGCTATGGATACAGCCTTGTTAAGCCTTTCCAGTGTATCGTCAGTGCTGATATCAATGCTTCTTTCACTAAGCCTTTCAATGGCGTGCTTTGAAAATTCGACACCCTTATTTTTATCGAGCTGTTCCTTCAGCTTTTGTGCAAAAGGGCTGTCCTGAGGCTTTGTGGTTTTTTGAGTGGAAGGCGTATTCTGTAAAGGAGCGTTCCCCGTTGATACCTTAAGATTTTGAAGCCTTAACTCATTAATCAACATCCCTGTTCACCACTTTTCTTATTAAATTAAAAATCAAACTGCGGAATCTCCGGCTGCTTTAGCGTATCAGGATCATCATCTGGATCCTCTGGTGTAAGCCCCGCTGCCGCCGCTGCTTTTTCTGCTGCTTCTGCCGCTGCCTTTGCAGCCTCAGCCGCCTTAAGAGCCGCTGCCACAGGGTCGGTTTCTTCTTTCGGCTGTTCTGATGCTTCTGTTGACGAAGCTCCCGCCTTAATCTCCATAATATTAGAGAAAGCATAGGTCTTTCCGCCGACAACAACATCAAAGCTCTTACCGTTCATTCTTATTGAAGAAACAACGTCGGTAACAGTTTCAAGTGCGCCCCCGCTGTTTGCCGCTGAAACAACAACCGTTTTCCCGACAAGATTAGCCGCATATGATGCGTTTGTGTAATACGCCATCTCCTGCATTTGCTGAAGAGACGAGAACTGTGCCATCTGAGCAATAAACTCTGAATTGTCTGTCGGATTGGTGAAATCCTGATTCTTCATCTGCTCAACCATGAGCGTTAAAAAATCAGACTGTCCAAGAGTGTCGTTTTTGTTCTCTGAAAAATAGCTTTTATACTTCTCATAGTTGCTTGCAATCTGCTCCGCCGAGCTGTAAAAGCTTAAGCCGTTTGCCACAATAACCCCTCCCTTTCATAACTATCTGCTGATTTTTCATCAGTCGGCTGAATTTCTTCAAACACCATCTCACTCGCAAAGGCTTTGCTGTTTGAGTGGCTAGCGCTCTGTCCGAAATTCTGTGAAGAATACTGACTGAACATTTCCGCCGCATCCTCACGAACCGCAACGACCGTTATAGCCTTGATTTCACTGTCTCCCGCTTTTAGATTTGACGCAAGCAGAGGTAGCTTTTCCTCAATCAGCTTTTGTGTCAAAGCTTCCTTAGCGACGATTGAAATTGTAACCTCAGTGCCCTTTTTGACGATTTCAATAGAAATCTTGCCGAGCTTTTCAGGTACAAGCGTCATCGTCAGCTTTGTTGTTGAATCCTCGGGTGCTGATTTTACAAGCTGTTCTGTCAAAGCCGTCATAATCTGATTTTCAACAGGTGCCGCATCTTCATTCACAATCGCTGTCGGTAAATTGAACTCTGTCTGTGCCGGCGTTGTCTTGTTGACAACAACTGCTGTAAGCTCGCTTAGCTCATCTGATTTTTGAACCATCTTTAATGGTGCCGCATTACTTTTTGCCGCTTCAACCTGTCTGAAAAATTCGCTTTCTTTAGGTGCATATGCCTCAGTGACGATTTTAAAATCGTGCCTTGGCATATCTTCGGTTGGCTTAGCTTCGGTCATAGTCTGATTAAAGCGTGAAACAAGCTTTTCGCCACCGTCCTCTGACATTTTTGCCACAGTTTTGACAACCGCATCCGCTATCTCTCTGACTTTAGGACTTTCGCTGTCTGAAACAATTTCAGCTAGCTTTGAGATAAGCTTTTCTGCGCTTTGCTGTGTATCCTCACCCTTTTCAATGCTTTGAACAAAAGTGAGCATTTGATAAACAAGCTCCGCCGCCTGTGCGGTAATCTCCTCATCCGTGTTGTCAGAAAAATCGATTTTAACTGAAACATTCTCAGTGTTGTCGACATTCTCGGAATTCTCAGCAATCTCGACTTTTTCAGTCTTTGAAACAAGCTCAAGAACGTTCATCAAATTCTCCGAAAGCTCTTCATTGTCGCCAGCTAAAAGCTTAGCTGTTGCTTGCGCATCCTCCTCCGAAAGCTCCCCCGAAAGAAAATCTAGTAACAGCTTGACAACTGCTTCCAAGTCTACTGGAATACTCGCTTGTGCACCGCTTTCAGCAGTTGCTGTCTGCGCCGTCGCTTCACTAAGAAGCTGTCCTAACACACCCTCAAATCCGACTGTTTCGCCACTTTGCTTAGTCGACTGTACCCCTTGAGTTAGCAATGACAATTCCGGTGAAGTCATTACTGCTGCTACATTCATATTTTCACCTCCCTTCAATAAAGTTATAATTCAACGGATTTCTCCGCAGAAAGCTATTTTGTCACAGTGAAGTCTTTATAGGAAACAAACTCCTCAATAAAAAGCTCGTTTCTTTTTAGCTCGCCCTTTTTATACTCTTCAAACTGCTTTTCACGAAGCTTTTCAAGTGATTCAATCTCCTTGTTGAGTGCGACTATAATTCCAAGCTGATTTGCAATACGCTCCTCAAAAATATGAATTCTCTTATCTGATTCCTTTATCTGTTCGCTCAAGCATTGTATGTAGTATTTGTGATTGGCGATATGCTGGGGTGAAGCCCCCTTAGTCATACAGGACTGCATTTCATCTGTTTTGACTGACTGCTTTTTTTCCATTGCCGATTTTTCATTCATTATCGCTTGCTGTTGCTTTCTAAGCCCAGCAAGCTCGTTTTTCTCTTTATTCAGCATTTGTTTTTTTATATTCAAAAGCTTGCTCATTGAAAATTCAAATCGCTTCATATTCTACCTCTTTTAAGATATTGCCTTCTCCATTAGCTTGACGGTTGTTTGGTAATCGAAGGTTTCAGAAATTTCCTGTCTAAGAAAACCGTTGATGCTTTCAATTTTCTTCAGCGCTTCGTCAAGTGCGGGGTTTGAACCGCTTTTATATGCACCGATTGAAACTAAATCGTAATTGGCTTCATAAACCGAAAGTATGTTTCTCAGGCGAGAAGCCGTTGCCTGCTGTGATTTATCTGTAATTTCAGTCATAAGTCGGCTGACACTTCCCAAAACATCTATTGCGGGATAGTGGTTTTTTGCCGCAACTTTTCTTGAAAGAATAATATGTCCGTCAATTATACCTCTGACAGTGTCTGAAATAGGCTCGTTTGTGTCGTCACCCTCGACAAGCACGGTGTAAATCCCTGTGATTGAGCCGTTTTCGAAGTTGCCCGCCCTTTCTAAAAGCTTGGGCATTATATTATATATTGAAGGCGTATATCCACGAGCAATAGGGGGTTCACCCACCGAAAGCCCGATTTCACGCTGAGCCATTGCAAAACGCGTCAAACTGTCCATCATCAGAAGAACATTTTTTCCCCTGTTGCTGAAATATTCGGCGATAGCAGTAGCCGTCAGACAGCACTTGCTTCTCATCATAGCGGGCTGGTCAGAGGTTGCGACAACAAGAACAGAGCGTGCCATGCCCTTTTCGCCTAAATCCCTGTCAATAAACTCCCTTACCTCTCGTCCTCGCTCTCCAACAAGTGCGATAACATTTATATCCGCCTTAACCTCTCTTGCTATCATGCCGAGAAGCGTTGACTTTCCCACGCCTGAACCGGCGAAAATGCCCATTCTCTGTCCTCTTCCTATTGTGAGAAGAGAATCAATCGCCTTGACACCCATCGGGATTATATCCTTTATCGGCGGTCTTGTCAGTGGGTTTACAGGCACTCCCGCAATGGAAAAGCTCTCCTCCACCGCGATATTTCCTTTTCCGTCTATTGGATTTCCGATAGCATCTATAATACGCCCGATAAGACCGTCGCCGACTTTTATTTTAAGCTTGTCGCCGGTATTGTCAACAATACTTCCCGGGCCGACACCGTCGATATCCTCATACGGCATTAAAAGCACTCTGTTTTTATTAAACCCGACAACCTCAGCATTGATATGCTTTTTCTCGCCCTTGTGAAAAACCCTGCACACATCGCCGATATTACAAACAGGCCCTGTGGACTCAATGGTCGTACCGACAATTTTTTCGATTTTCCCCATATAGCGGTACAGGTCTGCCTGCTTAACTTTTTCCCTCAGTTGTGAAAGCTCTTGCACTTTCCGCCCTCCAGTTACTGATTATTCAATCGGCCTCTTGCTGTTTTTCACTATTTCCTTAAGAAGCTCAAGCTGTGTGGGAACCGATGCGTCAATTATTTCCTTGTCGTCGTCTATAATCACCGTTCCCGATTTTGCGTCGGGAAGAAGCTCAAGCTCAACCTCGGTATTGTTTGAAACCAGCTTCTTAAGAAATTCTATGTCTGATGCGACCGTTTCAGAAACATCGCCCTTAGCAAGACTTATTTTTATATAATCAGAGCTTCTAAAGCTCCTGCAAGCCTGCTTCACAATGCTGAAAATCGCATCCTTATCCGCCTTTAGCTCCTGCTTGATGATTTTCTTTGCCATTTCAAAAGAAAGCTCAAGCAGCTCGTTTTCATATTGAATATACAGAGCGTCCTTATTCTCTTTTATTTCAGCGAGAAAGGCTGCTGCGGCTTTGACGTATTTCTGCGCCTGCTCCTCACCTTTTAAAAGCCCGTCGGAATACCCTTCGGAATGCCCCTGCTGTCTTGCTGTTTCTTTGAAAATTTCAGCCTCAAGCCTAGCGTCCCTCATTATTCGTTCCGCCTCGGTGTGTGCCTTTGCGAGAATTGCCGCTTTTTTATCGTTAACCTCTTCAAACGCCTGCTTTTCCTTTTCAGAAAGCTCACGCTGAATGCTTGCCATTCGGTTTTGAACCTCTGTTTCAATCCGCTCTGATATCCTTTGCTCCTCCGGATTGTCACAGTGGACTGTCGCCCGCTTGATAACTGTGTTGTCAATCGGAACAGTTCCTTCAATGCGGACTTCTTCAAATGACTTAACTACCCTATGCAATTATTTCATCCTTTCCGCCCTTGCCGATTACAAGCTCGCCCTCCTCTTCAAGACGGCGGATAACGGCAACAATTCTCTGCTGTGCTTCCTCAACATCCCTCATGCGGACGTTATGCAGATACTCGATATCCGACTGAATAGACTCCTGCATTCTCTGGGGCATGTTTGCAAAAAGAATGGCTGTAACCTCCGGCGTTGAGCCTTTTATTGCGACAGCAAGGTCCTTTGTATCGACATCCCTGATAAAACGCTGAATTGAACTTTCGTCGAGATTGAGAATATCCTCGAACACGAACATTTTCTGTCTGATTTCGTTGACAAGCGCAGGGTCCCTTGTTGAAAGCTCATCAAATATATGCTTTTCTGTTCCTCTATCAACATGATTGAGAACATCTGCTATGTAGTTTACTCCGCCAACCTCTGCAATATCCATAGTAACAATAGATGAGAATTTCTTCTCAAGCGTATCCTCAATTGCTTTTATGATCTCAGGCGAAGCACTATCCATTTTTGCGATTCTCTCGACAACATCAACACGCTTATCCTTTGGAAGCTCAGCTAAAACGCTTGATGCCTGATCTGCTCTTACATAAGAAAGAATGAGTGCGATTGTTTGCGGATGCTCGTTCTGAACAATAGCGAGCATATTTTTCGCATCCGCCTTTCTCATGAAATCAAAAGCTTTTGTTTTCAGAGATTTTGTGACCTTGTCCATTAGCGAAAGCGCCATATTTTCACCGAAGGCTTTCTCAAGAATTTCTCTGGCGTACTGAACGCCGCCCTCTGTGATATATTTTTGTGTCAGACAAAGCTCATAATATTCGGTCAAAATTCCGTCAACAGTGGAAATGTCAAGATATGCAAGCTTAGATATCTCAAGTGTCAGCTTTTCAATATCATCTTCGCTCAGATACTTATAAACCATCGCCGCGTTTTCCGCTCCCATCGCCGTGATTATGGTTGCCGCACGCTGTGCGCCGGTTAGCTCATTTTGATTGGTTGCCGCCACTGTTAATCCCCTCCCTCATGAAGCCAGCTCTTCAGAAGCTGAGCAGCTATCTCCGGGCTGTTTTTAGCGAATTCGCCGATTTCTCTTCTTATAGCAGCCTCCTTAGTTTCGGGATGCTCACCGGAAAGGCTCTTAACATCATCACCTGAAGCTGCCGCCGCTGCTGCCGCTGCCGCTTCAGCCGCCGCTCTTCTTTCAAGCTCCTTCTTAAGCTCCTTCTTGCGCTTTTTCTTCTTGATTATTGAAGATATGATAATCATTATAATTAGCAGTACAATCAATACCGCCACCACGATAATAACAAGCTCCTGAAGTGTAAAGCCAAAATAAAGCGGAACAGGATTCGGGTCAACTATAACAGGTTTTTCAACGTCAGGGTCCACTGGTCTTTCTTCAAGAAGCGGAAGGTTTTCAACCGAAACAAATGCAGGAACAGTGTTCGCGGCATTGCACACCACATTTACTACCTGTGTTTTTTCGGCTGCGCCCAAAGCATTTCTGTAAATAAGCACTGATATGGTAACCTGCTCGACATAATAGCCGTTTTTCTCGGTCTGCTCTTTTAATGTATTGACAAGATAAGAAGTGCTCCTCGACATATCCGACCACGACTCAGTGCTTCCGCCCTCACCGTCTAGTGTGGGATAGGTTCCGTCAGCATTAGGCTCCTCCCCGACAACCTGCCCGGGATTTGTGACCGAGGTCCCGTCTGATTCCGAAACGTCCTCATGCTCAATCATGCCGTTGTCCCCGACAGAGGGCGTGTATGTAACTTCCTCTTTAACGTTCTTATCATAGTCAAAGCTTGCGTTTACCGCCACTCGCACTCCGTCAACACCGTATGCGGGCTGAAGAAGAGAAAGAATCTCGTCCTTTATCGCTGCCTCAAAATCCGTTTTGAACTTATGCCTTTGCGTGTCCAGAATAACTGAATCAAATTCGCTCTGGCTTTCGGAATTAGCGGAAAGTATGTTTCCGTTTCCGTCGGCGATTGTAATATTCTCCTCCTCAAGTCCGGAAAGTGAAGTCATAACAATATGCTTTATTCCGGTAACCTGATTTGAGGTGAGCGAAAGGTTGGGCTTTATGTGAAGCACAACTGATGCGGATGCTTTTTTCGTGTTTGTCGAAATGACTGTATTTGTGGTTTCGGGAATGTTGATTATGACATAAGCCGTATCAACAACCGACAGTGTTTCAATCGTCGCTTTAAGCCTTGTTTCAAGCTGCATCTTGACGATTTCCTGCTTCTGAGAATCAGTCGTGAACATATTGACGCTTGAAGTCCATATGTCGTAGCTAAACGCCGTTCTTGGATAGCCTCGTGTCGCAAGCTGCATTTTCAGCGAATTTTCCTGCTCAACAGGCACCATTATCGTTCCGTCCGTTTTAAGCTGTGAGTCAATCTTCATTTCCTGAAGCTCGGTCATAATCTGAGCCGCTTCCGCCGAATCAAGCCCTGAGTATAAAACGGTATATTCCGTCGGCTTGTTTAGCGCCATTGAAAGGATAACCGCAACCGCAACAACTGCTGCAAAAGCTACAACAATAGCTATTTTACGCTTTTTAGACTGCGATTTCCAAAACTGCTTTAGAGACCTGACAACATTGTTTGTCTGATCCTTCATCTATTTTCCTCCTGATACTTCAACAACTTATAAATTATATGCCCATTCGCATAATTTCATTATAGGCATCAACAGCTGTGTTTTTCATTGTTACAAGCACTTCGAGAGCAGCAGCCGCCTTCTTCATATTAATCTGAACCGTATGCAGATCGTCAACCTCACCCAAAGCAACCCTAACACTGTCCTGAGCAGTGATTTTCTGAGTTTCCTCAACGTTCTCGACAGCCTGCTTAAAAATATCCGTGAAGGATGCGCCGCCCTTTGTGTCCGCTGCTTTTTCAACCGGCAGCTGTGACGGTGTATTCAGCGGCACTATCCCGTTCATTGGTATAATAAACATTATTTTCTCCTTATTTATATAGTGTTATCTTTACTATTTTCCGATTGAAAGCGCACTCTGCGCCATTGACTTGACCGCATTAAGAACAATGACGTTTGCGTCATATGAACGTGTCGCCGCCATAAGGTCAATGGTTTCCTCAGCCCTGTCAACGTTAGGCATCATTACATAGCCGTCCTCATTAGCATCGGGATGAGATGGGTCATATACCGGTTTTAGTGGAGAAGGGTCCTCAACAACACTTGTTACGGCAACTCCATCAAAACGGTATCTTCCCTGCTTTTCGCCCAAAATATTTTTAAAGCTTAGCTTTTCCTCAAACACAACTAGCTTTCTTTTATATGGTGTTCCGTCAGTCGTTCTTGTCGTTTCGGCATTTGCGATATTCTGCGCAATAATATCCATTCTAAGACGCTGAGCCGACAAAGCATTTTTACTGATATCAAGAGAAGTCAGAAAAGACATACATACCCTCCTTTACCTATCGTGCGATAGCGGTTTTTATCATATTGAATTCGTTTATCATCTTTGTGGAGAGAGTGTCATATTGAATCTGTGCGTCAGCAAGAGAAATCTGCTCCTTCTCCATATCCACGTTATTCCCGTCGAAAATCTGATTAGTGCCGGTTTCAACTGAAATCTCCGTTTCCAGGTTAAGCTCCTTACCTTTAATAGAGCCACCTGAGATTTTATCCTTGAGCACGGCTTTGAAATGAACAGTTCTCGCCTTATAATCAGGTGTGTCGTTATTAGCAATATTTTGACTGATAACCCGTTGCTTGAGCCATACCGCATCAAGTCCCTGCTCCATAAGTCTGAAGCTTGTGTTGTTGAACAGCGCCATCTGTCATCCTCCTTCTTACATCGGCTTCCGTGCCAAATTACATATTTTTACAGCAAATCCTTTCGAATGTGACAGTATACTTAATTATATAGTATTTTATTATCAATTTCAAGAGGTTTTAAGAATAATGCTGAATTTCACATAATTCACATTCGGCGTTTTAGTCATAATGTAATAAAAAAACCGCTGTTACTGTAAATTTTCTATAAAAATATAACGTGATTATAAACAAATTACAATCATTGTGTTAATTCTCGAACAGAAAACCGCCAGAATATATACATTATTTTAACAACGCCAATTTTGATTTACAAATTTATAACAAATCAAATTAAAGTATTGGAGAAAATACAAAAAAGTACATCTTCAAACTGAAATTACTTGTTTTGTATACCTTGTGATTCCTATCACGCCAAAATCTGAAAGCAAAGCGTGAACTGTTATGCACATTTCTACTAAAAGAAATATAAAAAGCCGAAAGAATTTCTCATTCGGCTTGAAAATTTTACTTTTTTATAGAATTTTGATAACATAAATGTATCATCATGCTTTTTAAATCGCCCAGTTTTTCACCTGTCGGTTAACCAAAAGCGTGATTAATTTAATTAAAAGCTGATATAATAATATTCTGCACAATATTAAACAATCAGGCTAGCTTTTTAAATATGAAACTTTTTCAAATCCACTCGTCCGTCGGGAAGAAACTCCACCCCTTCAGCCTCAAGAAGCTTTCTTTGAACATCTTCACCACCGAATGCGAATGCCTTTGACGTTTGACCAAAACGATTGACAACCCTGTGACAGGGTATCACCCCCGGTTCAGGATTGACATGAAGTGCATATCCCACAACTCTCGCCCATCTTGAATTTCCAGCTAGAACAGCAATATGACCATAAGTCGCCACTCTTCCCGCCAGGATTTGCCTAACAACCTCATAAATTTTTCTGTATGAATTATTTTCCATTCAAAGCCTCTTTCATAAAATATAACATCAAACTGTGCTGTATTCATTAAAGCACAGTGAATTTCCGCCGTTTTTAACAATTTGTAAACTTTTGCGTTAGCAGGAATTTTCACATTAGTCTATTTACTTTAGTAAAGGGTTGTGATAAAATATATATTTGAGATAGTGGGAAAACCATATCATTCTATTTTCTTAAGGAGGACTATAAATGGCAAGAAAAATGAAAACCATGGATGGTAACAATGCCGCCGCATGGGCGTCCTATCCGTTTACGGAAGTTGCCGCAATTTATCCTATCACTCCGTCTTCAGTCATGGCTGAGGTAACTGACCAGTGGTCAGCTAAGGGACAGACAAACATATTCGGTCAGCAGGTTAAGGTTGCTGAAATGCAGTCAGAGGCTGGTGCGGCAGGAACTGTTCACGGTTCACTTGCAGCAGGTGCACTTACAACAACATATACAGCTTCACAGGGACTTCTTCTTATGATCCCTAACATGTATAAAATCGCTGGTGAGCTTCTCCCCTGCGTTATTCATGTATCAGCAAGAGCTTTGGCTTCACACGCACTGAGCATTTTTGGTGACCACTCAGACGTATATGCATGCCGTCAGACTGGTTTTGCTATGCTCTGTTCATCAAATCCTCAGGAAGTTATGGATTTAGGAACGGTTTCTCACCTTGCAACAATCAAGGGAAGAGTTCCGTTTTTGCATTTCTTTGACGGTTTTAGAACCTCACATGAGATTCAGAAAATCGAGGCTTGGGACAAGGATACGGTTGCTTCACTCGTTGATATGGATGCTATTGAAGCTTTCAGAGCAAGAGCAATCAACCCTGAGCACCCTGTTCTTCGCGGAACAGCACAGAACCCTGATATATTCTTCCAGGCAAGAGAAGCTTGTAATGAATACTATGACAAGCTCCCCGCTGTTGTCGAAGAGTATATGGATAAGGTTAACAGCGTAATCGGTACAGATTACAAGCTCTTCAACTACTACGGTGCCCCTGATGCTGAGCATATCATTATCGCTATGGGTTCAGTTAACGACACTATTGAAGAAACAATCGACTATTTAAATGCTAACGGCGGAAAATACGGACTTGTAAAGGTTAGACTTTACAGACCTTTCTGCGCTGACAAGCTTATCTCGGCTATTCCTGACACAGCCAAGATCATCACAGTTCTTGACAGAACAAAAGAGCCGGGCGCACTCGGCGAGCCGTTATATCTTGACGTTGTCGCTTCACTTAAGGGAAGCAAGTTTGACGCTACTCCTATTTTCAGCGGAAGATACGGACTCGGCTCAAAGGATACAACACCTGCTCAGATTGTTGCTGTATATGAAAACACTTCAAAGAGCAAGTTCACAATCGGTATCGTCGATGACGTTACACACCTTTCTCTTGAGGTCAAGGGCAATCCCGCAACAGCACCCGCTGGAACAACAGCGTGTAAGTTCTGGGGACTCGGCGCTGACGGAACTGTCGGAGCTAATAAGAACTCCATCAAGATTATTGGCGACCACACAGACATGTATGCACAGGCATACTTCTCATATGACTCTAAAAAATCAGGTGGCGTAACCGTATCACACTTAAGATTCGGAAAGTCACCTATCAAGTCAACCTATCTAGTCAACATGGCTGACTTCGTCGCTTGCCACAATCAGTCCTATATCGACAAATACGATATGGTTTCTGACATCAAGCCGGGCGGAACATTCCTCTTAAACTGCCAGTGGGATATGGAAGGCCTTGAAAAGCACCTTCCCGGACAGGTTAAGAGCTATATCGCTAAGAACAACATCAAGTTCTACACAATCGACGGTGTTGATATCGGAAGAAAAATCGGCCTCGGAAACAGAATCAACACTGTTTTACAGTCCGCCTTCTTCAAGCTCGCTAACATCATTCCGATTGAGGATGCCATTAAGTATATGAAGGATGCCGCTACCGCTTCTTATTCTAAGAAGGGTGACGCTATCGTTAAGATGAACCACGACGCTATCGACGCTGGATGTGACGGACTTGTTGAGGTTAAGGTTCCAGCTGAGTGGGCTAATGCCGCTGAAACAAAGATGGGTATGGATGCTGCTTCAGGCGCTAACAAGGCTCTCGTTGATTTTGTCAACAACATTCAGATGCCTTGCAACGCTCAGCAGGGTGACAAGCTTCCCGTTTCGACCTTTGTCGGAATGGCTGACGGTACTTTCCCACAGGGCTCAGCCGCTTTCGAAAAGCGTGGAATCGCTGTTGACGTTCCTTTCTGGGTTTCTGAAAACTGTATTCAGTGTAACTTCTGCTCATATGTCTGCCCTCACGCTGTTATCCGTCCTGTTGTAATGACAGACGCTGAGCTTGCAGCAGCACCTGAGCTTGCAAAATCAAAGGCTGTTCCTTGCACAGGAATGCCCGGATATAACTTTGTTATGACTGTTTCAGCGCTTGACTGTACTGGTTGCGGCTCTTGCATCAACGTTTGCCCTGGAAAGAAGGGTAACAAGGCTCTTGCATTCCAGCCTCTTGAAACACAGCTCGCTGAGCAGGAAGTTTTCCATTACGGTCAGTCACTTCCCGTCAAGCCTGAGGTTTTTGAAAAGTTCAAAGAAACCACAGTTAAGGGCTCACAGTTCAAACAGCCTCTTCTCGAGTTCTCGGGCGCATGTGCAGGCTGTGGCGAAACACCTTATGCAAAGCTTATAACACAGCTTTTCGGCGACAGAATGTATATCGCCAACGCAACAGGCTGTTCATCAATCTGGGGCGGCTCGGCTCCTTCAACTCCTTACACCACTAATAAGGAAGGCAAGGGTCCGGCTTGGGCTAACTCACTGTTTGAGGATAATGCAGAGTACGGCTATGGAATGTTCCTGGCTCAGTCAACAATCAGACAGAGATTAATCGGAAAGGTTCTTGAGCTTTCAAAAACAACCTCAAACGACGCTACAAAGGCGGCTTGTGAAGCATATCTTTCAACCGTTACAAGCGGAAAAGAAAATGGCATTGCAACAACTGCTCTTGTTTCAGCACTCGAGGCTTGCGGCTGTGAAGCAGGCAAGGACATTCTCAAGAATAAGGATTACCTCAGCAAAAAGTCAATGTGGGTATTCGGCGGAGACGGCTGGGCATATGACATCGGCTTCGGCGGACTTGACCACGTTATCGCTTCAGGCGAGGATGTAAACATCTTCGTATTCGATACAGAGGTTTATTCAAATACAGGCGGACAGTCCTCAAAGGCAACACCAACAGGTGCAATCGCTCAGTTTGCTGCAGCTGGTAAGGAAGTCAAGAAAAAAGACCTTGCCGCAATTGCAATGAGCTATGGCTATGTATATGTTGCTCAGATTGCTCAGGGCGCTGACTACAATCAGTGTATCAAGGCAATTTCCGAGGCTGAAAGCTATAACGGACCTTCACTTATCATCGCTTACGCTCCTTGTATCAACCACGGAATCAAGGGTGGTATGAGCCAGGCTCAGAGCGAAGAGAAGAAAGCAGTTGAAACAGGCTACTGGCATATGTTCAGATTTGACCCCAGACTTGCTCTTGAAGGAAAGAACCCCTTCCAGCTCGACAGCAAGGCTCCGACAGGCAGCTATAAGGACTTCATCATGAGCGAAGTTCGTTACAGCTCGCTTGCACGTTCAAATCCTGAAAGAGCAGAAGAGCTCTTTAACAGTGCCGCTGCTTCAGCCGCTAAGAAGTATGACCATCTTGTAAATCTCACAAAGATCTACGGCTCTGCTGAATAATAGCAATAAATTAACCGCCTCCGAGCTTTCGGGGGCGGTTTTGTTATATAATAATAGTTTATCTGTCTTTAAAACCTTTAACAATCAAAAAAGCAAGCAGAGCGGCAAATCCGCCCGAAAGCGTCAGAAAAATTACTCCAGCAACAGTTTTGCCTGTTTTCAAAAAATATATGCCGGTTAGTATAACGCAAATCATCAGCGCGGAATAAATAAATGCTGTTAAAATAAGTCTAAGGGGCTTGCGCTTTTTTCCGCCAAAAAGAAAATCACATACCGCCTCAAAGACAGCGCCGATTACTTCAGCGATTATCTCTCCTATAATCTCCACATTATCACCTGCTACATACTCTCGGGACAGTCGATTTTGAGCATCTCAAGAATATTCTTTATAACAGTTTTCACAGCGATGCAAAGATTGAGCCTTGCTTGAAGAATACACTCCTCCTCACCCTTGACACGACACTGTGAATAAAACTTGTGAAAGAGTGTTGCGGTGTCAATAGCAAAGCGTGTCATCTTCGCCGGGTCATAGCTCACAGCGGCGTCATTGATTACGTCTGGAAGAGTTGCCATGTGCTTTATAAGGTCCTTCTCCTCCGGCTCTGACAGAACATCAAAGCCTGAAAATGAAAGCTCCTTTGCCTGTATTCCCTCAGCCGAAAGCGTTCTAAGAATTGAGCAGATTCGAGCATGGGCATACTGAACATAATATACAGGGTTCTGTGCCGACTGTTCAATAGCAAGCCCAAGATCAAAGTCAAAATGCGAATTTGATTCCCTTAGGTTAAAGAAGAAGCGTGCCGCATCAATCGGAACCTCCTCAAGCAAGGTGACAAGGGTTATTGCCTTTCCGGAACGTTTTGAAGCCTTGATAACCTCGCCGTCCTTGACTAGACGCACCATCTGCATTAAAACAACGTCAAGCTTTGACGGGTCAACACCGACTGCCTGCATTGCGCCCTTTAATCTTGCGACATGTCCATGATGGTCAGCACCCCAAACGTTTATCACCTTGTCAAAGCCACGCTCGACAAATTTATTATAGTGATATGCAATATCAGCGGTGAAATAAGTCGGTATTCCGTTTGCACGAACAAGAACGTCATCTTTTTCTGCCCCGAACTCAGTCGCCTTATACCAGACGGCACCCTCTTTTTCATAGGTCAGCCCCTTGCTTTTCAAAAGCTCAACAACCGCCATAACCTTATTTTCGTTGTGGAGCAGACTTTCCAAAAACCACACATCATATTTAATGCGATATTTCAAAAGGTCGTCCTCAAGCTTTTTTAAGTTTTGGGGGAGGGCAAACGCAACCAATGCGTCACGCCTTTCTCTTTCAGAAACATCAACAAAGCTGTCACTGTGAATTTCGGCGAAAGCCCTAGCGTGCTCGCTTATATCCTCGCCGTGATACGAATCCTCCGGCATTTCAATGCCCTCTTTATAAAGCTGAAGATAGCGCATATCGAGCGACAGCGCAAACTTTTCTATCTGATTTCCCGCATCGTTGACATAAAATTCTCGTGTGACATCATACCCCGCCTTTTCAAGCACAGCCGCTAAACAATCGCCGATTGCGCCTCCTCTAGCGTTGCCGATATGCATAGGGCCTGTCGGGTTTGCAGAAACAAACTCAACCATCAGCTTTCTGCCTTTTCCGAGGTCAGTTTCACCGAAATGCTCCTTTTCCTCTAAAACAGTGAAAACAGCCTGTGAAAACCATCTCTGCCCTAAATAAAAATTTAAAAATCCGGGGCCGGCAACTTCGGTTTTGTCAAAGAAGCTCCCCACGGTATCAAGCTTTGAATTAATAAGCTCAGCAATTTTACGCGGCGGCATTTTAAACGCCTTAGCGCACACCATAGCAACATTCGCCGAAAAATCACCATGCGACTTTTCAGCGGGGACTTCAACATTAAAAGCAGGAAGCGGCATAGCCTCGATTGCGCCTTCTCCCACTAGTTCGCCGAGAGCTTTCATGATTAGCTCACGCACTTCACCTTCGGCTGATTTTATTAGATTTGACATTTAACATCCTCCCGAGTGCTATTTAACATTTATAAATATTTCATTATCGGATATAAAGCTTGAATTTATGTCTATAACATATTTAAAATACAGGTCGCCACCGTTTTCATCAAGAGATGACTTAATTTCGCCTGTTGTTATTCCCACAGTGAAATCCCCATACGGCGTGCCGTAATGACAATGGTGCTTTTTCCCCTTTTCAATAACAAGGTTCGACGTTGCCGCACCCTTTCTCTGCATGGTAACCTGTGCGTCACCGTATGCTGTCAATACCGTTGTGGAGTCCTTAAAGCCTGTCGCCTCCGACTCGGCATAGGCAATAACATAGCCCTCGGCAGTTTTTTTATAGCTTCCCTCGGTGATAAGCTCGGTTTCAAGCTTCTGCTCACCGTTGTTCTGAACGCTTTTAAGCGTAATCATTACTTCCTTTTTGTTTTTCAAATTAGTCTCCGTTTCCGCCCGACGGACAGGCTTATAACATCATAATTATACTTCAAGCTCGCATTTAAAGGCTTTACCCTGAACACATCCGCCTAAAAACGCAGCACAGTTTTCCTCAAAAAGCTCAACGCTGTCAGATACATAAAACTCATTGACGCCTTTTTCCTCTCTGTCACAAAGAAGCTCCTTTTCAGAAAGCACCGCCGACGCATAGCGTGCGGCCTCCTCCCCCGGGGAAATTAGCGTAACCCCATCACCCAGAATATCGGCGATAATATCACGCAAAAGCGGATAATGAGTGCAGCCCATTATAAGTGTGTCCACTTTTTCCTTTCGCATAACCTCAAGATATTCCATAGCGAAAAACCTCGACGGAACACAATCCTTTGCGGTATATCCGTTCTCGACAAGCGGAACAAACATAGGGCAGGCTTTTCCGATAACATTAATATCAGGCTTGATTGAGCGAATGGCTTTTCCATAGCTACCGCTTTTTATGGTTGCAAAGGTGCCTATAACACCTACTTTTCCGTTTCTAGTGGCAGTGCATGCTGCCTGAACCGCAGGAAGAAGCACTCCTGTATATGGCTTGTCGCCAAACGGCAAAGGATTTGACATCATGATTGCGCTGATAGTGCCGCACGCAACAATAATCATCTTGACATTATGCTGTTCAAGAAACGCAATATCCTGCTTTGCGTATTTATAAATGGTTTCACGGCTTCGTGTTCCGTATGGAATTCTGGCGGTATCGCCAAGATAAATAATATTCTCATTCGGCAAAAGCCTGTTTAGCTCCGCAACGGTGGTAAGCCCGCCTATTCCCGAATCAAAAACACCGATAGCATCGTTATTCATAAGCAACATCAGCCCTTTCAAAAGCAAGCCTTATGAGCCTTTCGAGAAGCTCAGACGGCGAAAACCCGTATGCCTCCATCAGCTTTGGATACATACTGATTGATGTAAAGCCGGGAAGGGTGTTTATTTCGTTGAGATAAACATCGCCGTTATCACAAAGAAAGAAGTCAACTCTAGCAAGCCCCTCACAGCCGAGTGCCTTATAGCCTTTCAAAGCTATTGCACGGATTTTATCAGAATCCCCGTCGGATATTCTAGCGGGAACATACAGCCCGCATGAGCTTGACTGATACTTCCCCTCGAAATCATAGAAGCCGTCAACAGGCTCAATTTCACCGATTGGCGAGGCAATAGGCGAGCCGTTTCCTAATACAGCGCACTCAACCTCTTTTCCGACAATTCCGCTTTCGACAATAACCTTTTTATCGTGAGTAAAAGCATATTTAACAGCATCCTTCAGCTCATCAATGCTTTTCACCTTTGTTATTCCGATTGAAGAGCCACAGTTTGCCGGCTTGACAAACATCGGGAATGTCAGCTTTTCAACCATTTCCTCACATTTTTCATCTAATTGAGACAGCTCATAATTAGTCATCGAAACCCATTTGGCAGTTTTAATTCCCGCTTTTTCAAGAAGAATATGAGTGACATCTTTATCCATACAAGCCGCTGAAGCCAGCACCCCACAGCCGACAAAGGGGATTGAAGCCAAGGTGAAAAGCCCCTGAACTGTACCGTCCTCGCCGTTTTTTCCATGCAAAACAGGGAAGATGCAGTCAACCTTCATGTATGCGACCTTGCCGTCAGATAGAATTTTCAAAAACCCCTTGTGAATAGGGTCAGGGCTTAAAACACAGGGAGTGCAGTCAGGATATTCATCCCAGGTTCCGTCCTTTATCATGCCGACATCGCCGGGGAAGTAAAGCCATCTCCCCTTCTTTGTGATTCCGATGCAAATAACCTCAAATTTATCCGCCGGAATGTTTTTGATAACATGTGTTGCCGAAATCAGTGAGATATCATGCTCATTTGACATTCCCCCGAAAATCACAGCAATGCGAAGTCTTGACACGACGCTGTCACTCCTTTAATAATATAATAAATTTGATACCTTATTTATGTTTAATTTTAATATTATACCATATTAATGTTATTACTGCAACAGATAAAATATGTGCGTGATGAGAAAATCACAACAGAGCATTTCATATCACAGCTCATAAATTGTAAAAAGCTCTGTATATACTGCAATTTTGTTCAGTTAGCCTATTGTATAAATGTGGATATAGTGTTATACTGCTAATAATAGCAAAATATGACAGAACAGGATGATTCGAATGAAAAAGCAATTGTTAGCGTTATTGTTAACCTCGTTGGTTTTCACAGTGGGCTGTGGAGAAGAAGCACAAAGTACAGACGTCACCCAAGACGTCACATCAAATACCGAAGTCAGCATGCCCTCAGAAGTTCCGGACATTCCAAAGGTTGAATATGATTATGATATATATGAGAGGTTTACCCCGAATGAAATCATAAATATGTGTTATTCTCCAAGGGGATTGTTTTCATACACGACCGACTATGATAGAAAGAAAATGACAGCAATAGCTCGCGACGAAGCACTTAATGTTGATTTCAAGCTGACCAATATGACAAATCAAACGCTGAGTATAGAATTCGCCGAACCGCCAACTACTAATTTTGAGAGCACATTATGTATTGCTACAAGCGGATCAGAACAACTGAGGTATACCTTTGAACCCTATGAAACAAAAGTTTTCAGCTATTCTTTTAGTGTCAACGACTATACAATATTTGACGAGCACATATGCTATTTTTACTCGTCAATAGCTTTTATTATATACGAACCGAGAACTTGGATTGAAGATTATTCATTATCTTTTTATATTATCAGGCTGGACAAAATTCCTGTTTTTATCAAAGGCGAGGATTAGTTTTTATTCTATAAGAAGTGTCATTACGTTATTTATTATTTTTTTTAAAAAACGCTTGACTTTTTATTTTGAAATATGTTATATTAATAGTACCTCTTTTGAGGTCTATTTTTTTGCGCTCTTTTTAATTTTATTAAAATTTGCGTACAGACCCTGTGAGGGAGGCAAGACCTGCATTTATTTGCGGGCGTTCGACAGTATCCTTAGCATAAGGCGGGATACAATTTTCGTCAGGAGGTGCCGAAATGAGAGATAAAATCACACTTGCATGCACAGAATGCAAGCAGCGTAACTACAACACAAAGAAAAGCAAAAAGAACAATCCAGAAAGGCTTGAAATGACCAAGCACTGTAAGTTCTGCAAGAAGCATACTCTTCACAGAGAAACCAAGTAGGAGGGCGGCAGTATTATGAGTAAAGATTCTGTTAACGTTCCCGCTTCTTCTGATGAAGAAAGCAAAGCGGTAAAGAAAACGAAAAAAGCCGCCAAGCCAGCACCAAAAAAACAAAATAAAGTTTTTAAGTATTTCAGAGAGCTTAGGTCTGAGTTCAAAAAGGTTGTTTGGCCGACAAAGAAACAGGTTGTTAATAATACAGGCGTTGTTCTCACCGCAATGATTATTTCAGGACTTGTGCTTTTTGGCATTGACTCAGGATTCAGTGAGCTTTTTAAACTGATACTGAAAAGATAATGAGCAAAATATTTATTAGGGGGATTTGAAATGTCAGAAGCCGCAAAATGGTATGTTATTCACACTTATTCCGGATATGAGAATAAGGTAGCACAGAACATTGAAAAGGTTGTCGAAAACAGAAAGCTTCATGAGCTAATCCCCGAGGTGCGTGTTCCGACTGAATTCGTCACCGAAATCAAAGACAACAAATCACGTGACGTTGAAAGAAAGGTTTTCCCAAGCTATGTTCTTGTGAAAATGATTCTGACAGACGAGTCGTGGTATGTCGTGCGGAATATTAGAGGAGTGACCGGCTTCGTCGGCCCCGCTTCAAAGCCCGTTCCGCTGTCTGACAAAGAGGTTGAAAACCTCGGCGTCGAAAAGAATGCGACTATTGAGGTTGACTTCAAGGTCGGCGACAGTGTTACTGTTTCAGCGGGAACGCTTGAAGGCTTCGTCGGTATCGTCAAGCAAATCGATCTCGATGCAAAAACCGTTGATGTCGTTGTTTCAATGTTCGGGCGTGAAACCCCGGCGACACTCGATATCACACAGGTTTCAAAGTTAAAAGACTATTAATCATCTGTACGGCGGTGGGTATCCGCTGTGCATGCAAGGTGGGAGGGTCAAATTCTTAAATGACCCGACTTTTACCACAATTTATGGAGGTGCGTAAAAATGGCACAGAAAGTAACAGGCTACATCAAATTACAAATTCCAGCCGGAAAGGCAACACCTGCTCCCCCTGTTGGACCAGCTCTCGGTCAGCACGGAGTAAACATCATGGCTTTCACAAAGGAGTTTAACGAGAGAACAAAGAATGAAATCGGAATGATCATCCCTGTGGTAATCACAGTTTATGCAGACCGTTCATTCTCTTTCATCACAAAGACACCGCCGGCTGCCGTTTTAATCAAAAAGGCTGTCGGAATCGAATCAGGCTCAGGTGTTCCCCAGAAAACCAAGGTGGGAAAAATCACAAAAGAGCAGATTAGAAAGATTGCCGAAACAAAAATGCCCGATCTAAATGCCGCTTCAATTGAAACAGCAATGAGCATGATCGCCGGAACTGCACGTTCTATGGGCGTTGTTGTCGAAGACTAATACTTTGTTATAAAAAGGCTTTCTTTTGAAAGCAGCGAAATGTTCGTTCGGTGGCTGATGAGGTCTTTGATACACGTCAGTTTACCCGCTGGTGGGAGGAAATTTCCGCTAAAAGCTTGTTTGTAAAATACAAATAAGTATCACCACTTATGAGGGAGGATAATAATAATGAAATACGGCAAGAAATATGTCGAAACAGCAAAGCTTATCGACAAAGCTAAATTATACGAGCCTTCTGAGGCTCTTGACCTTGCGTCAAAAAACGCCAAGGCAAAGTTCGACGAAACAATTGAAGCACATATAAGACTGGGTGTTGACTCACGTCACGCTGACCAGCAGGTTAGAGGTGCTGTCATTCTTCCAAACGGAACAGGTAAATCAGTCAGAGTCTGCGTTTTCTGTAAAGAGGACAAGATGGCTGCTGCTAAGGAAGCCGGAGCAGAATTTGTCGGTGCTGAGGATCTTGTTGACAAGATCGTTAAAGAAAACTGGATGGATTTTGACGTAGTAATCGCTTCACCAGATATGATGGGACTTGTAGGACGTCTTGGTAAAATCTTAGGACCTAGAGGCTTAATGCCAAACCCTAAGGCGGGAACAGTTGCTCCTGACGTTGCTAAGGCTGTCGCTGAAGCTAAGGCAGGTAAGATTGAATACCGTCTTGACAAGACAAACATCATTCACTGCCCAATCGGCAAGGCATCATTCGGCGCTGCAAAGCTCGAAGAAAACTTCAACACTCTTGTTGAAGCTGTCGTTAAGGCTAAGCCTTCAGCCGCTAAGGGTCAGTATCTGAAGTCTATTGTTATTGCATCAACAATGGGCCCTGGCATCAAAATCAATTCAGGCAAATACGGCGTTTAATTTTGTTATCATTAAGGGCGGGGCATGCTTCGCCCTTTAAGATATTTTGCCGCAGCTGTTGACAAAATCAAAAAGCTGTGGTATCATAGTAAAGCTATCGTTATTCTAAAGACAGTTGGTGGCGTTTTGCCGTAAGTCCAGCCGAGGAAAAGATTGCAAAGCATAATTATGACTTTGTCCTTTTTCTGTCTTTTGACGGGGAAAGGTTTTCTTTTTGAATACGATATGTAAAACATATCCGGAGGTGAAAAAATTGCCAAGTGAGAAGGTACTGCAAAAAAAGCAGGAAAAGGTAACTCAGCTGACTGAGCTTTTAAAGGGCGCTGCTGCTGGTGTTATCGTCGACTATAAGGGTATCACTGTTGAACAGGATACAAAGCTTAGAAAAGAGCTTCGTGAGGCTGGCGTGATTTATTCTGTTGAGAAGAATTCTCTTCTTCGTTTCGCAATGAATAATGTCGGCTACGAAAAGCTGACTGACGTTCTTGAGGGGACAACTGCTATCGCCATTTCAACCGGCGACCAGACTGTTGCCGCTAGAATTCTCGGTAAGTATGCTGAGGGCTCAAAGGAAAAGTTCAAGCTCAAGGCGGGCTTTATCGGCGAAGAAATCTATGACGCAAATGGCGTTATGGCTCTTTCAAAGATTCCTTCAAGAGAAATTCTGCTTTCACAGCTTGTCGGCTCTCTCAAGGGACCGATGCAGAAACTTGCCGCTATTGTACAGGCGGTTGCGGATGCAAAAGAATCAGCTTAGTCTTATTCTGTCATATCCGCTCGAAATTGTTCCATATGGAACATAATATGAAATTATAAAGGAGATTAATTATCATGGCTTCTGAGAAGATTTTAAAATTTGTTGAAGACATTAAGACACTTACAGTTCTCGAGCTTTCTGAGCTTGTTGAGGCTATTCAGGAAGAATTTGGCGTAACAGCTGCTGTTGCTGCTGCTCCTGCTGCTGGTGGCGCTGCTGCTGCTGCTGAGGAAAAGACAGAGTTTGACGTTATCCTTGCTTCATTCGGCGATGCTAAGATGAACGTAATCAAGGCTATCAAGGACATTACAGGTCTTGGCCTTAAGGAGTCTAAGGAGCTTGTTGAAGGCGCTCCTAAGGCTGTTAAGGAAGGTATTTCAAAGGCTGACGCTGAAGAGCTTAAGAAGAAGCTCGAAGAAGCTGGCGCTACTGTCGAAATCAAGTAATTTATTTTTCGCTATATCATACCGCCCGATGATTATTTCGTCGGGCGGTATTTATTGTTCTTTAATTTTTAATTCAAATGTGTTATACTAAAAAAAAGAGAAAATGAAAGGTATGATACATCTTGAAAGAGACGGCAAGAATTTTAAACGGCAATAAAAAGGAGCTTTATTTCAAAGCATTTAGCATTGCATTTCTCATAATGATGGCAATTTTTATTCCCGCTATGGTTTATAATAAAGGAATTTTTCTCTATTACGGTGACTTTAATTCACAGCAGATTCCTTTTTATACTCACGCTCATGAAATGATACGCTCAGGCAACTTTTTCTGGGACTGGGGAACAGATTTAGGTGCAAATTTCATCGGCTCATATTCCTTCTATCTGTTGGGAAGCCCGTTCTTCTGGCTGACAATTCCATTCCCGAACAGTGCTGTTCCATATCTGATACCGTGGCTTCTTGCGATAAAAACAGGCGTCGCCGCACTCACCTCGTATGCATTTATCAGACGCTTTGTTCAAAGCAAAAATGCAGCGGTGATCGGCTCGCTTTTATACGCTTTATCAGGCTTTCAGATATACAACGTATTCTTTAATCATTTTCATGAGGTTGTCGCATTCTTCCCGCTTTTGCTTATCGCACTTGAGGAGGCTGTCGTAAATAATAAAAAAGGGCTGTTTGCGCTTGCCGTTGCGCTTTGTGCAATAACCAACTACTTCTTTTTTACAGGACAGGTTGTGTTTGTGTTTATCTACTTCATGTGTCGCTGTACAAGCAAAGACTTTCCAATTACATTCAAAAAATTCGTCTTTCTCGGTTTAGAAGCTGTTATCGGGGTAATGCTTTCGGCTGTGCTTTTGCTCCCGTCCGTCATTTCTGTTTTCAGCAACCCCCGTGTCGACAGTCAGCTTATGGGGCTGGACATGGTTGTCTACGGCGACCGCTTCAGACTATTTCGGATAATTCAAAGCTTCTTCATGATTCCCGACCCGCCGGCTCGTTCAAATCTATTCTCGTCAACAACAGCAAGGTGGTCGTCAATCGCCGGCTATCTCCCCATGTTTTCTATGGCGGGTGTTATAGCATTTATTAAAGGAAAAAAATCGCACTGGGCATCAAAGGCGGTTATTGCCTGTGTCGTGTGTGCTCTAGTTCCCGTTTTAAATTCAGCATTTTATATGTTTAACAGCAGCTATTATGCAAGATGGTACTATATGCCCATTCTTTTGATGTGCATGATGACCGCTTATGTACTTGACCATAAGGAGCTTACGTTCAAAACAGGCTTCAAGCTCTCTTTAGCTGTGGTTGTTATATGCGCGGCAATCGGACTTCTTCCCTCAGTCAGCACAGAAACAAAGCAAACCGTCTATGCTCAAGTCGCAAAATACCCGCTGATATTCTGGCTATCTATTGGAGCAACTCTTTTATGCCTTGGGTTTTTATATAATCTTGAATACATTCTGTCAAACAAGAGGCAATATATTAAAGTCGCTTTGAATTTCACTGTCATTTCGGCATTCATCTGTTCAGCAGTGGTTGTTTGGTATGGCTTAGCACAAGGCCCCTTCCCTGAGGAGTTTATTCCTCAGGCAATTTACGGCGGTGAAAAAATCACGCTTGAAACCGATGAGTTTTACCGCACTGACATCAGCGAAAACAAGGACAATTATGCGATGTCATGGGGATACTACTCAATGAGGGCGTTTCACAGCGTCGTGCCCAGCTCTATCATGAATTTTTATGAGGGCATAGGGATTACCCGTGACGTTGCATCACGGGCTGAAGTTTCACGCTATCCTCTAAGAGGGCTGTTTTCGGTGAAGTATTACTTCAATCACGAATCGGCTACAGAGCTTAATGTTCCCGGCTTTGAATATATTAAAACTGAAAACAACTTTCATATCTATGAAAACAAATACTATATACCCATGGGCTTCACATATGACTACTACGTCACAAAGACAAAGTTCGACAGGTATTCGGGTGTGGAGAAGGATACTCTGCTCATGAGAGCTCTTGTACTGAGTGATGAACAGGCTTCAGCTTATGCCGACATAATCTCCCCTCTTGCAGAGGAGGATTATGTGGGGCTTTATAACTCTGAGCTTTATCTTGAGCTTTGCCTTGAAAAGAAGGCTAATTCTGCACATTATTTTAAAGAGGATACAAACGGCTTTACCGCCAGGATTGACCTTGAAAGCGATAAGCTAGTATTCTTCAGCGTGCCATTTGAAAAGGGCTTCACAGCGACAGTAAACGGCAAAGTCACGCCAATTGAAGAGGTTGACGGCGGCTTGATGGCTGTTTTATGCCCCGCCGGTGAAAATGTTGAAATCAGATTTAACTATATGACCCCCGGTCTTAAAACTGGGACTCTCATAACCGCAGTCGGCTTGCTTGTGCTTGTTGTCTATGTTTTTGTCAGAAGAAAAATAGAGCCTTTAGAAAAGCTATCAGGCACAGTTTATGACTATGACAGCTTTGAGGCTTCTGTTGATAACGGCGAATACGATGATGAAAATCCAGACGATAATAACAAAGTTGATATCGAGCTGACCGATAATATGCTTTCAGAAGATGACGACGACTTAAGCAGCAATGAAGATTAAAAATGCCTCCAGCATACTCATAAACAGGGCGGCATCTCCCGCTTCGGAGTCAATGCCGACAGAAAAAGATGCTTTTAAAAACTCATCTGAGAACCAACGACACAGGCTGTTCTCAGGCGGTGCCTCACGAATTGTTTCAATACCGCTTGATGAGGAAAGCAGATAGGCAAAAAGCTTTGAATTTGACGCACTGTTTTTGGGTGACAAATACCGTATCTCCTGCTTTCCCGAATGAATCTCAAGCAATCTTTTTGGGGACAGCTTTTCGCTTATCAAATTCATTGAGGTTGACGGCTTGTCACAGGACCCAAAATCCGGAATAATCCAGACACCCTTTGCTGAAAATAAGTTTTTAATGTTGATTGAAAGAAGCGATTCGCTTTTTGACAGCGCATGACTTAACTCACCGGCAAGCCGGATAAGCACCTTTGATGAAATGCTGTCGTCCTGTGATACTCCGCCGACAATTACTGATGAATTATGAAAGTTGCCGAAGCCTATCGCATACGCAAGAGGAGTATAGTCCTCGTTGTGTATTATTTTAAGGCGAGCCTCTTTGTTTTCTGAGGCGATTGACGACAGCGCCGGCGAAACACGAAAGTCCGATGCCTGAAGGCTGTTTGTTATCAAATGAATTCCCCCTTTAGAGTTATATTCTAAAATATTTAAAAGAGGGCATGGTTTATACCATTATTTCGAAAGGAAAAAATATTTATGCATCTGTACGAAAAAAAGCTTGACTCAAAGATTATCCATGAGGGCAGAATTATAACAGTAACAAAGGATACTGTCGAACTTGAGAACGGCATGACGGCACTGCGTGAGGTGGTTCATCATTCAGGCGGAGTTTGCGTTCTCCCCTTAACCGATGAGAATGAAATAATCTTCGTCAAACAGTTTCGCTATCCCTTTCAAAGCGTGCTTCTTGAGATTCCCGCCGGCAAGCTAAATAAAGGCGAAGACCCCTTTGAATGTGGAAAGCGTGAGCTAAAAGAGGAAACGGGAGCTTGTGCGACAGAATACACTTTTCTTGGGGTAATGTACCCAACGACCGCCTATCTCACAGAAAAAATTCATATATATTTAGCGAGAGGTCTGGATTTTTCCTCACAAAGCCTCGACGATGACGAGTTTTTAGATGTTGTGAAGCTCCCCTTTGACAAGGCTGTCGAAATGGTTCTAAACAACGAAATTTGTGACGCAAAAACACAAATTGCAATTTTAAAGGCAAAATTATTCCTGTAAAAAAAAGAAAAAGCAGAGGACTTTCCTCTGCTTTAGACTGTATAAAAAGCCTATCAAATTAAAAAAATATTTTCGGGAATTCATTTCCCGAAAATATACCTCTAAATGTCGTGCGTTTGCACGACATCCACACCACCAGTGGTGGTGTGCGAGGGGGTAGCATAGGGGGAGCCGGCTTTCCTCTGCTTCATGACATATAAAATTATGCCTCTTGAGTGTTCTGAGCTTCAGCGTCCCTTGCTTCAACCTCGGCAAGAAATGCGTTTAGGATTTCAGTTTCCATTGCTTGTCTTGCCTCGGGTGTTATCGGATGAACAATATCCCTGAAAACTCCGCTGTCATCCTTTCTGCTCGGCATTGCGACAAACATTCTCTCGTCACCCTGAACCACCTTGATGTCATGGACCGCAAGCTGGCCGTCGATAGTGATGCTGATTACGCCGCGAAGTCTTCCCTCGGGGATAATTTTTCTGATTCTAATGTCTGTAATTGTCATTAATCACATCTCCTTTGATTTATTATTCGGCAAAATTTACAAATATATTCAATTTAAAATAAAAGAGTTTATTTTATTTTCGAATTGTAATATAATAATTGTACAATACTTATTTTGAAAGAACGGGTTGCTTAATGGATATTTCAAATATACTAAACGGAAAAAAACACATTCACTTTATCGGAATAGGTGGCTCGGGAATGTACCCTCTTGCTCAGATACTTCATTCAAAGGGGTATTATCTCTCAGGCTCTGACAATAATGAAACTGAAACTCTTGACGCTGTCAGAAAAATGGGAATACCTGTTTATTTCGGTCAGCGTGCTGAAAATATAGAAGGTGCCGACCTGATCGTATACTCAGCGGCAATCATGAAGGATAACCCTGAGCTTGTGGCTTCTATTGCGTCAGGCGTGCCTGTGCTTGAAAGAAGCGAGCTGTTAGGGCTTGTCACCACTTGGTATGACAACGCTATTTGCGTTTGCGGAACTCACGGTAAAACCACAACGACCTCAATGCTCACGCAGATTTTCGTGGAGGAGGGGGTTGATCTTTCAGCGGTGATCGGCGGAAAGCTCCCCAGCATCGGCGGAAGCGGAAGAGCCGGCAAAAGCGATATCATGGTTTGTGAGGCATGCGAGTTTGTCGATACCTTTTTAAAATTATCGCCCGATATTTCTATTGTACTAAATATTGACGAGGATCATTTGGACTATTTTAAAACTTTAGATAACATAATTATGTCGTTTAGAAAATTCTGTGCGAAAACCCGAAAAGCAGTAATAATAAACGGTGATGATACCAATTCTCTAAAGGCTTTAGAGGGAATAACAGGCAAAGACATTATCACCTTCGGCTTTAAAGACACTAATGATTATTATCCCGTCATAACAAAAACCGCCGGAATGCAGACTGATTTTTCGCTGATGTATCGTGACGAGAAAATCTGTGAGCTTTCCATTCATGTGCCGGGAATTCATAATGTATTAAACGCTGTCGCTGCCTCTGCCGCGGCTATTTATGCAGGGGTAAGCATTGACGGAATTATGCTCGGACTTCAGACCTTCAGAGGTGCCGGACGGCGCTTTGAAAAGCTCGGTGTATCAGGGGGCATTACCGTCGTTGACGATTATGCTCATCACCCCGCCGAAATAAAGGTTACTCTTGAAGCAGCGAAAAAGCTTGATTTTAAAAGAGTTTGGGCTGTCCATCAGCCGTTCACATACTCACGGACAAAGCTTCTGTTTGACGATTTTGTAAAGGTTCTTCAGCTTTCAGACAAAACGGTTCTGACTGAAATTATGGGCTCACGAGAGAACAACACCTTTAACATATACTCAAAGGACTTGGCGGAGAAAATTCCGGGATGTGAATGGTTTTCAACCTTTGAGGAGGTTGCCGCTCATGTCGCTGACAACGCACAGGCGGGCGACCTTGTCATTACGCTTGGATGTGGTGACGTGTATAAGGTTGCAAAATTGCTTTTGAAGCTTTTAATGGAAAGGAACGGTGACTGACAATGAAGCTGACTGAAAAGGATAAACAGGTTTTTGAATTTATTAAAAGCAGAAGTGAGGACGGGTTTGTTCCCACAGTCAGAGAGATTTGTGATGAATTCGGGTTCAAGTCAACATCTACCGCTCACAGAAGCATCAGCAGCCTTGTTGAGCATGGGCTTATCGAAAAAGAAGATAACAGAAACCGTGCCATCAGGCTTGTCGGGAAAAGTGCGACTAGAGTTCCACTGGTGGGAACTGTAACCGCGGGACAGCCTATTACCGCAATTGAAGATATCACCGACTACATAAGCTTTCATGCGGGAAGAAATTATCAAAACTCGCTTTTCGCCCTTAAAATAAGGGGCGAGAGTATGATAAACGCCGGCATATTGCACGGCGATATAGTAATTGTTGAAAAAACGCCCTATGCACAAAACGGTGAGATCGTCGTCGCTCTCATTGACGATGAGGACGCAACAGTAAAGCGTTTCTATAAAGAAAAAGGGCACTTTCGACTTCAGCCTGAGAATGACAGTATGGAGGCTATTATCGTGGACAACGTTTCAATTCTGGGGAAGGTTGTTGCGGTTTTAAGGTATCTGTGAGTTAGAGGTTAGAGGCTAGAGGTTAGAGGTTAGAGGTTAGAAATAAAACGCCCATGACACAGTATTGGCTGTATCATGGGCTTGTTTTTATGCGACCTTGGACTTTGCTTTTTCCGCCTTTTTTGTGCGGCGATTATAGCGAAGCTTTCTTAGCTTGTTATAGAAATTCGGCGTGACCTTCATTACAGTTCTCTTCAGCCAGTCATAGAATTTCTCGTGGAAGTCGTGAAGCTTGTTTAAGAGCTTTCTCGGCGTGAACTTTCCGGTGAAAATCTTATCAAGCATTTTCGAAAAAGGCTTGCCCAGCCATTTGGGGAGCTTGCTTGAAAACTTATACAGCTTTATAAAAGTCATAAAGAAATTCGCTGTGAAAAGCACCTCATGCTCTGGAAACTGCTTTTGAACAAGCGGCACTCTTGTTCCCGGCGGAATGACATCGGGGACGAAGCCGGCTTTTCTTGCTATATCCGCTAAAATTGTCATCGGATAAGGATAGAATATATTCGGAATAACCTTGTCGGGGTTAAGCTCGGCATTAAGCTTGATTGTTGACAGCGCAAGCTTTAAATCCTCATAGGGAAGCCCGACAATGTTATATGTCATGCTGGTAATTCCATGCTTGTGAAACCACGAGAAAGCATTTTTCATCTGTTCGTTATTCATCATTCGCTTTAGGTATGTTTTTCTCAGATAATCGTCGCCTGTTTCAACGCCGACGTCAATCATATAACAGCCAGCCTCTTTAAGCTTTATGACAGTCTGCTCTGTCATAATATCAAGGCGGAGATTACAGGTGAAAGGAATATGGATTTCCTTTATATACAATTCTATAAATTCATAGAACCAGTCGTCATACATATTAAAAATAGCGTCACGGAAATTAATAAACTCCACATATGGGAACTTTTTAAGAAGCGCCCTGAGATAGTCCATTGCGTTTTCTGGCGAACGAAAGCGCGCATATTTGCGCCTGTTCGGATAAACCTGACGAAACTGAGAGTTCCCACAATATGTGCAGGAAAAAAGACAGCCTCTTGAAAGCATAACAAGCGCCGTTTTAACTCTTGCATGCTCAAGGTTATCATAATCAAAAAGATCAAAGTCCGGAATGGGAAGCTCGTCTAAATCCTCAAGCAGCGGTCTGACAGGGTTTTTAATTACTTCACCGTTTAGCTTAAAATACATGCTCTGAATATCGTGGAAGTTCCCCTCAAAAAACCTGTCGCAAAGCTCTCGCACGGGGTACTCGCCCTCACCTATACAAACGGCGTCAATACCGTCGGCTGCAATGACCTCATCAGGAACAAGGGTACAGTGATAGCTTCCGCAAAAAATAAACTTGTCGCAAACCTCTTTGATCCAGACGGCATAATTTTTCACATCGTGGAATGCCGTTGTTCTTGTCGAAAAGCCGACAATGTCACAATCGTATTCCTTGAATTTATTCATAAACTCTTCTTTTCCATGCGAATATAAAAGGTGCATGAGTGAAACCTCATGTCCCGCTGCTTTTAATACCGCCGATATTGAAGCAAGCCCCTCGGAGTAGTTCCCCCCGGAGCTTTTTTTATTGAAGCATTCTTCAAGATAATCGGGATAAACAAGCAAAACCTTAGCTTTTTTACTTTCCATAAACAACCCCTATTTTCTAACCCCTTAATTCTAACCTCTAATTTCTAACCTCTAAATAGTATAGCACTATTAAAGAAAAAAATCAAATATAATATAGGTATCTTTGACGGTATAATTCATTAAAATGCGAATTTTTGCATACAATTTATCTGAAAGGGTGTGTTTGTTTTGGCTTTAGAAAAAAAGAATACCGAACCTGTTGGCTTTCACAATATTGTTCTTGAAAACCGAAAAGGTCTGTCAATGACTGGTGTAACCGATGTTGACAGCTTTGACGAGCATTCAATTCTTCTATTTACCCAGCTGGGCGAGCTGACTATTACCGGAAAAGACCTCCACATAAATTCCATGAATGTCGAAACAGGTGACCTGAGCGTTGAAGGTGACGTCTGGTCGATGATATATGGGGATAAGGACAGGAAAAAGGCTCCCACCTTTTTCTCAAAGCTTTTTAAATGATGGAAACTTTTTTTAACGTCAGCCAACAGACAAGGCTGTTTCTTCTGTCATGTGTCACAGGTGCTTGTCTTGGTGTCGTCTTTGATTTTCTTCGAGTTTTCAGAATAATTATAAAACACAAAAAATCTGTGGTTTTCGTCGAAGATTTTCTTTTCATACTGTTTTTTATGCTGACGGTTTTCACTTTCTCAACTGAAGCTGTAAGAGGCGAGCTTAGATTCTTTGTTTTTCTGGGTGCGTTCTTGGGTTTTGTCATATATATTCTTACCGTGGGAACAGTTGTCGTATACAGCGTGAGTGTTATTCTCGAATTTATATATAAAATTCTTTTTGCCATTTACAGAATTTTTATCTCTCCCGTCCTGCGTTTGTTTGTTCATATATATCAAAAAATAAAAACCTGCTTTGTTAATAATTGCAAAAGTTTTTCGCAAAAAGCACAGAAAAGTAAAAAACGCTTGAAACCTGTTAACAATATGGTGTATAATAATTCTACATACCAACAGGCGCAAAACAAAAGAGGTGAAAAGCATAATGGAAGAAAAAATCGCAAAGTCAAAAAAGCGAAAAAAATCACTGCTGGGGCTTCTTAAAGGCTTTGCTGTGATTGCTCTTTTATGCTTTGTTATAATCAAATTTATAATGCTTCAGGTGTCGCTTTCTGACCAGAAGGATGTCATTAAGAGCTTAAATGCACAAGCTTCTGCCTCACAGCATCAAAATGACGAGTTTTCACGACTTCTCGACATGACAAATGAGCGGGAGTATATGGAGCGTATTGCTATTGAGCGTTTAGGGTATGCTTATCCTAGTGAGAAACGCTTTTATGATACATCGAGAAATTAAGCTCGGAAGGCTTAATATAAACGTTAAAAGAGAGGAATAATAATTCTTTATGCAGCTTGAAATCGGAAAAATTTATGAGGGCAAGGTCACTGGAATTACAAAGTTCGGGGCTTTTGTCGAGATTGAGGGTTCAGTCACCGGAATGGTACATATATCAGAGGTGGCGAACAGCTATGTCAGCGAAATCAAAGACCATATCAAAGAAGGTCAGATGGTCAAGGTCAAGGTTATGACTATCTCCGACGACGGAAAAATTGGTCTTTCAATAAAAAAGGCTGTGGATGCTCCCCCAAGACAACCGAGATTCAACAACAATAATAGCAATTCAAATGGCGCACCGTCATATCAACGAGCTGAGAAGAAGCCGGCTTCTTCTGGAAATCCTTTTGAAGATATGCTTTCAAAGTTCAAGCAAAACAGTGAGGAAAGAATATCCGATCTGAAGAAGAATATCGACGGAAAGCGCAAAAGCGGTTCCCGCAGATCAGGCTCTAAATAATTGTAACAGGACGGTATACTAATGCCGTCCTTTAAATTTACATAATTTTCAATCAGAAAGGACGTTTTTTAATGGGCAAGAATTTCAAAAAAACCGTTGCATTCTTATTTTTTCTTCTAGCGGGAATAACCATAGGCGCATTTATAAGCCATATCTGTCAGGGCAGGCCTTATGTTGACTGGCTTGCATGGGGACAAGAGGTTGGGCTTTCAACAAACTCACCGGCAATTCTTGATTTGATAGTATTTAAGCTTGCGTTCGGCTTCACCCTAAAGGTGACGATAGCACAGATTTTCACTGTTATTCTCTCAATCTTCGCTTTTGCCAAGACCTGTAAGTCGCTTTGATTTCTCGGCTTTTATCCCTTGAAAGCTGTTTCTTCTCAAAAGCTCTTTATCAATTTCATTCATGACACAGAATTTCTTTAGGCTCCACCTCGGGGCGACAAGCTGTTCTTTGGCGCCGTCGCCTGTTACCCGCGCAATCACTATATCTTCGGGCAAAAGCTCAAGCTGGTCACAGATGATTTTTACATATTCGTCACGGTCAAGAACACTAAAACCGCCTTTTTGATATTCAATCTCTAGAGGTGTGCCCTTTAATACGTGAAGAAGATGAATTTTCACGCTTTGAGGATGCAAGGCTGAAACGGCTCTTGCTGTCTCACGCATCATTTCAGCGCTTTCACCCGGAAGCCCGTCAATTATATGAACACAAAGGTTTATGCCTCGGCGCTTTAACAGCTCATAGCCACGCAGGAACTCCTCAAAGCTATGACAGCGATTTAGAGCGTGCGAGGTTTTATCGTGTATTGTCTGAAGCCCAAGCTCAACGGTCAAAAAGGTTCTGCCGGCCAATTCACCGAGATAGTCAGCAACCTCCTCACTGATACAATCAGCCCTTGTCGCAACGCTCAGTCCCCTTACTCCGTCAAAGCTTATCGCCTCTTCAAAAAGCTCACGAAGCCTTTCAAGCGGGGCATAGGTGTTTGTCCCCGACTGAAAATATGCAATGTATGTCGCATCGGGCCATTTTTTATGCATTTCATTCTTAATGCAGTCAAACTGTGTTTTAATATTCTCTTGCGGATTTCCCGCAAAGTCACCGCTTAACGCCTCTGAGCAGTATGAGCACCCGCCGACACCTTTTGTCCCGTCACGATTAGGGCATGTCATTGAAGCATTCAGCGAAACCTTGAACACTTTTTCGCCGAAAAAGTGGCGCAAAAAATAGTTGTATGTGTGATAACGTTTGTTATCATCCGAAAATAAAAACGGACTTTTCATTCACATCCTCCTGGTTAATAAAATAGTCTCCTATTTGATAATAAATTGTTTAAAATTGTTACGAAAAGTTTATAAATTGACTGAACTAACAAAGATAGCTATAAAACTTCTGCATTTTGCACAAATAATCGATAATTGTAAAAATTTTTTCGTGTAAAATAGTCAAAAGCAACAAAACAACTTCACATTAAACGTTTAAGTCAAATAATGTTCACCATTACCTAAATTATAATTGCGAATATATTAATATTTTGAACAAAAATAAATAACAGTCAAAAGAACTTTGTTATATTTTTCACAAATAACAATATTGCAATTTCGAGTTCGTATGGTATAATAATTATACAGTTTATTTAACTTAATATATAAAAGCATTTTCTCATTCGGAAAGGGGAATAATATATGAAAACCGTAATGGTAACAGGCGCAAGCGGAATGATCGGAATGGATGTCTGCTATGGACTTTTGTCAAAGGGAAACAATGTAATCGCAACTGATAAGCAGACTAATGAATTTATCGGTCAGCCGAATTATACATTTATTCAATCGGCAGTATATGATAAGAGCAAAATTACAACCATGCTTGAAAGCCAAAAAATTGATGTTTTGGTTCACCTTGCGAACTCTTGCGACAATGACATACCAACATTCATCACAGACGACGAGATGGATAACTCTAAGGCAACTGACAAGTTTATTTATAAAGCAGCGGTAGGTGCGGGAGTTAAGGATATTCTTCTTCTAAGCACGACCATGGTTTATGCGCCAAGTAAATCGCGTGAGCCTATCAGAGAAACATACGACGTTAAGCCTCAGAATTATTATGGGAAGATGAAGCTTGATTCAGAGGATGCTCTGTATTCAGCCGTCAAGAAAAGTAATGTTACCCCCGTAATAATGAGATGTGCGCCGATTTATAAGGCAAGCTTTACACAGAACCTCAGAGATAAGGTTTATGACGCAAAGGACGATACAGCCTTTGTATATCAAGCTGGAGAGTATGGTTTTTCCTTCTGCTGTATTTATAATCTTGTTGAGTTCGTCAATGCGATTGTGACTGGCCCTCAGGGACGTTATGACGGTGAATATAATGTTTGTGATTCAAAGCCGACGCTTGCTCGTGAAATTCTTGAATATGAGAGAGCCTTTCATAGAATTGGGCCTGTTCTTCAAAGGGGTACGGGTGCAGATGCAATCAAAACTGCTCTTTCAGCAAACTTAAGCTCTTCAAAACGTGCAAAGCAGGATTATCGTTTTCTTGATATAGGAACAATCACAAACAATATTACTTATGATAATACAAAGGGGCAGAGAATTTCAACCTTTAGGTGGAAGCTTGCTAACACAAAGTAAATATTAATAATTAAAGATTCAGCTGTAAGAGGATAAATCCTGTTACAGCTGTTTTTTATCCGTCGTATTTTCTCACTCTTAGCTCAATGCCTGTTTTTTCAGAAATATTTTTACAAAGCTCTATTTCTTCTTCTGAAATCACATCGACAACGCTGAAAACAACCTTCTTGACATACTTTTTACAGTCCACAGCAAATTTCAGCATAGCCTCAAAGGATTTCCGCCCGAAAGAAGGCTGTGTCACTCTAAGATACTCAGATTCAGTTCCGGCATTGAGGCTGACTGAAACAATATCAATTATACCTTCAAGAAGCTGTGCTGTCGGCTTTGCGTGAATAAGGTCTGAAAGCCCGTTTGTGTTAATTCTAACCGGAGTTTTGGTCACACTTTTTAGAAATCTGCCGACCTCAAGGACGGTGTCAAGAGCTTCAAGCGGTTCACCATAACCGCAGAAAATTATTTCCTTATAGCTGTCAAGCGACTTTGCCATAAGCTCAGAAATAACCTGCTGTGCCGACGGGTCCTTCTCAAGCCACAGACTGTCCGAGCCGTATGCCCCCTCGCCGTTATTTCTGATACAAAATATACAGTCGCATGGGCATTTGTTGGTTAGATTCAGATATAGTTTATCTTCTATTTCATAGAGTATGGTCATCTTGATTCCTCCTGTTAATTGCTGATTTTACTATTATATATCTTTTAAAGAATAAAATCAAGAAAAAAGCGGGGAATACGCATCCCCGCTTTTAATATTTGGTTTTATATTCTTGTAACAGTATAGCCCATATCCTCAAGCTGTTTTACTATCCCTGTGTCACCAATCATATGTGCGACGCCCACCACGAGAAAGCCGTTCTTTCCGCTTTTTAATATATTGTCAGCGGTTTGAGTCATGAGTGTGTTTCTGTCAGTCAGCATGAGCCTCATATACTCATCATATATATACTGCTCTTCTTCGGTGAAGTCCATTGCCTCTTCACTGAACATTGCGTTAAAGCCGTCAATATCGCCTGTTTTCCACGTCTCATAAAGCTGTACCATATCATCGTTTCCAAGTATCAGCGAATCAACCGTCGCAGCAAGCGATTTATCATAGTACTCGTCTGGAATACTCATCGCCATTTGAAGCTGTGACTCTGCCGATTCTATTTCTATAATCTCTTTGCCATCATTTTTTGCTAGCTCAAGAAAATACCTGTCAACGCCGGCTGTATCAGAAAGCCCCGCGTCGCTGATTAGATACACAGAAAGTGCGCTTTCTAGCATCATCGGGTGGTAATTGTCATACATAGATGTATATAGATTCTGCTCTTTTAAGAAGCTTGTGACCTTTTCATAGGTTTCGGCGGAAAGATGGTCTTTCACCGTTGAGCCGTCGGCATAAGCAAGCAGTCTGGTTGTATTAAGCTGTGCTGTCATATCACTCCCGAAAGCTATAAGGTCAAACTCAACCGCTAGACAGTCAGCGCTGTTGTATGCATTCATTATCTTATCGCTGAAAGGAAAAACGGTACCGTCGGTTGCGTGAATTGAGCCGAAGAGATAAAGCGTTGAGCTTCCGTCATTCGACTTAACCTCCCAAATAAGCGGAGTGGCTTCTATTGCTTGTTCAGGCTTTGTGGTGATTTCTGCCGTACTGCTGTCGGAAGGGGCTGTTGTGGAAGCTGTCGTGTCAGAGGCGGATGAAGCGTCTTCCTCTGATGAGGAATTTCTGCTTGAATATTCCGCACAGCCCGAAAACAATAGCGTTAACGCCATTAACAGCGAAAGCAACAACAATCCGTGCTTTTTCATTTTTGTCATTTTTACTCCTCTTTTATTCAGCGTGTTGAGATGACTTTGATTTCTTAAATTTGTTGCCAAAGCTTAATGATACGGTGAAAATCTTATCAGAAGTGAAAAGCCTTACCGCAAAGTACATACACAAGCAAAGCACCGCAAACTGATATACAACTCCACCCCAGAACAGAGTGTCTTTGGCAAAGATTATATTGTCAATCGCAATAAATGTGTGTGTGAACGGAATTGCATAAACAATTGTTCTGATAACCGGTGAAAGTGTTGATATGTCAACAAACATTGTGAGCATATAAGGAATAATCGCTAAGAACATTATCGGCATAATAAGCGACTGAGCGCTCTTGACATCCTTGGCGAGTGCGCCGAGAATCAGAGAAATTGAAAGAGCGATAAGTATTGTCATGAACATTTGAATTCCGAGGAAAACATAGTCAACATTCTGAAGCTTTAATCCAAGCTGTGCAATTGTGTCGGATAAATTCGTATTCTCGCTTAATGCATCTCCCGTGATACCATTCATAAAGCTTCTGAATCCGAACATATATACTGTTGCGTTTAGCGCAGCAACAAGTGCGGCAGCAAGCATTTTCGCCGAAAGCACTGATACTCTTGAAACCGGTGCGGAAAGTAGTGTTTCAAGGGTTTTATCAATTTTTTCGGTTGAAATCGCCGAAATAATCATCTGTGACGCATACATAATAAGAATGAAAATTACTATCGGAACAAATACGCCCTGAGCGCTCGCCAGAGAAGAAAGAGTAGACGCTGAAATCTGTGCGCTCTTATCGCCGACGATTGTTGTTTCAACTATTACAACCGGATTTTCAAGCTGAATAATTTCATTGTAATTATATCTTTCAGAAAGAAGGCTTTCTTTGACTGCCTTTTGAATAATATTAAGCCCAGCCTCTGAGCCGGCACTTGAAATTGTTCCCGACATCGCCAGAGTGTCCATCGTTGAAATATACTCAACCGTGCCGATATCCTTTTTATTAATAACCGTATCGGTGAAGCCCTTCGGGATTACGATTACGCTTGAAAGTCCAAGCTCCTTTAGCTCGCTGACATAATCTGATGATTTAAGCTCAACCTCCTTGACGGTTGTTCCCGCCGCTCTCATAGTTGTCATGAGGTCATCGGTGAACTCTGTATTATCAAGGTCACAAAGTGTGATTTCCGTTGCTTTTTCGGAAATGTCATTCATTACATCGCCCATAAAATTTCCGATAACATAAAAAGCAAAAAGCGAAATAAACATTGTCATTATCGTTTGAACTGTCATAAGCTCACGAATTTCTTTTTTTAGAAGATTAAAGAACTTCATTTTCAGTCACCACCCTTTCAAAAACCTCTTCAAGGTTCGCTGAATTATATCTTTCCTTTAGCTCTTTTGTGCTTCCCACAACAAGAAGATGCCCCTTTGAAATAATTCCAACTCTGTCTGAAACATACTCAATTTCAAGCATATTGTGAGAGCTGAGAAGAAACGACATTCCCTTTGAAGCCAAGTCCTTAATCATTTTCCTGATTTCGAGAGCGTTGATAATATCAAGCCCTGACGTCGGCTCATCAAGAATAGCAAGAGCAGGCTTTGTCATAACCGCCCTTGAAAGAAGAAGCTTTCTAATCATACCCCTTGAATATGAGCTGATTTTATCCTTGAGTCTGTCCCCCAAGCCACATATTTCAGTGGCAAAGCTGATATATTCCTTCGCTTTAAGCGGATCTGTTGTAAAAATCCCCGCCATAAACTCAAGATAGCCCTTGCCTGTCATTGTCTTATAAGCACCCGCTTCGTCTGGAAGATAGGTGATATTCTCACGCACCTTAGCAGCATCATTATTAATGCTGAAACCGTTTACTAGAGCGTCCCCCTCTGTTGGTGTTATAAGCGTTGCAATCATTCTTATTGTGGTTGTTTTCCCCGCCCCGTTAGGACCGATAAGTGCAAAAATCTCGCCCTTTTCAACATCAAAACTAACCTTGTCAGCTGCGAGAACCTTTGCATATTGCTTTGAAAGGTTTTTTACCTCAAGCACTTTTGACATGTTCTATTCCTCCTCATCTGTGTATATCATATATATACAGTATCACATACATTTGCTCTTGTCAAGAGAAAAACTTATTTATTTGGGAAAAAATATATAATTTACTTTTTCACTAATAATAGTAAAAAAAATGACAATAATATTATTACTTATATGAAAAGGGGCTGTCGGCAGATGCAGAATCTAATTGACCTTAGAAATATCAGCAAAATCTATATTCAAGGTGAAGCCAGTATCAAAGCGCTTGACGATGTGAGCATTAATATTTCAAACGGCGAATTTGTCGCTATCATCGGTATGTCAGGCTCAGGGAAGTCAACGCTCATGAACATGCTGGGCTGCCTTGACACGCCGACAGAGGGTTGTTATTACCTTGACGGCGAAGATGTTTCAAGCCTTTGCGACAAATCACTTTCATATATAAGAAACAGAAAAATCGGCTTTATTTTTCAAGGCTTCAACCTTATTCCAGGGCTGACGGCGCTTGAAAATGTTGAACTTCCGCTGATATACAGAAAAATTCCGAAGGCAAAAAGGCTGACGCTTTCAATCGAGGCGCTGAGAATGGTTTCGCTTGAAACCCGAATGCACCACCGCCCCGGACAAATGTCAGGCGGACAGCAGCAAAGAGTGGCAATAGCACGTGCAATAGCCGGTGAGCCGTCAATAATTCTTGCCGACGAACCAACAGGAAACCTTGACTTAGCCTCAGGAAATGAGGTAATGAACATTCTTAAAGCGCTGAACAACGACGGAAAAACCATCATATTAATTACCCACGACACTAATATCGCCGCACAAAGCGGGCGGATAATACGTATTTCAGACGGAAAAATCGAATCGGATATGTAGCTTCTCGGAGTATATATTTGCGATAATAATATGTGATTTTACAATAAAACAGAAAATACGGCAGGGGACAAATCACCCTTGCCGTATTTTTTTTTAATCCCTAAGCCCTTCAACAAAGTCGATAGGCACCGTAAAAAGTATTCCAGTATTAGGCTTGCTAAGGTCGCCGACAACGTCCTTTATAACCTGTCTAGCCACATCAAGCTGATCGTCATGAATAACAGCAAGCAGCGTTCTGTTGTCATCTCGATTTGCGTCAAACAACGCTCTGAGCGAGCCGCCAAGAAATGAATTTTCAAGCCGCGACAAAGTCATTCCCATGCCGGTTGAGTTAATTATTGTAGCGCCCTTTATCCCCGCTTTTGACAAATCCTCAAGAAGATAATCAAGCACGTCAATTTTATTAAGAACAAATATCATCAGCTTCATTTGAAACTACTCCTGTCCGCCTTTTGGCACAAACTACGGAAAATTCCGCTATTTCTATCTGTAAATATTTTATCATAGTATGCTGCCAAATTCAATAGCCTTACTGCCCGATATTAAAATAATCCCGAAACGAGTCCAAAAAATCGTCTGAAATGACAAAGCGTTCTGATTTCTCCCATATTCCGCGCGGAACAAGAAAGGTTGCCGGTCTGTCAACCTGTGAAAGCACATATTGAAAAGCACTTCTGCTAATGGCATAATCCTCATGCGTAATGTTTGTTTCTGAGGAATTAATAAGCTCACCAAAAAAATCGTCAACAATATTACTGTCCTTATGTGCGCCGGCTGACAGTGTGTTTGCGAGCTGAGCCGTGAGTGAGCCTGTCATGCTAAGCCCGAATTCTTTCCCCCCTGTATAACAAGGATAAGTCATAAGCTTTCGAATATCGTCGCCATAAAGAACAGCCCCCTCCGTCTGTCCGCTTTTAAAGTCGGTAACCTCACCGGTGTCGGGGTTTTCATAGTACATGTCCGTGGGGAAAGGATGCTCTGCTCCCCCAATTATTCTAACAGCGCACTTAAAGCCGTCATCATTAAAAACACAATATCGCTGAACGGGAATATCAAAAATCAGCTCTATTCCCGACATCAGTGCCTTTATGCCATATTTCTCATAGAATTTTGAAAGCGTTGCCTTTTCGGTGTTAATCTGCACAACAGCCTCCGGCGGTACGGGCACGCATAAAATCTCTTTTTCCTTAGTATCTATTCTAACAAGTGACAATACCCTTGGCTTGTCATTTTCAAGCCCGACAAAAAGAATGTTCTGCGAATACTCCGCCGAAGGGGAGTAGCTAACCCTTGTCGCATTATCAATATTTTTAGAGGCTTTGGAATTTGAAGAAATAGCAAGCTTTTGAAAAATGAAGAAGGCAATAAGCCCCACAACCGTCGCCGTAATCAAAAATGTCAGAAAATACACAATAACAGGTGTTGACCTGCGTCTGTTTTTCTGTGACATAAAATATCCTTTCTTTCAACAATACATTATGTCAGTGAATGTTGAAATCTGTTGAAACGCTTGTTTTTCGCAGGTATTGATGTTAATAACTATGTTATAAGTGTTTAAAGTCACAGCTTCTTAACAAATTAAACAATAAAAAAACAAATAAACCAATATTGAAAAATTTTCAAAAGAGGTGTAAACTTAAAGAAGTAGACTTTGCACCGATGACGGTTCAATCAGCTTAACCTCAAGCCCCTGTCTTTGTGCATAGCGTACCGTTTGTCCCGTTCCGCTTTTATAATCGCTTATAACCGCTATTAGCTTTGACGAACGGTCAACCATATATTCATTTCGCTTTTTCATGCAAAGCTTATCATAGCTTTGACATATATAAACAACCTCGTCAGCGGCCTCAAGGGTTATGCCCAAATCCCATTTGTCAAGCCCCTTCCAGCTGTCGCCGTATCCCTTATAGGGCACAGCGCAGACAAGGCGTATTCCGGGATGCCTGTCCTTCAGCTCAATAACCGCCTTTGCTGCCCACAAATCAGTGCCCTTTGCCATGCCACTAATAAATGTGTCATATCCCTTTTCGGCTGAGCTTTTTATCTCAGCGAAAAGCATGCTTATAAGCCTTTTCATTTCGGGTGTTGACGGATCGCCGCTCATCGGTAGCTTTTCGGGACGGTGCCCTGAAAAGCACAAGGTTTTTTCTCTCATATTATTCCCCGTTTTCTGATAATAATTCCTTTTCATTATAGCATATTATTCCATAAATTTCAATAATAAATCCGGAGGGTTAAAATGAACAGTTTTCATAAAAGAGCATGGGCTGAAATTCACCTTGACAGGCTTGAAAGGAACTTTAACACCTTAAAAAGCTTTCTTGGGCGAAACACCCTGCCGGCGGTCGTGGTGAAAGCTGACGCCTATGGTCACGGTGATGAGGCGGTCGCACCTTTTCTTGAAAAAATCGGCGTGAAATGGTTTGCCGTATCAAATATTTCTGAGGCGTCAAGGCTTCGCTGCGTCGGAATAAGCGGTGAGATTCTGGTGCTTGGCTATTGCTTCCCCGAAGATGCCAGCGAGGCTTTATCAAATAATATCATTCAGACTGTCACAGGCTATGAGCATGCCCTCACGCTTTCTAAAAACGTCCCCTTTGGAAAGAAAGCAAGAGTCCATATTAAAATCGACACAGGAATGGGGCGTATAGGCGTTCGCTGTGACGATGTCAATGTCTGTGCCGACGAGATTGAAAAAATATGCTCTATCGACAATATTTCATCAGAGGGTATGTTCACTCATCTTTCAGTCGCCGACAGCGCAGACAAGGGCGACATAGCTTATACAAACCAACAGATTGAGCGTTTTCAAAGGCTTGATGCCGAGCTTGTCGGGCGCAAAATACACCTTCAGCACAAGCATTATTTAAACAGCGCCGGCTCTGTTTATCACAGCGGTGAGAACAGCACTCTTGCCAGACTTGGAATAATGCTTTATGGGCTGTATCCAAATCACGCACTTGAGCTTCCCTGTCCGCTTGAGCCTGTCATGGAATTCAAAACAACCATCACTCAGGTCAAGACAATTAAGGCGGGCGAATATGTCAGCTATGGGCGAACCTTTCATTCGGAAAAGAACACTAAAATCGCTTCGGTCGGTGTGGGCTATGCCGACGGTTATCCGAGACTGCTGTCATCAAAGACAGATGTTCTTGTAAACGGGAAAAGAGCTCTTCTTGCGGGAAGAGTTTGTATGGACCAGACTATGCTTGACGTGACGGGGCTTGAGGTTAAGACAGGCGACGTCGTCACTCTTTTCGGAAAGAGCGGTGACGAAATGATAACAGCCGATGAGCTAGCCGATATTATCGGGACAATCGGTTATGAAATAATTTGCGGTGTTTCAAAGCGTGTGCCGAGAGTAATTTATTATAACGGTGAGATAGTCAAGGTGCTTGATTATCTCGAAAGCAAGCCCTGAGCAACAAAATAAAAGTCAAACTGACCGCAGGATAAGCCCTGCGGTCAGTTGTGTGCCGGATTGTTTTTTAGCTTTAAAGCGTGCTTTACAAGAACACTGACTACCTCAGCCTTGTATTTTTTCTTCAGGCTTTCCACCTCGTCGTATGAACCATCTCTCACATACGCATATTTGGGCGGAAGCTCATTTAGCACAGATACCGTCAGCTCAGCCATACAAATATCACAGGTACAGCATCTGAATCTTTCGGCGACAGCCTGTTGATTTTCAGAAACAAGCTCAGAAATAATATTCACCTTTATCGCCGCCGGCTTCTCGACAGGCTTTTGCGGAGGCTCCGCCTTCTGGGCGGGTGTTCGTTTATGAATGACCTCGTCTTTAAACTCCTCATTTAAAATCGGGTTTTCAAGTCCTTGCTCATCAGAATTTGTGAGAAGCTTTAATACGTGTGCGGTTTTATTGGTTTTCTTATTCACTTAAGTTCACCCCCATAAAGCTCACCTAACAGCTTGAGGTAATCCTTTGCAGCCTTAGAGCGGGGAGCATATTTGATAAGGTTCAGCTGATGTGCGGGCGCTTCAGCGACAGAAACACTCGCCGATACTTTTCCGTTTAGCACAACAGTTCCCATCTGCTCGGCGACAATAGCCGCAAGCTCCTCAACCTCTTTTGTCAAAAGAATTCTCGGATTGTATTTTGTAAGTATAATTCCCCTTAAATTTAGCTGTTTATTATAGTATTTCCTGACGGCGATAATTGTATCCTTAAGCTGAGCGATTCCCTGAAGACTCAGAATTTCAGGTGTCATGGGGATAAGCAAATCGTTGCAGGCGGTATAAGCGTTGACGGTCAGAATACTAAGCGCAGGGGGAGTATCAATTACGATATAATCATAGAATTTAAGTATTGATGAAAGCTTTTCTTTTAAGACATATTCCCGTCCGACGGAGGTCAGCTCAAGCTCCACCCCGCTTAATAGAATATTTGAAGGTATAACATCACAGTTTTTCGTGGACTGTATCGCCTCATGAATAGAAGCCTTCCCCGTTAAAACATCATGAATTGTTGCGCCATCATCCTCGGCACCAAGACTGAAGCTTAGGTTACCTTGCGGGTCAAGGTCGATTGCCAAGACCCTTTTGCCCCTAGCGGCAAAGCCGCCGCAGAACGCACACGCCGACGTTGTTTTTCCAACGCCGCCCTTCTGGTTTGTAAAAGCTATTATTTTAGCCATACATCCTCCGTTTTTATTATATCTGAATATTTAAATTTAAGTATGATTATATATTATAAGAAAGCATATTAAATTTTTATCTTGAGTTAAGAATATTCTTAATTCTGTCCTTTTGCTCAAGCTGAGCGTTGTGAATATATCTCGCCAGCGTTTCCTCCTGCCAGCCCTTCAGCCTAGAAAAACAACAGCCATAGCCCTCAATCTTATCATTATTCTTCTGAACACGAATTACATTTGTCGTCAGCTCCAGCTTTTTTGACAATAATTCAAAACAAAGAATAATTGTATCTCTTGCATCAAGCTCAAAATCCGTTGAAAGAAAAACCCCGCCGATATTTATATTTTTAATTCTTGCCAATACAGGTTTATCAGGGGTGAGATCCTCTTCATCTCGTGTGATTACCGAAATTTTTGCGGATATATCAGTTTGAAGCTTATAATACCTTCGACGCTCCTCCAAAACAACACAGCTTTCGCCAAGAGTGACGTTAAGCTGATATTCGGTGCAAACATCGGCGGTGGTGTCATACTTAACCCTGTCGCCGTTGACACAGTGAACAACTATCTCAAGCTTTTCACCCATCTGTATTTCAGGGAAGCCAGAGCCTTTTATCATGAGATGATACTGAGCGTCCCTCGCATCCTCATCATCAATGATATTAAAATTGTCAGAAGACACAATCAGCCCCTTGCCCATGCCGAATACTTCGACTTTTATAATTCGTTTTTTATCAAGCACGCTGATCTAAGCCTCCCCTTTTTGAAAACTCAATAATCCATATGAGAATAAGCGTTGATAAACAGTGGCATACCTGTATCAATTATATATTATTATATAATAAATATTTATCTTTTGCAATAATTTTGTATTGTTTTTAATAGAAAATTTATCATAGATTGTTAGAAATTTATACAAAAATAATTAATTTTTGAAATAACCTGTACAAAACCTCATTTGTATTGTATAATTAGTTATCAAAATTTATTTCTTATTGGGAGAAGTATGATGAAATCAAATGAAAAATGCGTTTATGTCGTTCTGACTCAGACCGGGACAAATGTATCCAAGCTAATTCAGCGCTTTACAAAGGCGCCCTTTAATCATTCCTCAATAGCAAGCGACGATGAACTTTCAGAAATGTTCAGCTTTTGCAGGCTTTATAAGCACAGTCCGCTTCCCGCCGGCTTTTTTCACGAAAAGGTTGACGGCGGCGTTTTTGAGATGTTCAAAAATATTCCCTGTCAGATATATGCCATTCCGGCAACCGATGAGCAGTATGATAAATACCGAGAAGTGATTAACCACTTCAAAAATTCATCAAAGATGTATACATATAATCTTATCGGGCTTTTTGCGATGGCTTTCGGGAAAACAATTAAAAGGAAGAACGCCTTTGTATGCTCACAGTTTGTGGCGCATGTGCTATCTGAATCAGGAATCGTTTCTTTTAATAAAGAGCCTCACCTTGTCACTCCCGAAGATTTAAGGCATCTTCCTAATGCAAGCTTAATCTATTCGGGCGATATAAAGCAGTATACATACAATAAAGTACTTGCCGGAGCATAAGTTTTTTCGTTTATCTGTTTAGAGGGAATTGGTATGGATAAATTCATTTTTGCGGACGCAAAACGCCTCAAAAAGAACTATATGATGCCCTTTATCGCGCTCAGTATACCCTTTTGGCAGCTGACACTTGTTGTCATTGCGGTCATTAATATAAATATAAATAAAATCAATCAAGTCGGCTACTATATGCTTACGTCAGGCGCCCTTATTCTCGGATTGGGCGGACTGGCTGTAATATATACGGCCGGTTTTCTTGTTGTCCACTATTATGCTGGCTCACATATCAAGCATTCCTATATAGAAATAACCCCGCGTGAGCTTATTGTCAGCCGGTTTTCTCAAAAAACGTGGCAGAAATTCAAGCCAGTGTATCATAAAAGACTCTATGTGATAAACTATAACGACCTTGAAAGCATCAGAATTGAAAAAGGGAATATAATTATCAAAGGCAAGATAAGGGCTTATTATGACAAGGCAGAAAGGCTGACCTATTCGGTATCAGCGGGCGGAATAGCATTTGACAAGTGGTGGTATGACTACAATCCGCTAAGCGAGCATGACAGTCTTGTCGTCAAGGACATTTTTTTGAACACCGCAAAGGCAATACGGCTTATCAAAAAAGCCTCCTCCTTCGAAAGAGAAAGGCTTTCAAGATTTAACCGCTATAAAGCGAAGGTGCTTGAAAAGCTCCCCTCCGCTTCAGCGAAAAAGAAATCGCCGCCTAAATCAGCGATGTAATATCCTCAATCGTCATATCGGGCTGAAAAGCCTTGTTGATGCCCAATGCAATAAGCTTTGCCGAGCGTTCAATGAGCTTGTCAACCGACCGTGGCGTAACCATCATATCCGAAAACTCCGACACCTCATGCTCTTGACCCGTTATTGAATTTGCTATTGTCTGCATATCTATTACGGTCGGAACGCCGATGGCGATAACAGGCGCACCCAGAGTTTCCTTTGAAAGCTCACGTCTGCTGTTTTTGACTCCCGAGCCGGGCGAAATACCCGTATCGGTTATCTGAATGGTATTCCCAAGCCTTGAAATCTCCGAGCAAGCCAGAGCGTCAATCGCCAAAACAACCGACGGGCTTGTTTTCATACAAACAGCCTCTGAAATCTCAGCGACTTCAATTCCCGTTTGTCCTAAAACTCCGGGTGCTATTGAGCATACAGGGCGAAGCCCGCTGAATTCTTCAAGCCCCTCAATATTTTTTGGAATATGTCGTGTCGCAAAAATTTGTCTTGCCGTCATCGGGCCGAGTGCATCGGGGGTAATATCATTGTTCCCAAGCCCTATGACAAGAACGTCACCGCTTGTCGGTGAAAGTCTTTTTATTTCGTCGGCAATAACATCAACCTGCTGTTCAAAATCATCCGAATATTCATCAAGACTGCTCTGCATTTCGACGGTAACATACTGCCCCATCGGCTTTCCGATAAGCTTGACTGCATTCTGATTTTCAACAGTGATTTGAGTGACGGTACAGCCTGCTTTTTCATAGTTTTCCTGCCTTATTCCATCAATCTCACTTGTGACAGAGGTTTTTACGGCCTGAACACTTTCAAGCGCAAGGTCGGTTCTTATTCCCATTTTTTATTCTCCTTTATAATTTGTTGTTTATTATTTACAACATACGGACATAATAATATTGATTTTTTTTCGAATAAGCTATTGCTTTTTTTGTAGGTTAATGTTATGATAGATTGTAAGACTTGCTGTATAACACGCAGGGGATTTGATTGCGGATAACCCGCCGCAATTATCATAACCGATATTTTCGTGTTTATTAGATATTCCGATAAGGAGGTGCCCAGATGCCAAATATTAAATCCGCAAAGAAAAGAGTCAAGGTCATTCAGACTAAGACCAACCAGAATAAAGCCGTAAAATCAGCTCTTAAGACAGTATTGAAGAAAGCTGACGCTGCATGCGTTGCTAATGCTGCCGATAAGGATGCTGCAATAAAATGCGCTATTAAGAAAGTTGACCAGGCTGCTGCCAAAGGTCTGCTTCACAAAAACTGTGCTGCTCGTAAGAAATCACAGCTTGCACTCAAGCTAAACGCAACACAGGCATAATTTTTTAATAAATAAAGCCCTGAAAGATTCTTTCTTTCAGGGCTTTTTGTTTTTTTGCATTTTAGAAAAAACACCGGCATATTATTTATAAAACAGACGTTGTATTATTGTTGTAAACGGGAGGGATGTATCAATATGAGATTTCAAAAAAACAAAACAGCACGGACTGTTTGCGCAGTAGTATCGGCTTTCATGGTGCCTGTGGTTATCATTTCAGCGGTAATATATTCGCCGTCGCTGTCGTCAGCGACAAAGAAAGCGACAATGCTGATGGCGTCGCTCTCTTTTGGCGGGAAATCTCCGCCATTTTCAGAATCAAAGCTGGAGCAGCCAGCCATTCAAGCCTCAGCAACAATAAAAAGCCAAACACCCGCCTTTGTTCTTGATGAAACCGTCGTGCTTTCAAACGACACGCTTTGGGGAATAGATGAAGCCCCTGAAGAAATTGAAACTCCACTAACATTAAATCAGCTTCCTTTTATAGTGCCGGAGGGTACAGACGACCTGCCTTATCCGTCAAGCATGGAAAATAAAAGCGGAATTATAAAAGAAGTGAACTACGGCGCATATACAGGCTCACAGTTTTTTGCGCTGGACGGCGGCGGTGTTGTCAAGAACTGCACCTCAATTTCAAACGAGACATTGTATAATCAGAGTAAAATCCTCCCCGATTTCAAAATAGAAGCTAATACCGACCAGCCTCAGGTTCTGATTATGCACACGCACACAACCGAAAGCTATGAACCGTATGAGCGTGATTTTTATGACGCAAGCTTTATTTCACGCACCACAGACAATTCAAAAAACGTTGTCGCTGTCGGCGAAGCAATAGCGCAAGAGCTTAGAAACGCCGGGATTTCAGTCATTCATGACACAACCGTTCACGACTATCCCGAATATAACGGCTCATATCAAAGAAGCAATGTGACCGTTTCTGAAATACTCAGACAATATCCGTCGATTAAGGTCGTGCTTGACATTCACCGTGACGCACTTTCCCCCTCAGACGGTGTGAGAAACGCACCCGTCACAACAATTGACGGCAACAAAGCCGCACAGATAATGATTATTTCAGGCTGTGATAACGGAAACATGGGAATGCCGAACTATATGAAGAATTTCAGCCTTGCCTCACTTCTTCAGCAAAATACCGAAAGCGCCTACCCCGGAATAACAAGACCGGTGCTTTTTGACTATCGCAATTATAATCAGGAGCTTACGACAGGCTCTCTTCTCATTGAGGTCGGCTCCCACGGGAACTCAATCGACCAAGCGCTTTTGAGCGGTCAGCTTTTCGGAAAAGCCCTAGCGCAAACACTTTTAATGCTTACATAAAAAAGAGTGCGGTTTTTATCCGCACTCTTTTATTTTTCGCTCCTTAGGCTACGCGAGTCCGCACTCGTCATAGTCCTTCCACTTTTCGTTATATGCCCTTTCGCTGACACTTCTGTACACTATATATCCGACCGAAGCCACAACCAAAAGAAGCGCTCCTATAACAGGGAGTGCTGATTTCTTAGCCTCAATTCTCTTCTCATCAATATCCATGAATAATCCCCGCCTTTCTTTTTCTATTCAGATTATACTACAATTATTAGAATTTGTAAACGGTCTTTTAAATAAAAACCTTTTCACTTTTATTTCCTGCTTTTATTGACTATCCTTTGTTTAATTGTTATAATTTAATTAATCACTTTTTCTGAACGGCGGTGTAAAATTGCAGATTTGTTTTTCTAAGCTTTGTTCAGCTTTAATTTGTCTTTTAATGCTCACTGGCTGCTCCGGCTTATCATCGTCAGCCGACAGCTTAATAAATGAGTCTGAAGAGCGTAGCTCAGCAATATATTCCGAAGAAAACTCTGCGGCTTTGACAACTCCACCTCAAACATCAGCCGTATCAAGCTCTTCTACTGACACAACCCTTATGACGGAGGATACAACCTCTCTCATCACTTCACAGCCTTCCGAAACCGTCACGCTGACACAGTCTCAACAAACCACGACGACTGAAGCGACAACCACCCCGCCCACGACGACAACACCTCCACCAGAAACAACAACCTCAGCCACCACCTCTCCGCCCGTTGTTGTAATTCCGCAGGTTAAGGTTCCGTCAAGTCCGGGGGTTGAAACCTACAGCAATCAGTTTGCGACAATAGATGTTTCAAATAAATCCGAGGGGTACTTTACCGCCAAATACACCGGCTCAAGCAAGGATGTTAAAATGCAGGTTTCTAAGGACGGTAAGAAGTATGCCTATAACATAAACACAAGCGGAAAAACTGAGGTTATCCCCCTTCAGATGGGAAGCGGCGAGTACTCAATTTTTATCGGTGAGCTTGTTTCAGGAACCAGCTATGCAGCAGTTTTAAATGAAAAAATATCCGTCAGTATTTCAAATTCAAATTCAGTTTATCTATATCCCAGTCAGCAGGTTAACTTCAATCAAAATTCAAAAATCGTCACCAAATCCGCCGAGCTTTGCGCCGGAAAAAGCAGTGACCTTGAAAAAATCGGTGCAATATTTACATACATTACCTCAAACATTTCATACGACTATAATTTTGCCTCTCAGGTTCTGTCCGGTGCGGTAACCGTCTATCTTCCCGACCCTGACAGGACTCTTTCGACTAATATTGGAATCTGCTATGACTATTCGGCGATATTTGCCGCAATGTGCAGAGCACAGGGTATTCCCACCAGAATGGTTCAGGGATATGTCGGGGCAAAGAATCTTTTCCATGCGTGGAACGAGGTGTACACTCCGCAAACAGGCTGGATTACCGCCGATATAAAGCTTGGAAAACAGGGCTTCAACCCCCTTGACGCTACCTTCTATGCCGGCGCTTCAGATAAATCAAGCGTAGTATCGAAATTCACCGACACATCTTATTATAAAGCAACCTACTATTTTTAGAACGGAGTGGCAAAATGAAAAAGACGGCAGTCATTAAACAGCTTACCGCCGACGAACTGACATTTTTCTGCACTCAGCTCTCTCTGATTCTCAAGTCGGGTGTGACTATCAGAGACGGGCTTGTGATGCTAATTGACGATTCGCCAAGCCCCAGTGCGATTAAGCTTCTGACCGATATAGTGAGACAGGTTGAAAACAAAAAGCCTCTCTATGCGGCGCTTGAAAGCACAAAAATGTTCTCGCCTTATTTTTTAAACATGGTTAAAATCGGTGAGCTAACGGGAAGGCTAGACAGCGTCTTTGACGGTCTTGCCGTGTACTATCAGCGTGAATCTAACTTAAAAAATGCCATTAAGGGCGCAATTATGCATCCGCTTATTCTTCTTTTGATGATGTCGGTGGTTGTCGCCATACTTATTTTAAAGGTTATTCCTATTTTCAGGGATGTGTTTTTACAGCTCGGCTCACAGATGAGCTCGGCATCGGCGGCGGCTATTGAATTCGCTTCGACAACAGGAATTGTTGTTCTTTCGGTGGTCGGCTCGGTAATTGTCATTACTCTGCTGCTGTTTTTATTAACTAAATTCAAAAAGGGCAAGGCCTTCTTTTTTTCAGCGATATCGCATATTTCCTATTTTGGAAAGCTTCTTGAGCGAATCGCTGTATCACGTTTCAGCTCAGCAATGTCGCTCATGATGTCTAGCGGAGTTGATACGCTTGATTCGCTTGAGCTGACGAAGGGGGTAATCAGCAACAAAAAGGTAACCGGTCAGATTGAGAAATGCTTTGAGAAGGTTAAAAACCACGTTCCTTTTTCTCAGGCAGTAATTGAAGTCGGGCTGTTTCCATCACTTTTTGCTCAGATGATAAAAATATCGTATAAGGCAGGCTCACTTGATGAGGTCTGGCATTATATTTCAAAAAAATACGATGATGACATTTCAGATAACCTAAACAACATTGTATCGTTTATTGAGCCTTTAATGGTCGGCGTTTTGTCGGTTATCATCGGTGTAATTCTTATTGCGGTAATGCTCCCGCTCATGGGCATAATGTCCTCTCTGGGATAATCAAAGAATGGAGGTGCTTTTCATGAGAAATATTTGGAACGCCAAAAAACGTCGTTTTGGCTATGTTGAGCTTGTTGTTTCAATAATTTTCTTTCTGGTGCTTGTTGCATGGTTTCACATCGGCTTGACAGCGATAATCAACACAACAAACACCGAACAGCTAAACGAAGCTGAAAGCACTGTCAGAAAAGCGGTAATCCTCTGTTACTCCATCGAAGGTGCATACCCGCCCGATATAGATTATCTCAAAGATAACTACGGCGTAAATATTGATGACAAAAGATACTTTGTCCATTACTCTGTATTTGCATCAAATCTTATGCCTGAAATCGTCGTATTCCCGAAATATTAATTCGCTATAACGCTTGAATGGGAGGTGCCGAGAATGGAAAACGAAAGACTGACCGCCAAAAACTCATCTATTGATGTGCTTTGCGCTCTGTCGCTTTTCCTGTTGTTTTCAATATCATCGCTCATTCTTATTTCAATCGGTGCCACTAATTATAAAGGCATACTCGGCGAAACCAACAAGAGCTTCAACCTTAACTCCTCGCTCAATTATATCACCAATAAGCTTCACAACTATGACCAGACGGGGCTTGTGGCGATTATCGATTTTGAAGGCACTGAAATGCTTGAGCTTAGTGAGGACGCTAAAAGCTCAGGCTATCACACGCTGATTTATTTTCACGAAGGATATATTTATGAGCTTTTAATCAGCCGTCAGCTTTCCTTCAAGCTCGGCGACGGCGAAAAAATCCTCCCTGTTGCTTCCCTTGATTTTGAAATGAACGGCAACATTATCACCGTTTCAGCCTCTGACGATAATTTGGCTGAAATGACCTCGATAATTTGTCTAAAAAGCCGGACGGAAAAGGGGGCGCAAAGCAATGCTCAAGATTAACAGCCGATATGAAATCCGTCATCTTAACAGCTTTTTTCAGGAAATCATTGTGGTAATCCTATTCTTTTCACTTTCCTGCGCAATCATCGTTCAGGTTTTCGTTAACGCTTATCTGATCAACCTTGAAACTGAGGAAAGAAACAGCGCCGTTATGACCGCCACATCCTTTTGTGAGGTTTATTCAGTAAACGGAAGCCTTTCTCAAACAGTTGCGCTAATATTCGGTGAGGATGCGGTGAAGTATATTCATGAACAAAATGCCACGCTTCCGCTTGATGATAATTTTTCACCGACTGAAAATGAAAAAGTCTTTATCTTTCATATTTCAACAAGAACAACCTTTCGAGATTCCGGGAATGTGCACTATGCGGACATATCTGTTTATAAGAATGGGGAGAGTATTTTTTCTGTGACCTCGTCGGCATACCTTCCGAAGGGAGTGGCTTTGATTGATTAAGAAAAAGTACCACGGTGTTGGCATTGGCTCAACCTCAATAATAATGATATTTGTTGTTTTGTGTCTGACGACCTTTTCTCTTCTGGCTTTTTCGTCAGCAAACAGCGGAAAAAAGTTTTCCATCCGCTCAGCCGATCAGGCTACACGCTATTTCAAGGCACAAAACGCAGCAAATGACAAGCTCGCTGAAATTGACGCCTTTCTCTTTGAAATATCAATGAATGACTACAGCTATTATTTTAATGTGCCCTCTGTTCAGAGCATAACGGGTGTGAGTGTTAGGGAAAGCTTTGAGAGCTTTTTTATAACCTACAACGTTCCTATAACACAAAAATCCGCTCTCTATGTTGAGCTTGAGGTTCCTTTTTCAGTTTCGACAGAAAGATATATAATAAGAAAATGGCATACAAAATCAGACGGATTTTCCTATGACGAGGATCAGCAAAATATATGGGACGGTCTTAATTTTTAAAGTTTGTGAGGGTGAATATTATGGCTATTAAAGAAATGCTTGAAGAGGCTGTCGGCCAAAAAGCTTCCGACCTTTTTATTGTTTCAGGCGCAAAGCTTGCATACAGAATATCGGGGCGAATCATTCAAATCGGTGAAAAAGTGATTATGCCCGCTGACGCAAAGAAATATGTTGAGGAAATTATAAGCATCGCCAATCTTCCTCACAAATATGACATCGAAACGGAAGGTGAGCTTGACTTTTCATTCTCTCTCGCCGGTGTCGGCCGTTTTAGAGCAAATGTGTATCATCAAAGAGGCTCTCTTGCCGTTGTTTTAAGATATGTTCTCTTTGAGCTTCCCGATTATGCGACGCTTAACATTCCCCGTGAGGTCATTGAGCTCAGCAACATCACAAAGGGCATTGTTCTTATAACAGGCTCGGCGGGAAGCGGAAAATCCACCACTCTGTCCTGTATGATTGACAACATTAACAATTCAAGAAGCTGTCATATCATCACTATTGAGGACCCTATTGAATTTCTTCACCGCCACAAAAAGAGCATTATTTCACAGCGTGAAATAAATATAGACACTGAAAATTACCTCAAGGCACTCAGAGCGGCATTAAGACAGTCCCCGAACGTCATCCTTCTCGGCGAAATGAGAGATTATGAAACCATCACCACCGCAATGACAGCGGCGGAAACCGGTCAGCTTATACTTTCCACTCTGCATACCACCGGTGCGGCTAACACAATTGACAGAATCATTGACGTTTTCCCGCCGAATCAACAGCATCAGATTAGAACACAGCTTTCTATGGTATTACAGTCAGTAGTATCTCAGCAATTATTACCCGCCGTTGACGGAAGTCAAGTTCCCGCATTTGAAATAATGAATGTCAACAATGCGATAAAAACGCTTATCCGTGAAAACAAAACGCACCAAGTTGACAACGTGATTCAATCGACCGAGGGTATGATTACAATGGATTCAAGCATATTCAACCTTTATGTTGAGGGTATCATAACAAATGAAACTGCGATAGAATACGCAACAAATCAAGAAATGATGCTCAGACGTATCAAAGAAAAGATTTTCTAAAGATAAAGCAGTTTACTGCTACATAAAAAAGGTCGGATAAAACCGACCTTTTTGTATTATATAATTATAATTATACTATTTGTAATTTATCCTGCTGAAATTACAGGTGCAAGTGACGGGTTTTTTCTTCTTTTTAAGTAATTGTCGGTGATTTTAAGCACTGTCCCCGACAGAAGAATCAGCGCAATAAGATTCGGTATCGCCATCAGAGCGTTGAAGGTGTCAGAAACATCCCACACAAGCTCAAGCTGAGAAACTGCGCCTATATAAACAAAGCCGACAAAAACAACACGATAAAGAAATGCCGATTTTTGACCGAGGATGTATTCGAGTGCCTTTTCGCCCATATACGCCCAGCCGATTATTGTGGCGAAGGCAAATATAATAATTGTCACAGTAATAAAAATTGAGGCAAAGCCGCCAAGCCCGCTTCTAAAAGATGCAATGACAAGGGGCGCACCGTCTAAAGAAAAGCTTCCCGAGCCACCAGTAAGAATAACAACGGCGGTCAGTGTACAAACAATCATAGTATCCACAAAAACCTCAAAAATGCCCCACATTCCCGAAACGGCAGGCTCGCTTATATCAGCGGCGGAATGTACAATTACCGAGCTTCCAAGTCCCGCCTCGTTTGAAAAAACGCCTCGTCTAATCCCCATAGAAACAGCCTTTCGTATCATAGCGCCGCTAATTCCGCCTGAAACCGCCTTGAATCCGAACGCCCCCTTGAATATCAATGAAAAAACAGCGGGAATTTCTTTAATATTAATAATTATTACCGCAAGCGCCGCCAGCGTATAAACCACCGATATCACCGGAATAATCTTTTCAGCCACATTTCCGATTCTCTTTATTCCGCCGATTACCACAAGTCCGACTATAACGCAGCATACCAGACCTGTTGTTGACGCCGAAATGTGAAAGCTCTCACTGACAGCGCCTGATATTGCGTTTGACTGTGTCATGTTTCCCATACCGAGTGAAGCCAAAACGCAAAACACCGCAAAAAGAACCGCAAGCCATTTTGTGCCCAGCCCTCTTTCTATATAGTACATTGCGCCGCCGGCCCATTCGCCCTTTGAATTTCTTTTTCGAAAAAATATGCCCAGAACATTTTCCGCATAAATTGTCATCATTCCAAGAAGAGCCGACACCCACATCCAGAAAACCGCACCGGCACCGCCGATTGTTATTGCGGTTGCCACCCCGGCAATACTTCCCGTCCCTATCGTTGCGGCTAGTGCTGTCGATAAAGCCTGAAGCTGTGATATTGAGCGCTTGTCTTTAGCTATTCGAACCTGTTTGTCTGTGAACGCCGCAAATATCGTTTTTGAAACAATCAATCCGAAATAACGAAATTGAAAAAACCCTGTTTTAACAGTGAAATAAATGCCGATACTGATTATCAGAATAAGCATTGGTGCGCCCCAGACGAGCGAGCTGATTTCACCGTTGATTTTAGAAATAAGTTCAGACACCGCTTTTTTCTCCTCAAATACAAATTTTTCTTTTTTTCACTATATAATTATGTTATAATTAATATATTGAATAATTATGTCAGTCTGTCCGAAAGAGGTTAACATGAAAAAATACTATATAAGCAGATATGCAACAAGAATATTGAAGCTGATATTGTTTCTTATCGCTTTGACGGCAACAATACTTTCAAAAATATTCCTTGTCCCTTATCCCATAATTATGTATTCGGTGAATGGTTTATTCTGGGGGGCATTTCTGATTGGTTCAATAATTGTGGTGCCCCTTTATTATTCGAGAACCTGTTATTATGTTTCTTCAAATGAAATAGTCAAGCAGTCGGGCTTTTTTATCTCGTCAAGACAACTTATGAAGGTTTCGGCTATACAGTATCTCACCGAAATTTTCACGCCTATATCAACATATACGGGAATGAACTTTCTCATTTTAAATGCACTGGGCGGAAAAATGGCGCTTTTATATCTTTCAAAAAAGGATGCTGATGAAATTACAGCAATGCTTTCAGCATCTATTAGAAAGAATCCAAAATAACGCAGGAAAGGGAGCGAGAGTGAAAATGGAACAGAAGCACCGCCAGCATCCGGTGAAAATACTCGGATACACAAAAAAGAACTTCTGGCTTCTTTCTATCCCCTTGCTTCGTGGACTTGTAGCGCTTCAATTTGATTTCTACGCATGGGTTGAGGGCGCTTGGCTTGATATTCTTATCGTCTCACTCATTCTTGTTTTTGCGTTATCAAGATGGTTCTTCACCTCCTACTCATTTCACGACGATACAATCAACGTTTCAAGCGGTGTTTTTTTTAGGAGCAAGTCATCTGTACCCTTCTCAAATATAGCTTCTCTTTCAGTTGAGAAAAGCTTTTTGTTAAAGCCCTTCAGAGCGTGTGCAATCTATGTTGACACAAACAGCGGCTCACGTAGCAAGGCTGACATTTCTCTCACCGTCAGCAAGAAAAGACTTGCGGAGCTTTCGCTGATGTATTCTCAATTCACCGCAGCATCAACAATGAAATACTCACACTATCCAAGTCGGGCGCATCTGATGTTTTTCTCGCTGATTTTTTCAAACACATTATCGGGGGTAATTCTTCTCGCCACCTTGATTTATCAAAGCGGACAGCTTGTCGGAAACGAGCTTCAGAGCAGAGTGGTATCGACACTGAATAATATGACAAAAAAAATCGCCCTTGTTCTTCCAAAGACGGCGTTTGTGCTTTCGGTTGTGCTTTTATGCGGCTGGGCATTTTCGTTTGTTTTAAATCTGATACGCCACTGGAATTTTTCAGCAACACGTCAGAGCGACAGCATAGCTATAAATAACGGCTTTATGACAAACCGAAGCTATTTTTTAAGCCTTAAAAAGGTGAACTATGTTGACTTTCGCCAGCGTCTTTTGTCGATAATTTTTAGAATTTCATCTGTTCATATACACTGTACAGGCTACGGGAAGAAAAAGCGTGAAATGGCGGTGCTAATACCGATTACCACAAAGAACGAGGTTTTCGGTTCTATGAGCATGCTTCTTCCCGACTTTCCAAAGCCTGAAACTCAAATCCGCCCGACCTTCGGCCAGATATCAAGGTTTATCTGGGATCCTATAATGTGTATTCTTGCAATTCCAATAGTTGCGCTTACACTGATGCTGTTCTTTCCAAACTGGGTTGAAGTGATTGTGCTTGCGTCAATAATTTTTGAAATACCGCTTGTATGGCTTCTTATTGTGAAGCTTACCGCTAAATTCGCGACGGGAATAGGCTACACCAACAAGGTATATACCTTAAAATACTGCAAATTCTATGAGTACCACACCATACTTCTCCCCGAGGATAAGATAAGCTCGGTTAAAATCCTGAGAAACCCTTTTCAAAGGCTGAGCGACAACTGCAATCTTGTTATTTACACTAACGCCGAGCACACCATGACACACTGTATAAAATATCTCACCTACTCAGAGGTTGTTGACTTTCTGTCAGAAAAAGGCATTGACATGGCTGAGGACGAATAATGTTTGTGGATTGTCTATATTCATACAATTATGATATGAATTATTTTGTGGAAAAATATATTTTTTTGATTTTTCACAGAAAAGGTGTTGACAATACTTGTTTTTTGTAATATAATAATTAAGTCGCAATTCGCGAGTGGCGTGGCGGTATAGCTCAGTTGGCTAGAGCATTCGGTTCATACCCGGAGGGTCGTAGGTTCAAATCCCACTGCCGCTACCATTTAGATATTTTAAGTTATAAATTAGAAGTTAAAGGTTGATAGTTGAAAGCAAGAGTTTTTAATATTTGACATTTGATTTCTATGCGGCCCGTTGGTCAAGCGGCTAAGACACCGCCCTTTCACGGCGGAATCATGGGTTCGATTCCCGTACGGGTCACCAACACATAAAGCTCACAAGTAACGTAATTACGTGTCTTGTGAGTTTTTTCTTTACCCCTGATATTTTTAAGCGGCGCATATTCTAAGCCATAACTGCACTATTCAACAGTATCATAAATAAAAGCAGCAGCAAAATCTATGGTGAAGTGAAGTGCTATGGGTAACCACAACGAGCCTGAGGAAACATATAACGCACCTATCAGAAGCCCTGTCAAACCAGTTCTAATAATGCCCGATACCCCTTGATACACATGCATTAATCCAAAAATTATGGATGCTGCAGCTAAGACTATATATGTATTCAAGTCTAAGAAGACACTGTCTATAAGATACATTAAAAAGCCTCGGTATGCTACTTCTTCTCCTATGCCTGCGGTTATAGCACACACCACAAACCATCTTTTTTCTTTAACACTTCTTGGGAGCATTATGTCAGCGCCCTCGATGCTTTTTTTGTTTTGCATTACTTTTGATACTTCACTTCTATACTTTGCGCTAAAAATATACATCATTATCTGATATAAGAGGATTATAAACAAACCGCCACTAACTATATAAGTAACTATCGAAAAAATCAAGCCACCATCAAGATTATTTACTATCGGAAATTTTATTCCAATTTTTCTAAATGGTATATTAAATATTATTAGAGCAAATATACACAAGGCGGTTCGCATCCACCCCCATATAATGTTTGATTTATAAAGCTTAATTCTCTGCGCTTGTGATACATTATTCTTGTCATGTTTGCTTGTTGAAATAAAACCCTCGATAGCTTCAACTGCAGAAATTAGAACAAACCCAGCCAGTATCAGAGTATTTGTCATTGCTAACGCCCTCCTATATACACATTCATCTCGTTAATTAGATATACATCTAATTAGTAAGATAATGATAACACTATTGACCCTGTTTGTCAATAGTGTTTATAAAGATTCTTATAACATACACATTACAAGAATCTTAATTCAATTGCCTTTATAAAATTCTCAACTGTCTTTTTGTTAATGTTATAATGTACTCTGCCATTTTTCTTCGTAACATTAACAAGCCCACATGATAAAAGAATACTCATATGATGCGACATAGTAGCGGTAGTCAATCCCATTTGCTCTGCGATTTCAAGATTATACTTTGAACCGGATGTCAGAATACTTAAAATGTCAAAGCGACTCTTATCGCCTAGAGCTTTCAACAGTTGAACAACATTATCCGTTGGAGTGTTTTTTTTATTTATTAAATAATAGAACACCCCACAGTAACAGGTATTTTCAAATAAATAAATCGTTACAGGCATAGCAAGCGTGGGGGAAATCTCCGCTTTTTCAGGCAGAATTTCATATAGTTTTGAAACACCCTCATCATCACATATGTTTTTTTTGAACTGTACTAATGCCTTTTTTAAAGGTATCTCTACTGCCTTTTTTGCTTTTTCATAAGCGGGAAAGTTATCTTCAATAACTGATGCTATTTTTTTGAGGTGAGTCTTAGGGCTTCGCATAAACAGCAATATCTTCCATCTTTCACTTTCTGTAAGTGGAATCTTTTCAAGATAATTGACTATTTGTTCAATGCTGAAAATACTTTCCGCATTCTCACTATGCCCGAAAAGCTCATTGCAAATTCCGATTACTTCTTTATTAATTGTATTATCATCATAATTATCGACATGAAATATATCACCGATATTTGATATGATTAATGTAATCAATATAGTCAAAAAATTACTGTCATCGCTATTAAAATAGAAATCATATTCATCATCTATGCTACAATAATTAATAAACACCGAAACGTATCGTTGATAAAGTTTCATTTCATTGTTATAAAGATTTTCACCATCAACACCCAGCTCATTAAACCCTTTTATCATCGCATGCTTTGTATCCTCAAATCTAGGCGCTGATATTATCAAGCCAAGCGTCTCAACAATCGGATTAAGTTCCGAATTAAAATTATAGGTCATACTTTCCCACCTAACATTTATGAATTTACAGAATTAAAATACCAAAAAGGGTTTTTAGTTGAGCAACTATATTAAATTATAGCATGTTGCTTGAATTTGTTCAATCAATAATTTACTATTTAATTGCTTAAATAAATATCTTATTTTTCTTTGGCGTGTCTAATATGCTTGATCTTTCTCACAATCCATGTAATTACGTGTCTTGTGAGTTTTTCTTTTCCATTGAAGTTTTTGAGCGACGCAAAAAACACCTCCTTAGATGATTTTCTTCCTTTTCTGGTTATAATAAAATAAAAAATTATCTTAAACTTTTATGATTTTTAACATTTTTTATTAAAAGTATGATATAATTTTATAAATATTTATAATTGAAGGAAGGCGTAACATGAAAAGGGAAAGATGGGCATCAAGAAGCACTTTTATTTTGGCGGCTGTCGGCTCGGCGGTTGGTCTTGGGAATGCGTGGCGATTTCCGGGGCTGGTTTCAAAGCATGGCGGCGGGGCATTTCTGCTTGTGTATCTGGTCGCAATGATAGTGCTGGGAATTCCGCTTTTAATGATGGAGATTGCTATCGGAAGAAAAACCAGAAAGGGTGCGCCCGGTGCATTTAAAGCACTGAAGCCAAAGCTTGAGCCAATCGGCTGGGCGGCGACAACGAACGCTTTTGTCATCACAACCTACTATGCCGCTGTTTTCGCATGGGTAATCGCAATGGTTTTCAAAAGCTCTACATTTTCGGGAATGACAGGTGACACTGAAACCGCAAGCGGTCTTTTCGCAAAAATAACGCAAACCAGCTGGGATGTAACAGGCTACTCAATTCCGTGGATAATGGGTATAGCATTGCTTGTTGCTTGGGCGCTAATCTATTATTGTATCAGAAACGGTGCACATAGCGTTGGCAAGGTTGTTAAATACACTGTTTTCTTACCCGTAATATTTCTTTTGATAATGGCAATAAAGGGCATAACCATGCCCGGTGCTATGGAAGGAATTAAAAAGCTGTTTATTCCTGACTTTTCAGCGCTTTCAAACGCAGGGCTGTGGGTTGACGCAGTGGGACAGGTCTTTTACAGTCTTTCAATCATGATGGCGATAATGTTTGCATACGGTTCTTTCCTTGATGAGAAATCAAACGTTGCCGCTGACGCAGTAATTATTGCCTTTGCGGATGTAGCGGTGAGCATTCTTGCGGGAATTGTTATGTTCTCAACAATGGGCGGAGTTGGAATGCTTGATAAGATTACTGAATCGGGTATAGGAACAGCCTTTATTGTATATCCTCAAGCAATAGTAAGCCTCACAAGCGTCGGCTGGATAAATGCGGCCTTCGGCTTGATTTTCTATCTCTGTCTTGCAACGCTTGCTATCGACTCGGCATTCTCTATTGTTGAAGGCGTATCAACCGCAGTATCTGACAAGTTTGGGCTTTCTCATAAAAAAACAACCATCGGCGTTTGTGTTGTCGCCGGTATAGTTTCAATTCTTTTTGTAACAAGAGCAGGGCTGGCGTGGCTTGATATTGTCGATAACTGGACAAATCAGTACAATATGCTTATCATCGGCGTGCTTGAATGTATCGCTGTCGGCTGGCTGTTTAAAACCTCAAAGGTTTTGCGTGAAATCAACAAAAACACATCCGGCTTTAAAATGTCAGAAACGTGGTTTAATGTATCAATTAAAATCATAACCCCATTGTCACTTGCCGGTCTTTTTGTATGGAATTTATACACCTTGTTTTTCAAGAACAACGGAAAATACGGCTACGCTCTATGGGCGGAAATCATAGGCGGCTGGGCTGTTACCGGCTTGGTATTCATAACCGGCTTCGTGATTTATTTCGCTTCAAAGAAGAGCAAAAGACTGACTGAGCTTTCACAAAAAGAGCCCCAGTGGGACGAAATTAAATAACACTACAAACCAAACTCCGTAAGCTTTTGCCTGCGGAGTTTGGTTTTTGGAAAAATTATTTTTAATTCCTATTGACATTCTAGGAATTGTGCTGTATTATTAAAGCATACAAAAAAGATATGAATAATATTATATAGACAAGGAAGTGACCGCCGTGTATCTTATTTTTAAAATGCTGAGGAATAACTGGAGAAACGGGCGAATGTGTATATTACCTCAATAAACATATAATAACAAAAATTTGAAAGAGGTAATAATCATGAGTAACAGAAAATATAAATTTGAAACACTTCAGCTTCACGTGGGACAGGAAAATCCTGATTCAGCGACAGACGCTCGTGCTGTTCCGATATATCAGACTTCATCATACGTTTTCAAGGATTCGGCACAGGCGGCGGGGCGCTTCGGGCTTTCAGAGGGCGGCAATATCTATACAAGAATTATGAACCCGACCTCTGACGTTTTTGAACAGCGCATTGCGGCGCTAGAGGGCGGAAAAGCGGCTCTTGCGGTTTCTTCGGGAGCAGCGGCGATAACCTACGCAATTCAGAATATTGCCGTTTCAGGCGACCATATTGTCTCCTCAAAATCAATATATGGGGGAACCTATAATCTGTTCGCACACACCTTTTCCGACTTTGGAATAAAGACAACCTTTGTTGACGACGACGATATAGAAAACTTTGAACAGGCAATCCAGCCGAACACAAAGGCAATATTCATCGAAAGTCTGGGAAATCCTAATTCTAACGTGATTGATATTGAGGTGCTTGCTAAAATTGCCCACAAAAACGGTATTCCTCTTATAGTTGACAACACCTTTGCGACGCCGTACCTGCTTCGTCCTATCGAATTCGGTGCAGATATTGTTGTTCATTCGGCGACAAAGTTCATCGGCGGTCACGGCACCTCAATCGGCGGTGTCATTATCGACGGCGGGAATTTCGACTGGGCACAGAACGACAAATTCCCCGGTCTTTCAAAGCCGAACCCAAGCTATCACGGGGCGGTGCTTGCGAATGTGGCTGGGCATCTTGCATACATCATAAAAGCAAGAGTAACGCTTTTAAGAGATACCGGCGCAACCCTCAGCCCGTTTAATTCATTTCTGTTTTTACAGGGGCTTGAAACGCTTTCTCTTCGTGTTGAGCGTCATGTTGAAAACGCCTTGAAGGTGGTTGACTTCCTTTTAAATCATCCTCAGGTTGAAAAGGTTAACCACCCCGCAGTAAAAAACAACCCTTATCACAAGCTCTATAATAAGTATTTTCCGGACGGAGCAGGCTCAATTTTCACATTTGAAATCAAAGGGGGAGCAGATGAGCCTAAAAGGTTCATCGACAAGCTCGAGGTTTTTTCACTTTTAGCAAATGTCGCCGACGTTAAGTCGCTTGTAATCCATCCGGCAAGCACCACTCATTCTCAGCTAAGCGAAAAAGAGCTTTCAGACTCAGGCATAAAGCCGAATACCATCAGACTGTCGATAGGAACAGAGCATATCGACGATATCCTCTTTGACCTTGAGGAAGCTTTTAAGTCTGTATAAAAATATTACCCCCGAAAGCATTACGCTTTTGGGGGTAATTCTATACCATTCTCGTATTCAGATTTAACCCCTAGTGTGATTCACCGTCTGTTGAAATACTTCAGGTCCAAAATAATTTCCATATTGGTCGTAGGCTGTGTAAGGTAGACATTTTCCAGTGTTAGCATAGGCAAATTCGAAATCGTCTGTTGCTGACCAGAGACTTTGGTCTACATAACCCCATTGCTGAGTATCCCAATAAGAAACAGGTACATCATTGTAAGTCTTCGCCCAAGTCATGAAATTAATTTCATCTGTCTCGGTGGGGAAGTAAACAACCATATCCATTCCGAAAGGGTCTTTTAAGTGTAACCCTGTCGAATTGTCAAACAAAGATACCGACCTCAAATACCCCCATTCAGAGAGAAACATTTCTCTATGCGCCATTACCCAATCATTCGACATATCAGGCTTCTCCAAAGGAAACACCAAATCCTTCAGAACTTGCCCATCTGCTAACGTAAACGTCTTTATTTGAGTCCCCGTAGGTTTTGCTGTTGTGATGGGGGCTGTAGTAGTATCAGCCGCCGAGTTTGTCGCCGACGTTTCCTCACTCAAATCAGTGTAGGAGGAGGCGGTGGTGGTTTCAACAGGCTGAGTGACAGTGGTTGTTGTCGCCTCTGTGGCTTGTGTTACCGACGCTGTAACGGTAGCGGCGGTTGTGCTTTCGGCGACAAAAACACTGTCGGCAACAGCGTCGCCTTTCGGTCGCAAAACCAAAAAAAGCACAAGAATTATTCCCAAAGAAAGAAATAAAACAACTGATTTAAATACCATTTTTTCTTTCATAAAATTACCTCAAATTCTCACATTTTTTATATTATATCAGATTTTTCGTATCAAAGCAATAATTTTGAGAAAGAACAGCTTAACTCCCACTAAAAAAGCTTTGAGATTACTATTTCTTTTTAAAGACGCTAAAATTTTTTGAATAACTTCCTGAATTTATTGACTCAAGTGCTTGCACAATTAGCTCAATCATAGTAAAATGTGAATAGATAGCCAAGATTTTTTAGACAGAGGGGATAAAAAAATGACAAATACAAACAAACTCAAAATCAGCCTTTCAAACGGCGGCTTCAACAAGCGACTATGCGAGGTTTATGGCTGTGTCGAAAAAAATGCGCCTTATTATTCAGGGCGACTTGTTTCGGTTGTTGAAGGCTTTGAAAAGCACTTTGGAAAATCTGAAACCGCATCGCTGTTTTCTGCACCGGGCAGAACCGAAATCTGCGGAAATCATACAGACCATCAGCACGGCTGTGTTGTTGCCGCATCCGTCTGCTCAGACACTATCGCCTGCGCTTCAAAAACAGATAAAAGAGTAATCTCTATTAAATCCCGTGGCTTTGATATGATCGAGGTTTCACTAGACGAGCTTGAGGTCAAGCCCGACGAGAAAAACAACGCCAGCGCTTTAGTTCGTGGTGTTGCCGCTGGTTTTTTAAAGAAAGGCTTTGCTGTCGGCGGCTTTGAGGCTTATACCGACACCAACGTTTTAAAAGGGTCTGGAATGTCCTCCTCTGCGGCATTTGAGGTATTAGTGGGAACAATTTTGAACGAGCTTTACTGCAACGGCAAGGCGTCACCGGTTGATATCGCAAAAATCGGCCAGTATGCCGAAAACGTTTTTTTTGGAAAGCCCTGCGGACTGATGGATCAGCTAGCCTGTTCTGTCGGCGGAATAATTGCCATTGATTTTAACAACATTGACTCACCCCAGATTACAAAGGTCAACTATGATTTTGCTCTTTCGGGATACAGCCTGTGCATTATCGACACAGGGGCGGACCATTCTGATTTAACCGATGATTACGCCGCCATTCCAAAAGAAATGGGTGAGGTCGCCGCTTTTTTCGGAAAAGAATATCTTTCAGAAATTACACGCGTTGAATTCTTTGACAGGCTGTCATTTTTAAAATCCGCCGTATCGGGAAGAGCAGTTTTAAGAGCAGTTCATTATTTCAGAGAAACCGAACGTGCCAAAAAGCTTGCCCATGATCTTGAAAAAGGCAACATTCCCGAGTTTTTAAGGCTTGTCAACGAATCTGGCCGCTCCTCCTTTATGTATCTTCAAAATATTATTTCACCTTCAAAGCCGGAAAATCAAGAGGTTGCTCTGTCGCTTGCTCTTTGTGAAAGACTTCTTGGCGGCGAGGGTGCCTTCAGAGTTCACGGGGGTGGCTTTGCCGGAACCGTTCAGGCATTTGTTCCCGCACAAAAAGCTGAACAGTTCAAAACCTCCATCGAGAGAATTATCGGAACAGGAAGCTGTCATGTGCTTTCTATTAGAAGCTTTGGCGGAATAATGCTTTAATAATTAATAAAAAACAGCCGCATGTGAAAAAGAAATTGCCATATGCGGCTATTTTAGAGGTGTTTAATGATTTATGAGAATATAAAACTGCTGATTGACTACGCTGTTGAGAGTGGGCTTATTTCCCCCTGCGATAAAATATGGGCGGTGAATTCAATTATTTCAGCGCTTGAGCTTGACAGCTATGACGAGCCTTTAGGGGAGCTTTCAAAAAAAAGCATTTCAGAAATTCTCACCGAAATTTGTGACTATGCGCTTGAAAATGGCATAATTCACGAGGATACCATTGTTCATCGTGACCTTTTTGACACGAAGCTAATGGGGCTTCTCACTCCCCGCCCTTCAGAGGTTTTAAGGCGCTTTGAGGAGGAGTATTCCCTTAGCCCAAAGTCGGCAACCGACTATTATTACCGCTTTTGTGAGGCTACCTGCTACATCAGAACAGACAGAATTAAAAAGGATTTGAAGTGGAAAACAAAAACCGAATATGGTGAGCTTGACATAACAATTAACCTTTCAAAGCCGGAGAAAGACCCTAAACAGATTGCGGCAGAAAAACTGATGAAGCAAAGCGGTTATCCGAAATGCCTGTTGTGCGCTGAAAATGAAGGCTATCACGGACGGCTAAATCATCCGCCAAGACAAAATCACAGAATAATCCCGTTTGAGCTTTTAGGCGAGAAATGGGCACTTCAATATTCCCCCTATTCATATTATAACGAGCATTGTATAGTTTTTAACACCAAGCATGTCCCGATGAAAATTGATGCTATGGTTTTTGAAAAGCTACTTGATTTCGTCAGACAGTTTCCGCATTATTTCGTCGGCTCAAACGCTGATTTGCCGATTGTAGGTGGCTCAATTTTAAGTCATGATCATTTTCAGGGCGGAAGCTACGATTTTCAAATGTCAAAAGCCCCCATTGAAACGTATACAACCTTCAAAGGCTATGACGCTGTTACCGCTGGCATTGTCAAGTGGCCGATGTCGGTGATACGTCTATCCTCTTCTGATGAAAAAGCTCTAGCGTCGCTAGGCGGGAAAATTCTAGCCTGCTGGCGTGAATATACCGATGAAGAAAGCATGATTTTTCACGAAACCGACGGCGTCCCCCACAATACCATTACCCCGATAGCGAGAAAAAATGGTGAGAGCTTTGAGCTTGACCTTGTTTTGAGAAACAACCTCACAACTAGCGAACATCCGTTCGGTCTTTATCACCCCCACGCCGAGCTTCATCATATTAAAAGGGAGAATATTGGGCTTATTGAGGTCATGGGGCTTGCGGTATTGCCGTCAAGACTAAAAGATGAGCTTCGACTTTTATCAGAATCTATTCTCTCAGGGAAGTCATTGCGTTTATCGCCTGAAATTGATAAGCACGCCGACTGGGCGGAGGGTTTCATAAAAAACCACGCTGATATAAACAAAGATAATGTTCATAACATCATCGAATATGAAGTGGGAAAGGTTTTTGAAAGGGTGCTGATAGACTGTGGAGTTTTCAAAAGAAATGAAAGCGGAAAGAATGCGTTTTTAAAATTCTTCAACTTCATCAACATCAAATAAAAAAGCCCCGCCGTCTTGGCGGGGTTAATTTTGTCTTTAAATAACGGCTTAAATGCGTTGAGCCTTAAAATTTGGATTGATACAAGGTTAAGTGGTTTGAAAACATGCTATTCCCACCCGCGAAAAAGCATTGGGGGGAGAGAACACAAGTCCCCTCCCCCCCAATACATATAATAAAAAATGAAGAAGCTTAACCCATTATTGCCGAAACGGTATGCGTCTTTCCGTCACCGAATACGGGGAGGACGTTGCCGTTAATTTTTATATCGTCACAAATGAGCGTCTTAATTCCCTTTGAAACATGCTCAGGATTTTCAACAGTGATGACATACGTATCACCGCGGAATTTTCTTGTGACCTTAAAGCCGTCCCAGCTTGAGGGAACGCAAGGATCAATTTTAAGCCCGTCAAAGTCAGGAATAATACCGAGAATATACTGTGATACAGCGACGAAGTTCCAAGCGGCAGTACCGGTCAGCCAGCTGTTTTTAGCCTCGCCGTGACGCTTAGCGTCCTTTCCGGCAACCATCTGTGCATAAACATAAGGCTCTGTCCTGTGGAGCTCTGAAATTTCCTCGAGATAAGCGGGAGCAATCTTGCTGTAATATTCAAACGCAAGGTCGCCTCTTCCGACGGCAGCCTCCGCACAGATAATCCATGCGTTGTTGTGACAGAAGATTCCGGCATTCTCCTTATATCCGCCTGGATATGTTGAGATTTCGCCGTATTCGATAACATATCTAGTGAAAGCAGGATTGTTAAGAACAAGTCCATAAGGTGTGTCAAGATATTTTTTCACGCTGTCAAGCGCAAGAATATCCTTACCTGTTTCTTTTCCAAGTCCCGACATAACGCAGAAGCCCTGTGGCTCGATAAAAATCTTGCCCTCGTCGCATTCCTTAGAGCCGACCTTCTTACCGAAATCGTCATAAGCTCTCAAGAACCATTCGCCGTCAAAGCCGTACTGCATGATAATTTTGCCCATCTTGTCAATTTCAGCCTGTGCCTTTTCAGCCTCGGCGAAATCGCCCTTTTTCTTGCACAAAGCCACATATTCAGGCCCTGTGAAGGTGAACAGTCCCGCAACCATAACAGACTCAGCAACCTTGCTGAATTTATCCTCGCCGAATTTGTCTGAGGTTGAAGTCTGGAATGAATCTCCCGGAGTTTCTGAGAAGCAGCTGAGGTTCAGACAGTCGTTCCAGTCAGCACGCATAGCCAGCGGAAGCCCATGAGGTCCGACATTCTGTGCGACATGCCAGAAGGACATCTTCAGGTGGTGCATCAAAGGCTGTGCCTTTGTTTCATCGTTTCCATAAGGTGTCATTTCCTCAAGAATTGCATAGTCGCCTGTTTCCTTGATATACTGTGCAGTTGAAAGAATCATCCAGAGCGGGTCGTCAGAGAAGTTTCCGCCAACCTCGTCATTACCCTTTTTGGTGAGAGGCTGATACTGGTGATAACATCCGCCGTCCTCAAACTGTGTTGCAGCAAGGTCAAGAATTCTCTCTCTTGCTCTTTCAGGAATCTGATGAACGAATCCGAGAAGGTCCTGATTAGAGTCACGGAAGCCCATACCTCTGCCTATTCCGCTTTCGAAATAAGAAGCCGAGCGTGACATATTAAAGGTAACCATACACTGATACTGGTTCCAGATATTAACCATTCTGTTGAGGTTTTCGTCTGATGATTCAACGGTATATTTTGAAAGAAGCTCATTCCAGCTTTCTTTAAGTGAAGCCAGAGCAGCGTCAGCCTTTTCAGAAGTATCCATTGACTTAATCATTTCATAGGCTGTTGCCTTGTTCATTGAGCCGTCAGCATTCCACTTGTTTTCGCCGTTTTCAACATAACCCATCATGAACACGAAATCCTTAGCCTCGCCCGGCTCAAGAGTGATTTCGATATAATGTGAAGCAACAGGTGACCAGCCGTCAGCAACCGAATTGTTCGGCTTTCCAGCCATAACAGTCTGCGGTGCTTCAAAGCCGTTATAAAGCCCCAAAAAGCTCTCTCTGTCGGTATCATAGCCGTTTATCGGCGCATTGACAGAATAGAAAGCGAAATGGTCACGTCTTTCCTTATACTCTGTTTTATGAATAATAGTTGAGCCTTCAATATCAACCTCACCGGTGTTGAAGTTTCTCTGAAAGTTAGTTGAGTCGTCCTGAGCGTTCCACAAGCACCACTCAAGGAAAGAGAAGAGCTTGATTGTTTTCTTTTCGCTACCCTCATTTTTAACGACAACCTTCTGAATTTCAGCATTGAAATCCATTGGAACAAAGAATGTAACCTCTGTTGAGATTGCGTTCTTAGCGCCCTTTATAACCGTATAGCCCATACCGTGACGGCACTCATAGCTGTCAAGCTCTGTCTTTACAGGTGACCAGCCGGGGTTCCAGACGGTTCCGCCGTCGTTTATGTAGAAGTATCTTCCACCCATATCAACAGGAACATTGTTATAGCGATAACGTGTGATTCTTCTTAGTCTTGCGTCCTTATAAAAGGAATATCCCCCCGCCGTGTTAGAAATCAGTGAGAAAAACGCCTGTGAGCCGAGATAGTTTATCCATGGATATGGTGTTCTTGCGTCGGTAATAACGTATTCTCTGTTTAAATCGTCAAAATAACCGAATTTCATATTTTTTCCGCCTTTCAAAAGGTTTATTATATTTGCAGTTTGTGCAAAATATTAATCAATCGCTGTATAAATCCGCTGATAACCGCACCAGCTTTCGCCGTTTTTGATTTCGGTATAGCCTGTTATTTCGGGTGAAAGCGTCATATTCGGGGCGTTTACCATCCAAGACATAGGCTCGGGGCAGCAATAGCCTTTGTTCGCCCATTCATTCCACACAAGCCAGAACTTATATTCCTTTCCGGTCTGATAACAAATCGTCTTGCCTGTTTTAACGTCTGAAATTCTCACGCCGTAAAAAGGCTTTGAGTCAAACTCATCATCACAGCCGAGAAACATCTGATTGTCGATAATTTCAGTCAGCGGATTAACCTCACCGTTTATAAAACGCATATCGTCGGCGTCAGGCTGTGAAATTTCGCCGGTGTTTAAAAATCTGTCGCCGAAGGGAACCTTCTTGTCCGCACAGATTTTCAACCTTAAATCAGCCTCATCGCCGTCCTTTGAAAACGGGCATTTTATCGCTGTATGTGAAGCCACCCCGACGGGGAGCGCCTTGTCAGAAAGATTTGTCATTTCAAAATCCTGCTCCAAGCCGTCCTCAGAAAGCGTATAGGTAATAACCGCCTTGAATTTTACAGGGAAATGCTTGAACATCTCATCATTTTCGCCATAGACATACTGTGCGCTGACAATAACGCAGTCCGACTTGACCTCACGCTTAATAATTTCATATTTTCTAAGGTGAAGAAAGCCGTGAATATAGTTGTTAAAATCAATTTCATTTATTGGAAAGCTGTATTCGGAATCGGACGTTTTGAGCCTTCCCCCGTCTAAGCGGTTGGGAAGATAAAGCAAAGGCCACCCCCAGATAACGGGAGCCTCCTTAATCCTAGCCATCGGCACATTCTCATCAAAGCGGAGGATTTCGATATCATTTTTTTCGTCATAAAGTCTTAGCATCAACCCGCCAAGCTCATAGTCAAAAAGTGCGATATATCCGCCGGCTGACATTTCAAGACAATTTTCGCCCTGATAATCGACGTCGTTGATAAAAGTGTTCACCATAATCCCCCTAATGTTAAACGTTTAAGTACAAGCTAATACTATCATACAAAGTTCAGTTTGTCCAGTGTTTAAGCGGATTTTTCGTGCAAAAAAATATTTTTGTAATTAGTGCTGTATTTATTTGCATATTTTTTGGTTATTTTAAAAACAGCTTTTTAGAATTTGAGCGTGAATGAATATTAACTCTTGAAAAGTTAATACTATGTTTGAGCACCGAATAATTTTTTTCGGTGTTTACTGCAAAGCGTCAGGAGGTGTTTTTATGCTAGACAGAATCGCTTTGTTTCTGCTCATCATAGGAGGAATCAACTGGGGTCTTATCGGAATATTTCAATTTGACCTTGTCCAGTGGCTTTTCGGCGGAGAAGCGGCGCTTCTTAGCCGTGTAGTTTATGTGCTTGTTGCCATTTCGGCGATATGGTGTGTATCACTATTTTTCAAGCACAACAGGCTGGTTGAAACCGACTAGTTTTTCGTTGTAAAAGGTTTTTTACAAAAGAACAGGGAGCTTTTGATATGCTGCTGAGCCAAAACGGGGTTTGCTAGGCCGAGCTGCAAAAAAAGCGCCCTGTTCTTTTATATTTAACCGTTATAATTCATAAATTTGCATACGTATTATTGTATAAATAAACGAATTTATAGAAATTTATATAATGCACTGCAACAGATGTTGACTAAACAGACACTATACGTTATAATATAGTTGATGTTAGAATTCGTTAATTTAATATTTGATTTAACATCCGTTTTGTTGTCTCCTTTCTTTTGTTCTACACATAGTTTTATTTTATCTGATTTGACCTTATTTTGCAAGCAGAGCGACGGCTCTGTTTTTTTTTGCTTATTTTTAGTTGATATTGTTGCTCAGTTGTGGTAACATATATTAGACCGGCTGAATTTTCGCCGGATATTTAAATTAATATTATCAGGAGGAAACCGGAATGTCAAGAGAAACCTATTACATTACAACCCCAATTTACTATCCATCTGGGAATCCGCATATCGGGCATTGCTATACAACGCTAGCCTGCGACTGCGTTTCGAGGTATAAGCGAATGCAGGGGTATGATGTTATGTTTCTGACCGGAACCGACGAGCATGGGCAGAAGATTGAAAAAAAGGCGTGCGAGGCGGGTGTTTCCCCACAAAAATACGTTGATGATATAGTCGCTAATTTCAAAAAACTCTGGGAGAGAATTGGCATAACCTACGACCGTTTTATTAGAACGACCGACGATTATCACATTGAATCTGTTCAGAATATTTTTAAGGAGCTTTATGACAAGGGCTTCATATACAAAAGCGAATATGTCGGGAAGTATTGCACCCCGTGCGAGGCGTTCTGGACTGAAACTCAGCTAAAAGACGGCAAATGTCCCGACTGCGGTCGTGAGGTTGCCGACGCAAAGGAGGAAGCTTATTTTTTCAAGCTCTCTTCTTTTGCAGACAGGCTTGAAAAGCTTTTGACAGAAACTAATTTTTTAGAGCCTGCCTCAAGAGTAAACGAAATGGTGAACAACTTCATCAAGCCCGGACTTGAGGATTTGTGCGTTTCAAGAACAAGCTTTAAATGGGGAATCCCTGTGAGCTTTGACGAAAAGCACGTTGTCTACGTCTGGATTGATGCGCTTTCAAACTATGTCACTGCACTCGGCTATAAAAACGACAGATTTTCAGATTTTGAAAAATACTGGCCTGCCGACGTTCACATGATGGCGAAGGAAATTGTGCGTTTTCATTCAATCATCTGGCCGGCAATGATGATGGCGCTTGAGCTTCCCCTTCCTAAGAAAATCTACGGGCACGGCTGGATAACCTTCAACGGTGCAAAAATGGGCAAGTCCACAGGCAACGTTATTGACCCCTTTATTCTTGCTGACCGTTATGGCGTTGACGCATTAAGGTATCATCTTCTTCGTGAAATGCCCTTCGGCTCTGACTGCGCTTTCTCAAATGAGATTATGATAAACCGCCTAAACAGCGACCTTTCAAATGATTTGGGCAACCTTGTTTCAAGAACCGTCGCCATGGTAATCAAATACTTCGGCGGAACTCTCCCCTCAGAGCGTGAAGAAAGCTCTTCTGACAGTGAGCTTATCTCAATGGCGTCCTCACTTAAAAGCACCGTCGAGAAGTGCTTTGACAGCTTTCATTTCAGTGTCGCTCTATCGGAAATCTTCAAGGTTATTTCCCGCGCTAATAAATATATCGACGAAACTTCCCCCTGGGTTTTAGCCAAAGACGATTCAAACAAGCCGCGGCTTGCTACGGTTTTATATAATCTTCTTGAAGCAGTGAGAATTTCAACAGTGCTTTTGAATCCGGTTATGCCCAATTCCACTGTTGAAATATGGCGTCAGATCGGCGCTGACGGCGATGCGCTTTTGTGGGAAAATTCAGGCCGCTTTGGTGTCTTGAAAGAGAATGTTACCGTCTTAAAGGGCGACGTTATATTCCCCAGAATTGATATTGAAAAGGAAATTGAGGAGCTTAATAAGGTTTTAGAGGCTTCAAGCCCCGCTCAAACCCCTACCCCAAAAGAAGAAATCAAGCTTGCTGACGAAATTTCAATTGACGACTTTTTCAAGGTTGAGCTTCGTGTTGCCGAGGTTTTACATTGTGAGCCTGTCCCTAAATCCGACAAGCTTTTGCTTTTAAAGCTAGACGACGCAATGGGCGGAAGACAGGTTGTTTCAGGTATCGCCAAGTGGTACACCCCCGACGAGCTTGTGGGGAAAAAGGTTATCATTGTCGCAAACCTAAAGCCTGTCAAGCTGCGTGGTGTTGAAAGTCAGGGCATGATATGCGCTTGTGACATGCCTGACGGCAGTGCAAAGGTTATCTTCCCCGACCAGAGTATGCCTGTCGGCGCAAAAATCAGATAGCCTGAGAGGATTAAAATGCTGACCAATATTTTCGACTCACATTCCCACTATGATGATGAACGCTTTGACGCCGACCGTGACGCTCTTTTAAGCTATCTTTTCTCAAACGGTGTCAGCGGAATTATTCACGCCTCAACCGATTTGAAAAGCGCTGAATTCGGCATAAAATATTCTGAGAAATTCCCTCTGTTTTACACCTCTGTCGGTATTCATCCCGAGAATTTGAGTGCGCTGTCAAACGATTATCTTTCTAAGCTTGAGGAGTATTCGAGAGCACCCAAGGTCGTGGCTATCGGCGAAATCGGCCTTGATTATTACTGGAGCAAGGATAACAAGGACTTTCAGAAAAAGGTTTTTGAAGAGCAGCTTGCGCTATCAAAAAAGCTCGACCTCCCCGTTATTGTGCATTGTCGTGAAGCCACACAGGATTGTCTTGAGCTTTTGAGAAAGTATAGGCCCAACGGTGTTGTGCATTGCTTTTCAGGCTCTGCCGAAACTGCTAAAGAGGTTATAAGCCTCGGAATGTACATCGGCTTCACCGGTGTCATTACCTTCCCGAAGTCCCAAAAAGCGCAGGAGGCTTTGGGTGTTGTCCCCCCCGACAGACTTCTTCTTGAAACCGACTGCCCCTATATGGCTCCCGTTCCCTTCAGGGGGAAGCGCAGTGATTCAGGAATGGTGTCAAGCACAGCTTTAAAAGCCGCTGAAATCATGGGAATGACCGTTCAGTCAACGCTCGATATTACCGCACAGAATGCGAAAACCCTTTTTAATATTTGAATTGAAAATCCGCTCCGGCTATAAAAGCTAGAGCGGATTTTTTTATTTGAATATAAACTCTGTTTCAAAACAGACCTTTTCGCCGATTTTCCCGACGATAACGGTCATGTTCTCGGTTTCTTGCGAATAAATGTCGATGGTATCGCCAAAAACCGCCTCGCTGACATAATTAATTCTGAAATTGTCAACGCTTTTCTCAAACTGCTCTTTACTCAGTGAATCACAGGCAATATCGGCGTAAACAGCGTTGTACATATGCCCGTTGTTGTCAAGGTCAGTCAGGCGAACCTCTCTACTTGCTACTTGAGTGAGCTTGTCGTAGGCTATTTTCCCGATATCCTTTGCGGAGACTGTTTTTTCCAGATATTGGGGCATGTCGAAGCTGAAAACCGTTGGCTTATGAATATGCCGTGTTATCGGATTAGCAAGTATCCAGCCATTTTTCATATCAACAATAGTTTTTCCCGCTTCATTCTCAATGCAGGTGTTACGAATGAAGATTGCGCCTTTTTTTCCGCATTCCCACGTTGAAGTCGTCAGAAATTCCTTTTGACTTGGGTACTCGTGTATTTTCAGGCTTATTCTCGACAGAAGAAATACCATCTCACGTTCCCACAAAAACTCGTGCGAAAAGCCCTTTACCGTATAGTCATACCCCGCAATATCGGCCGAAAGCTTTAATAGCGTTGATATTTTTATTCTGTTGAGATAATCGCAGTCATAGAATTTCAATCGTTCCTTTAATGTGCAGATTGAATTGTTCTTGTCCACTTTTATTTTATAACCTCACAGTCCATATATTTTCTTAAAGGCTCAGGAATTCTAACGCTTCCGTCCTCATTAAGATTGTTTTCAAGAAAAGCGATGAGCATTCTCGGCGGAGCAACAACGGTGTTATTAAGAGTATGAGCGAAATACTTCTCGCCGTCCTCACCCTTAACTCTGATGCCAAGACGACGTGCCTGAGCGTCACCGAGGTTTGAACAGCTTCCAACCTCGAAATATTTCTTCTGTCTAGGCGACCAAGCCTCAACATCAAAGCTCTTGACCTTCAAGTCCGCCAAATCACCCGAACAGCATTCAAGCGTTCTGACCGGTATGTCAAGCGTGCGGAAGAAATCAACGGTGTTCTGCCACAAAACATTGAACCATTTCATGCTGTCCTCAGGCTTGCAGACGACAATCATCTCCTGCTTTTCAAACTGATGAATTCGATAAACTCCTCTTTCCTCGATACCGTGAGCGCCGACTTCCTTTCTAAAACAAGGCGAATAGCTTGTCAGACACTTGGGCAGCTCCTCCTCCCCCAGTATCGTGTCGATGAATTTTCCAATCATTGAATGCTCGCTTGTGCCGATAAGATAAAGGTCCTCGCCCTCAATTTTATACATCATGTTTTCCATTTCAGCGAAGCTCATAACGCCTGTTACAACGCTGCTTCTTATCATATACGGCGGAATATAATAGACAAATCCCCTCTTTATCATGAAATCACGCGCATATGAAAGTATCGACGAGTGAAGTCTTGCGATATCCCCGCAAAGATAATAGAAGCCGTTTCCGCTTGTTTTTCTGGCGCTGTCAATGTCAATTCCATTTAGCTTTTCCATGATATTAACATGATAAGGCACCTCATATTCGGGAACAAAAGGCTCACCATAAAGCGTAACCTCAACATTTTCGCTGTCATCCTTTCCTATCGGAACGGAATCATCGATAATATTCGGTATTACAAGCATTATTTCACGGATTTTCTGCTCTGTTTCCGCCTCTAAAAGCTCAAGCTCCGCAAGCTCTTTCGCAAGCTTCTCTACCAATGCCTTTTTCTCCATTGCCTCGTCTTTTAAGCCCTTGCTCATTAGTCCGCCTATTTCCTTGCTGATTGTGTTGCGCTGACTTCTGAGGTTGTCGCCGCGTGTTTTCGCCTCACGAAACTTCACGTCAAGCTCTAGCACTTCGTCAACAAGTTTGATTTTCCCCTCTTGAAACTTCTTTCTGATGTTTTCCTTAACAAGTTCAGGGTTTGTTCTGATTAATTTGATATCCAGCATTTTTATTCTCCTTTAAAATTGTTCCACGTGGAACATTCTATTCATTAGTTAATATCTGTGAGAGCGCAATAAGCTCCTCATCGCTGTAAAACTCTATTTCGAGAATGCCTTTGTTTTTAGCACGGCTTATTCTGACTTTTCTGCAAAGCTGCTCCGCTAATGAAAGCTCAACCTCCTTATAGAATGTCCTGCCATAATCATCGTCATGATTCCTCTCCTTTTTTGGGGGAGCGATACTTTTGCTCAATAGCTTTTCAAGCTGTCTGACGGTAAGCTGTTCGCTTTCACATTTGTGAGCAAGCTCAATGCGCTTTTGTGAATCCTCACATCCGGCGATAACCTTTGCATGCCCGATAGAAAGCGTTCCCTTTCTGAGCATTGCCTGAATTTCAGGCTCGAGCTTGAGCGCACGAAGGCTGTTTGCGACCGCCGAGCGTGATTTCCCGACGGTTTTAGCGACCTCCTCCTGCGTCATTTCATAGCTGTCAATGAGCTCTTGATAACCCATTGCCTCTTCAATCGGATTTAAATTTTCTCGTTGAAGGTTTTCAATGAGAGCCACCTGCATGGTTTCCTTGTCCGAAAGCTCACGAATGTGAACCGGAATTTCGTCAAGTCCGAGCATTCTGCAAGCTCGCCACCTTCTCTCGCCTGCAACAATCTGATACCCACCGCTTTCAAGCGGACGAACAAGCAAAGGCTGTAAAAGCCCGTGTTGACGTATCGAATCGGCCAAGGTCGAAATAGCTTCCTCGTCAAAATCTGTTCTCGGCTGGGATTTGTTCGGCTCAATTTCAGACAGTCTTACCGTCTGTTTAGGAAGAGTTTCGCTTGTGTTTTCAAAAAAAAGTGCGTCCATGCCCATTCCAAGACCTCGCTTTTTTGCCATCAGATAATTCCTCCAAACAACTTTTTCTTCTGCGACTTCTTCTCTCTGTCGAGAAACTCATTGCAAAACTGCATATAAGCCTCTGACCCTTTCGACGATTTGTCATAGTACATTATCGGCTTTCCAAAGCTTGGCGCCTCCGAAAGGGTAACGTTTCGTGGAATAACAGTGTCATAAATCTTTTTAGGGAAGTGTTTTTTAACCTCTGCAACAACCTGTGCCGTTAGATTAAACCGTCCGACAAACATGGTGAAGAGGATTCCCTCAACATCGAGCGTGGGGTTATAATGCTCACGAACACGCTTTATTGTGTCGTTTAGCTGTGTCAACCCCTCAAGTGAGTAAAATTCACACTGAAGCGGTATAAGCACACTGTCACAAGCCGCAAGCGCATTAAGCGTCAAAAGGCTGAGCGACGGCGGGCAGTCAATCAGTATGTAGTCATAATTTTGCTTAATAGTCAAAACCTGCATTTTCAGACGCTGTATACGGTTGTCAAGCATTGACAGCTCAATTTCGGCGCCGGCAAGCTTTTGAGCCGAGGTCACCACTGAAACATTCTTAAACTCGGTTTTAATAATAGCATCTCCGATTCGACAGGAGCCTATTATGATTTCATAAACCGTGTTCTTGACCGCCTTTTTCCGAATGCCGAAGCCGGTCGTTGTATTGCCCTGAGCGTCGATGTCAATAACCAAAACAGAATGTCCCTTGATTCCGAGAGCCGCGGCAAGATTAACCGCAGTCGTTGACTTTCCTACACCGCCCTTTTGGTTTGATACAGCAATTACTTTTCCCATAAAATCCTCCGCACTAAATCATATATTTTTATTATACCACCATTTCTCCAAAATGCAAAGGTTTTCGATAAAAATGTTCCACGTGGAACAAAAAATCCGCAGATGCTCTGCGGACTCACATAGCTCTGCGGACTAGACTATTCTTTATTCGCAACAGGTATTCTAATTACATACTCAATAAACTCTTCATTTTGAATTTTCTTGGCGTCGGCGGCTATCCCTGCCATTTGAACCGTCTGAACCGCTTTGTTAATCGTGTTCATGAACAATCGTATATCACGCAGCAGCACCGCACGCTTTTTGAAATTCTCTTTCTCTTTATCTGACATAATTAGCTGATCGATGAAGGTTTCAGCACGCTCAACGTTCATAGCATGCTTGATTATTTTCTCAAGTGCATCAATGCGAACGTCAGTGTCCTTCAGCTTTAAAAGAGCACGTGCATGACGCTCAGTCAGATTGCTCTTGACTATCATTTCACGTTCACCCTCAGAAAGCCGCAACAGCCTAAGCTTGTTCGCAAGAGTGGACTGTGCCATTCCCAGCCTTAGCGCCGCATCCTCCTGCGTCATGCCATAAAGCTCAATAAGCTGAGCGATCGCCCAAGCCTCATCAAAAAAAGAAAGGTCTGCTCGCTGAATATTTTCAACCAAAGCAAGCAAAGCCGAATTTCTCTCTGTCACTTCAATGATTATGCAAGGCACATACTCAAGCCCCAGAATTCGGCAAGCACGAAGCCGCCTCTCGCCCGAAACAAGCTCATACCCCTTTGACGTTTTTCTAACGGTGAGTGGCTGAAGAAGCCCGTCATGCCGAATGCTTTGAGAAAGCCTCAAAAGCTCATCATTATTAAAAACACGCCGTGGCTGATTTGGGTTTGGATAAATATGCTCTGTGGGAAGCTCAACAACCTTATTTATAGTTTTCTCTTTGGTATGTCCAAAAAAAGATGCCATGAAAACACGTCCTTTCAAGCCTTACTATAAAAAGTATAGCATTGTTTGGGAAATATTTCCACAGCATTTCCGAATTATTTATCGCTAAAACTTGATATAATGCGATAATAAGCGAGAATTTACAACGGTTTTTTTGTCATCTGCCCTTTGTTTCTGGGGTATTTAAGCGAAGTCTGCGATAGCTTTTTTATAACAATCAGCGTTCTCCTGTCGCCGTTTTCTAAAGAATATTCGCTGATTTTCGCCGGTCCCCCGCCGAGTAAAGCGGCGGCGTTTTCAGCTGACAAAGCCTCCTCCTTTCCGGTTGAGCCTTTAAGAGCAATCAGGCTTCCCCCTAAAGAAACAAAGGGAAGGCAGTATTCGCAAAGCTCCGAAAGTGAAGCGACTGCTCTTGCGGTCGCAAAATCAAACTTTTCTCTAAACTGCGCTTGCTTTCCAAGCTCCTCCGCTCTGCCGTGAATGAAGTCGGCTTTTATAGAAAGCTCAGCGCAAAGCTCCTTTAAAAAATTCACACGCTTATTTAACCCGTCAAGGAGGGTTATTTTCAAATCGGGGCGAATAATCTTCATCGGAACAGACGGAAACCCCGCACCTGTTCCCACATCAATGAGGGAGGAATTTTCGGGGATTTCAAGCATTTTCAGCGGAAGCACACTGTCCTCAAAATGCTTCACCGAAATGCCGTAGGGGTCGGTGATGGCGGTGAGATTGATTTTCTCGTTCCACTCAACAAGAAGACTTGAATATGTTGAAAACTTCTCAAACTGCTCATCAGAAAGCGAAAATCCGCTCTTTGAAAAAATCCTTTGAAACTCACTTTTTTCAAGAATCATACCTGCCTCCCCTTCTGTTCAAGCCAAATTAAAAGTACAGAAACATCAGCCGGATTTACACCCGAAATGCGTGATGCCTGACCGATTGAAACGGGCTTGATTTTGTTAAGCTTTTCGACAGCCTCAAGCCTTAGCCCCCTAATCTCACGATAATCAGTATCGGGAGAAAGCTTTTTGTTTTCAAGCTTTCGCATAGCCTCAACCTGCTCTAGCTGAATTTTTATATAGCCCTCGTATTTTATAGAAAGCTCAACCTGCTCACGCACCTCGAAGGGAAGCTCTGGTCTGGCACTGTCAAAGGCGGCAGTATCGTCATAGCTGACCTGAGGACGTCTAATCATATCCGACAGCTTTATTCCCGTGGAAATAGGCGCTGTACCAACGCTTTCAAGATAAGTATTCACCGCCTCGCTCGGCGCAATATTGAGCTTTCTGACACGCTTTAGCTCACTTTGAATCAACGACTTTTTAGTTAAAAACCGCTCATATTTTTCATCGCTGACAAGTCCGATATCGTGCCCGACTGAAAGCAGTCTTTCATCAGCATTATCCTGTCTTAAAATAAGCCTGTACTCACTTCTTGAGGTCATCATCCTATAAGGGTCCTGACAGCCCTTTGTAACAAGGTCGTCTATTAGCGTTCCTATATAAGACGACGCTCTGTCAAGCACAAGCTGTTCTCTTCCCAAAACTGAAAGCGCCGCATTTACACCTGCGATAAGTCCCTGCGCAGCAGCCTCCTCATACCCTGAGGTGCCGTTGAACTGCCCCGAACCGAAAAGCCCCGAAACAGCCTTGAATTCAAGCGTGGGCAAAAGCTCAGTCGGGTCACAGCAGTCGTATTCTATGGCATAGGCGTTGCGCATGATTTCAACACGCTCAAGTCCTTTAATTGTGTGAAGAAATTCAAGCTGAACCTCCTCGGGAAGAGAGGTTGACATTCCCTGAAGATAATACTCGTCGGTTTCAAGTCCCATCGGCTCAATAAAAAGCTGATGCCGAGGCTTATCTGAAAATCTCGTAATCTTGTCCTCAATGCTCGGGCAGTAGCGTGGCCCAACCCCCTCAATTTTCCCCGAAAACAAAGCGGACTTCTTAATATTCTCGTTAATAATTCTGTGCGTTTCGGAATTTGTGTAGCCAATATAGCAGGACACCTTGTTCTCAAGCTTTTCCTCATTCTCAAAGGAAAATGGCACGATAACATCGTCGCCGTCCTGTTTTTCAAGAAGGTCAAAATCAATGCTTCTTTTGTGAACTCTTGCTGGAGTGCCGGTTTTAAAGCGACGTATAGTCAGTCCAAGCTGACGCAGGCTGTCTGAAAGAAAAAGTGCCGGAAGCACAGAGTCTGGTCCGCTCTGATAGGAATAATGCCCGACGTGAATAAGTCCGCCAAGATAAGTGCCGGTGGCGATAATAACCTTTTTCACAAGATAGCGTGCATTTATTCGTGTTACAACTCCTGTGACAATGCCGTTTTCGGCTTCAATAGCGGTGATTTCAGCCTGTCTGACGTCAAGATTTTTCTGACTCTCGCAAGCCCTTTTCATATAACGGTGATAGGCGACTCTGTCAGACTGAACACGCAGAGAATGAACAGCAGGGCCTTTCCCCCGATTTAACATTCGGCTTTGAAGAAAGGTTTTATCGGCGGCTTTCCCCATTTCTCCCCCAAGGGCGTCGATTTCACGCACTAGATGACCCTTTGCCGTTCCGCCGATTGACGGGTTGCAGGGCATATTGGCAATCTGATCAAGGGTAATGGTGAAAAGCACGGTTTTACAGCCAAGGCGGGCTGAAGCCAGTGCCGCCTCAACGCCGGCATGTCCACCGCCGATAACCGCAACGTCATATTCACCGATATAGTTGTTCATAAACAGACCCCTTTTTGTTTTTGAAAATAGTTATTAGTAGGTGGTGCGGGTTTCGTCAAGTTTCAAGACAGAAAAGCAAAGCCTTTATGTTTTCTTTACTTTTCTTGCTTGTGGAAGAAAAGCGAAACCTTTATGCTTTCTTTACTTTTCTTGCTTGTGGAAGAAAAGCGAAACCTTTATGTTTTCCTTACTTTTCTTGCTTGTGGAAGAAAAGCGAAACCTTTATGTTTTCTTTACTTTTCTTGCTTGTGGAAGAAAAGTGCGGTCGCTTATACCTCTTTACTTTTCTTGCTTGTGCAAGAAAAGTAACAAAAGAAGCACCCTCTCGCCGAGGGCTTCTGACGGTTCAGGCGCACACGATGCTTGCTTTTAGCAAGCATTTCGGTGCTAACGGTGATTAATAAAGTCTTTTTGTGAGTTTTGAGGCTTTGTTTTGGTGATATTGAGACGTTGCGTGACGGCTGCGCCGGTTTAATAGCGTTAATAAATGCACCGCTTTCGCTTGGGTACTATTCCAACGGCTCGCCTATTTATAGGCTTGTGCCTTGAAGTTGAAAGGCGACATTTGTTAGCTTTTATCACTGTCGCAAAAGCTGATACTAACTACTAATAACTATTTACTGGCTACTAACGGCTCGCCTTTTGAAAGTTGTGTGCCTTGAAGTGAAAGGCGACGTTTGTTAGCTTTCTCACTGTCGCAAAAGCTGATACTAACTACTAACAACTATTTTCTGGCTACTAACAGCGTGTTGAGGTTGGAATTGGTACAAGGCAAATATCTAAATATAGTATTTCTGTGTCTGTGAATTGAATCAATAAATGCTACTTCCCGACACAGAACTTTGAAAAAACCTCGCTGACTACCGCCTCTGTTGCTTTCTCACCCGAAAGCTCTAAAAGCGAATTCGCCGCTTCATCAATCATCACCGTCACCGCATCATAGGTTTCACCGGCGACTAAGGCTTCAAGAGCAGCAGTAAGCGAACTGAGCGACTTTGAAACACAGCTTTTCTGCCGCTCGTTTGAAATTATTCCAGTAAAAGCGTCAATATCATTTAATCGAAAAATATCCGAAACAGCCTGCTCAAGTTTGATAAGCCCCTCTGCGTTTTTTGCACAGATTTCAACAACTCTTTCAAAGCTGTTGGAAATTTCATCTGTTTCAAGCTTTTGCTCAAGGTCTGATTTATTAATAACTGCAATACAGTGCCTGTTTTTTACTCTGTGTATAATTTCCTTGTCCTCATCAGAGAGCACAGCCGAATTGTCAAACACAGCGATAATCAGCATAGCTTCCTCAAGGCGTTTGTAGGCAAGCTTCACGCCCACAGCCTCGACAGTATCGTCGGTTTGTCTAATTCCGGCGGTATCAGAAAGCCTTAAAATTACGTCACCGATACGAACAGACTCCTCAACGACATCACGGGTTGTGCCGGCGATATCCGTCACAATGCTCCTCTCAAAGCCGAGAAGAAGGTTCATGAGCGTTGACTTTCCCACATTAGGCTTGCCGGTTATGACGGTGTCGATACCCTCACGAAAGAGCCTGCCCTTATCATAGCCGTTTGAAAGGCGTTGAAGAATTTCTATACAATTTGTAATATCTTCTCTCAATATATCAGGCTGAATATCTGGTAAATCCTCTTCGGGATAATCAACCCAAGCGGCAAGCTCGCCCAAAATATGAACAAGGCGGGTTGTTATCTCACGAATTTGAGAAAAGAGCGCACCCTCTCTCACTGAAAGAGCACTGCGTCGAGTCTGTTCACCCTGTGCTGAAATAAGGTCCATAACAGCCTCAGCCTGAGTGAGCGAAAGCTTTCCGTTCAAAAAAGCACGCTTTGAAAACTCGCCCGCCGCCGCAGGCTCGGCACCGCTTTCAACAGCGGCACGAAGAACACGCTTTGTCACATATATTCCGCCGTGACAGGAAATCTCAACAACATCCTCACCCGTATAGCTTTTAGGGGAGCGAAAAATTGTCAGAATTCCCTCGTCAATAATCTCACCGTTTGAAACGATTCTGCCAAAACAGCAGGTATAGCCCGACATACTTTCAACACTTTCACAGGATAACGGTTGAAAGATTTTTGAAGCAATTTCAATCGCCTTGTCACCTGAAATTCTGATGACTGAGATTCCCCCGACAGCAAGCGGAGTCGATATAGCACAGACAGTTTTCACACTAACCCCTCCCACTCAATTAAAGGAGCATACCTCTCAGCATGCTCCTTTTACAGTTAAATCAAAGCTCTATCTTTGAATACAAGCCGGACGGTAAACTGTCCTCAGGCTTTGGCTTTTTATATTCCTTTTCAAAGGAGGTTTTCATGTCAAAAGCCTTCATAGGCTTAGGCTCACGAGGTTTTCTGTTATCATTGCCACCGTTTGAGCTGCGGTTTCTGTTATTGTTGAAAGGCTTTTTGTCGCCGTCCTTACGCTCTCTCATCGGCGGTCTGTTTGCGGGTGAAATCAAAACCTTTCTATAAGGCTCGTCACCCTTTGAGCGTGAAACAACACCCTCAGTTTCAGAAATAATTGAATGAACAATTCTTCTCTCATAAGGATTCATAGGCTCTAAAGCTGCAGTTCTTCCCGTTTTCAGAACTGACTTCGCCATTTTGACAGCAAGAGATTCAAGCTGAGCTTTTCTCTTTTCACGATATCCGGCGCTGTCAAGGCTTATTCTAAAATACTCCTTATCGCCTTTATTGCACACAAGTGAGGCAAGATACTGAAGTGAATCAATAAGGTCGCCCTTTCTTCCGATAAGCTCCTCACAGCCTGTGCCAGAAAGCTCAATAACCGCACCAGTTTCGCTCTCGCTTGTTTTAGTCAGAATATCGGCATAGCCCATTGCCTTTGTGACATTCTTCAGATAAATGCACGCTGAATCAAGCTTTGAGGGCTCATAGCTTGCCTCAACCTTAGCTTCGCCCTTTAGCTTCCCAAAAAGGGACTTCTTTGGTTCTTCTAGTATTTCAAAGGAAATTGCCGAAATATCCGCTTCAAAAGTCTTGGCAGCAAGCGCCTTGGCTTCTTCGACAGTTTTGCCGACAAACGTCTGTTTCATAAAAACCCTCCTTTTAAATTATCAATCGTCATTCTCGCTGTAATCATCGCCGTATTTCTCCGCCATTTTTCTTCTTGCTTCATTCAAGCGAAGACGCTGAAGCTCTTTCATCTCTGATTTTGAGAGCTTTTCATCTGAATCATCACGGCTGACGGAAATCCTTGACGCACCGGCTGCTCCGCCATTTTTCTGTGCCTGCTGAGCTTCCATCATGCGGTCATACATTGACGGCCTTTTCTTTTTGTGCTTGTTCTTTGCCTGTTCCTTTTTGACAATTTCAGCAACCTTATCTGGTGAATAAAGCTTGTTCAAAAGAACTGTCTGCCCTAGCTGGAACACAGAAGAAAGTATCCAGTAAAGTCCCATTCCCGCCGGGAAAGAGAAAGCAATCCAGAACGAGAAAAGTGGCATTATATAGAACATTGTGTTCATACCCATGCCCATCTGGACAGCGGTATTATTTTTCTTTGTGTAATGCTGTGTCACAAATGTAAGCACAAGCTGTGATATAAGCGATAATATCGGTATAAGAACAAGTATGCTCTTCCAGCTTGGGAATGCACCTAAGAATATTCCAAAAAAGGTATAGTCAATCTTTGAAACCTGTTCTGTGACATCAGCGTCGAATAAATCAGAATAGCCGTCCTTCGTGATGCTGAAAATTAAAAGCTCGGGACGATGCTTCATGCTGTTTGATACCTTGGTTTTATCGTTGAAATACTTGTCGATATCAGGGTGCTTTTGAATTATAGAAAGCATTTCTTCGATGTTAGCTTCACTCAGCTTTGCTGTTGCCTTATACTTCTCTTTATCAGAAAACAGAGCCTTCAGGTCAACACCCTCGCTGACAAGCTGTTCAAAGCTTGTGTCATTGTTCTTAACGTCCTCACTGACAGTGCTGATTATTGAAATTGTATTCTTTGCATCTTTTACCGCTTCTTTGTCAATATTTGTTATATAGGTCAGCGGTGAATAGATTACCTCAATAAGAGAAAACAGAATAAGCATGGTTATTACCATGGGAAGACAGCTACTCATCGGATTGATGTTTTCTTCGCTGTAAAGCTTCATTCTTTCTTCATTGAGCTTGTTTTTATCACTCGCATATTTTTTTTCAAGTATCTTGATTTTAGGAGCAAGCGCAGCTGTTCTGGCAGTGCTCTTCTGCTGCTTTATAGAAAGCGGAAAGGTAATAAGCTTAATTATAAATGTAAAAAGGATTAGGGCGATACCATAGTTCTTCACTAGAAGATAGCAGCCCTTCATTATAAAACCGAGAGGTACAGCGAGTATTCCAAACATTCTTATCCTCCGTTATGTTTTTTGTTAAAAAAATGAAACTCCTCAGGAACATAGTCAATTCCGCCCCTGCTCCACGGATTGCAACGAAGTATCCGCCACACAGATAAAATAAGCCCTTTGAAAGCGCCATGCTTTTTAAAAGCCTCAACAGAATACTGTGAACATGTCGGATAATAACGGCAACAGCCGGGCTTTAGCGGTGAAATGAACTTCTGATAGATTTTAACCAGAAAAATGAGTAAATGTTTCATCTTAACTTTTCTTTATTAGCTTTGACAGCTTTTGACGGGTCAAAGCATTTCATACTGCTCACAGCTTTTTTAATTATTCCCTTTTCAACGTCAGTGGATTTAAGAAGTGACGCAGAAGGCTTTGCTGAAATGACAATGTCATATCCAATAGGGAAGCTAATTTCGTTTTCGCTGTATGCCGATCTGATAATTCTCTTGATACGATTTCTTGTAACCGCATTGCCGACCTTTTTCCCGACGGTTATTCCAAGACGGTTAAAGGGAAGCCTGTTAGGCATGAAGTAAAGCGTGAAATCACGTGAAAACACCGCTGTCCCCTTTTTATAAAGACGAAGAAAGTCCCTGTTGTCGGTCAGACTGACGGTGAAAATCATAGAATACGCCCCTTGTTTATTTTCCTGTAAAAAGAAAGACCACACAAAGGTGGTCAGCTGATTAGTGAGTTAGTCTTGCTCTTCCCTTTGCACGTCTGCGAGCTAAAACTTTACGTCCGTTTCTGGTTGCCATTCTCTTCATAAAACCATGCTCCTTCTTTCTGTGGAGCTTCTTCGGCTGATATGTTCTTTTCATTTTCATTATCCTCCCTTCAGATAAGAGCGTGTATCCCGATAATATTTATTTTAACACGACTCAGTGTGATAGACATAATTGCATTTAATAATACAATAAACCCCTGCAAGTTAACATTATATATTATTCTATACGTTGCTGTCAAGTGGCTTAATCATTTTTTAAAATTTTAACAAAAAATTTATATTTTTAAAAAACAGATATTATAAAACAAACTATTTTCACCGCCGTATAAGATTTGACAAAATAACAGTCAATTTATGATTTTTTATATACTATATAATATATAAAACCCTTGAATTAAATCAGCGTTTGTGTTATACTAAAAATAATAATTTAATAACATGGGGCAATAGCATTTTGTCACAGAATATTAAATATTTCTCAATAATGGAGGGTATTTTTTAATGGAATCATTCGCAGAGATTTTTGAAAATGTTAAGAAATTCTGCTTGGCTGATCCCAATGTCAGCGAAATTGGGTATAATAAATGGATAAAAATTCTCGAGCCTGTAAAGCTTGAGGAGGGTACGGCGTATCTGACAACCGAAAATGAATTCACCAGAAACACCGCTATGTCGGTATATGTCAATGTCCTCAAAAGAGGGTTTTTAGAAAATCTCGGCTTTGAGGTCAATATTGAAATATCACCCCGAAACAATCCTTCCGCCTTTGAATCAAGTGACGAGGATCAAAAAATGGACGAGCTTAGAAAAAGCTATTCCAGAGCAAATTATGAGCTGACCTTTGATAATTTTATCAAGGGGAAATCAAATGAGCTGGCTTATGCTTTTTGTACCGCTGTCGCCGGAAAAAATGAAAAATCCGCAAATTCTTTCTCAAAGGATGTTTTTAATCCTCTTTTCATTTATGGCGATTCGGGGCTTGGAAAAACTCACCTTTTAAAAGCAATCGCTTATGAAATTACCACAAATAAAACAAATTTAAATGTAATTTATACCACCGGTGAAAATTTCACGAATGAGCTTATTAAGGCTATCGCTGAAAAGGACACTGCACGTTTTCACGATAAATACCGAAACGCCGATTTTCTTCTTGTTGACGATGTTCAGTTTATTGCGGGAAAGGAATCAACGCAGGAGGAATTCTTTCACACCTTCAATGAGCTTTATAATCTAGGAAAACAGATTGTTCTCACCTCTGACATTCCCCCAAGTAAGATGAAAAAGCTTGAGGACAGAATGAAGAGTCGTTTCGTTCTAGGCGTTCAGGTTGACATTCAGCCCCCTGATTTTGAAACAAGAATGGCTATCGTCAAAAGAAAGGCTGAGCTTCTTGACCTTATTCTTCCCGATTCAGTGGCTAGAATTATCGCTGAGAAAATCAAGACGAATATTCGTCAGCTTGAGGGCGCTGTAAACAAGATTAAGGGACTGACCATGTTTTCAAATGAAACCCCTTCAATCTCAATGGCGCAAAGAGTGATTAAGGAAAATCTTATTGACAATCAGCCCGCTGAAATATCTGTTGATAGAATTATCAATGAAACCGCAAATGCTTTTAACGTTTCTGCGGACGATATTCGCTCACAAAACAGAAACGCACAGATTTCACTTGCCCGAAAGGTAGCAATATTTGTTGTGCGTGAAGTTAAGGGGCTTTCTTATACAAGCATCGGTGATGAATTTAAGCGTGACCATTCCACAATGACAATTTCATACAGGGATATAAAAGCAAGCATTGATAAAAATCCCGACCTTAAAGAAACCGTTGAGGAAATCATCAAAAATATCAGAGAAAAATAATTTTCAACAGAATTTTCAAAACAGCATTTTCTCAAAGACCCCTGAAATAGCTGAATACTTTATTAAGCTTTCAACAGCATTAACACATCTCGAAAATTAAAAGCAACAGTGTTTTGTTGAGTAGCAGAACTTTCAACAATTATATCAACTTTTATTTAACTTTCAACACACATTAATTCACACTGTCAACAGCGGTATTTTTTCTAAACAAAAAGATAGTGTTGTTTTAACATTGAGAAAAAGTGATGCTTCGTTTGAAAGTGCGCCTTTGCGGGTTGTTTCAACTTATTAACAGCCCCTACTATTACTTCTAAATTATTTAATCTATTTTTTATTATTATATCAAAAAAGCATTTCGTTTTTTAATTTTGACTGTGTTAAAACTTCTGAGCTTAAATATATATCCGAAAGGAGAATTTTATGAAATTAAAATGCAATAAGCATGCCTTAAATGAAGCGATAAGCAATGTTTCAAAAGCGGTCGCTGTAAAGTCGACAATTACTGCGCTTGAAGGAATTAAGGTCACGCTGACAAATTCAAGGCTTGTTCTGACGGGGTATGACCTTGAAATAGGAATTAAAACAGAATTTGAAGTCGAATCCTCTGACAGCGGTGAATTTATCGTCAATTCTAGGCTCTTTAATGATATCGTGCGAAAAATGCCTGACGAAAATATTGAAATAGAAATCGCTGATAATCTTGCGGTGACTATTAAAAGCGGAATGACCGAATATACAATTTCGGCAATGACAGCGCAGGAGTATCCTAGTATCCCTGAAATTGACGATTGTGACAGCTTTATTATTTCTCAGGAAATTTTAAAGAACATGATAAATCAAACAAGCTTTGCGGTTTCGACAAATGATACCAAGCCGATTTTAACAGGTGAGCTCTTTGAAATTGAGGACGGAATTTTTAATCTTGTCGCAATCGACGGATATAGACTTGCTGTAAGAACTGAAAAAATCAGGGCGGATAAGAATTTTAAATTTGTTGTTCCGGGAAAGGCATTAAATGAGGTTTCAAAGCTTTTAAAGGACGACAGCGAAAAGGAATGTACCGTTCATGTTTCAAAAAAGCATATTATTTTTGAAATATCAGGCTATCTTGTCATTTCAAGGCTTTTAGAGGGTGAGTTTCATAATTATAAAGGCTCTGTTCCTCAAAGCTCGTCAATTGAGGTTATTGTTTCCTCAAAGGAGCTTATTGAGAGCTTAGAAAGAGCGTCGCTTTTAATAAATGACCGAATTAAAAGCCCTGTAAAATGTATCTTCAGCAGTGACAGCCTGAAAATATCCTGTTCAACCACTATCGGAAGAATATCCGATGTGATAGATATTGACCTTTCGGGAAATTCAATTGAAATCGGTTTTAACAATAAATATCTTCTCGACCCTTTGAAAAATATTGAGGATGACAAGGTTAAGCTTTTGATGAACGGGGCGAATCTTCCCCTTAAAATTGTACCGCTGTCAGGCGATGCTTATACCTTCCTTGTTCTTCCGGTGAGGTTGAAAAATGACTGAGTCTGTTAAAATTTCAACCGAGTTCATTAAGCTTGATCAGCTTTTGAAGTTTGCCGGAGTCGCTGAAACAGGCGGACACGCAAAGGATATAATTTTAGACGGGGACGTTTCTGTAAACGGCGAGCTTTGCCTCATGAGAGGGAAGAAAATCAGAAGCGGTGATATCGTCACCCTTGAAGGAATTGAGCTTAAAATTGTTTAAGAGGGATTGCTTTGATTATAAAAAGGCTTGAAGCTGACGGCTTTAAAAATCTCAAGTGCGTCAATATTTTCCCGGATGAAAAATTAAACATTATCTTCGGCGAAAACGCTCAGGGGAAAACTAATTTAATTGAAACAGTCTGGCTTTGTTCTGGAAGCAGAAGCTTCAGAGGAACAAAGGATAAGGATTTTGTTTCTTTTTATAAAGACAGTGCACAGATTAAGCTTTTGTTTTCGGATATAAGGCGAAGTCAGGATATTGAAATTAAAATGCAAAAAGCAAATATTCGTGATAAGAGCATTGCTTTGAACGGGGTTAAGCAAAAGCTCCTCTCAAAGCTTTTCGGGAATTTAAAATGCGTTGTTTTCACGCCGGAGGATTTGGAGCTTTCAAAGGGCTCACCCGAAAACAGACGAAGCTTTTTAGACCTTTGTATTTCACAGATTAAGCCCGGATATAAAAAAGTAACCGAAAAATATGACGCACTTATTCTTCAAAGAAATACCCTTTTGAAAAATATTTCAGCGGGGATTTCAAAAGAGGGTGAGCTTGACGTCTGGGACGAACAGCTCGCACGAATGGGCGCTTATATTTCGGTTTTAAGATATAATTTTACAAAAAAGCTTGATTGCTTTTCAAAAAAGCTTTATAAGAAACTTTCGTCGGGATGTGAGGAGCTGACGCTTGAATACGCTTCGACGGTTTTTGACACGCTTGAGGGAGAGAGCGATTTCAACGGGAAAATGGCTCAGTACTATCTGTCGCTTCTCAAAAAAAATATCAGGGACGATTTGAGGACGGGCTTCACGCAGACGGGAACGCACCGTGACGAGCTTGTTATAAAAATCAATGAGCTTTCAGTGAGAGAGCATGGCTCTCAAGGGCAACAGCGTTCAGCAGCGCTTATATTAAAGCTTGCACAGGCTTATATTCTGTTTGAGGAAACCGATGACCCGCCTGTAATTCTCCTCGACGATGTTCTGAGTGAGCTTGACAGAAAAAGACAGCAGTTTGTATTATCACATATTGACAAAATGCAGGTGTTTATTACCTGCTGTAATATTGATGAGAGCTTTTTTCACAGACAATGCAAGCTCTTTGAGGTCAAAAACGGTTGTATAAAAGAAAAAGCAGGTGAGAATATTGTATCTTCATCTAGGTAATGACGTAATGATAAACGCTGATAAAATAGTCGGAATATTTGATATAGAAAATACTTCGACAAGCAAAATATCAAAGCAATACCTGAACAACCCGAATAAGAAATATATAACGGTAAGCTATGAAATGCCAAAGGCCTTTGTCGTTTGTATCAACGATAATAATGATGAGGAAATATACATCACTCAGGTTTCATCGGCGACGCTAAAAAAACGTGCCAATGCCGGGAATTCTTTTAAATCAGAGCTTGCTTAATAATTATTAATATATACCGGCTTTAGCCGGAGAAAACCGCGGTATCGTGGGAGGAGGACATAGCTTGGATAACATTTTTGAAAATGACACAAAGGTGGATCAGAGCAACACATATGACGAAAATCAGATTCAGGTTCTTGAGGGGCTTGAGGCGGTAAGAAAACGACCCGGTATGTATATCGGCTCGACAGGACCCAGAGGGCTTCACCATCTTGTGTATGAAATTGTAGACAATTCAATTGACGAGGCTTTAGCGGGCTACTGCACACAGATTGATGTTGATATTCTCGAGGGGGATATTATCAGAGTTTCCGACAACGGAAGAGGTATTCCGACCGGAATTCACCCGAAAGAGGGTATATCGGCGGCGACTGTTGTTTATACAATTCTTCATGCCGGCGGAAAATTCGGCGGCGGCGGATATAAGGTTTCAGGCGGACTTCACGGAGTCGGCGCTTCTGTCGTAAATGCACTTTCAGAATGGCTTGAAATCAGAGTCTATGACGGAAAGCATATTCACTTTCAGCGCTTTGAAAGAGGAAGCTATTCAGAGGCATTAAAAATTATCGGCGATACGGCAAGAACGGGAACAGAGGTTCGCTTTAAAGCCGACCCCGATATCTTTGAAACAACAGTTTATGAATATGAAGTGCTGTTAAAAAGACTTAGAGAGCAGGCTTTTCTCAACGCGGGAATTAAAATTGTTTTCACCGACAAGAGAAATCGTTCGGACATAGTTTCTGAAACACTTCATTATGAGGGCGGAATCAAAAGCTTTGTTGAGCATATTCATCAGACAAGGGGACTTGAGGGACTTCACGACGTTATTTATATATGCGGAAATTCGGGAACCTCAGCGGCTGAGATTGCTCTTCAGTATAATGACAGCTATAACGAGCTGATGCTTTCATTCGCTAACAACATTCACACCGTTGACGGCGGAACGCATGAAACAGGCTTTAAAAATGCTCTGACAAAGGTTTTTAATGAATACGGAAAGAAATTTAATCTCATAAAAGAAAATGACAAGAATCTTCTCGGCGACGACGTTCGTGAGGGTATAACGGCGATAATCAGCGTAAAGCTCATCGACTGTGAATTTGAGGGGCAGACAAAGGGAAAGCTCGGAAATCCCGAGGTTCGCCCAATGATTGAGGCGATTGTTCAAGAAAAGCTCATGAACTTTTTTGAGGAAAATCCCGCTGTCGCCAGAACAATTTTTGACAAGGCGGTAAACGCACAAAAGGCAAGAGAGGCGGCAAAAAGGGCTAGAGAGCTTACCAGAAGAAAATCAGCTCTTGAGAGTGCTTCACTTCCCGGAAAGCTGGCGGACTGCTCCGAAAAGGACAATCAGTTCACCGAGGTTTATATAGTCGAGGGAGATTCTGCGGGCGGCTCGGCAAAGGCGGGGCGTGACAGACGCTATCAGGCGATTTTGCCGCTTTGGGGAAAAATGCTCAACGTTGAAAAGGCGAGAATTGACAAGGTTTATGGCAATGAAAAGCTCATGCCGGTCGTCACCGCTCTTGGAACAAGCATCGGTGAGGATTTTGACATTACACGTCTTCGCTACGGCAAGGTTATTATCATGGCGGACGCCGACGTTGACGGCTCACATATCAGAACGCTTCTTCTGACATTTTTCTTTCGCTTCATGAGAAAGCTTGTTTCAGCGGGACACATTTATATCGCTCAGCCTCCCCTATTCAAGGTATTCAGGGGGAAGAACGTGCGTTATGCCTTTAACGACGAGGAAAGAGATATGTATATAAAGGAGCTTTCGGGTGAAAACAACCTGAAGGTTGATGTTCAGCGCTATAAAGGTCTTGGAGAGATGGACCCTGAACAGCTTTGGGAAACAACGATGAATCCCGAAACACGAACCATTGTCAAAATCGAGCTTGAGGATGCTATGAAGGCTGACGAAACCTTTACCATACTCATGGGGGATAAGGTTGCGCCCAGACGAGAGTTTATCGAAAAGAACGCAAAGTATGTTCAAAATCTTGACATCTGATTGTATATAGGACTAGAAATATTACTGAACGTATAATTAGTTAGGAGTTTTTATGGAGGAAAAAGAGTTAAATCCTATTGCCGATGTGGTTTATAACATTACCAACGAGGAAGAGGATATCGCTTTTCGTGCATTTCAAAAAAAATATGTATATAAAAAAGTGATTGTTCAGACTGTTATTTTCGCAATTCTTTGCGGAGTGTTTGTGTATCAGGGGATTAAAAACCCCGACTATACGCTTGCTTATATTTTAGCAGGAGTGTGTCTGGCTTTGATATTCTTTATATGGTATAACCCGTATAAAATCAGAAAAAGCCTTCTTATAGCTCTAAAAGAGCTTGAGGACGATAAATACGAATTTAAATTATACGATGAGTATTTTTCGATTAAAACAATACTTCCCGTTGAGGAGGTTGAAGCTTCTTCTGACGAGGAAGAGCCTGTCGAGGATATTCCGCCGAGAATAGTCAGGTTTGACAGCGAGCCTGTTGAGGTCGTTGACCACCCGTCGCAGTTTGTCATCATCATGAAAAAACAAACTATTTATACGATACCCAAAAGATGTATGAACGATGCGGATTCAGCGCAGGTTTCAACGTTTTTTAAAGAAAGACTTGGCGAGGACTATATTTTGACTGAAAGTAATATCTGAATTAAATATACTAGCGGAAATATTTCAGGACGAAAAAATGAAAAGGCGTGATAAAGTTGTTCAATGATAATTCGAAAATTATCCCTGTCGATATTGAAAAGGAAATGAAAAAATCGTTTCTTGAATATTCAATGTCGGTAATAGTTTCGAGAGCACTGCCCGACGTGCGGGACGGACTCAAGCCTGTTCACAGGCGTATTCTTTATACGATGTTTGAGGCGGGGCTTACCCCCGATAAGAAATATTTAAAGTGCGCCGCCACTGTCGGTGACGTTTTGGGAAAATATCACCCTCACGGTGACGCTTCGGTTTATGACGCACTTGTCAGAATGGCGCAGAGCTTTTCTTTGAGGTATCCTCTTGTTGACGGCCACGGGAACTTCGGCTCGGTGGACGGTGACCCCCCTGCCGCTTATCGTTATACAGAGGCTAAAATGGCGAAAATCGCTGCTGAAATGCTTACCGACATTAATAAAGAAACCGTTCCCTATACCACGAACTATGACGACCGTTTGAAAGAGCCTGTCGTTCTCCCCTCTCGATTTCCAAACCTTTTGGTCAACGGCTCAACGGGAATTGCTGTTGGTATGGCGACGAATATTCCCCCGCATAATCTGGGTGAGGTTATTGACGCTTTAAAGCTTCTTGTTGAAAACCCCGATTGCACACTTGACGAGCTGATGGAGCATATTAAGGGCCCTGACTTCCCCACCGGCGGTATTATTATGGGACGTGCCGGAATTAGGGCGGCTTATGCGACCGGAAGAGGAAAAATTACTCTAAGAGCAAACACAAGCATTGAGGAAATCAAGGGCAGAAACTGTATTCTTATTCATGAAATTCCGTATATGGTCAATAAGGCAAGGCTGATTGAAAATATCGCTAATCTTGTCAAGGAAAAGCGTGTTGACGGTATTCACGACCTTCGTGACGAATCAGACCGTGACGGAATGAGAATTGTTATTGAGCTGAAAAAGGATGCTATTCCCCAGCTTGTCCTCAACAAGCTTTATTCATATACACAGCTTCAGGACACTGTCGGTGTCATTATGCTTGCACTCGTAAACGGCATACCGAAAATTATGTCACTTAAAACTATGCTTGAGGAGTATCTTGACTTTCAGGTTGAGGTTATCACAAACAGAACGCTGTTTGAGCTTAAAAAGCTTCGTGAGCGTGAGCATATTTTACAGGGACTTGTTATCGCCGTTGATAATCTTGACGAGGTTTTGAAAATCTGTCGTGAGTCGAAAAATATGCCTGAGGTCAAAGAAAGACTGATGACAAGGTTTGATTTAAGCGAAATTCAGGCTGAGGCTATCGCCATGATGCGTCTGTATCAGATTTCAAGCATGGAGAGGCAGAAGATTATCGACGAGCTGGCCGAAATCGAAAGAAAGATTGAGGATCTTGAGGATATTTTGAGAGATCATGACAGGATTCTTAGAATTATTTTAGACGAGGTCGGCGAAATCAGAAAGAAATTTTCTGACGAGCGACGCACACAGATAGAAGCGATTAGCGGTGAGGTCGATATTGAAGACCTTATTCCCGTTGAGGACTGTGTTGTGGCCTATACAAACATTGGATATATCAAGCGTCAGCCTGTTGACGCATATAAGACACAGAAAAGAGGCGGACGTGGCGTTTCTGGAATGAAGCAGCGTGAAGAGGACTTCATCAGCGAAATGTTCATCAGCTCAACTCACGACAACGTTCTTTTCATCACCAATAAGGGAATAATGTATAAGCTCAAATGCTATGAAATTCCCGAGGGCTCAAAGCAGTCAAGGGGTGTCAATGTAGTAAATCTCCTTCCGCTTTCTGAGGGTGAGAAGATTTCAGCAATGATTAAAACACCAGACTTTGATGATTCAAAGTTTGTTATTATCGTCACCAAGAAGGGTATAATCAAGCGGACAAACCTTTCGGCTTATAAAAATGTCAGAAAGAACGGGCTTATTGCAATCGGGCTTTCTGAGGATGACGAAATAGCGGGAGTAAGACTCACAGACGGCTGCTGTGATGTTATGGTTGCGACCAGAAACGGTGCGGCAATTAGATTCTGTGAAAGTCAGACCAGACCGCTTTCACGCTCGGCTCATGGCGTAAAGGCAATCAAGCTTCGTGACGGTGACGAGGTCGTTTCAATGGCGAGAGTGCGTGAGGGCGCTTCTGTTCTCACTGTTACCGACAAGGGAATGGGCAGGCGTGTTGCGCTTGAAAGCTATCGGATTCAAAATCGTGGCGGCTTTGGAATGCTCAATTATAAGGTTTCAACCGAAAAGGGGCATGTCTGTGGCATAAAGGTCGTTGACGAAACCGATGATATTATCATGATTTCAAGCAACGGAGTAATCATAAGAATTCATGCAAGCGATGTCAGAGTCATGGGAAGATATGCAACAGGCGTCAGACTCATGAGAGTTGGCGAGGAGGAAGAGGTTGTTGCCTTCACTAGAGCAGAGCATGAGGAGGGCGCTGAGATTGCAAAAATTGAGGAGCCTTCTGAGGAGGAGCTGAAGGCTGAGCTTGAAACCGCCGCGGCGGAGGAAAAGAGCGAGGTTTTAAGTGAAGAGGAAGCCCCCGACGACGAAGATGAAGTCGCCGATACTAGCGAGGAATAATATAATAAGGCTGTGCAGAAAAGCTGTGCAGCCTTTTGTTTTTTTATTGGATATGGTTATTGAATAAAAAAACGGCATACTAATCATATCTTAGTCAAAACAATCAAAAATAAGTTAATACTTTGTGTAAAATTTTCTGTAGAAAAATCGAGGAAAGTCATTTAGCAGGTTGACAAATCAAGAACGCATAATCTATAATAATAAGATATAATACGACGCAGTAAGATATATAAGGGGGAGTAAAAATGCTGGAAACAAACGTGGAAAATAAGTTTATCAAAGAGGGGCTGACATTTGACGATGTTTTGCTTGTTCCCGCAAAATCTGATGTAACGCCGAATATGATTAAGCTCGGCACTAGGCTTTGTGGGGATATTCAACTTAATACACCTATAATGACAGCGGCTATGGATACTGTTACCGAGGCGAGAATGGCTATAGCTATTGCACGTGAAGGCGGCATCGGTATAATTCATAAAAATATGACGATAGAACAGCAGTGCGATGAGGTTGACAAGGTTAAAAGGTCTGAAAACGGTGTTATTGTCAATCCGTTTTCGCTCACCGCTGACCATTATGTTTATGATGCTAACGACCTTATGGCAAAATATAAAATTTCCGGCGTTCCCATTGTTGATAAAAAGGGTATTTTGGTGGGAATTCTCACAAACCGTGACCTTAGATTTATGACAGATTTCAACATCAGGATTTCTGAGGTTATGACTAAGGAAAGTCTTGTTACTGCTCCTGTAGGAACAACACTTGCTCAGGCGCAGGAAACATTAAGAAAGTATAAAATCGAAAAGCTCCCCCTCGTTGACGAAAACGGACTTTTAAAAGGACTTATTACCATAAAAGATATTGAGAAGGCAGTTCAGTTCCCGAATTCCGCTAGGGATAAAAACGGACGGCTTCTTTGCGGCGCCGCAATCGGCGTGACTGCTGACGTGCTTGACAGAGCAAGGGCACTTATTGACGCTCAGGCTGACGTTCTTGTTCTTGACTCGGCTCACGGGCATAGCGCAAATATTATCAACTGTGTCAAAAAGGTCAGAGAGGCTTATCCTGATACTCCTGTTATTGCCGGAAACATAGCGACCGCTCAGGCGGCGGAGGATCTTATAAAGGCGGGGGCTTCCGCACTAAAGGTTGGTATCGGCCCCGGCTCAATCTGCACCACCCGTGTTGTTGCGGGAATAGGCGTTCCTCAGATTACCGCTGTTTATGACGTGGCTTGTGTCGCGGCGAAATATGATATTCCCGTCATTGCTGACGGCGGAATCAAGTATTCGGGTGATATAGTTAAGGCGCTTGCCGCCGGTGCAAATGCAGTTATGCTGGGCTCACTTCTAGCCGGCTGTGACGAGGCGCCCGGCGCAACCGAAATATATCAGGGAAGAAGCTTTAAGGTCTATCGTGGAATGGGAAGCTTAGGCGCAATGGCGTGCGGAAGTAAGGACAGATATTTTCAGGAGAACAATAAAAAGCTTGTTCCCGAGGGCGTTGAGGGGCGTGTACCTTATAAGGGTACGCTTTCAGACACTATTTATCAGCTTGTTGGGGGGATACGCTCCGGCATGGGATATTGCGGTGCACCGACAATTTCTGACCTTCAGGCAAACGGAAAGTTCGTTAAGATTACCGGCGCGGGACTTAAAGAAAGCCATCCTCACGATATATATATCACGAAGGAAGCACCAAATTACAGCACGCAGATATAAAAATAAAAGCCTGCCGACTAGATTGCGGCAGGCTTTTTTTAAATTTCGTATGTATTGAGATAGCTAAAAATAGCGTCCTCATTCCATTTTGTGTCGGGGTTTTCTTTGTAAAAGCACTGGTCCTTCAAAAGACTGTGAATAAAGCCGGCTATGAGTTTTCTCTCTCTTATTTCATCATAGCGTATCAGCAGCGCACGGAAGGATTTAATCAGCTCCTCACCCGATAAAACCGAGGTGTGTGTCGCCGCACGGTCGATTATTTCGTCAAATGTGTAGTCCCGCATTCTTTCATCCTCTTTCTGTATAGATGTATAAGTACGTCAAGCAAATTATGGCGCTTTAAAAAAGGGCACAATGCGCCTGACTATGCTATAATATAATTATGCAATAAAAAAATCGGCTTGTCAAAGTTAATAAAAACCAATGAAATTTTATTAGAATCAATTAGCTTTTTCGTAAAAAAATTGTAAATAGTATAGTAAAATACAACTCAAAATCAGTTTATAACTTTATACATAATGCGGGAAAATTCACAGAACGCTGATATTTATTGACACAATGCGTCACATGGTATATAATTATTTCAAAGGTTATCATCAAAATAAGCGGCAAGGGCTAAGATTCTTCGCTGATTATAGTGGGGGCCTGTTTTTTGTTATTGAAAATTTATATATACATTAGAAAAGAGCTGAACTTTAATGCAAAACTCTTCACTCGACCTTTCGGAATACATAATGGAATCTAATGAAATTAAGCTTTTTAGAAAGAATACTCCCGCAAGAATTATTTCGTTTGCATTTATTGTTTTGGCGTATATTTTTATAAGTGTGGCACAGGTTGTTATTGCCGCACGGCCCGACCCTGTCTTTTTTAAGATGGGTGATTTCGGTGTCACGACTAGCCTTTTTAGTGGTTTTCTGGCACAGGTAAAGGTCATGCTTACTCTTATCATGACTATTCATATATATAAAGCAGGGGCAGTGGCAGGGGTGTTTTTGAATCTGCTTTCTATCGTGTTTTTGTTAAAGTCACAAAATATGATTGTCGAGCAAAGCTCTTATCTGGGAGTGGTTGTTCCGGCGGTATCAATTATTATTATAATTTTTATATTTTTTTATCAGAAAGAGCTTTCTGAAAACGTAAAGAGAATGCAGAAGCATAAGGAGAAAATTCTCACACTTTATGAAGAGCTTGCCGCCGCTGAGGAGGAGGCAAAGCAGCAGAATTCTGAGCTGATGGAGTATAATGAAATGCTCCTCGACAGTGAGAAGCAGCTAAACTTTTTGGCTTATTATGATGTTCTCACAAAGCTTCCCAATCGGACGATGACGGTTCAGACGCTTCGCACTATGACTGGCCCTGATAAAAAGGATGAGTTTGTAGTCGCCATTTTTGATATCGACAATTTCAAAAGAATAAACGATTCTGCAGGGCATGATATCGGGGACAAGGTCATTCTTGAGGTTTCAAGACGGCTTAGAAAAACAGTGTCAGAGAGTAATTTTGTCGGGAGATTCAGCGGCGACGAGTTTATTGTCATAATGCAAAACACCCCGACGGATGAGCAGGCTTTGAGTATTATCGAGAATATGAAGGAAAGAATCTATGAGCCGATTGACGTTGAAGGCACGCATTTTAATCTTACTGTAAGTGCAGGAGTCGCAAGATACCCCGACGACGGGGCGACTGCTGACGAAATGCTCAAATGTGCCGATACGGCAATGTATAGAGCAAAGGAAAGCGGAAAGGATTCAATTAAAATATACAGCGGTGATATGAAGTCTGAGCTGATGAACAGGATTATTATTGAGAAAAATCTCATTCACTCACTTGAAAACGACGAAATTTTTGTTGTTTTTCAGCCGCAGTATCTTTGTAAGAAGGACAGCCTTCGTGGGTTTGAGGCTCTTGTTCGCTGGAATTCAAAAGCACTTGGAATGATTAGTCCTGCTAAGTTTATTCCCGTCGCTGAAAGCACGAAATTCATAAACAAGCTCGGAAGCTGGATTCTAAAAACCGCTTGTATAAAATTCAAAGAAATGTGTGACAGGCTGAATGTTGAGTTTGTATTGTCGGTTAATATTTCGGCGGTTCAGATGATGAGCAGTAGCTTTGTAAGCGATGTTATGCAAATTCTTGAGGAAACAGGCTTTAATCCGACTATGCTTGAGCTTGAGGTAACCGAGTCGGTGCTGATTTCATCACTTGATTATGTAACAGAGATTTTAACACAGCTTAAAAAACTGGGCATAAAAGTCGCTCTCGACGATTTCGGGACAGGTTTTTCGTCGCTTAGCTATCTTCAAAAGCTTCCCATTGACACGCTGAAAATAGACAAGACGTTTGTTGATAATATTATCGATAGCAAAAATGAAAAGGTTCTTGTCGGCTCGATAATCTCACTTGTCCACAAGCTTGGAATGGAGGTTATCGCAGAGGGAGTTGAAACAGATATTCAGCTTGACTATCTCAAATCAGAGCGCTGTGATTATATTCAGGGCTATCTTCTCGGAAAGCCTTTAAGTGAGGCGGACATGAACTCACTAGCAAACAGCCTTCAGCCTGCGCTCAGCGTTTAAAAATTTCGCCGTATGATTAATTTCGTGCGGCGTTTTTTCGCCATATGTTGCACAAAGCATAATATTTTGATATAATAATAAAGCTATGTCAAGAAAAATTTATCAAAGGAGATTTTATGATAAACGAACTCACAGAAGAAGTCAGACGCAGGCGGACCTTTGCGATAATTTCTCACCCTGACGCCGGAAAGACAACACTCACCGAAAAGCTCCTCCTTTATGGCGGGGCAATAAGACTCGCCGGCAGCGTCAAGGGCAGAAAAAATCAAAAGCACGCTTCCTCAGACTGGATGGAGATTGAAAAGAAAAGAGGAATTTCAGTCACCTCAAGCGTAATGAACTTTGACTACAAAAATTATCGTATAAATATTCTCGACACGCCGGGGCATCAGGACTTCAGCGAGGACACCTATCGAACTCTTGTCGCCGCCGACAGTGCCGTTATGCTTATTGACGGCGCAAAGGGTGTCGAGGAGCAGACCAAAAAGCTATTTCACGTTTGCCGATTGAGAGGCATACCGATTTTCACCTTTGTCAACAAGCTGGACCGCTTTTGTAAAAATCCGCTTGAGCTTATGGAGGAGATTGAGGCGACGCTCGGCATACGCTCCTGCCCTATCAACTGGCCTGTCGGGCTTGACGGGAATTTTAAGGGAGTGTATAACAGAAAGCTCTCTCAGGTTGAGTTTTTTGAATCAGACAGCCACGGAACAAAGGCGGTTATGTCAACCGCTGTGAGCATAGACGATCCCAAAATAAAAGATATGCTCGGTGACGAAATATATGACAAGCTTTTAGAGGATATTGAGCTTTTAGATATTGCAGGCGATGATTTTGATATTGACAGGGTTTTGAAGGGTGAGCTTACCCCGATGTTTTTCGGGAGCGCTATGACTAATTTCGGTGTTCAGCCCTTTCTTGAGGAGTTTATTGAAATTGCTCCGCCGCCAAAGGAACGTTCACACAGCAACGGAAGCGTTTCGCCTGACGATGAGGGCTTTTCGGGCTTTGTGTTTAAAATTCAGGCGAATATGGACCCCGCCCATCGTGACAGGCTGGCTTTCATCAGAATTTGCTCGGGCAAGTTTGAGAAGGGCATTGAGGTCACACATTCACGCATGAACAGACCTGTTCGGCTTTCGCAGTCACAGCAGTTTCTCGCAAATGAGCGTGAGGCAGTCGAAAAAGCGTATGCCGGCGACATTATAGGCGTTTTTGATTCGGGGAATTTCCACATCGGCGACACACTATGCTCCGAAAAAACGCCCTTCACCTTTGAGGGAATACCAATGTTCCCCGCTGAGCATTTTGCGTCGGTTTATGCTAAGGACGCTTCAAAGAGAAAGCAGTTTGTCAAGGGTATCACTCAGCTTTCGGAGGAGGGGGCGATTCAGGTTTTCCGTCAGCCTGATATCGGGCTTGAAATGCTCACCATTGGCGTTGCTGGCGTTTTGCAGTTTGAGGTTTTGGAGTATCGCTTAAAAAGTGAGTACAATACGGAAATTATTGTTCAGAGACTCCCCTTCTCGCTGGCTAGATGGGTTGTCGGTGAGAATATCAACCGTGATACGCTTTCATATGCGGGAAGCACATCGCTCTTAGAAGACCAGTATAGCAGGCCGGTTGTTTTGTTCAGCGACCAGTGGGCGCTTAGAAAGGTTTCAGAAAAAAACAAGGACGTGTCATTTCTAGACATTGCCCCGCCTGTAAGCTAGAATATTAAAAAGCCGTCACTAAGTGAAGTGACGGCTTTGAGTTTTATTTGAGCATATAGGCTGGCGCTATCGCCGAATTAATATCTCTATAGCATTTAAATTTATTCGGTAACCTCAAATGTCAAAGATAAAACACAGCTTTGCTCATAGCTATACCAACAAAACCTTTCCGAGAATCAGAAGCACTACCCCGGGGATGCCAAGAGTCAGCGCTGTCACTGTATTGAACGCCGACACTGAAAGCGAAACCTTAAATGCCGTTCCAAAAATATTCACGATAAGAAGCGCTGCGGCACCTGAAAGCATTCCCTTAAATGCCGAAAGCACAGGCTTTTCGGATTTAAGATAAAAAATCAGCATTGCTATCGCACAAAAAATTCCCAGAGAAATAAATACAGCAAGTTTCATTCGTATCCGCCTTTCTGTCTATGAAAGAGATACCCCCTGAAGCTTTGCTAGCTTGATAAGCTGAGAGTATCTTATTGATAATGCCTTTTCCTCAAAAATAACCGAGTCTAATAAGTCGCTGTCACTTAGAAAGTTAAAGCTGCTGCGTATAATGCTCAGCCTGTGTCTGATACAGCTAAGCTCATCATAAATCGCCCTTTTCATTCGCTCTGCTCTTTTCTTTTCCTCATGGGCTTTGGCAAAACTAAAAACACACCCTGTTTTTAACATTCCTTCCATCTTGTCCTCCCAATACTATAAATATATTAGAATTATTGGCGTATATGACTTTATTATTCATAGAAAAATTTTAATGTACAAGGTTTAACAGAAAAAAATCGGAATATAATATATATACATTTCGGAAAAATTTATTCCGACTATTCAAAAGGGAGGAAGCATCTATGTACATTTTCAGGACGATAACCGAACAATACTGTCCTTTTTTGGAACAGAACATTGCGCTTGAAAAAACCATTGAAGGCGGGAAAATCAAGCTTGAATGCCTAAACCGACATATATGCAAAAGCAGGGGGGTAGGCTGCGTCAACAAACTCCTAAATATTAATCAGCTTGTTTCAAAAGCGGACTAGAGCAAAGTTCATTCACATTTTTTGAATGTTTTTTCATATAAACTAAAGACAAGTGGTCTTTTTTGTGATATAATACTAACGAGAAATATTATATCAGAAAGGACAGTCATCAATGGTGAATGAAAAATCCTGCGGTGCCATCGTTTACCGCAAGTTTCACGGGAACACCGAGATCCTTTTGATTAAGCATGTCAACAGCGGGCATTGGTCCTTCCCCAAGGGGCACGTTGAGGATGAGGAGACCGAGGTAGAAACAGCAATGAGAGAAGTCAGAGAGGAAACAGGCATTGATGTTATCATTGACCCGACCTTTCGTGAAACAGTGTCCTATTCCCCTAAAAAGGATACGCAGAAGGTTGTTGTTTATTTTGTTGCGAAAGCTAAAAACTTTGACTTTTCTCCTCAAGAAGAGGAAATCTCTGAAATCAAATGGGTGGAAATCGGGCGTGCTTCTACTGTCTTAACCTATGAAAACGACAGAAGCATAGTGAACAAAGCAAAGCTTGTCATAAGCTGAAAAAATCCGGACAGGGCAAATATTCGCTCTGTCCGGATTTTTATTTATATTTTGGAGAAAAAATATGAAAACATAGTCAGTGATGAGAGCGGTTTTATTCTTTAATCTATCTCATGCTGACATTATAACTGCCCTGTATGAAAGCAGTATGTTCTAAAGGTGAAATCTATCTGTATTATTATAAAATCTTTGAAAAAAATGAACATGAAAGCTTAGAAATAGTTCATTATCATGTGAGGCTTTTTATAGAAAACCTTGTCGAAAAGCTCGTTGTCGCAAAACCATGAAACCTCATCGCTGAAATAATAATCCTCCTGCGAATAGACGCCGAGTATTGCCGAGGAAAACATATTCACTGTCATTTCAACGTCGTGGGGGCGGTCGGTTTTCTCAACGGTAACCGCTGTATCATCCATAAACCTTACAAAGAAGGTTGAGGTGTTCGCAAGAATGACAGGGTCGGTTATTTTTATGCAGATTTCACCGTCGCCTTTGTATTTCGCAAGCTTTAACACCTTGTCAACGCAAACAGCACGAACCATGCCGTTGGGTATGGTCTTGCAAAAGGATTCAGACAAAACAAAATCACGGCAGAACCAGTCAAGATTCAGCCCCCGAGGGGTGTGAAAGCTAACGGTCTTATAGTCGGGCAAAAAGCTCTTAATAAATCCCATTATTGCTTTTAAGGTGTCAAAGCTGTCAAAGGCAAGCTCTTGCACCTTCATTGTCTTTCCAAAGCCCTTGCCGTCTGGCTCAAAAATGAAATAACCGCTGGGCGAGCCACACTCGTCTTTGTATAAATAAGCAAACTTATTCTCCAAAAAAGGATTGGCGCTGGTTAAATGGTGCCAGTCGAATATGTCACGCTCAATCATCATGTTGATTTCTATTGCATAGCGGGCATAGGCGGTTTCAAAATCCATTATATCCTTTTCGCCTCGGTATAACGAAAAACTTCCCGAATATTTGATATCTGGAATTTGTTCAAGAGCAAAGCGCCATTCTGACTTTGAGCAGTGTGCATAGCCGAATTTGTAATAAAACTCCTCATTAAAAGGGTGAAGATATGAAAAAGGCACGCCCTTTTCATAGGCGTTGTGAAGAAACTGAGTGAGCATCGCCCGCACAGCGCCTTTTCTTTTATACTGCGGATAGCTGCATACTGCTGCTACACCGCGCATTTGTGTGATTTTTGAGTCAAAATATATGTCATAGGGGTATGCCGACATGACCGACATCATTGTTCCGTCGTCGTCAAAGCAGGCTAGCTTTTCAGCCCAGTATGCCTGTGATTTATCCTTCGGGAAGTCCTTGATTTGTGCCATGTAATCAAGGTAGGGTATACGGTTTTCATGACTCCACTCAAAACAGACAGAGGAAATGTTGCGAGCCTCGATAAGCTCAGCCTCAGTGATTGGTCTGACCTGCATAACAATTCTCCCTTCAAAAATAATGACTTTAAACAAACATAATGCGACTATATTATAACACGACGCTTGCGTGGCGGGTGACGTGACAACCGATGTTTACAGCAACAGGAAGCCCCGCAATATGCGTTGGATACTGCTCGATATTTACGCAAAGGGCGGTTACTGTTCCGCCAAAGCCCTGAGGCCCTATGCCAAGGCGGTTTATCTTTTCTAAAATTAAGTTTTCCATATCGGAGTAAAGCTGTTTAGGATTTCGCTGTGAAACACTTCTGCACAGTGCTTTTTTTGCAAGATAAGCGCAGTGCTCAAAGTCGCCGCCTATTCCGACGCCGACGACGATGGGCGGGCAGGGATTGCTCCCCGCGGTTTCGACGACGCTCACAACATACTCAATAATTTCATCGACTGTTACAGACGGATTCATCATTTTAAGTGCGGACATATTCTCACTCCCAAAGCCTTTGGGCGCAACTGTGAGCTTTATGCTTTCACCGTCAACAATGCGTGTGTGAATAACCGGCGGAGTGTTGTCGTTTGTGTTCACTCTTTCAATAGGGTCAGACACAATTGAACAGCGCAGAAAGCCTTTTATATAACCGTCTGCTACACCGTCGCTCACCGCCTTTTCGAAAGAGTCGCCTGTTATGTGAACATCCTGACCGATTTCAGCGAAGATAACCGCCATGCCGGTATCCTGACAGATGGGGATGCTTTCACGCTTTGCAACATTGATATTTTCACAAAGGTCTGAAAAAACCTCTTTTCCGACCGGGGATTTTTCTTTTGAGGAGGAGCATCTAATACACTGCTCAAGGTCGGCGGGAAGCTCAATATTTGATTTGATGCATAGTGAGCTGACGGCGGTTTTGATTTGATTTGAAGTTATTTCACGCATTAGTATTCCCCTTTTGTTGTTTGAAATGTAAGCTTTGCTTATAGCTAATTTTTAGGCAGGAAAAGCGAAACCTTTATGCTTTCTTTACTTTTCTTGCTTGTGCAAGAAAAGTAACAAAAGAAGCACCCTCTCGCCGAGGGCTTCTGACGGTTCAGGCGCACACGATGCTTGCTTTTAGCAAGCATT
>JAEXUW010000008.1 GCA_023439835.1 Bacillota bacterium | reverse complement strand
GAGCAGAACCCCATGAACTCCGAATCCGTCATGGGGCCGCGCTCAACGCAGGCCCCGAGCACGATCAGGGCCGCCAGCACGGCGGCCCTCGCGGCGTATCCGCCCATATGTCCGTCCCCCCGTCGTTTTTGTGTAATTGGCACAAACGCGCCCCGGCGTCCACGCGCCGGGCGTTGCCGTAACCGCGCGCATGGGCTAGCATGGCGGCAAAATCCCGAGGAGGACCGCACATGCTCAAGCCCGTCACGGAACGCGTCTTCTGGGCCGGAAAGATCGACTGGGAACTGCGCCGCTTCCACGGCGAGGAGTACAGCACGCACCATGGGTCGTCGTACAACTCCTACCTCGTGCGCGGCGAGAAGACAGCGCTCATCGATACGGTCTGGGCGCCCTTCGCCGCCGAATTCGTGGAGAACCTAGCCCGCGAGGGCGTGCTCGACAGCATCGACTTCCTGGTCTGCAACCACGCCGAGCCCGCCCCCAGCGGGGCCATGCCCGAGCTTCTGCGCGCGCGTCCGGGGCTGCCGGTCTACTGCACGGCCAACGCGGTCAAGTCCATCAAGGGCATGTACCACCAGGACTGGGACCTGCGCGTGGTCAAGACCGGCGACACGCTGGACCTGGGCGCGGGGCTCTCCCTCACCTTCGTGGAGGCCCCCATGCTGCACTGGCCGGACACCATGTTCAGCTACCTCTCGGGCGAGGCCGTGCTCTTCTCCAACGACGCCTTCGGCCAGCACCTGGCCTCCGAGCGGCTCTTCGCCGACACCGTGGACGAGTGCGAGCTCTTCCAGGAGGCGATCAAGTACTACGCCAATATCCTCACGCCCTTCAGCAAGCTCGTGACCAAGAAGATCAACGACGTGCTGGCGCTCGGCCTGCCGCTCTCCATGATCTGCCCCAGCCACGGCGTCATCTGGCGCAAGAACCCGGGCCGCATCGTGGAGGCCTACCTCGAATGGGCCGCGGACTACGCCGAGGACCAGGCCGTGGTGGTCTACGACACCATGTGGAACTCGACTCGGCTCATGGCCGAGGCCATAGCCCAGGGCATGCGCGAGGCGCGCCCGGAGATGACCGTCAAATGCCTGCACGCGGGCAAGAGCGACGTGAACGACCTGATCACCGAGGGGTTCAAGTCGAAGCTGGTGGCCGGGGGCTCTCCCACCTTCAACAAGGGAATCCTGCGCTCCGTGGCCGCCGTGCTGGAGGAGATGCGCGGGCTGGCCTTCAAGGGCAAGAAGGGCGCGGCCTTCGGCTCCTACGGCTGGAGCGGCGAGTCGGTGAAGATGATCGAGCAGGGCCTGACCGAGGCCGGATTCGCGCCCGCCCTGCCGGGCCTCAAGGTGCTGTGGAAGCCCGACAGCGAAGCCTCGGAGCGCTGCCGCGCCTTCGGCAGGGAGGCTGCCGCGACGCTCGGCTGAGGCAGGGAGCGCGGCACCGGGCAGCGCGTGCTTTGCGCGATCAACGGCCGCGGCTCCGACGCGCCGCGCCGCGAACCCGCAGGGACGATCCGTGAGGACGCCCGGCCTGGTGTGGCTTCCTCGACTTGAAGAACGTGCCCGCGTTCTTCAAGCACGCAGCGCTAGCGCCCGAGGGTGCTGCCCGCGTCCTGCATCAGCCGGACCAGCCCCTCGGCCCCGCCGAAGTCCTTCTCGTAGGCTTTGAGCAGGGGCACCAGGTGGGTGTAGTTGCGCTGGATGAAGTAGTAGTCGTAGACGCGCTGCTCCATGTAATCGAGCAGGAAGGCGATGGTCACTTCGGAGGGGTCGGCGGCCTTGCGCCGCTTCCATGAAGTGAAGTCGTGCAGCCAGCGGCGAGTCTCCTCGTCGATGGCGCTCAGTTCAGCACGCCTGAACGATTCCATGCTCAAGCCCCGTGAGAGTGGTGTCCGGCCCGGCGTCTGCGCATTGCCCGCACCGGCGGCCGGGGACAAAATGGCACGATTCGCGCCCGTGCGGAAGAGCCCTTGAAGGCCCCGGCGCGCAAAGGAGCGAACATGGAATGGAGCCCGCCCGTTATCTGGAGCGTGCTGGGGCTCGCGCTCATCGCCCTGGAGGCCGTGACCCCTGGGCTGGTGATCGTGTTCTTCGGCATCGGCGCGCTCATGACGGCCCTGGCGGCCCTGTATTTCGACATGGACGCCTCGCGCCAGTTCATCGTCTTCGCCTGCTCCTCCCTGGTGAGCCTCGCCCTGCTGCGCGGCTGGCTGCGCAAGCTCTTCCAGGGCCGCGCGCGGGAGGATGAAGAGCAGGTGGCGGGGATGGAGTCGCTGATCGGGGCCACGGGCGTGGTCAGCGAGGCCATCCCCCAGGGCGGGACCGGGCGCGTGAAGCTGCGCGGCACGTTCTACTCCGCCACCAGCTCCCAGGAGCTGGCCGTGGGCGAGGCCGTGCGCGTGGAGGCGGACCCCAGGGGCGACCACTCCGAGCTGGTGGTGGCCAAGAACCATAACCCGGGAGGTTGACCCATGCTCACCGTGGCCCTGTCCTTCGCCGGACTCGTGCTTCTGCTGGTGGTGCTCTCCGTCACCGTGGTCCCGCAGCAGAGCGCC
>JAEXUW010000015.1 GCA_023439835.1 Bacillota bacterium | reverse complement strand
TACTTTGTTATTCTCTCCGTCACCCTCGCTGACACTAAACAGCATTTGATTGCTGTTTGTCAAGGGCGGCGATTGTTTTGCGTTTTTTTCATTTTAGGTCTTGACTTTTAATAGTTAGTCTTTTATTAGCAGGTTTTACTTAAAAGAAAAACACCGCTTTCAAAAACTGTGCGCTGAAAGCGGTGCGGTATTATTATATTATTCCTGTTCCAAAGGCTCCCAATCCGAAGGTGGTCTTTCTTCAATCTTGACATAGTTTAAAAAAATCGTCCTGTAAATTCCCGACGCAAGATATGCGACAATGCCCACTCCCACACTTAGCATAATGAAATTGACCAACGGTGTGGTTTTGTTAAGAATTATAACGACAGCGATTATAACAATCAGCCTAAAGGTCTGCCCGAAATGCTTGTTTGCCATTAAAATTGCGTTAGTAAAGGTTCGTTTTATCGTATTTTCAAAAAAGCCCTGAAGCGCAAAAACATAAAGCAGTATCAAAAAATAAGGTATCATCAACGCAATGTTCAACGAGGCGACGACAAACGCCGCTGTTCCTTCAACGTCACTCCAAAAAGACAATGCGAAAAACAACACTGCCCCAATCGGTGCCATGATAAGCCATATTATCGTTGATTTTTTAAAGTTGCTTTTGAATGCCGAAAAGAAAACCGAAGCCGCGTGCCCCTCCTGTCCTATGACAGCTTTCATCATTGCCCGAATGAGCGCCGTTGTCGATGCACCGATAGTAATTATCGGAAGTGACGACACAACCCAAAGAAGGTTTAGTATCCATATGTCTGCTATTCTGCTGAAAAAGCCGAAAACCGGCCCGTCAACATCGAGAATTTTTCCCATTTAGTCTCCTCCTCCGTATGCTAGGCTTTATTGTACTGTTCTTCTATAAACTCCCTTGCGGCAACCGCATTTTCAGGCGTTGTGTTTTCAAGTGAAACGTGAATATATGGTTTTTCCCTTTTCATAAAGCTCATTATCTGTGAATAATCCATCATTCCCGTACCCGCGGCAACCGAAATTAGCTCATTACCCTTGACAATAAAATCCTTAATATGAATTACTGCGATATCTTTTCCGAGAAGCTCAATAGCCTCTGAAAAAATCTCATCCGCATTTTTATAATTGCTTATATCAAGTAAGTTGACAGGGTCAAAAATTATCTGAAGATTGGGCGACGATATTCTGTCAAGAAGCTGTCGTGCCCTTTTCGGATTACAGACGATATGCTTGAAAACAGGCTCAATTGCGACGATTACGCCTGACTTTTCCGCCGCAGAAATAATGGGGGAAAGGTTGTTTGTGAACATTTCCAGTGCCTGCTCCGAATGACATTGGGGGCAGTATCTATATTCTTTGTTTGGAGCACCCGTTTCAGTCCCCACAACTCCACACCCTAAAAGCGAAGCAAATCTTATGTTTGAGATATACGTGTCGGTAATTCTTTTAAGCTCGCTACTATCAGGATTCGCAAGATTAAGATAACACCCTAAAACCGCTATATCAAGCTCACGCTTTTCAAACAGCCTTTTTATATGAAGCGCAAGTCCGGGCGTCAGTGCCGACGGTGCCGTCGAATAGTCCCGAATTACCTTTGAAAGCGCAAGATGTGCGCAGAAAAAACCCTGACTTGCGGCTATGTCAACTCGGTTTTCGAGAGTTTCCCCCGCCGTATCATGAAGCCTTATGCCTATAAGCATAATTTCACCTCTTATCTGATTTCAACCGTATCAACGCCGGCTTTTTGTATTTCGTCGCCGTCCTGTCCGCTGATACTGACGTTTTCAAGAACAAGCTTTTTTATGTTGCCGGCGAACACGCCCTTTTTGACACAAGCATCAACGCCATTTAGCATCGCCGGAACACCGCTTTTTGCGTCAGGCGAAAAGTTGATTTTAATGTTTCTCATTTCAATAAGCTCAATTTTCTGTTCGGGAAGCCCATAAAAAAACGCCGCCGCCACATGACAATTATCACATGAAATGTCCTCAAAATCAAGCCTCTTAATCAACGGAGTTCTTTCGTCAACAGGCAGAGCCTCTTTGGTCTGAACATACTCCGTTCTTCCGTCGGGATCACAAAAATAAAAGCAGTTCACCACAAACGGCGTCATTACGTCAATCATCTTTATGTTTCTGAAGATTATATCGTCGAGCACAGCGTCCTTGCCCCTGCCTCGGCGTGTTTTTACCCTTAAACCTCTGTCGGTATTTTTAAACATACAGCTTTCAACGACAAGATTTTTCACGCCCGCCGCCATTTCACTACCGACGGTAACGGCACCATGACCATTTTCCATCAGACAGTTTTGAACGGTTATGTTTTCACATGGGGTTTTATATTTCTTTCCCATATAAATCTTGCCGGACTTAACGGCTATACAGTCATCCCCCAGAGAAAAATGCACGCCTGAAATAATTACGTCCTTGCAGGATTCGGGGTTAAGCCCGTCGGTATTCGGCGAGTTTGACGGATTGTTAATGCTAAGCCCATAAAATTCAAGCTTCTGTGAAAAATACGGATGTATAACCCAAGTTGGACTGTCACAAAAGCTCAGCCCATGAACCTTGACATTTGTGCATCTGTTTAAAAAAATCAGACGCGGGCGAAAAGCCGTCCGCATAACTTTTTCGTTATACCACCAGTTTTCGTGTGAAGCATTACCATTAATTAATCCTTCACCGTAAATCACAATATCAGAAACATCAACGCCAGTGAATATACCAGAAAACATTTTTAAAGGATTGCCCTCCCAGGTTCCGAGATTAAGCTCAGCTTTTTCGTCATAGCTTTCAATAATGCCCGGATAAATCGGAAAGCTCGTCCTGTCATTTTCAGCGAGAATAACAGCGTCCTTTTCAATCTCAATATTCACACGGCTTTTTAAAAACAGGCTTGTTACACGATAAGTTCCTTTTGGAACTAGCACTCTGCTTTTTTCGGGGCAGGCATAAATTGCCGACTGAATGAAAACCGTGTCATCGCTTATACCATCGCCTTTTGCGCCAAAGTCACGCACGTTTAACGTATATGCCTCATATTCGGTGACGAAGAGGATTTCACAGCTTTGACTTTCGTTTTTGACAGTGACAGTGTATCCCGTTTCGGGCTTGAGCCCGAATATGTTTGTGACAACTTTGTCTGTTTCGCAAAAAGGCAGGTTGTTGATAAGTATTTTATATTTTGACGCCGTGTTGAAAAGCCCGCCGTCATTAATTCTAATAACCGCACTTCTGGCGGTTTTCATCAAAAGCTCTGCTTGCATTTAGTCCATACCTCTCTGTTCATTTAAACACAATATGAGGGTGCGAATACACACCCTCATTTAATTGATTAACCCTTTACGCTTCCCGCCGATATTCCATCTACAAACTGCTTTTGTGCAAGGAAGAATATTACAAGCGACGGAATGATTGAAATAAGCGAAACCGCCAAAACTCTGTTCCAGTCAAAGCCATTGTCGGCGTCCATCGACATTTTTACGAAAATTGTCGCCGGATACCATTTAGGCTTGCTGACATAGAGAAGTGGTCCCATAAAGTCGTTTGACGACCACATGAACTGGAAAAGTGCACAGGATACAATCGCCGGCTTGAGCATCGGGGCAATAATCTTTGTCAGCGTTTGAATACTGTTACAGCCGTCGATTTTTGCAGCCTCGTCAAGCTCTTTAGGAACGCTTCTTAAAAACTGAATAAGCATAAATACAAAATATGTGTCAATCGCAAAAAGCGTCGGAATTGTAATCGGCAAATACAGTCTTGTGTTCACCCAGCCGAGCTTTGTGAAAAGAATAAACTGGGGGACGTTGAGAACAACCTGCGGAAGAAACAGTGTTGACATTAAAACCGCAAACCAAAATCCCTTGCCCTTAAAGTTAAATCTTCCAAAACCATAAGCTGTGATAGTCGTCGAAATAATAGTGAAAAAAACCTTTGGAATAACATATAGATATGTGTTGCCCATCGACTTCCAGATATTAATGTCGCCACCATAATTATGCATCGCATTTTTGTATCCGTCAAGTGTCGGGTTTTTAGGAATAAATCCGATACTGCTGAAAATTTCATTGTTTGTTTTGAAGGTTGCACCGATCATCCACAACAGCGGATAAATCATTATGAACCCAATAAAGGTGAGAACTGTATATCTAAAAATGCTATTTAAGATTTTTCTTTGCTTTACGGACATTTCCAGCAGCCCCCTTATCATCATCAGCATAATATACCCAGTACTTCTGGCTTAAGAAAGATATGATTGTGAAAATCATGACTATTACAAACAATACCCACGCAAGAGCACTAGCCATACCCATCTTGTGACTCTTAAATGCGGAATTATAAATAATCAAAGAAATAAGTGTTGTTGATCCTCTCGGCCCGCCCTGTGTGATGATGAATGGACCGTTAAACTCCTGAAACGCCTGAACAAGCTGTGTAACAAGGTTATAGAAAATAACCGGTGTAATCATCGGCACTGTAATCTTCGTAAACTGCCGCCACTTGCTTGCGCCGTCTAAGGTCGCAGATTCATATAAATCCTCTGGTACGCTTTTTAAAGCAGCAAGGAAAATAACCATTGCTGAACCGAACTGCCATACTCTTAAAAGTGATATGATAAACAAAGAGTAGTTGGGGTCACTTAACCAAGTCGGCCCTTGAACGCCGAATATTCTAAGCATTCCATTAATAAGCCCCTCATCTCTGAACAGAGCTTTCCACAAAACCGCAATAGCGACAGAGCCGCCGAGAATTGACGGAATATAGTATGCCGTTCTGTATAGATTCACTCCCTTGAGCTTGAAGTTCAGAATGTATGCGATGAACAACGCCGCTACCAGCTTTAAAGGGACAGTTAAAAACGCATATTTAAATGTGACAGCAAGCGCCTTGATAGTTTTTGATGTTGTGAAAATATCGGTATAATTCATTATACCATACTCGTTAATTCCCTTGAATAAATCATAATCGGTGAAGCTGTAATAAAGAGATGACGCAAAAGGATAAAGCTTGAAAACAAGAAATCCGATTAGCCACGGTATTATAAAAATAAATCCGAAGTTATCGCGAATTGCTTTTCCGAAACTGGTTTGAGGTCCATATCCGAGCTTTGAAACATGTTCTCTTCCATTGCTGTTGAATCTTGCCATAACAACCTTGCCTCCATTCTTGTTTGGTTTATGCTTCTGCTTTTAGCATCAGCATTTGAGCATAAGCCATCATAAACGGCCCCACACCCTTTGAATCGTTTTGCACAATTTTTTCTGATAAGTAATATTCAACGCTTCCGTCACGCTGTTCACCCGGACCAAGTCCCGCCACCCAGCAGATATCCTTTAAAACAATTTCACCGTTATCCTCTTGAAGCTTTTGCTCGATAAGGGCGTCCATTGTTTCTGTTCCAAAATTCTCATATTTCTCTTTTGAAAGAACGCCAAGACGGCAGCCTTTCATTATTGAGTATGCGACCATTGCCGAGCCGGAGGTTTCAGTGTAATTCCCGCTGACATCTTTTTTATCAATAACCTGATAAAAAAGCTTCGTGTTAGAATACTGATACTGAAGAATACCGTTGACTGCTTCTTTAAATATTTCGCAGAGCCTGTGATAATGCTCAAATATCTCCACAGACATTGTATCAATAACATCAATCAGAGCCATCAGATACCAGCCCATTGATCTCAGCCAAAAATTCGGTGAAAGTCCCGTTTTTCTGTTCGCCCAAGGCTGAATTCTTGCCTCATCATATCCATGATAATAAAGCTTCTTTTCCTCATCATACATAAATTTTCTGACGTTTTCGAATTGGGATACAATATCATTATAATTTTCTTTTTTATTGAAGGTTGTTTCATACTCCATATAAAACGGCTGAGCCATATAAAGCCCGTCTAGCCATACCTGATTGGGATAAATTTGCTTATGCCAGAAATTATTGCTTTGCGTTCTGGGGTGCTTTCTGAGCTGATCCATCAGAAACTCAATTGCTTTTCTGTATTTTTCTTCACCCGATTTTTTATATACGAAGAATAACACCTTACCGGCATTAATACTGTCAATGTTAAACTTGTCAAGCTCATAATTGTTGATGCTTCCGTCATCATTAATAAAAGCGCTGAGATAATTGACTATGAAATCATAATACTTTTCTTCTGCTGTTGCCACATAAAGCTGAAGACAACCCATAAGAACGCATCCGTCTTCATAGTTCCAATATGATTTATAATTTTTATAACCTGACAAATAGCCGTCGATAAAGCGAGTTACATTCATACCCTTCTCCACTTTCTTGTAAGAAGCCGTCGAAGTTTAGTCTCCGACGGCATTTCTCACAAAAGATATTGCTGTCTTATTTTTAAAAATTAGCCAAGAACGCTATTGATTCCGTCAACGAGAGCCTCTGCAGCCTCTGAAACGCTGTAATCGCCGTAGCTGAGACCTGACATTACGTCATAGTATACGCCGTCAGGATTGTTCTTAAGCTCTGCTGCTTCGAATTTCGGGTCAAGCGGGAACTTAGTCCATGCAATTACCTTAGCGTTTGCCTCGGCAACCTTTGCATTAAGAAGATTATTTTCTGTACAAACCTGAAGTCCTGACTTGCTAAGAGGAATTCCTCTTTCAGAAGCCATGATCTTTGCGCCCTCAGGATCGTTTAAGAGGTAGTTGATAAGAAGTGCGCATTCAGCGGGATACTTTGTTGATTCAGAAATTGCAAAGCCGAGTGAAACCTTTGTGAATCCGCCCTGATATGAGCCCATGTCAGGAAGGTAATCGCCAACAATGAATTCCTGTCCTTCAGAAAGAGCCTTTTCAAACTTAGAAGCTGATGAATCCCACTCAAATATGCCGGCATATTTACCGTCCATCCACTTGGGGTTCTTGTCGAGTGACTCAGCGCCGTCGCCTGTGATTGTCTGAATTGAAGGAGTTACGTGAGCATCCTCAAGTGACTGAATGAATTCAAGTCCCTTTTCGATTTCTGCCTGAGTATAGTTGAGCTTGTTGTCAACAACCCATGCCTTGCCATATACTGACTCGAGATAGTATACAAGAAGAATTGCTCTGTCATACTCACCGAGAACTAGTGGATAATAATCATCACCGAGCTTATCCTTAAATGTCTGTCCAGCAGCCATAAGTTCAGCGAGTGTTTTAGGAGTTGAAATTCCAGCCTTGTCGAATGTTGCCTTGTTCCAGTAGAAGATTCTTCCTGTCATTGATACAGGAATAGCCTGAAGCTCGCCTGCTACAACACACTGCTGAAGTGAACCTTCATCAAACTGTGAAAGGTCAAGAATTTTTGAAACCTTGTTAAGGTCAACAAACTTGCTTCCGTCTGCGCTGAATGAAGTCAGCCAGTTCCAGTTAACCTGGTTTACGTCAGGTGCTGTTGAGCTTGAGAACAAAACTGACATTTTGTCTTCCCAGCCAGTCCAAGCTGCATACTCAGTTTCAACAGTTATGTTCGGATATTTAACCATAAATGCATCGACTGCAGCCTGTGTAGCTGTGTGTCTTGAGTCGCCGCCCCACCATGAGAATCTGATTGTTACAGGGCCGTCTGAAAGCTCAGGACCTGTGTCCTCTGGTGCTGCTGTTGTTGTGGCTAATGTCGTTGTGGTTGTTGCTTCTGCGGTTGAGGATGCTTCTTTGTCGCCCGCACAAGCTGCTAATGAAGCTACCATTGCTGTTGACATTAAGGCAGCTAAGACCTTTTTAATTTTCATAATACTTTCTCTCCTTTTAATTTATAAATGAATGGACTTAAAACAACTGACTGATAAGCGTGACTCTTTACGGCTGCTTTCCGATATACGCCAAAATTCCGCCGTCAACATAAAGAATATGACCGTTGACAAAATCTGACGCATTGGAAGCTAGGAATACCGCCGGACCGGATAAATCCTCGGGAACCCCCCACCTTGCCGCTGGAGTCTTTGAGATAATAAAGCTGTTGAACGGATGTCCTTCTTCACGCAAAGGTGCCGTCTGCGGGGTTGCAATATACCCGGGTCCGATACCGTTGCACTGAATATTGGCTCCCCCATATTCAGAAGCGATGTTTCTCGTTAGCATTTTCAGTCCGCCTTTGGCTGCGGCATAAGCCGAAACCGTTTCGCGTCCTAATTCACTCATCATTGAACAAATGTTGATGATTTTTCCGTGACCTTTTTTTATCATTGAAGGTATTACTGCCTTAGCAACAATAAAAGGTGCGTTTAAATCAACATCAATGACCTGTCTGAACTCCTCGGCTGTCATATCAACCATAGGAATTCGCTTGATGATACCTGCGTTATTGACAAGAATATCGACAATGCCGACTTCCTTTTCAATCTTTTCAACCATTTCGTTGACCTGAGCTTCGTTTGTTACGTCACATACATAGCCTGATGCGTCGATTCCAGCTTCTTTATAAGAAGCAAGCCCCTTGTCAACAAATTCTTGCTTAATGTCGTTAAAGACAATCTTTGCCCCCGCTTGAGCAAGAGCAGAAGCAATTGCAAAACCGATACCGTATGATGCTCCCGTTATAAGAGCAGTTTTCCCCGTAAGGGAGAAGCTATCCATTACACTCACAAATCCGCCTCCTAACGTAAATCCTTCATAGCAACCGCATCCATGTCATCAAACGCCTGATTCTCACCGACCATTCCCCATATAAAGGTATAGGCTTGAGTTCCCGACGCTGAATGTATAGACCAGCTGGGTGAAATAACGGCCTGTTCATTTCTCATGACAATATGTCTTGTTTCTGTCGGTTCGCCCATATAGTGGAATACAACCGCATCCTCGGGCAAATCAAAATACAGATAAACCTCCATACGTCTGTCGTGCGTGTGACAGGGCATTGTGTTCCATACGCTTCCCGGTTTAAGACTTGTCATACCCATAACAAGCTGACAGCTTTCAACCTGACCGGGGAGTATATATTTAGTAATAACCCTGTGGTTAGAGGTTTCTAGTGAACCCAGCTCAACGCTGACACAGCTTTCAGGCTTTATGAAAACCGTGGGATAAGACTTATGAGCCGGAGCGCTGTTGAAATAGAACTTAGCCGGTTCGCTTGTATCGTCTGTTTCAAAAATAATATCCCGTGAGCCCATTCCGATATATATGCCGTCTTTATAGTTTAGCTCATATACTGTGCCGTCAACGGTAACTTTTCCTTTTCCGCCGATATTGATTATTCCCATTTCTCGACGCTGAAGGAAATATTCAGCTCTTATTTCTTCACCCGCAGTAAGCACAAGCGGTGAGGACATCGGCACCGACGCACCGGTTATAATCCTGTCGATATGGCTGTAAATCGTCTTTATTTCCCCTGATATAAACAAATTCTGTATGAGAAACTCATCTCTCAGACGGTCTGTCGTATAATGCTTAACATCCAAAGGGGATGACGCTGTTCTAATTTCCACTGATTACGCTCCTTTCAAGCAACCTTCCCTTTACTATCTCTGCACTCGTCCTGAGGCGTCGCCTCCAGCAAGCTTTTTAACCTCGTCAACAGAAACCTGATTGAAGTCGCCCTCAATGCTGTGCTTCAAGCAGCTTGCAGCAACAGCAAACTCAATTGCTTCCTGCGGGGCATAATCACTCAAGCACGCATAAATTAATCCGCCGCCGAATGAATCGCCGCCGCCAACTCGGTCAACAATATGCATTAGATAGCTTTTGCTGAAATAATAATCATTGCCGTCATAAAGCATTGCCGCCCAGTTGTTGTCGTTTGCTGAAATTGAGCCTCTAAGTGTTATAGCGACCTTTGAAAACCCAAATCTGTCAGCAAGCTGCTTTGCGACATCCTTATAGCCCTCATGATTTACCTTGCCGCTCGTAACGTCAGTGTTTGAAGCCTTGATTCCGAAAACGTCGCCGGCATCCTCCTCATTTGCTATACAAACATCGACATATTCACAAAGCTTACCCATTACCTCGCCAGCTTTTTGCTTTGACCAAAGCTTGTTTCGATAATTAAGGTCACAGCTTATTGTAATTCCCTTTTCCTTTGCCGCCTTGCACGCTTCCATGCAAATGTCAGCGACATTATCACCAAGTGCGGGGGTGATTCCCGTAAAATGAAACCAGTCAACGCCTTCAAAAATCTTGTTCCAGTCAAAATCAGAAGCCGAAGCGGTTGAAATTGACGAAGCCGCTCTGTCGTATATTACCTTTGAGGGACGCTGGCTTGCGCCCTTTTCAAGAAAATAGATGCCGACTCTTTCGCCGCCTCTTGTTATATAAGACGTGTCAACACCGAATCTTCTCAGTGAGTTTATTGCCGCCTGACCAATATCATGTTTGGGGAGCTTTGTGACAAACGCCGCATCAAAGCCGTAGTTTGCCAGAGAAACCGCAACATTTGCTTCTCCTCCGCCAAAGGTTGCCCCATAGCTTTCAGCCTGAACGAAACGATAATAACCCTCAGGGGCAAGTCTTAACATAATTTCGCCGAATGTAATAACCTTTTTGCTCATTTTATATATTCCTTTCACCTGAAGTTATTTCTGAAGAAGGTGTACGGCAAACCCGCCGATTTCACCCTTGATATATACCGCTACAAGTCCGCCCTTTGCATTTTTCTTTGCGGTGCTCATATCAAATTCAACGCCTGTTTTTTCAAGATGATAAATTGCTCTTTCAATATAATTGGTTCCGACGGCGAGATGACCGTTTTTACCCAGATAAGGTGTTTTCATTACCTCAACGCCTGTTCCTGCAAATACCGAGCTTGAGCCTGTTTTCTTTGTGAAACCGAAAAGCTTTTCAAACCCTGTGGCAATACCATCAGCTTCGTTTTCGTCAGCGGCATTTATTCCGACGTGCCTTAGCTCAAAGCCGAGCATCAAGGCAACCGCTTCTTTTGTGAGCTGTGTGATTTTTTCAAAATCACCCGCCGCAACAAGCTCCTTGCTCACCATCCAGCTTCCGCCGCAAGCGACAATTTTCGGAAAGTCGAGATAGCTCTTCAAATTAGCGGCGTTTATTCCTCCTGTGGGCATGAATTTCATATTTGTATAGGGCGCCGCCATTGCCTTTATCATGTTGATTCCGCCAGCCTGCTCAGCCGGGAAGAATTTAACAACGCTAAGACCAAGCTCAATCGCCTGTTCAACATCGCTGGGGTTTGCACATCCGGGAACAACCGGAATGTTATTTTTTACACAGTAAGCGACTACCTTCGGATTAAGCCCCGGGCTGACGATGAATTTTGCGCCGGCATTGACAGCCTTGTCAACCTGCTCGGTGGTGAGAACTGTTCCCGCTCCAACTAGCATTTGCGGAAATTTTTCCGCCATTTTTTTAATTGATTCTTCAGCTGCGGCTGTTCTGAATGTTACTTCAGCACAGGGGAGTCCCCCGTCGCAAAGCGCCTTCGCCAAAGGTTCAGCGTCCTTTACATCGTCTAGTGCGATTACTGGTACAATACCAATCTTTCCGATTTCTTCAATGACTGTGTTCATTTTACGTACCTTCCTTAATCAAGTATTGAGTTTGTGCGGCAATTTAATTATAGTATAAAACGTCATTTTAACAGTGACTATAATGTTACGCCCTGTTTAAATATCGCCATATCATGAAAGCCTGCTTCCTCACTTCGGACTTTATTACCAGAAGCTGTATTTAGCACATACTCAAAAAGCTCTGCCGAAAGCTCATCCATGCTTTTTCCTGTAAGAAGCTGTCCGGCATCGAAATCTATCCATGAATTTTTCTTTTTTGCCAAGTCAGAATTGCTTGCGATTTTCACTGTCGGAACAGGCGATGCAAATGGCGTTCCTCTTCCCGTTGTGAATAAAACTATATGTGCCCCCGCAGCAGCGAGTGCTGTTGCAGCAACTAAATCGTTGCCCGGTGAGCTTAAAAGGTTCAGCCCCTTTGATGAAACAACATCGCCGTACCCGACCACGCCCATAACAGGCGAGTTGCCCGATTTTTGAGTGCACCCTAAGGATTTATCCTCAAGTGTTGAGATGCCGCCCTTTTTATTGCCCGGCGATGGGTTTTCGTATATTGTCTGATTATAGGTTTTAAAGTAGTTTTTGAAATCATTTATGAGTGCAACAGTCTTGTCAAAAAGAATACTGTCCGCACATCTGTTCATTAAAAGCGTTTCCGCCCCGAACATTTCTGGCACCTCGGTTAGAATTGTTGTTCCGCCCTTTGAAATAAGAATGTCTGAGAATCTTCCGACAAGGGGATTTGCGGTTATTCCCGAAAATCCGTCAGAGCCACCGCATTTAAGTCCTATAACAAGCTCCTGCGCACTGATTTTCTCTCTGGTGAATTTCTCGGCATAGTCAATAAGCTCTTTAACAATATTGACGCCGTCTGAAATTTCATCGTCACTTTCCTGACAGACTAAAAATTTAACTCTGTTTGAATCATAGCTCCCGATGTATTCCTTTAAAATATCAACTCCGCTGTTTTCACAGCCAAGCCCCAGAACTAATACTCCACCGGCATTTGGATGATTTATTAAATCAGCAAGTATCTTTCGTGTGTTTTCCTGATCCCCGCCCATTTGTGAACAGCCGTAAGGGTGAGGGAATGCGGCAACACAGTCAACACTTCCTTTTATATAGCTTTCAGATTTCTTTGCTATTGCCTGGGCAATATTGTTGACACAGCCGACAGTCGGTATAACCCATATTTCATTTCTTACTCCGACTTTGCCGTCATTTCTCTTAAATCCGTCGAAATATGCCTTTTCACTCTCCAGCTTAACCGGATTTATAGGCTCATAGCTGTAATTGAGTAGCTCACCCAGTCCTGTTTTAAGATTGTGAGTATGAATCCACTGGCCTTTTTTTATATCCTCGGTCGCATTGCCAATTGAAAAGCCGTATTTTTCGACTGCTTCGCCTTTTTGTATATTAGAAAGAGCAATCTTATGACCGGCTGGTATTTCCTCAATAGCGGTGATTTCAAGGCCGTCGATTTCAATTACCGCACCCGCCTCAAGCTTGTTAAGAGCAACGGCAACATTGTCACCGTCGTTTATTCTGATAAAATTTTTCATTATTATCCCTGCTTAAAATACTTTTCGAGCGACGCTCTCATTCCTATTGTTTTAATGCTGTCAAGGTATTCTGTAATCAGCGCTGAAAGACCTTTCAGCTCAAGAAGATTTTGACCGAAAAACTTATTGTTCCCGATGAAAGACGTTACAAACTCATCAGTCGGCTTGTTTGAATACTCTGCAAAAAACTCAAGAACATCAGCGTCATCCTGAATTTTATACTCCTGCCCGTTTCTGCATCCTATCAATGCGCCGTCTTTTATTTCGCTTCCTGAATAAAACGCCATAAGCGATGCAAGTGAAAATGTTAAATGAGCGGGGAATTCGCCGGTTTTCTCTATATATCCTAAAAAGCTAGGTAGGCATCTTGCCCGCCACTTTGAAACCGAATTGAGTGCAATTGAAAGAAGTGCATGCTTTATATAAGGATTGTTGAAGCGGTCGATTACCGCACCGGCAAACTCGCATAGCTCTTTTTCGGGAAGAGTCAGTGTTGGAATGACTTCTTCAAAAATTGTGCTGTTCATAAACTCACGGATTATTTCATCCTGCATTGACTCAAGAACGTAATCATTTCCCGTTAGATATGACGCCAGAACAAATGAAGTGTGAGCGCCGTTTAGTATTCTGACCTTTCTTTGCTTATAAGGCTTTTGATTGTCGGTGAATATTACCTGAAGTCCGGCTTTATCAAGTGGAATTTCAGCGCTTATATCCTTCTCCGATTCAATTACCCAAAGTGCAAAAGGCTCGCCGGTTACTATAAGGTTATCCTCGTATCCAAATTCCTCCCACATTTTCTCTGCCTCATCCCTCGGATAGCCTGTTATGATTCTATCAACAAGAGTGCTACAAAAAACGCAGGAGTCATCTACCCAGGCTTTAAAGCTTTCGTCAAGCTTCCAAAGGCTTGAAAGCTTCATTACACATTCTTTAAGCATTATTCCGTTGTCGTCAATCAGCTCAACGGGGAGGATTATGAGTCCCTTTGTCTTATCACCGCTAAAGTGTGTGTATCTTTCATAGAGAAGCTTTGTGAGCTTTCCCGGATAGGTTTTCGGCGGACATAGCTCAAGCTTATCGGTTTCATCATATACAATTCCCGCTTCGGTCGTGTTTGATACAATAAATCTTAAAGTATCAAGCTGTGAAAGTGCGGTATATTTTTCATATTCCAAATAAGCATCGACAATATCCGAAACAGAGGTTACTATTCTGTTAGAAACTGCCTCTTTTCCGTCAGAGATTCCTCTCAATGCTACGGTGTATTGACATTCCTGCTTTTTAAAAGGCTCAGTGCTTCCGAATTCAATCGGCTTGACAAGAACTATGTCACCGTCAAAATCACCGCTTTCATTGGCTATATCAATCATATAGTCAACAAAGCCTCTGAGAAAATTCCCCTCGCCAAACTGTAAAACCTTTATTGGTCTTGATTTTTTATTTGATACTGCATTATTAAGAAGTTTCATTATATAGGCTCCTTGATTTCAGGAATTTCTATCGCGATATGTATTGTAAATGCTTACAACGTCATTTTACAGCAAGCTCTTCAAATAGTCAAGTGTTTTGAAACACTTTTTCATTAATATGTCCAGTATAACCAATTTATCTCTATCGTCATTGTATGTTTTCAACAGTTATTAATTTGCCTATTGTATTTTCAATCAGCATGAGTTATAATGTTTTTAACGTAGCATGAAAGCACTTACATTCCCTTTTTTCTATTTTGCTTTCAAGCTGAAAACACAGTTCTGATGAAAATAATTATAAACGCAATGGTTATTTTATTACTATCGCCTGAAACAATGCTTATATATAGCATATTTTTGTTAAATATAAACATATTAAACGTTTAATTATTGAGTTATCAATTCTTTTTGTATATAATGTTATATATAAACAAATCAACTCTTACATAATCTTTCATTCAGAGTTTTAATAATATGAGGTGTTTTAAATGAACATATATGACATTTCCGAAAAGGCGGGAGTTTCAATAGCAACAGTTTCCAGGGTTATTAACGGCGGGGCAAACGTTAATAATAAAACAAAAGAAAAGGTTTTATCAGTAATCGAAGAATACGGCTACACCCCGAACGCATTCGCAAGAGGGCTTGGGCTGAATTCAATGAACACCGTCGGTATTCTCTGTGCGGATTCCGCCGACCCTTATCTCGCAAAGGCTATTTATTATGTCGAAAGAATGCTAAGACAGCAAAACTACGATTCAATCCTTTGCTGTACAGGTTATGAGCTTAAAACCAAACAGAAATATTTAAGCCTTCTTCTTTCAAAAAGAGTTGACAGCGTCATTTTAATCGGCTCAAATTTTATCGAGGCTGAGGATTCAATGAATGATTACATCAGAGAGGCAGCAATAAAAGTTCCGATAATGCTTGTAAACGGTGCTATTGACGGAAAGAATATATATTGTACACTCTGTGATGACCTTCATGCTGTTTTTGATGCAACCTCAAAATGTATTATCTCCGGAAAAACCGACATAATGTATTTATTTAATTCCTTTTCTTACAGCGGTATGAAAAAGCTTGCGGGATACAAAGCCGCACTCGAAGAGCATAAAGTTCCGCTTAGAGAGGAAATGATTCAGTATTACAATAAAAATGAAGTAACAATGAATGGGGTAAAAGACTTTCTTTCATCTTTAAATCATAAAAAGGTTCGTTTCAGTGCAGTTATTGCCGCTGATGACAGCCTCGCCGTCGGAGTGTTGAAGTACGCAAAAACGTACGGGATATCAGTTCCTGACGAGCTTTCAATCATCGGATACAATAATTCAAGCATTGCGGAATATTGTGACCCCGAGCTGACCTCAATCGACAATAAGCTTGAGTCGCTCTGCCGTCACTGCGTCGATGTGCTTATCGGCGTTCTCGCTGAAAAAGAAATGCCAAAGCGCACTGTTTTTTCAGCCGAGCTTGTTAAGCGTGAAACTACAGCCTTTTAGCTCCTTCATTCTGCTTTTATATTTTAAGGGAGGAATATTCTTGAAACAATTCATGGCTGACGATTTTCTTTTGAAAACCGAAACCGCAAAAACTCTTTTTAACAATTACGCAATGTCCGTGCCGATTATCGACTATCACTGTCACATTAACCCAAAAGAAATCGCACAGGACAAAAGCTTTGACAGCATAACTCAAGTATGGCTTGGGGGCGATCACTATAAATGGCGACTCATGCGTTCAAATGGAATTGACGAGCATTATATTACGGGAAAAGCTTCCGACAGAGAGAAATTTCAAAAATGGGCTGAAACCGTTGAGGTTATTATCGGGAACCCCGTTTTGCACTGGAGTCATCTTGAGCTTCAGAGGTTTTTCGGATATAACGGAGTATTAAATTCAAAAACAGCAGAAGATGTTTGGAATATTTGTAACGCTAAGCTTCGTGAGAGTTCAATGTCTGTCAGAAATATGATAAAGAATTCTAATGTAAAAATTATCTGCACCACCGACGACCCAATTGATTCTCTTGAATATCATAAAGCGATAAAAGAAGATTCAAGCTTTGATGTTCAGGTTCTCCCCGCATGGCGTCCCGACAAGGCGATGAACATTGAAAAGCCTGATTATTTTTCATATCTTGATAGGCTGTCAGAAGTCAGCGGAATAAAAATTAACGACTATTCCTCACTGAAAGCTGCGCTGATAAACAGAATGGAGTTCTTTGACAGCATGGGGTGCAACGTGTCAGACCATGCTCTTGAATATGTTATGTTTTATCCCGCACCAGATGAAGAAATAGAAAAAATATTTGAAAAAAGAAAAACCTCAGCTCTCACAAAAGAGGAGGAGCTTAAATTCAAAACTGCCTTCATGCTCTTCGTTTCGAGAGAGTATAATAAAATGGACTGGGCTTTACAGCTTCACTATGGCTGCAAGCGTGACAACAACACGCTCATGTTTGAAAAGCTAGGGCCCGACACCGGCTATGACTGTATTGCAAACTATGCTCCCTCACCGCAGATGGCAGACTTCTTAAACGCACTCAACAAAACCAATGAGCTTCCCCGAACTGTAATATACAGCTTAAACCCCAATGACAACGCCGCTATTGTTTCAATACTGGGTTGCTTTCAAAATTCCTCTGCCGTCGGAAAAATTCAGCACGGTTCAGCATGGTGGTTCAACGACCATTTAGACGGCATGACCGAGCAGATTAAAACTCTGGGCAGCATGGGGCTGCTTTCCGGATTTGTTGGTATGCTCACCGATTCAAGAAGCTTTTTGTCCTATCCCCGCCACGAGTATTTCAGAAGAATACTCTGCAACATTATCGGTGACTGGATTGAAAACGGCGAATTCCCAAATGACCTTGATACCGCCGGAAAAATCGTAAAAAATATATCATATAATAATGCCTTGAATTATTTTAAATTCAAAGTCTAATTAATTATTTACTGCCTATTCTCCTCCAAATAAAAGCGACTGCCAAGGGAACCATATTTGAATATGGCATAGCCCTTGGCTGTTTCTTTTTTAAAAAAACACCCCTGCTTTTTCAACAGGAGTGTGGAATTTTAGATACTATTGAAACTTAACATAGCTTCTAAATCTTTTTAGAACGATAATTGCGGTTATGCCGGCAACAATACCTACTGAAACGTTGCTGACCATCATGACAATACCAACGCTGTCGCTTCCTATATCGGTGAATTTTTGTAAGAACCACAGCACAGGCACTCTAAAAACAAATACACGACAGACGTTTAAAATCAGTGTCAGCTTTGTCAGTCCCATTCCATATAAAAGTGCCATTACAGACGCATTTATTCCAAGTGTAATCGCCCCAAAGGCTTCATATCTATAAATATGTGTAACCAAAACCCTGAAGCTCTCATCATTTTTTGAAAAAACTGAGCTTATGCCTTCTAAAAAAACCGTCGTGATGATAAAGCCAAAGGTTCCAATAATAACATTTATAATCAAGAGCTTTTTGAAAGCATCAACCGCCCTGTCATATTTTTTTGCGCCAAGATTCTGGCTGATTATTGACGCGCCACCCTCTTGAAATCCGTTTTGCGTGCTGGTTGTGGCGCCACCGATCATATTTGAAACCCCGAGCGCACCGACAGTATTTGTTCCATAGTCTTTACTCATGATGTTAATGATGACCTTGCCGAATGAAAACGCAAGCTTTTCACTCATTACAGGAACAGACAGCTTAGCCATCGGCCCTGAAATATCCTTTCGAAAGCTCACTGCCTTGAGTGAAAAACCAAATGCGTTATCCTTGCTGTACATATTAAACATTGCTATAACAAACATCAAAAGTTGTGCTATCAGCGTTGCGCCGGCAATGTGATTAATGTTGCCGTTCATTCCGTATATAAAAAATGCTGTGAGCGCAAACTTCACTATAATAACCGCCATGTTTATTATTAGTATTCTCTTTGAATTCCCCCGCGTTCTTTCAACCGCTAGATAAACATTGTTAAAACAGCCGACAACCGTCGCAATAAGGTCGATAATGAAGTAGTTCCTGCCTTGACTTATTAGCTCAGTTGGCGTTCCCGCCAGAATGAGAAATTTATCGGTGAACGGAAGAATTCCTGCTAAAACGACAACACTTATTATTCCGATAATTGCATAAAGACTGCTAACTCTGCTTCTGACAAGCCTATAATCACCAGCGCCGTAAGCCTCGCTTATTTTAATTCCAGCACCGACGGCAAGTCCGCCGCCAACAGCAGAAAGCATCATTGTTATCTGTGATAGATATGTTACCGCTGAAATTGAAGCAGTGCTGATATGCGCCGCCATCATTGTGTCAAGAACCCTAAAAAGCTGAGTCGCCAGCTGATACACTCCAAGCGGAATACACATATAAAAAACTACACGCCACATATCACCGTTAAGACTCATCTCTCTGAATTTCTTATCCTTTTGGGAAAGCTCTGCTTTTAAAACCGCCATGACTTCTCCTTTAAAATGATTTGAATGGTGGCTTTATTATAGTGCATATTTACGGTAATATCTATAAATAATATATTTATATAGCATCATATTACATATTTTTTGTGATTAATTATTATGGAATAATAGAGGAGGATAATATGGAAACTCAAAAATGCTATCCGTTTTATATTGACAAAATAAAGCGTACTCCTTCCTTTGTCATGAATAACGATCATTTTCACTCGTATTATGAGCTGTATTACATGCTCACCGGAACTTGCAGATATTTTGTAAATGACACGGTGTATCAGCTAAAACAGGGTGATATAATGCTGATTTCAAAAGACGACCTTCACCATACCTCTTATTATTTCAAAGGCACGCATGAAAGAATTGTAATATATTTCAGAGAGAACACCACAGAGCCTTCTGAAACAAAAAGCATTAAGGATTCTCTCAAATCTGACAAATATACCATTGTTAATAACAGACGTGCCGAGGTTGAAGAGCTTCTTTTGAAAATGCAGGTGGAAATAAAGCTGACCGACGATTATTCCAGACAGCTTTTATATTACTATTTTCAGCAGCTGATGCTGTTGATAATGCGATATCGTGATTATTCAACCGATAATCCCGAAGCTGTCAGCACCTCAGACTATGCTATTCAAGCCGCAGCGAAATTCATATTCAAAAATTTTGCCAATGACATCACCCTAAACGACGCAGCTGAGGTTGCCGATTTAAGCCCGACATATTTTTCAAAGAAATTCAAGCAGGTTACCGGTTTTAGCTTCAAAGAATATTTAAATCAGATAAGGCTGAAAGAGGCTTCGGTACAGCTTCTTGAGACAAAAAGCTCAATAACAGAAATTGCATTCCGATGTGGCTTCAACAACAGCAATTATTTTGGGGACTTGTTCAAAAAAGCAAAGGGCGTATCCCCCGCACAATACAGAAAAGGTTAAAAACGAAAAACGGGAAAGCCCTGGAGACAGGCTTTCCCGCTTTTCTGTATTGTCAGAAGTCGTCAGTATTTTAAAGAAGCAGTCTTGCTTGAGCCATCGTCAAATCCGCGAAACTCATGTTGTTTTTTGTTCCCATGAGTGACTGAATTTTTCTTCACTGCTTCGCCGTGGTTTTTAAGCTTGAATTTTTCAACTTCGTTTCTGAGCATTTCTGCTTGACCTGATAGTTCCTCACTTGCAGCAGCACTTTCCTCTGAAATAGCAGAGTTGTTTTGCACTACAACAGAAATCTGTTCAATTCCCTGAGAAACCTGAGCGACTGCCACTGCCTGTTCACTTGATGCAACTGAAACCTTATCAATTGTCGAGCTGACAAGCTCAGCCTTTTCAGAAACATTGGCAAGAGAATTTGCTGTTGATTCAGCAATATTCATACCATTATTAACGTTTTTAATTGCGCCTTCTATTAAAGCGGTAGTTTGCTTTGCTGCATCCGCACTCTTTGAAGCAAGATTTCTAACTTCATCAGCCACAACGGCAAAGCCCTTCCCTGCCGAGCCAGCTCGTGCCGCCTCAACAGCTGCATTGAGTGCCAGAATGTTCGTTTGATATGCAATATCATCTATAACCTTGATTATTTTAGATATTTCTTTTGAACTGCTTTCTATTTCGTTCATCGCCTTTAGCATCTGCTTCATTGATGCATTGCTTTCAGCTACTCCGTCCCCAGCTTGCTTAACATATACTGTTGCTTTATTAACATCGTCTGAGTTGCTTCTTATTTTGTCGGATATTTCATTTATGGAAACTGAAAGCTGCTCAATAGCGCTAGCCTGTTCAGTGGCACCGTTTGAAAGAACCTGTGAGCCGTCAGAAACCTGAGTTGCGCCTTGTGAAACCTGTTCAGATGAAAGATAAATCGACCCGAGCGTATCGTTTAATGCCTGATTAATCTGTATCAGTGCCAGCTTTATCGGCTTAAAGTCGCCCACATAATCCTGTGTAATATCAACAGTCATGTCACCTTCTGCCATTTTGCTTAAAACTGATGAAATATCATTAACATAAAGCCTCAGCGTATCTGAAATAACAACCAACGCAACCTTTATTGGTATGAAGTCTCCACAATACTCATGGTTAATTTGGATGTTCATATTACCCTCTGACATTTTAGCAAGATTGCTTGAAATATCAGCTACATAGCCTTTGATTGATTCTGAAATTTTCAAAAGCGCAGTTTTTATTGCCGCAAAGTCGCCGACATACTCCTGCTCAATCGTGATGTTCATATTTCCTTCTGAAAGCTCAAGAAGATTCTTTGATATATCCTCAATGTATGTATTCAATGTCCTTGCTGTAATATTCAGCGATTCTGCAAGCTGGCCAATCTCATCCTTTGATGACACGCAAGCTGAAATATCAAGATCACCCTCAGACATCTTCTTTGCACACGAAAGCATACTTGAAACAGGCTTTGTTATCATTCTTCTAACGAGAATTATGATCACAAATGCCGACAGTAACATAACCGCAAATACTGCCATTGAAGAAACGAACAACGTGCTTGCTTTATGCTCCTCAATATCGCCAATATATTTACCGCAGGCAAACATACCAAGATAATTTCCGTCATTATCTAAAAACGGCTGATATGCTGTAAAATACCTTTTCCCGAATACATCAGATTTTACACAGCAGCCCTCGCGCTCCTCAGAAGCTTTCTTGTATATGTCAGCGGCTACCTTTGTTCCGATTGCCCTTTCTCCATTTGACAAGAATGTAGTACATACTCTGGTGTCATCGACATAAAACGTATATTCTACTCCAGTCATTTCTTTGAGCTTATCAACGACATCAAAGTTCTCAAGCGAATAGCCGGTTGAAACAACTCCGATTATAGCACCGGTGCTGTTATAAATAGGCGCACCTGATCTGATTGTAAGCTTAATCTCTGTGCCCCTTTCAAGCATAGCCTCTGATTTCCCAGAAAGAGCAAGCTTGACATTTTTTTGCGATGCAATTGAATCTCCGGTGTTCTTACTGTGCGTTCTTGCTATTACAATGCCGTTGATATCTGTCACTGTGGTAAAGTCTGTTTTAAGGTTGTTCTGACTGATTACCTTGTTCACTGCCTCAAGAATTTCGTCATAGCCGCCTTGCTCAACTGCATTAACCACAGAGGAGCTGTTGGATATTATGTAAGCCGCCTCATGAGCAGTTGCTTTCAAATCATTTGTTTGAATTTCAAGCGCCTTTAGTGCATTTTCTGTTACCTCTTTCACTGTGTCATCGAGAAGAGTGCTTGACCCCCAATTCATAATAAACACAGCTGAAACTACTGCTACCATTATACACGCTACTGATATTGCTGTAATTTTTGTTCCTATTTTCTTCATATGTTCCCCCAGACTAAAGCAAGCAAAAAATCAATAATTTCTGTTTGTTGGATTAATTGTATACTGCTTCACTTTTTGTAAATATTTATAAGTTGTTTATTTAAATCACAAGGGAGGCAGTTTTTACTGTCTCCCTCGCTTATTTTTCAGGAATTACTTTGCAAGCTTTTTCAGGCTTACTGGAACTTTCGGTTCATGACAAAGCCATCTGGAAGCTGAACCGCAGGACTTGACCGCTGAAACCATACCGATTTTTGCCACTGTTTTGAGAACTGTGTTTTTGCTTTGTTTCATTTTAGTTCCTCCTCGTTTTTATAACGTTCTATGACCATTAACATCGCCGAAGCTGACAATGTTAAAGAGACGACGAGAGATAGCCTGTCCGAAACAAGCATAAGCAATAAACATATTACAGCGAATATACCCCCGAACATAAAGCTGAGCTTTCTGAATTTAATCTTATCCTCAGTCTCAAGAGGCTTGTTTTGGTTTTCAATAGGAGCATAAACCAAGGCAGTAATAAAATAAAAGGATATCAGAATTAAATTAAGAAACGCTATTCCAAACTGTGAAACAAGAAAAGAAATAATCATAATCAATGTATAAACGATAAGCGTGCTTATATGACATTTGAAATATGTATCCGCATGATACCCGCCGCAAAACCGTCTTGTGAGAACAAACGTAATGTAAAAAACGTAAGTCTCAATAATAAGCTTTGAAAAAATCCCGATAATTGATAGAATTAAGAAACTAAAAATATCTGAAATCAGAAGCTCATAGCCATACTGATATATTTCTTTTTCATCATTTAGAATAACGCCTTTTTTGCATAAAAAATCGGCTAGCTTTCTGCTTAAGAAAGTAATCATAAATGTTACCGTCCTTTGAAAAAAGCATAGCCGATATTTAATTTAATTACAAGGGGTTTGGCATATCTGGTCGTTATTCTGCGTAAGTGGTAAGCTATCAGGAAATTTCAGCCATAAGTCAACAATAAATTCTTCGTATTCCTCACTGAAATTTAATAGTCCCTCGTGCTTATCAACAATATCCCTTACTGATTTAAGTCCTATTCCATGTCGCTTTTTGTCAATCTTTGACGTCAAAAGCTTTGGGTTTTTCTCAAGCACAGAGACGTCAAGGCTGTTCTTCATTAATATACACAGATAGCCTTTATTGTCGGTAATATCAAGAGAAATATTTTTCTCACCTTTACTCTTGCTCAATGCTTCAATAGCATTGTCAAAAAGATTTGAAATAAGAATACCTAGCTCAATCTCGTCAAAGGCATCAATAGAGGCAGTAACCAAATATTTAAACTCAATACCCTCTTCTCTGCATTTGGTAAGTTTTGAGTTAATGACGGCATTGATAACATTGCTTGACGTATTAACAAATTGAACCACCGTACCAATCTTATCATATGAAATGCGCTCAAAATAGCTCAGGGCTTCTTCTAAATGACCATCCTTTAACAAAAGTGTTCCACATTCAATATAATTTTTCAAATCATGTCTTATTTTTATTATCTCTGAGTAGCTTGACTTTATTTCACGCATGCTTTTCTCCTGCTCTCCAAGCTGAATTTCCATCATCGCATAGCGTGTCTTTCTTTTATTCTCTCTGCTTATTTTCAAAAGCACCGTATATGTCAGAATATTAATTACCACAAGCCCGCCGATAACACCAAATGAAACAGTATCAGTTTTTTCATTCTCAGAGAAAACAATGCTCAGGTGAGATACCCCGATAACAAGCGTCGTCGCAAAAATTATAATAACTGTAATCCATTCTGTTGAGGAAAGCGCATAATTCTCTTTTTGCTTGAGCCCGACAATATATCGTGTGACTAAAAAATACAAGAACTTCGTTGAGAATAGGGTGATGAGCCTTATTGCGCCTTTGCTTAACGCTACCTCCTCAAGCGGTATTGAAAACGCCCGACTAACCACCGTTAATACCGACAGGTTTATTAGAATAATCGGAATACAGCTCAAGACTGATACAAACAGCTTTTCTGAAGCCTTCCCCTTTAAGAAAACCAGTGCCAATCCAAAACAAGCTATTATTTGAGTTAGCCCTGAAAAGCCTTCAAAAACTGATATGTAATTTTGAATACTTACATCAATGAAAAGAAGAAAAACACACAAAGCATAAAACCACACGCCAGCTTTTTTATTCTTTGCTGTCAGAAAACGAATAATAAAATCAGTAGTTATAGCGCACTCAATCAAGGATGCGACTGCTTCGACAGGGTCGATCCGCCTGAATATGTCAACTATCATTAAAGCTCACACCCTTTCCTTGTCTGGAAAGAAGCTGATACCTCTTCACAACATCATCATACTTGCGTCTGCTCAACGGAAGCTTTTCACCACTGTCTAAAACCACATCGGTTTTCCCGACAAGATATATGTATCTGAAATTTACTAAATACCCGCTGTGAATTCTAATAAAGCCGTATCTTGAAAAATCCTCCTCAAATTTATTCAATGCGCCTCTGGCATCAATTTTTTTATCATGATAATAAATATATACATTGTGTCCTATTACCTCAAGATATTTTATTTCAGTAATCCTAAGATTTATAATTCCATCAGGCGTAGCAAACTCCATATTTGCATTAACTTGCTCAAGCCTTTTCTCAAGAGCAATAAGCGCTTCATCAAACTCGCTTGTTAACATATCCTTTCTCAAAAACCGAAAGGGCTTGTACTTGATTGATTCAAAAACAAGGTCATCTCTGTTGGTGACAAAAATTATTGCTATATGCTCGTTGTTTCTTCTGATTATTTCTGCAGCTTCAATTCCGGACATTCCAGGCATATCAATATCAAGAAATAAAACGTCAAAAGCCACATCGTTACTTTTCTCAAGCATCTCTTGTGCGCTCAAAAAAACCAATAGCTCAAGCATGATATCCTTCTTATTAAAATATTCATTTAATCTTTCACAAAGATTATCGTTGAAGCGCTGAACATCGTCGCAAACCGCAACCCTCACAAGCATAAAATCACCTCAAATAAATGTTAACATGTTTTCTCTGGTTTTGCAATATTTTATGATGCTTTATAGGTATATCATGTGCGAATATAAAAAAATCAAGTCGAAATGTGTCGGTTTTTGCAACATTTCGCCTTAACAAAGCAATTAAGTTATTATTTTTAGCAAAAAAATCAAGGCGGCATTGCTTTTCAGCTATAAAAACCAAGCTGCCCCCATCTTTATCAATTGCTTTTTGTTTCCTTGAATTAAGCTTTACGATATGCTATTATAAATTATAAAATTATTTTTTAATTTCACCATAAAAACATACATCTTCAAACGTATATTAATCAGCAGGGGTGATAACGGTATGACCGACAGGCAGTTTGAGCACAAGATCAGACTGATTGTGGAGGGCGACAGGCAAGGCCTCAAAGAAATCTATGAGGAATATTCAAAGATGATTTATTCAGTGGTTTTTGAAGTTCTTCGCAGTAGGGAAAATTCTGAGGACGTAATGTCGGATTTTTTTCTCAAGCTTTGGAGTATTGCCAATACATACACTTTCGGCGGCAAGCATAAGCGCTGGCTTGTCACGATTGCTAAAAATATGGCTATTGATTTTGTGCGCAAGCACAAAAATGAGCAGTTTTCAATTGATGACGAAAGCTGCCCGGCGGAGCTGTTTGTGAATTCCTCCTCAACTGAAAATACCGTTATCGAAAAAATTAGTATAGACAGCGCCCTTGACACTCTCAATAATACAGAAAGAGAAATAATTAATCTTAAGCTTATGGCTGATTTGAGCTTTAAAGACATTGCTCGACTTTTAAACAAACCGATGGGTACAGTCGCGTGGAAATACCGTGGCGCAATGCAAAAGCTTAAAAGGCTGATAAGGGAGGTGCAGTTCTGATGAAGGATAAAAAAATCAGAAAGCTTTATAAAGGCTATATCGACAGAACATCACCCGACACCGAAGCAATTTGGAGCAAAATTGAAGCTGAGCTTGATAAAGAGCCTGCTGAAGCGCCTATTTCTTCACCGCCAAAAAGAAGTAGGATTGTACGATTTTCAAAAGCGTTCGCCCTGACCGCAGCATGTATCGCCGTTGTTTTTCTGACAAAAAACATTCTTTTTGAGAATGGGTTTTCATTTACAAAATCAGAAAACTACTCATATTCTCAAGCGCCTGATTCAGAAAAAGCCAATTCGCCTGAATACGGCAAAAACGAAACAGCGGGACTTGCTCCGCAAGCACCGCATAACGACAACGATATGCCCTCAGACAACGCCGAGGGGTTAGTTTCAGAGGATTATTTTAATTCACCAAAAGAAAGCTATGATGGTCTTAAGCTCGCCGACTCACCCAAGCCAGACTATGAGTTAGCCACCGAAAGCCAGCCCCAGGGGACATTTTTTGAGGATGCTATACTAAAAGACACTGATTTATTTATTGATGCCATTGTTACAGACGTGAGCTTTTCAGACGATAAAAGCACCGTCACATATTCACTTGAGGCTGTTAAAGTTTATTCCAATGAAAAACTTGAAATAACAAAGCCTATTATCGTTTCAGAAAAAACCGCTTTCCCCCTAAAGCTTAACAGAGAATATCTTTTGCCACTGAAAAAAACTGATGACGGCTTCACCTTAATCCCCGAATATGCACCGCGCATTGAAATTACCCTTGACAAACGCCTTGTATTTCACGGCGGTTGGGAATCGCTTGTCGTCAATTCATCACCCCTTGTTTATCCCAAAACAAATAATAGCGACCTCTTTTTTGACAAGATGAGAATTTCAGACGGCTTTGACATCTCAAAGCTTCTGGAAAAATGGAAAACATTTCAGGAGGAGATAACATGAAAAAAACAAGAAAAACCACAAGGCTGATAAGCGGAATGCTTTCTGCACTGATATTAACGACTGTACTTGCAGGCTGTTCAGCAGACAAGAGTGATGATTACAACTATTCCAGGTCATCAAACGAGTATACCACTAGTGAAGATTACTATAACTCGGCATCACCGGGACTTGTAGCGGGAAGCCCCCAAATGAATGACGCCGCTTATGACAAAGAGGGATATGGCAGCGCTCAAGAGCAGACTTCTTCATCAGGCACAATCAGCGAGTTTGAATCAAAGGTTATCAAGAATGCTAATTTGACTATGGAGGCTCTTGACGTCGACAAGGCTTATATGGAGCTTTTGAATTATATTCTCTCAAAGGGCGGAACGGAATTTTCAAGAAACATGACAAACAACAAGGATAAAACAACCGTTTATGCAACCTTTAAGGTTCGCCCCGAAACGCTTGACGAAATATTAAGAACCGCCTCTGACTTTGCAGAAATAACCTCATCAAATGTTTCAAGCAGTGATATCACCTCATCCTATTACGACTATAAAATACGCCTTGAAACAAAAAGGAAAAGCCTTGAAAAATACTATGAATATCTTTCAAACGCTGATACAATTGAAGAAATGATTATGCTTCAAAATCAGATTGATTATCTCACTTCAGACATCGAAGCTTTTGAGGGACAGCTTCGAATGTGGGATTCACTTGTCAGCCAGTCAACAATTTCAGTAACAATCTATCAGGCTGACGACCCCGATGAAGTTGAAGAAGAAGTGATTGAGTGGAACACGCTCACACTTTCAAAGGTCGGCAGACTGATGAAGAACGGCTTTACAAAAACCTGCAACGCTATTTTCTCTGTAATCCAGTGGCTTCTTGTTATAATTGTTTCAATACTCCCGATTGTTGTTCTCATTTCAATCGCTGTTATAATTATTGTTCTAATTAGCAAATCAAAAAAGAAAAAACAGCAGCAGAATCTTCAGCAATTACCCGATAAAACAGACCAGAACTAAAAGATAACACAATAACGCTTAAAGCCGGCATGAAAATTGCCGGCTTTTGTGCATTTTGAGAAAGTCAATAAGCTAAACGCTGTGAACTTGCGTACTTTATCTAGAAATGAATTGCTAAGATGGGTTAATTTTAAATGAAAAGTTTTCTTGTGGGTTAAATAATGCTTTATTTTTTTACTTAAATGTATTATAATAGTATTGTACGTCTGGTTTAAGATAGTTTAATTTTTTAAACAGACATTATTATTAAAGGAGCAGGATATGAATATTCTAATAGTGGGGTGCGGCAAGGTTGGATCTAGACTTGCCGGCGTACTCAGCAAGCAAGGGCATGACGTTTCTGTTGTCAGCAAATCTGACGAAGGTTTCGATATGCTCCCCAAAAGCTTTAACGGCTTTACAACCTTGGGAGTTCCGATTGATCAGGACGTTTTGAAAAAAGCCGGTATTGAAAGCTGTGACGCTCTTATAGCTGTTACAAATGATGATAACGTTAATATAATGGTCAGTGAGCTTGCAAAAGAAATATTCAAGGTCCCGAAGGTTTTTGTCAGAATATACGATCCAAAACGTGAGGATGTCTTTTTCGGAATGGGTCTTAATTCTGTATGCCCGACTAACCTTACGGTTGCAGCAATATGCAACGCACTTAGCGAACAGGCTCAATCCGTTAATCTGAATTACGGCACACGCACAATTTCTTTTGCGAAAATGAATATCCCGAAGTCGTTTGTGGGGCTTCATGCATCTGATATTGAGTATGAGGAAAACGAAATTCTTTTCGCTGTTGAGAGAGGCGAAGGGAATTTAATGCTTGTCGGGCTAAGTGACGTTCTTTTGGAAAAGGACGACAAGCTTGTCTTTTCAAAAATAATTGACTGATTTAGGGGAGGAAACATGAAGGTAACAATTATAGGCGGAGGCAAGGTTGGCTATTATCTTGCGAAAACTCTGCTTGAGCATGACCATGAGCCAACAATAATCGAGCTTGATAAAAAAACCTCCTCATTTATTGCGAATGACCTTGATATACCTGTGATATGTGGCGACGGCACAAACATCGACGTTCTTGAGGAAGCTGAGGTTTCAGATACTGATGCTGTGCTTGCAGTTTCAGGACAGGACGAAAACAATTTAGTCGCTTGTCAGATTGCGAAAAAAATATTTAAAGTAAAAAAAACAGTGGCGAGAGTCAATAACCCCAAGAATGCCGAGGTTATGAAGCGTCTGGGCGTTGATAATGTTATAAGCAGTACTGACAGAATCGCCGAAATGCTTGAGCGTGAGGTTGACACCTCAAAAATAAAAGAGCTTGTTTCTCTAAACCACGGCAACGGTTCAATCGCTGAAATTAATCTTCCCGAGGAATATCGCCTCGACGGGACAAAGCTAATGGATTTAAAACTCCCCGACAGCATGAATATTATTTCTATTGAACGAAACAACAAGCTTATTATTCCGAGGGGAAGCACACAGCTAAAAAGCGGCGACAAGCTTCTCATAATCGCAAACAACATTTCAACAGCAAAGCTTGAGTCTGTTCTCAAGCTGTCATAGAATTTATTTTCAGAAGGGTTCGATAAAATGCAAAAGGAATATTCTCTGGGAGTTGATGTCGGCTCAACCACTGTCAAAACCGTTATCCTTGACGGCGATGAAATTGTATATACAAAATACGAGCGACATTTTTCACGAGTGAGAGAAACAGTAATAGAACAGCTTAAATTAATCGGCGAAAAATATCCCCATGACACCTTCAAGCTTTGTATAACCGGCTCAGCTGGGCTTGGTATTGCGACTGCCGCAAAGCTCCCCTTCGTGCAGGAGGTTTATTCGGCGTTCATTGCCGTGAATAAGAGCTATCCCGACACTGATGTTGTCGTTGAACTTGGGGGAGAGGACGCTAAAATAATCTTTCTCACAGGCGGTGTTGAACAGAGAATGAACGGCTCGTGCGCCGGCGGAACTGGTGCGTTTATCGACCAGATGGCGACTCTTCTCGGAATAACTCCAAATGAGCTGGACGAGCTTTCACAAAAAAGTGAGAAGCTTTATCCTATTGCCTCAAGATGCGGCGTTTTCGCAAAATCAGACATTCAGCCACTTTTAAATCAGGGTGCCAGACGTGAGGATATCTCCGCTTCAATTTTTCAGGCTGTGGTTGACCAGACTGTTTCGGGGCTTGCACAGGGCAGACAGATTAAAGGCAAGGTTCTTTTTCTGGGCGGACCTCTATCATTTATTAAAGGGCTTAGAGATGCTTTTGTGAGAACATTACAGCTTTCAAATGAGAATGCTATTTTCCCAGAGCTTGCGCCCTGCTTCATGGCATATGGCTGTGCGCTTAACGCAAAAGATGTAAGCGAGCCTGAAACCATTGAATCTATTTGCAGTAAAATAATAAACGCTAAAGCCGTCGATAATGTCGCCGTCGGCAAAAAGCTCTTTGAAACAAGAGCGGAATATGAAGCGTTTGTTGAGCGTCACTCAAAATTTGACCTTAAATATGCTGATATAAACACCTATTCGGGGGATGCTTATCTTGGAATTGACGCAGGCTCAACCACAACAAAGCTAGTTCTTATAACCCCTGACGGCGGACTGCTGTACAATCATTACAGCAGCAACAAGGGACAGCCTCTTGATAAGATTGCAAACAGACTCAAGGATATTTACGAGCTTTGCGGCGACAGAATTAAAATACGTGCCGGTGCTGTTACAGGCTACGGCGAGGACATGATAAAAGCGGGTCTTGGAATAGATTACGGCATTGTTGAAACTGTCGCTCACTATACTGCCGCATCATTTTTCTGCCCCGATGTTGATTTCATCATCGATATCGGCGGACAGGACATTAAGTGCTTTAAAATTAAAAACAATGCTATTGACAGTATCATGCTCAATGAAGCCTGCTCTTCCGGCTGCGGCTCGTTTATTCAGACTTTTGCGTCGGCTTTAGGCTATGAAATTGCCGATTTTGCAAACTTAGGAATCCATGCCGAAAACCCTGTGGACTTAGGCTCAAGATGCACAGTGTTCATGAACTCTTCTGTTAAACAGGCTCAAAAGGACGGTGCGTCTGTTGAGGACATTTCAGCCGGACTTTCCTCAAGTATAATTAAAAACGCAATATACAAGGTAATTAGAGCTAAATCAGCGGACGAGCTTGGCGAACACATTGTTGTTCAGGGGGGAACCTTTTTGAACGACGCCGTTTTGCGCTCGTTTGAAATGGAGCTTGGGAAGAACGTTATACGCCCCGCAATAGCCGGGCTAATGGGTGCGTTCGGCTGTGCCCTTTATGCAAAAATGAGAATGAAGGCAGGCTCAGTGTCCACGATTATTTCAAAAGAGGCTTTAAGTGAGTTTTCCTACACCTCGAAGGCGACTCAGTGCAAGGGCTGTACCGCTAACTGCTCAATGACAATTATCACCTTCAACGACGGGCGAAGGTTTATTTCCGGAAACCGCTGTGAAAAGGGCGCCGGAATTAAAGTCACGAACACTACCCCGAATATGTATGAATATAAGTACAGAAAGCTCCTTGAAATAGAGAACGAAAAGCCGCAAAACCCGATTGGAAAGGTCGGCTTCCCGCTGGCTTTAAACTATTATGACCAAATGCCGCTTTTTCATAAGCTTTTCACAGAGCTTGGCTTTGAAGTCGTTTTTTCAGATGAATCAAGCAGGGATGTCTACTATAAAGGTCAGCATACCATTCCGTCTGATACTGTATGCTATCCCGCAAAGCTTGCGCACGGTCATATTGAAATTTTACTCGATAAGGGTGTGGATTTCATATATTACCCCTGTATGAGCTATAATTTTGACGAGGGCGAGAGCGACAACCATTACAACTGCCCTGTTGTTGCGTATTATCCCGAACTTTTAAGGGCGAATATGCCAAGACTCACTGCTGAAAACTTTATCACGCCCTATCTTGATTTAAACCGTCCAAAGCATGTTGCAAAGGTCGTATCACAGTCCTTGAAGAAATACGGAATCACAGCAAAGCAGACAAGTGAAGCTCTGAAAAAAGCCTTTGAAGCTTATTCGGCCTTTAGGCTTGATATTAAAAGCAAGGCGCTTGAAATAATTGACGATGCGAGAAAATCAGGGCGAAAAATTATTGTTCTTGCCGGTCGCCCCTATCACATCGACCCTGAAATAAACCACGGCATTCACAAGCTTATTTCCACTCTTGGCATGGCTGTCGTAACCGAAGATAGTATTGCGGACTTGACGCCCCAGGGAAAGCTTGACGTGTTAAATCAATGGACATATCATTCAAGGCTATATAAAGCAGCACGGTATGTTGCACAGCAGCCCGATTTGCAGCTTGTTCAGCTTGTTTCCTTTGGCTGCGGAATTGACGCTGTCACAACTGATGAAATCAGAGGAATGTTAGAGCAGAACGGAAAGCTTTACACTCAGCTTAAAATTGATGAAATAACCAACCTTGGCGCGGCAAAAATCCGTTTGAGAAGCCTTGTCGCCGCACTTGAGGAAAAGGAGGGTTAAGATGCCTGACGAAAAAAACGTATCCTACCCGTCGGGGAGAGTCCGAAAGGTCGTCTTCACCGAGGAGATGAAAAAAACTCATACCATACTTGTTCCCGATATGCTCCCCATTCATTTTGAGCTTATTGTATCTGTGTTCAGACTTTACGGCTATAAGATGGAGGTTTTGAAGAACACAGGTCGGGCGGTTGTCGATGAGGGGCTTAAAAATGTCCACAACGATACCTGCTATCCTGCACTTTTAGTCATCGGTCAGTTTCTTGACGCACTAAACAGCGGGAAGTATAACCCTGACACAACTGCGCTCATGCTTTCACAGACGGGCGGCGGTTGCCGCGCTTCAAATTATATCAGTCTTTTAAGAAAAGCATTGATGGGAAAATATCCTCAAGTCCCCGTATTGTCGCTGAATTTTTCCGGTCTTGAAAAGGACGCTTCAATGAAAATCACAATTCCTATTGCATTGAAGCTCATATATGCTGTGCTTTACGGCGACATTCTCATGCTTTTGTTTAATCAGTGCAAGCCTTATGAGGCTGTCAAGGGCGCAACCGATAAGGTCTTAAAACTCTGGGAGAAGAGGCTGGCTCATTCCTTTGAAAAAAACAGCTTTCTCTCAACTAAAAAAACCTATGTGGCTATTCTTGACGATTTCGCAAAGATAGAAAGAAAGAAAATTCAAAAGCCGAAAGTCGGAATAGTCGGTGAGATTTATGTCAAATACTCCCCTCTTGCTAACAATGACCTTGAAAAATTTCTAATAAAAGAGGGCTGTGAGCCGGTTGTTCCCGGACTTATGGATTTTGTCCTCTACTGTGCGGTGTGCAATTTCAACGACGGAAAGCTTTATGGTTTTAAAAGCAAGGGCACAATCTTCAACAAAATCGGATATAAGGTTCTTTATAACCGTCAAAAGCAAATGATGAATATAATTAAAAAGCATGGTGTTTTTCAAGCGCCTCATGATTTTGAGGAGCTGAGGCACGAAGCAGACAAATATATAAGTCAGGGTGTAACAATGGGCGAAGGCTGGCTTATCACCGCTGAAATGGCGGCGCTTGCCCAGACTGGAACTGAAAACATCATCTGCACACAGCCGTTCGGGTGTCTTCCCAACCATATTGTCGCAAAGGGAATGTCAAGAGTAATCAAAGAGGCTTTCCCCGACGCTAACATTGTTGCGATTGACTATGACCCCGGCGCAACCAGAGTAAATCAGGAAAACCGCATTAAGCTCATGCTTGCAAACGTCAAGCGAAAAAAAGAACAGTAGCTTAAAATCCTCCCCGGCATATACTGTCGTGAGGGGGGATTTTTTTGCTTATGTCCTTTCTGCTTGTGATTGCACTTTGCACCGACGCATTCGCAACGGCTATTACATATGGGATCTCAAAAATTAAAATACCTTTTTCTTCTGCCTTGATTATCAGTTTAATCGGGACGGTTTTTTTAGCGGTATCCTTATTCTTATCGGGACTTTTAATGAAGGCTATTCCTCGTGAGCTTTGTGTAACACTTAGTGCAGCTCTTCTTTTTTTTATCGGAACAATCAGCATTTTTCAAAATTCAATAAAAGCATACCTGAAAAAGCATTGTGGTGCGGCAAAGGTATCCTTTTCACTTTTCAGCATATCCTTCGCCGTGAGTATTTTTATAGACGAGAAATGCGCCGATGCCGACAATTCTAAAAGCCTTTCGCCCAAAGAAGCCGTCATGCTTGCGTTTGCACTGTCGGTTGATTCAGTTGCCTCGGGGTTTTCAGCGGGGCTTTCGCTAGAAAACAGATTGCTGACTATTATCATGTGCTTGATAATCTGCCTGCTGTGCGTTTTTTTAGGCTCAGCAATAGGACAGCGAATTTCAAAAAACATCACGCTTAATCTTGGATGGCTAAGCGGGTTTGTTCTCATGTCAATTGCTGTCATGAAGCTTGTTTTGTAGCATTGTATACGCAAAACAGTTATCGAGTTGACAATCGTATTTCTGTATGCTATCATGAGAAAAACCGAAACGGAGAATAATATGGAACTTAAAAAAGAAGTCCTTTCAGCATTAGAAGAGCTAAAGGGCGAAAGCGTTTCCGGCGGGAAGCTTTCACAAAAGCTTGGTGTTTCAAGAAGTGCTGTATGGAAAGCAGTCAGGTCTTTGCAAAGCGACGGATATAAAATCGAAGCGGTTACAAACCGTGGCTATTGCCTCAATAACGAAAGCGATATCATTTCAGAGGAAAGCATCTCACCCTTTTTAACGGGCGAAGCCGCAAATATGAATATTACCGTACTCAAAACGGTCGATTCAACAAACAACTATGCAAAAAAACTCGCTCAAAACGGCTCCCCTCAAGGCACTGTCGTTATCGCCGAGGAGCAGACCGCAGGAAAAGGCAGGCTGGGCAGATGCTTTTATTCCCCTGATTCAGGCGGAATATATATGAGTGTTATTCTAAGACCAAAGCTCCCGCTTGATAAATCCCTGCTTATTACTACTAGTACGGCAGTTGCGGTATCAAGAGCTATCGACGCTGTCGCCGGGGTAAAAACTGAAATCAAATGGGTTAACGACATATTCCTTTTGGGGAAAAAGCTGTGCGGAATCCTCTGTGAAGCATCAATGGATATGGAAACACGCTCGCTTGAATACGCTGTCTGCGGAATTGGAATTAATGTGTCTCAAAGTGAGTTTCCCGACAATCTTAGCGATATTGCGACCTCTGTTTTTCTTTCGGGAAAAAAAGTATCAAGGAGTGCATTGATCGCTCAAATCCTCAATAATATTTCAATGCTTTATAACAGTATTGACAGCGGTGATTTTTTGAATGAATATAAAAGCCGCTCGTTTATTCTCGGAAAAGATATATACGTCATCAAGGGTGATTCAAAAACAGAGGCGAAGGCAATTGACATTGACGATAATGCAATGCTGATTGTTGAATATAAAGACGGAAAAAAAGAAACACTCAACTCAGGCGAGGTGAGTATCAGAAAAAAATAAAATCCCCCGGAGCTATTGCCCCGAGGGATAATTTAGTGGTTTAATTAAGCAAGCTCAGCAAAGTACTTGATTGTTCTAACCATCTGTGATGTGTAAGAATTCTCGTTATCGTACCATGAAACAACCTGAACCTGATACAAATCGTCACCAATCTTTGAAACCATTGTCTGTGTAGAATCAAAGAGTGAGCCGTATGTGATTCCGATAATGTCAGAAGAAACAAGCTCTTCTTCTGTGTATCCGAATGAAGCTGAAGAAACAGCCTTCATAGCAGCGTTAACGCTTGCCTTTGTTACATCAGTTCCCTTAACAACAGCAACAAGGATTGTTGTTGAGCCAGTCGGAACAGGAACTCTCTGTGCTGAGCCGATGAGCTTTCCGTTAAGCTCGGGAACAACAAGACCGATAGCCTTAGCAGCACCTGTTGAGTTAGGAACAATATTGCATGAAGCAGTTCTTGCTCTTCTGAGGTCGCCCTTAGGGTGAGGTCCATCAAGAGTCATCTGGTCGCCTGTCCAAGCATGAACAGTTGTCATGATTCCGCTCTGAATGGGAGCAAAATCGTTAAGTGCCTTAGCCATAGGAGCAAGGCAGTTTGTTGTGCATGAAGCAGCAGAAATGATTGTGTCATCCTTTGTGAGGATGTTTTCATTTACGCTGAAAACAACTGTTGGAAGATCGTCACCAGCTGGAGCTGAGATAACAACCTTCTTTGCGCCTGCGTCAATGTGAGCCTGTGATTTTGCCTTAGAAACATAAAAGCCTGTGCACTCTAAAACAACGTCAACACCAATCTCTCCCCAAGGAAGGTTCTTAGCGTCTTTTTCAGCATAGATTTTGATTGTCTTTCCGCTAACTGTGATTGAATCCTCACCAGCAGTAACGGTATCGCCAAGAGCATATCTTCCCTGTGCTGAATCGTATTTTAATAAGTGAGCAAGCATTTTTGGACTTGTTAAGTCATTGATAGCAACAACCTCGTATCCTTCAGCACCAAACATCTGTCTGAAAGCAAGACGTCCGATACGTCCGAAACCATTAATTGCAACTTTTACTGCCATAATTATAATCCTCCTATAATAAAATTCTATTATCATTTTAACCCAAAGTTATGCATTTTGCAAGCACTTTGACAAAATTTTAACTCTTTTTTTCAACTTTCATAAAGCCGACAAAAATACAATAGAATCGTCATTATTATATGTTGAACATTATATAAATAACAGAAGCAATTTTTGCCGTTATTTTTATGATTTTTATCATTTACTTTTTTAACAAAATCCATTATAATAAAATATGCTTGAATATTAAAAGGCTTTTTACAAATACTATCCAGAAAATGCGGTATTTATTATATATAGGAAAGGACAGCAAGTGATTTTTTATGCATGATTTAAAAAATATGTTTAGAAGTACATTTTCAAATATCAGCTTCTTAAATGTACTGACCGATGAAAATTTCGTTGTAATAGACTCAACTTCTGCTACTTTTCTGGAGCAATACCAAGGTAAATGCATTCGTGATCTTTTTGTTTCTCTTCCTGACAATTTCAAAGGGACGGAAATTGTTTGTCAGGCAAAAATTCAAAGTATAAATTATTCTGCTGATATAATCCCTCATTTTAATGATGAAGAATTAAGAGGTTATATTGTCCGCTTTTTGAGTGCAACAGACATCTTTAAATTTCACAAGAATATTGATTATTGTAATCTGGTGTTCAATGAGCATTCAGAAATAAGATCGCAGGTTTCAGCAATAATCAGCAGCTCAATGATGATTCATGATATTCTTGAGAATAAAGAGCTTTATAATGAAATAAAATACCTTAATAATCTAGTTAACAGTTGCTACAAAATCCTATCCATTATTCAAAATAAAAGTGAGCTTGCAAAGTATGCAACCGGGGTATTCAATATCACAAGACTTGATGTGAGCAGCTTCACACGAAGCCTTGTTGAGCATATTTCAAATCTGACACGATATGAAAAAATCACCCTGAATTTCAGCTGTGATGATAAAGTATTAATCGATATTGATGCCGACAGATATGCAATTGTGCTTGTCAATATAATTATAAACGCTATAATGTATAATATTTCTGAGGAGAAGATTGTAAGCATCAGTTTAAAAAACCGAGATGGCTCTGCTGTGCTTAAAGTTACCGACAACGGTCTAGGGATATCAGGGGATAAAGTGACTCAGCTTATTGAAGCGAACCACTCATTTGAAATCAATCCGAACGCAATGATAGAAAGCGGCTGCGGATACTATATTATAAACTGCTTTTGTCATTACTTCAACTCTTCACTTATTCTAACCTCAAAAGAAAACGAGGGCACAACCGTATCAATCAAAATGCCCCTTTCTGACGGCAAAGACACCCCTAAATATGTTGAAAGTCGCACTGCTGAGTATCTGTCAAACAGGTTTTCAAGTATTTACATTGCGCTTTCAAAAATTATGAATATAAAGTTCTATTAAGCGTTGTAATTTTCCAGCAGATATGCTATCATTAATTATTAGGATTTTAAAGGACGGTGGAGATAAAGTGCAGTTTCTAAGCGAAAGAGTGGCCGTTGCTCATTTATCCGACATAATTGTGAAAAGCGGTGTCAGCCTTTACAACGCGGTTAAATATATCTATTCCTTGGCGGAGGATGATTTCTATCGGGTTAATGTCAGGGATGTTCTCAAGGTTGTCTTAAATAATCTGACTGATGTTGACTGCCTTAAAGCGCTGGGGCTCCGAATAAACAACGATAAATGTGCCGAAATGAATTCGCCCGAATATAATAAGGTTCTGCCCTTGATTGTCTTTAGCTTTGCTGTGCGAATTCCAGCTCTTAAAAACATAAAGGTCAGCGGAAAAACAATGACAGACGACCAGCTCAAGAAGGTATATGATACTGTCATTTCAAAGGGTGCTGAAAACTATAAAGACTCAATTTCAGAAAGCTATGACGATATGAGAAAGCTTGTCAAATCAGGCAAGCCGCTCCCCCCATATTCAGCGGACTGGTATAAGACGTATATTTTCACTAATATTCCCGAGCTTTCTGAGATATCAAACAAGAATATTTTTCTTCTTGGCGTTGTGGATATATTATTCACAATGTTCTATGCTTGTCTTGAAGAAGAGATGACACAGATAATTTACCGTCAGGATATGGTATAATAAACGTCCGATACATCACTTTCCATATACATATTTCGCTGTGCTTGACAAATTTCAGTAATTAAAGTATAATTATTGTTGAGTATACAGCAGAGCAACTCTTTCAGCGGGAGTGATTGAATGTATTTTGGAAGTGTAAAGTTTTTTAAGCATCTGATATTATTAATAGTATTTTTACTTTTTGCAATACCGCTGACGCTGATGATAGTTTTCGCAGTAAAATATTATCGTGTTAAAGATTATATAGCTAATGAAAGCACACAGAATTTACAGGACAGCTCCGAAGCTGAGCCTGTGGTTTTAGAACAGAGCCTTGATGACATTTGTCTTTATATAAAGGATAAGGGATATTCCCCAAACGAAGTTATTCTTTCACTTGAGAAGCATAGCATCGCCGTTATGGATGAGATATTCAAAGCGCGTTACAGCGACACTAGTGAAGAGCTTGGTTATACAAAAGATTATCCTGAGCTTTATACGCAAGCGCCGTCTGAATATATTTACAAAGAAAACACCATTTATCTGACGTTTGACGACGGCCCGTCTGAGAACACAATGATGATACTTGGTATACTTGACAAGTATAATATAAAAGCTACCTTTTTTGTGACCGCTAACGAAACTGACCGAGGGAAATTTATTCTTCAGGAAATTGTTAAGCGTGGGCATACTGTGGGAATACATTCTTATACGCACAATCTTCCTGAGATATATTCGAGTGTTGACGCTTTTTTAGAGGATTTTAATAATACATATAATTATATTTATGATACAACAGGGGTTAAGCCTAATGTTTTCCGCTTTCCGGGGGGAAGCATTAACAGCTATAACCGACCTATTTACCTTGATATAATTGCTGAAATGTCAAGGCGTGGATTCATTTATTATGACTGGAATGCAAGCGGTGAGGATGCGTCGACAAACTCAAACTGGACGAGCATTTATAACAGTGTCCTATCAAGCATGAAGACTAAGTCAAGGGGGATTATCCTCCTTCATGACGGTTCGGATAAATATTCCACAGTTACTGTTGTTGAAGATCTGATACTTTATTTTCAGAATAAAGGTTATCAGTTCGATAAAATTACCAACGATGTTAAACCAATCACTTTCGGATACATAGATTAAAGGGGAGAATGCAAATGAGCTTAAAGGACAATTTCAGTCAGGCTGTCAAGGAATTATTAAAGAAAGACGGTCTGGTCGGTGATGATTTATCGAAAAAACAATCTGGTAAATCTGAGCTTGACAGGTATCTTGAGCCTAATACTGCAGCAGAGCCTGTAAAACAGCCTGTGAGGGAGTCTCAGCCGACTCCGCCTCCTGCTCCTCCGGTTCAGCCTAAGCCTCAGCCAACTTACACAGAACAGCCTCAGTATCAGGCTGAACAGCCAAGACAGCAGGCTTATCAGCAGCAAAGCAGTCCATCGGCAACTCAGCAGCCACCAAAAACAGAGGCTTCCCCCTCATCATACAACCCTATCGAATCCCCTTATCGAGATGTTGAAGAGCAGACTATCATTTCAAGAAACACTATCATTGAGGGTAATGTTCGTTCATTTGCAAATGTTACTCTTGAGGGAAGCGTAAAAGGCGATATTCTTTCCACCAAAAACGCAAATATAAGCGGAAAGCTCATCGGCAACCTTGACTGCAACAACGCTTCAATGGCAGGCTCTCAGATGCAGGGTAACATTAACTCAAAGGGTCAGGTTAAATTTGACCGCGACTCACTTATTCTTGGGAACATCAGTGCTGTTTATCTTGATATGAACGGAAAAGTCAGAGGCAATATTGATATTAACGGGAAAGCTGAATTTAAATCAGACGCTTATATCATCGGCGATATAAATGTCGCAACCCTTACAGTTCTTGAGGGCGCAACAATAAGCGGACACGTTAACACAACTTATCTTCAGGAAGCTCCCTCAAATATTTTCCCGGAAATGATTTCAATGAGCGAGCTTGGCTAATTTTGATATAATAATAAAAGGCGGATGCTACGGCTTCCGCTTTTATTTATTTGAAAACAAAATTTTTATTCTTTGTTGAATAAACGCCGCTGATATGTTATCATATATATTGGCAGTTTAATTAATTAGAGGTGTAATTGTGGCGAGTTTTAGCTTTATAACAAAATACAGCAACAGCGTTTTTAAGCTTGAGCTTGCAAAAACGCTTTTGCATTTTATTGAGTTTGACTTTTCATATTTTTATGAGCAGTCAATAGCACTTGGAAAGCAAGCAAGCAAAAATGGTAACTTTTCAGTCGAACAGTCTGTCATTCTGCGAAATCTTGCATCAAAAAGCCACCCGTATTTTGAGGCAATGAACAGCTCAGACTTTAATGATATAGTCCTTGACTGTATCATTGAGCATATTTGCCGCCATGAAGGAATCAGTCTTGAAGCATTATGGTCAAGATGCATTTCCTTTTCAAACTCATATGAAAAAGCGATTTTCACCAGAATATCAGAATATAAAACAAACCGAGCAATAAATCAATGGGTCAACCTTATCAGAATTCAGGAGTATTCAAGGTCAAAAACTGCTTTTGTTTTTGAGGGTGAACCTTGCTCACCCGCCGAATGTCGTGCAAGATGCAAATACTTTGACTTAGCCTATTCTGTCGTCGCAAAGGAAACTGGCTACCCTTCTGACCAGCTTTCTGCTGTATCACGTTTCAGCCCGACACAGATGCCAAACTCAGTGTTTATTATTCAAAAGGCTTCAAAGGATATATATAAGCGACTATCAGAAAAGCTCTCTAAAGCTTCTGACATGCCAAAGGTTAGAATAAACGATGTAATTCGTGACAGCTATGCGCTTGATGCATTTGATTATATTCGTGAGATGACCCGTCCACCCGATTTTGAAATGTATGCCGCTATTGAAAATATGAGAAGCCTTGACGACGTTATTTATCTTCCAAACAGCTTTAAGGCAATTATTGACCTTGAATTTGAAAAAATGCTTGACAGCGGACTGATGCTTTTAAGATGCACGGGCTGTTCAAGATATTTTATAAGGGATATTTATTACACCGGAAAGCTATGTAACCGCGTTAAATCAACCGGCATGTCCTGCCGTGAGGAAGCCGAAACAGGCAAGGCAATTGAAGTAAGCGTCGAAGATGAAATCGACAAGAAAAGTGAGGATATGTATCTTAGCCTATACAGCAAAATCGGGAAAACTATTCCTAAGGATGAGTTTCATGACTGGTCTGAATACCTTTTCAGACTAAAAAATAATATCAAAACGAATAACGCCTCAATCGATGACCTTGAAACTTTCCTCGCTTATACCGAAAAAATGTACGGCGAATTAAAGACTGATGATTAAAACAACCCCTTCACTTATTAAAGAGTGAAGGGGCTTTAGATTAGGTGCGTGCTTTTATATGTATTTATTTGGAGATCTGATTAAGTGTGTATTGATATCTAAAGAAAAAAATGATATAATGATTGTATTAATTTATTATTAGAATATACTTTGTATTCATGCTAATAATATTAAAAGCAAAATATTGGTAATTGGAGATAGCAATGATTAGTGATTTTATTAAATTATCCACTCTTGCGGGAACACGAGCCGATTGGGTTCAAGCAGGCGGTGGTAACTCATCAGTGAAAATCAACGACCATGAAATGTATGTGAAAGCGTCTGGCTATCAATTATCTGAGGTAAGCACTGAAAAAGGTTGGTCAAAAGTTAATTACAAGAAAATAGCCGACTTTTTCAAACTTAATCCCAATAATAACGACTTAAAAGAATGTGAAAAGGACTTAATAGCCAGCTCATTCATTGCGGGAGAAAAACCTTCTATTGAAACTTTTCTACATTCGATGACCCAAAAAGTAACTTTGCATACACATCCGACTTTAATAAATGCAATATTAACCAGAGATAATTATGTCAACATAATTAATGAATTGTTCCCAGATAGCATAATAATTGATTATCAAACACCTGGCATTTTGCTGGCTGAGCTTTTATTTGCAAAAACATCTGGCTCGGCGTCAAATCTGATTTTCTTGCAAAACCATGGGTTAATTGTAACCGGCGATTCCGTTAGCCATGTTATTGATGTTACAAATTCTACAGTTGATAAAGCCGCTGAGTTTCTAAAAATAAATAATCAGAAATATCGCAATATTTCACTAATTTATGATATGATAAAAAAACTTAGCTCATCTTTTTGCGGTGTTGTTCATATTACAGAGAATACACATATATCTCAGGCCCTTATAAAAAATAATTTCCAAATATGGGATTATAATTTTTGCCCTGATTGTATTGTTTATTGCGGAACCAATGCTTATGTATCTGTAGGTGACATTAACTTTCAGAAATTTAAAAATCATATCGATACATTTGGAATGCCTAGAATCATAATTATCAATGATAATTTATATATAATTGCAAGCTCAAATAAAAAAGCCTATGAAGTTGAAAGTGTTTTGAGCTTTTCTGCACAGATTTTCTTGCTAAATATTACTTCAAACGTTGTTTTACTTGATAAAGATGAACAATTTTATTTGCAAAATTGGGAAGCTGAAAAATATAGACAGGATAGTAGGTGAGGATTTTTTAATGAATATAATAATTCCCATGACAGGATTTGGTTCTCGGTTTGTTGCAGCAGGATATCAAGAACTTAAGCCATTAATAAAAATTCAAGGAACTCCAATGATTGAATGGATAGTTAAAGGTATGTTTGATAAGGATGATAGCTTTTTGTTTGTTTGTCGAAAACATCATCTTGACTCAGTCAATGGAATGTATCATTATTTGAAAAACATCGCTCCTTCTGTGAAAATATATGCAATTGATGACTGGATTAAAAAGGGGCCTGTTTGGGATGTTATGAGGGCTGAAACCGATATTTCTGACGATGAGCCGTGTATTGTGAATTATTGTGATTTTTATATGTCATGGGATTATATGAATTTTCTCAATGAGGTAACCCAAAGAAAATGTGACGGGTGCATACCATGTTACTCAGGTTTTCATCCGCATTTGTTAGTTAAAAATAATTTATATGCGTCGTGTCTTATTGACAATAACCAAAATCTAATTGAAATTCGGGAAAAATACTCTTTTGAGAATGATAAAACAAAGGCGTTCCATTCTCCTGGTACATATTACTTCAATTCAGGTAAAACATTAAAGAAATACAGCAAGGAATTAATCCAATCAGGTAATGAAATTAATGGTGAGTATTATACTAGCTTAATATATAATTTTATAGTTAAAGACGGCGGAACAGTATGGGTGCCCTCCAATGTTGATAAGTTTTGTCAATGGGGCACCCCTGAAGATTTAGAAGCTTATCTTTTTTGGACTGATCTAGTAAGGAGTTTTGCTAATGACTAATATAATAATACCTATGGCTGGTGAAGGAAAACGATTCTCCGAAAAGGGATACTCAACAGGAAAGCCCTCCATTCCAACATACGACAGAAGAACGGGCAAGCTCATTCCCATGGTTGTATGTGCCGTAAAAGATCTCCCTTTTGTTAATTCAGATGGTAGCAATATATTTTTTTTAGATAGAGATTTTCACAAAAAAGATGGAGTTGAGAATCGCATTAACGAATTTTATCCGAATGCTAAATTCATTACAATCAACAAGCTTACCGAAGGGCAGGCATGTACCTGTTTATTGTCTGAGGAACATATTGATACTTCAGCCCCTTTAATAATTGCAGCGTGTGATAGTGGCATGATATATAATGAACAAAAGTTTAATGAGATTACATGTTCCAGTGATGTTATTGCATTCACATTTAAAAATGATGAACGCGTATTATATAATCCTAACGCCTACGGTTGGCTTGCCTCTGATTACGATAATTCGGTAAAAAGAGTATCTGTAAAAAAAGCTATTTCAGATACACCTATGCATGACCATGCCATAACAGCAACATTTTGGTTTAAGAAAGCTGAAATGTTTTTTTCAGCTGCAAAAAAAATGATTAGTTTGAACGACAGAGTTAATAACGAATTTTATGTGGACAACGTCCTCAAATATACAGTTGAAATGGGATATATTACTAGAGTTTTTAACGTAGATAAGTATCTCGGATGGGGAACTCCCGATGAATATGAAAATTATCAAAGAACTATTGAGTATTGGGGGAGCTTTGTTAATAGCAAATTTTTTTTAGGAGATAACTGAATGCAAAAAAGTATAATTAAATGCCATAACAAAATTAGCGGTATCTATGCTTTTGTTATTATCACATCGGTTATAAAAATATTGTTAGCCGGTATTTTTTCGTCTGACTATCAAAATATGTTGTTCTATCCGTTTATAGGCGAATTTTTTAATGGACATAATCCTTATCAATATTATTATGAGAACAATCTAATATCTTCATTCCCCTACCCACCGGCTATGCTCTTAATTGAAAGTATAGGTTATTGGTTTTCATTGCTTTCGCATAACAGTGTTTTTCTTAGAAATGTTCTGTTTAAATTACCTCTGCTGATTATTGATTTAATAGGCCTATATATAATCACTAAAATGTTTCCTAAACAAAAAAATTTTTTAGCGGTTATTTATTTCTCATCACCTATTATTTTGTACTCTACATATATGCATGGTCAATTGGATTTAATTCCCATAGTTTTTCTTGTTATTTCAATTTATTTTCTAACAAGCTCTATTCCACGACATTATAGTTTATTCATATTATTTCTTTCTTTGTCAATACTGACTAAGCAGCATATTCTAGCGGTTGTTCCGGTAATCCTAATGTACATATGTAAAAAACACGGGATTAAAAGAACATTAGTCACCATACTTTCTATGATGCTCAGTATTATTATATTATGTTTGCCTTTTATGAGTAAAGGCTTTATCGAAAATGTTCTGCTAAATAATGAGCAGAATGCTATTACAACGGTATTTATTCACTATGATAATCTAAAACTTTGTATTCCCATAGTGTCAATATTGCTAATATTCCTCAAAGTTTTCTCACAAAGGAGCATGAATAAGGATCTTCTTATGAGCTTTTGTGGAATATCTTTTTCTGTTTTTTTGGCATTTGTTCCCCCGATGCCAGGTTGGTATGTTTGGATTGTTCCTTTTTGCTGTGTAATATTCGTAAACAGTGAAATTACAAACAAATATATTAACATTACTTTGTATCTTGTTTTGAATTTTTTATATATTATTTACTTCATGTTTTTTCATAACACACAGTATACCGACCTCTACTTTATTGATCAGTCATTGGAAATGATTAAATATAAGAATTCGTCAGCAACAGACATCTGTTTCACATTGCTTACCGGAGTAATGTTTTACATAATATATATAATGTATATCGTCGGAATCAATAGCAATTCTCTATACAAACGACGAAATCTTCCCTTTACAATAGGAATATCAGGTGATAGCGCAAGTGGGAAAAGCACACTTCTATCCATAATAAGCGATACGTTAGGTATGCCGAATATTCTAAATATTGAAGGTGATGGAGATCATAAGTGGGAAAGGGGAGAAGAGAATTGGGAATTTTTCACTCACTTAAATCCCAAGGCGAATTATTTATATAGACAGGCTCAAGACATTAGTCAGCTAAGAATCGGACAAAAAATATTAAGATCTGATTATGATCATCAGACTGGTAAGTTTACTTCGCCTAAGAAGATTAAACCGAATAAATTTATCGTTGTGTGCGGACTTCATTCGCTTTATTTGCCGCAAATGAGAAAGAATCTTGACTTGAAAATCTTCATGGACACCGATGAAAAAATTAAGACATACTGGAAAATTGAGCGTGATTCACAAAAGCGAGGGCATTCAATTGAAGACACAATTAAACAAATAAACGACAGAAAACCTGATTATTTAAAATACATTCTTCCTCAAAGGAATTATGCAGATATAATAATTGAATATTTTGATGATATGATCCCCCAAAATGTCAATGTTAAAAAATACAATCTTGACCTAAGTGTAAAGATTACGATAAGTTCTGCTGTTGATTTAGAAGCTGTAATAAATAAGTTGCAAAGTTATGATGTTTCTATAAACTATGATTTCAGCGAAAACTTAAGTATGCAAACTATAGTTATTTACGGTCGCTCTCTGAAAGAGAAAAATTTTGATGTTAATAATATAGCTAGAGAAGTAATTAGCCAGCTTGATGAGATAACAACAGAAGAAATTGTTAGCAAGGATGTTTTGGAAGGTATTATTCAACTTTTTATCCTTGTAATGATCTCTCAAAAAATGAAGGATGACATATAATGATTAAGGGAATTCTTTTAGACCTTGACAATACTTTATACGATTATGAAACTTGCCATCTAGCTGCAATGTCAGCTTCAAAACAATATGCTAAAGTTCATCTTGGTGTGTCTTGTTCGGAATTTATTAATTCATACGAACAAGCTAAAGCATATGTGAAAAATACGCTTGGAGTAAATTGCGCTTCATCGCATAACAGACTTCTATATTTTCAAAAAATGCTTGAGCTTATGTCGGTTAACCCAATAATGCACGGTTTGAATTTATATAACGCATACTGGGATGAGTTCTTAGCCAAAATGAAATTACGTCCTGCTGCTGAAGATTTCATTGATAAATTGCGAAACAGTAATATCAAAATATGTATCTGTACAGACCTAACAGTACAGATACAGTATAGAAAATTGATGCGTCTTAACCTGCACGAAAAAATTAATTCAATTGTAACTAGTGAAGAGGTCGGGGCAGAAAAACCTGACAAAAGAGTTTTTGCGCTATGCTTAAAAAAATTAGAACTTTGTGCGTCCGACTGTATTTTTATCGGAGACGACTATAAAAAAGATATTCTTGGCGCCAAAAACATGGGTATATACCCTATATTAATAAATTCAAATGACCCCTCTCTAATATGTGAAAAAGTTAATACTTTTTATGAGCTAATAAACATTCTAGACCATTATAAGGGCTGTTCATATGCAGAATAATAAATTTTGTTTAAAAGAGATACTTAGATTTTTAATAGGCGGGGGTAGTGCCGTTATTACAGATTATCTGTTATACACGTTTCTTACTTCATCCAACTTTGACATTTTTGTTTCTAAAGCAATCTCGTTTATTGCTGGATCAATAGTAGGTTTTATAATAAATAAGTTTTGGACTTTTAACAGCAAAAAGCTCCTTCTTTGTGAAATATTGAAGTATGCAGTACTGTATTTCTTCACAGCGATAATTAACTCGGCTGTCAATAAAGCTGCCTTTATTGTATTAGATGTAAAGCTTCTTGCGTTTTTTGCTGCCACGGGAACCAGCACAGTATTAAACTTTTTAGGTCAAAAATTCTTTGTATTTATAAAGGAGATTGAAAATTGACACTTTCCATAATTATTCCATGCTATAATGAAGAAAAAAATATACCCCTAATTCTAGCTAGGTTTAGTGAGTTTATTATTCCTAATATGGAAGTTATTATTGTAAATAATGGCTCGAATGACAATTCAGCTGCGGTATTACTAGAGATGGCAAAAAAATACTTTTTTTTCAAAGTGGTCAATGTTCCTGTTAACAAAGGATATGGGTACGGAATTGTTCAAGGGCTTCGCTGTGCTTCAGGCGATTACATTGGATGGACACATGCAGACATGCAGACCGATGTTTATGATACTCTTAGAGCTTATCGTATTTTAGCAAGTAGTTCAGAAAAAATTTTTGTAAAAGGAAGAAGGAGAAATCGACCTTTTATCGACACTTTATTCACTTTTGGAATGAGTGTTTTTGAAAGTATACTTCTTAAAACAATGCTTTTTGATATTAATGCTCAGCCTAATTTTTTCCCAAAAGAGTTTTTTGATGAATGGGAAAACACCCCGTTTGATTTCTCTTTAGATTTATATGCGCTATATATGGCAAAACTTAAAAAGTTAAAGATAATTCGCTTTAATGTGCTATTTAATAAGAGAATACATGGTCAATCCCATTGGAATACGGGATTAAAAAGCAAGTGGAAATTTATAAAAAGAACAATCAACTATTCATTTAAGCTGAAAAAGGAAGTGGTTTAATAGTGGAGTTTATTGCTCATAGAATTAACACTTTGCAACTGCTTAGTACTGTTCCCCTTGAATTTGGTGTGGAAATAGATTTAAGAGATGATTTGTCTGGCAGGATATATATGGAACATGATCCTTTTGTCCCCGGCGAAGATTTTGAAGAATATATAAAAAATTACAATCATGGCACGGTGATTCTAAATGTCAAGAGCGAAAGAATTGAACATAAAGTAATTGACATAATGAAAAAATACGGCTTGAACAATTATTTTTTCCTAGACTGTTCGTTCCCCATGATTAAGCTACTTACTGATTTGGGTGAAACAAACATTGCGCTTAGATATTCTGAATATGAAGGTATCTATACCATTGAAAAACTAAAAAACAAGGTTAAATGGGTATGGGTGGACTGTTTTTCTGACTTTCCATTAGATTACACAACATACTCCTTCATAAAAAAACTTGGCTATTTAACATGCTTTGTATCACCTGAACTTCAAGGTCAACCAGAAAAAATTGAACTCTATGCACGTATTATTAATTCAGAGAATATAAGGTTTGATGCTATATGCTGTAAAATAAGCAACATCTCAAAATGGCAAGGACTTCTAAAGTAAAGGCGGGTATTTATGAACGAAAAGGCAAACAGTTTATTAGCTAAATGTTTAATATTACTACTGATTGCAGCATTTTCAGTAGTTCTTTTTTGGGGTATGTCAGGATTCAAAAATGAGCTTTTCTTGATCGACGACAACAGATACCAGTGGTATCCAGTAATTGATCAAAGCTATCAGACTTTTTTTGAAACTGGACACATGCCGCAATTCAACTTTTATCAGTTCAAAGGCATAGAAATATGTGATGAGGGCTACTATTCTCTTAACAATCCAATAATGCTCATTTCATACGTACTAAACGTTTATGTTTTTAAATCCCCGTCTCTTCCGACATTAACAATATATATTTTTATTATGATAGCTTCAGGTAATGTATTTGCTTATCTTTTATGCAGAAAACTTAACGCGAGTGTACCCCTATCAATATTTATAGTGTTAATGTATACATCAAGCTCAACATTTTTCCGGTTTGGTTATTGGTATTATGTATTTAATAATTATCTAATCATTCCTCTTTTGCTTTATTGCCTGATTAGGACATTAAACACAAAGATCTTATCTTATGTAATTATTGGAGTAATTCTTGCATTCAGTATTTTACTGGGCAATGTACAATACACTGTGTATCATTATGTTCTTTACTGCATTATAATGTTGTGCGTTTCGTTATACACAAGCAAAAGAAATTTATTAAAGCTAATAACAAACTGCTTTATCGGAATAATACTATCATTCCCTTATCTTTATCTGCTGCTGCAAAGTTCAAAGAGGTCCGCCTCTTTTTCATCAAAGTCTGAATTTTTTACTTCACCTCTCACTCTTTTTGGCAGTCTAGTTTCAGGCATTTTACCAAATTCACTTATAAATCGGCTAAGTCCATCAGCATATAAAGTGATTGCATTTATTTCGTCAATAAACTTTTATGGCGACAAAGACTGCAATATATATTACAACGGTCCGTTTATTGTTTGTATAATCGCTTTGCTTGTATATTTGATTAGAAAATTAGGAAAACATTATGAATTAAATACTAGTGAATACCATAAACAAATCACTCTAAAAGACATTGCGAAAAAAATCAGGGGACTACTAGCCACCGCCCGTAACGGATTATATAAGAATAATCCTATTAAGGGTTTTTTTATCGGAATAAGCATAAGCATATTGTTTTTCTTTTCCTTTTCAATTGGTGGTGTTGCTTCTAGAATATTGTATATGTTTCCCGTAATTAATAAATTCAGATATTTATTTAAAGCATATTTTATTGTTATTCCTCTATTAATCTGTATTGTAATAATTAGCTTTAAATATTCTAGGTTAAAGAAAACACTGGCGGTTATATGCTCATTTTTTGTAATACTTGGGATTATAAACAATTATTATATAGCTAGAAAATGTTTGCATGATTTGTTTGAGACAACTATTACATCAAGCTCTAGCCAGGAAATCGAGGATATTAAAGAAGAGTTAATCAATAACAATGTTGACTTTTACAATTATCGAATATTAGCTTTGGTTGAAAAAAACAGTTTATATGATCTTTCGTATGCATTTGATCCTCAAAAGAAAATATCAAGAAACTACGGGGTTCTAGTCGGTGTTTTCACAATAGGCGGATATGAAATGACAAGTTCACAGTTAACATTTAATCAAAGTAATATGCTTTCCAATGAAGAGTTTATGTTTAGATATTCTAACACCGGCGATTACAATACGTTTTGCTATTATTCTAAAAATTTTAGTGATAGAGTGATTGAACAGATAAATGATAATGCAGTTAAATATTTCATTGTCGATAATAATGAGAAAATCACTGCTTCATTCAAAGGAGCGATTGCAAAGATACCGGGCATTGAAATTGAGCGAGAATTTGAGTTTCTTGATTCTGGGATCATGTTTGAAATAAGTAATGTTAACAGCCTTGTAATGGCCAATGATTTTCCTGTAGAATTAAACTCACAGCTAGATCGGCTTGAATTTAGAAAAAACGGTAACTCAACACAATTCACCTTGTCTTTTACTTATAATGAGGGATTTGTAGCGCAATTTGTTTCAGATGACGGAACAATTAATAAACCGATTACCGTTACTAAAAACGATAAAGGATTCACAATAATACACTCTGAAGACAGTGAACCAGGCACTATCTATTTGACTTATTCAACTCCAATGTTTAAAATTTCTATGTATTTTGAAGTAATAATATCCATGCTATTTATTATTTGCATTATTCGCATGGTAATAAAGCCTTATAAGCCCTGCGCGTAAATCTTTTTTCAATTAACCCCATGTACAAATGAATAATTAATGTAAATTATATCCTTCGATTTGTTCGGTTATTTTTTCAAAAAAGCAAGTATAATTATGCCTCGTTTGCTAACAATATTACTGCACCTGACAAACACATTCAATTTTAAAATTAATTTTGGAGGTTTTTATGAAAGCAACAGGTATTGTCAGACGGATTGACGACCTCGGAAGAGTCGTAATCCCAAAGGAAATCAGACGCACAATGAGGATAAGAGAGGGCGACCCCCTCGAAATCTATACAAGCAATGACGGAGAGGTAATCTTTAAAAAATACTCGCCAATTAACGAGCTGTCAGGCGGCGCTTCTCAGGCGGCAGAAGTCATTTATAAAATGGGAAATGCCCCTGTTGTTATTTTTGACCGTGACCATGTAGTGGCAGTGGCTGGAGTAGCAAAGAAGGAATTCAACGAAAGACGCGTTTCAGCGGGGCTTGATGATCTTCTCGAGAACAGGAAAAGCTACTTATTCAGCTCAAAAACAGACAGCCGGCTGATGCCTGTTGAAGGGGTAAATCGCTATGCTCTTGCTGCTGCGCCTATCATCTCTTCGGGTGACGTTACCGGTGCGGTAACATTCTTGTGTAACGAAAACGACAGTCCTGCTACCGAGGTTCATGCCACTCTCGCTCAGGCTGCCGCAATGTTCTTAGGCAAACAAATCGAGGAATAAAGCTAAACGCCAGCAGGGATAGCCTCTGCCGGCGTTTAATTTGCTTGCTACTCCAAAACTCTCTTCAAAATCTCAATGAACATTCTTCCGTTGTGATACGGGCATTTCCACGGCTCAACTATAGCATAGCTTTCAAAGGGCTTGCCCTCAGGCGAAAGCTGAGAAAACCATTCAGATCCCTCACGCTTGTCGATAAAGAATTCCTTTATGTATTCCCAAACATCGTCTGTGGCTTTTTTGAACTTCTCATCCCCTGTTTTAGAATATGCATTCAAAAACCCGACAACGCTTTCAGCGTGAACCCACCATATTCTGTCGCGGTTAATTACGCCGTTTTCACTTTCGTTATTTACCGCACAGCCCTCCAAAGCGATCTCATGTATTCTATGTGCAACCCTTGTGTCAAATTCAGTTATTTCCTTTATTAGCTTTTGATCTTTTATAACCTCACACGCCTTGTCAAGAAGCCATGTTGCTTCAATATCATGCCCATATGAATTAAGGTCGATTATTGAATTAAAATCATCGTCGAAAAACACAAGAAGCTTGTCATGCTTTCTGTCAAATATATATTCGCTGAATATTCTGAGAACATTTTCAAGGGCGTCAGTCACGACAATAGAATCGTTTATTTTTGAATATTCGGTATAGGCCTCAAGGATATGCAGGGTTGTGTTCATTGTTCTTGTCGCCATTACGCCGTTTTCCGAAAGCTCTTCATTTGAAGCTGGCTCAAAATCCTTTGAAAAAGCCTCGTAATACCCCTTGTCCGCCTTGCATACTGTTTCAATGAGATTGAACAGAGAATGCGCCATCAAGCGTGCCTGCTCATCCCCTGACACTCTGCAATAAGCAGAAAGGGCATAAAGCGCAAATGATAGGCAGTAGCTATGCTTCAAGGTGTCATGAGCATCGCCGTTATATTTTGCAGACCAGATAATTCCGCCCTTTTGCTCATCCCAAAGAAAGTTCTTCAAAAACTCAAAGGCATGACCGGCATATTCAAGAAGAGAAGCGTCCTTCAGCTGTTCATACGCACTAGAATAAAACCATAGTATTCTTGAGTTTAGTATTGCGCCCTTAACCGCTTTTTTGTCAACCTTTAAATCAAAGCCCACATAGCCGTAAAACCCGCCGTATTCTTTGTCAATAAGCCCGTTCCAGAATGGTATAAGCTTTTCTCTGAGATAATATAAAGCCTCATCCCTGAGCATATGCCACCTCTTATCTTCCTTCAGTATCATCATTTTTGCATTTTTTATCATGTGCCTTGATATATTCAATTATTTTATCTGCGGTTGTAAAAGCAAGTCCTACATAGGTATCCGCACAGCCGTAATATATCGCTATTCTTCCCGTTTCGCTGTCTTGAAGTGACGCACAGGGGAAGCATACGTTAGGAACAAAGCCTCTTTCCTCATACCACTCCTCAGGGGTGAGCACAAAGTTCTCACAGCGGTATTTGACAATAGAGGGTTTCTCTAAATCAAGAATTGTGGCACCCATGCTGTAAACAAATCCGCTACAGGTTCCGACAACGCCATGGTAGAATAAAAGCCAACCCTCGCTGGTTTCAATCGGCGCTGGCCCTGCCCCGATTTTTAAAGACTGCCACCATTCTGGGGCTTTACCCATTACATGACGATGACGTCCCCAGTGAACAAGGTCCTCACTTTCGCTTAAAAAAATATCACCGAAGGGCGTGTGCCCGCTGTCGCTTGGTCTTGAAAGCATCAAAAACTTTCCATTTATCTTTCTGGGGAAAAGCACACCATTTCTGTTAAAGGGTAAAAACGGATTGTCCATAATTTCAAACCGCTTGAAATCCTGTGTTTTGGCAATTCCAAGAGACGGACCGTAAAAATCAGTGCACCATATTATATAGAAGGTATCCTCAACCTTTACAAGGCGCGGGTCATAAGCATAAAAGGGCTCAACCTTATTATCATTTTCATCAACAAAAACAATAGCTTCCTCATCAATCCGCCAGTTAATGGCGTCATCACTATCACCGAAATAAAGGTGTGAAATTCCGTTTAGCCCCTCACCTCTGAAAACCCCCACAAACCTCCCATTGTATTCAATAACCGCACTGTTGAATACTCTTGTTATGTTCTTCGCCGGATTTCTTTTAATTATTGGATTTTCGCTGTATCTCCATACAGGTGAGTTACAGCCCTCTGGCTTATCCTGCCATGGAATATTGCTTAGCTTTGTTTGAGAAAGTATCATATTGTTCATATTAATTTCCTTTCGAATATTTTCTGCATATTCTTATTATAAAGGACATTCTGTTTTTGTCAATAAAAAATGGCCGAAGATAAAACAACCACATAAAAGTTGTTCTTCTCCAGCCAAAAGCTTCCCTGTTCTTAAATTTTCTCCCCGTTTGGTAAAATAAAGTGTCTTTCAAATTTACAGTCGAGTGCCCTCGCCATTTCCTCGAGGTCATAAACCGAGAACTTTCCCCTCTTCATTTTTCCGTTCAAAGACTGCGGAGTCAGCCCCATCTTTCTGCTTAGTTCAGCAAGACTAATTCCGTTTCTTATACAGAGGATTTTTATCTGCTCATTAACTGTCATATAATCACCTCATTCATTTACTATTATAAACAATTTGCTTATATTGTAAGTCGAAATTTGTCGATAATTATTTTTTTTGTATTATTGCTTAAATTTTTATCTTATTATTTGTTTACTGTAATGTAAAATATTAGAGTAGTATAGAATTTGGCAATGACAAAACCAGCAAATATATATTAAAACCTTGTTTCTGCGTTTATGTTTTCGCTTAATAAACCTCAATGCCTGTATAATAATGCGTTAATATTTGACGGTAATCCCAACCCTCGATTGTCGCATAAAGCTGTGCGCCTTCAGCGGACATTCCCACACCGTGCCCGTATCCATAAACGGTGAAGTAAAAATATCCATCTTTGTACTGAACGGTAAAGTCAGGTGATTTAAGCTTTGAAACTCCCATTATGCTGTTTCTGAAAAATGTTCCCGTTATGCGATAATCCTTTCCGCGAATATTACAGGTTGAATTACCGTCGATTATTAGCTGCTGTACATAGTTTCCGTCAATAGTTGATGCTATTACAAACCAGTTCTCAGGGTTGTTTGAAAGCGAAAACCCCGTTTTTGCTTCAATAATATTCTTCATTTCCTGCTTTGAAAAAACCTGAGTTGTGACATACTGCTTACCCTGATTGTCATATTTGCTTTCAACGCTGACAAGATAGGGGTTAGCTGTGCCCCAGCTGTTCTTGCTTGATAACGTTGTGCCCCCTGTGGACGCACAATATACCGCACAGATATGTGAGCCGTTATAATATGCTCCCATTCCGTCAACCTCAGCAACATAATTGCGAAGAGCCTGAGATACATTGCTGTTTAGCCCGACCGTCGGGGTTTCACCCTTTTTCTTGCAGTATTTAAGCATTGAATACGCCGCAATAGTAAATGCCTTTATTGCGTCCTCGTCATAAACAGTCTGCCCGTTTTTCTCGCCATAGGTGTAATGTGCGCCAACCTCGTTTCGGACAATTCGGCAAAGCATTTCATATCCGTTTAAGGTAACATAGCTCCCCGAATTCTGATCATAAACCGTAAAGGTTTCAGAAGCATATTTGGGTGCTGGCGATAACGACTGCTCTGAAGACGGCGACTCGCTCTGAATCTGAGCTTGAGTTGTGGGGGTAGTGGTTGCGCTAGTCACTGTTTCTGTACTTACAACAGGGGCGACAGAGGTGCTTGCTTGTGATGTTACAGGCGGTGCCTGATATACTGACACCGGTGGAAGCTCCAACGCCTCCTCTTCAACAATAGTGTATTCTGATAATCCTGCTTTCCACCAGCTCACCTGAGCTGATATGTCAGTGTCGGATACCATATAGGTTTCCTGCTGACTTTCTGTGAAAGCTTCAGCCATAATAATATTATTATTAGTTATGTCGCCACACTCACCGACAAAGCATACTACCATAGTATACACAAGCGCTGTGAGCATAAGCAACGTCTTTTTTAATAATGATGACCGCTTATTAATAAATCCTCACTCCTTTTTCTTTATTAGACAGAAGTCCTGACAATACGAATTCTGCCATAAAATGCGGAAAACCGCATGGAAACGGGGCTTTTGTAAGCTGTCTGTTAAGACCTGTTAATTTTAATCACAGAGAGCTGTAATGTCAAGCGTTTTTTGTAACCGCTATGTAATTTTTGTACTTTTGCCTTAAATCAAAGTGCATATACAATAAAAATATGGCAAAATTTACGCTAAAACACAAAGTTTGTTCACAATTGCACAGCTGGTTATGTGAACGCTTTTCAGCATAAATTATTGCCATTATTTTCTAAAATATACGATTTGCACAAATATTTCTGTTGGCTTTATTTGAGGTTGCTGAGTGTCTGCTGGGTTTCAATGCTTTCTTTAAGAATACGGCCTTCCTTTAAAAGCTTCTTGAGCTCTTCGGAATTATCACTTCTTAAAGCTTCCTTATACTCATTCAGCTTTTCAGTTATCGTTTCAATTTCATTTATAAGAGGCCCTTTGTTCATCAGAAAGAGGGAAGTCCACATATCCTCGTTTAATTTAGCCACTCTTGTCAAATCCATAAAGCTCCCCGCTGAGAAGCCGTTAAAGCTTTGAAGCGTCGGGCTTTTTACATAAGCGCTTGATACCACATGAGCAAGCTGAGAGGTGAAGGCGATAATCCTGTCATGCTCATGCGGGGTTGTGATGACAACTCTGGCAAATCCCACAGCTTTAGCAAACTCGCTTACTGCTGATACGTCAAGCTCGTTTGTCGTTTCAGTCGGCGTAATAATGAAGCTTGCTCGCTCAAAAAGGCTGGCTTGCGAATACGCATACCCTGAAAATTCTCTTCCCGCCATGGGGTGACACCCGACAAAGCTTACTCCAAACGGGATAAGAGCCTTTTCAGCCTCTGACACAATATTGGTTTTCACGCCACAGCTGTCGATTACTATGCTTCCCTTTTTAAAATTAACGGCGTTGGCTTTAATAAAGTCAAGCGCCGCATGAGGATGAAGACACACAATAGTCATATCCATTTCCGAAAGCTCGTCGCAACCGATTCCGCCCACAATCGCACCGTCTGAAACAGCAGATGAAATTGAAGCCTGATCAAGATCAAGCCCATAACAGCTGTGCTGTGTTTTTGCCGTTATAGCTTTGCAGAACGAACCGCCGATAAGCCCCAGACCGATAACCGCTATTTTCATAACCCCTCCGATTAGCAATATATAATAGTTATAATACATATAGTATAGTTGAATTAGTAGTAATTATTAATCTCAAACAAGAATTCTATATTATTAATTTAACACTTTAAATCGTAAATGTCAATGCTTTTTTGTGGGAAAACCGTCAAATGAAAAACTAAGTGCAACTTTAGCCTCTAAAAAATGCACTTACCTTTACACAAAAGGTGGTTTTCTCCTCGTATTATATAAAAGTAGTAGTTTTTAGAGTTCCTCTCCAAGAACTTTAAAAATTTGCTATACTGTAATGGATGCTGTGGATTGGTTTGTCCTCCTACCGCCCGACGGTTTGAAAAAGGCTC
>JAEXUW010000002.1 GCA_023439835.1 Bacillota bacterium | reverse complement strand
ATGCATAATCTGTCGCACATTCAAGCATTGATTTTGGCATTCCTAATCTCATTGCAATATAAATTGCACAGCTTTCTCCGGCTTCACCTATTTCAAGTTTGTATTGTGGCTGTAAGGTTTCACGGTCAAATGTCATTCTTGCATTAACTAAAGTGTCAGTGGTCTTTGCGTACTCCTTAACTTCCGGATAATGCGTTGTCGCAACAAAAAGGCATTTTCTATGTCTTAATTCTTCCAAGATAGAAATAGCAATTCCCATGCCTTCAAGCGGATCAGTCCCTGAGCCTAATTCATCAAGAAGGACTAGGCACCCCTCATTTGTGTGACTTAAAATTTCAATAATGTTTGTAATGTGTGCAGAAAAAGTCGATAGATTTTGTGAAATGCTCTGTCCGTCTCCAATGTCACATAGTATGTTACTTCTCATGCATATTTGTGCTTGCTCACAAGGAATATGCAACCCACATTGACTCATCATAACAAACAAGCCTACGGTTTTTAGGGCAACAGTTTTTCCGCCGGTGTTTGGGCCAGTAATTATCACTCCATTAATACCATTTCCAATCTGAAAATCAAGCGGAACACATTGGCTTTGATTTAATAAAGGATGTCTGCCCTGCTTAATTTTAATGTAGTTTTGAGTATTTATTTCAGGTCTTACTGCTTTCATTTCCGAGCTAAGCTTTCCTTTTGCAAAAATAAAATCAAGAGTTTCGATAGCGTCTTTATCTATTTTTATCTCGGCTTTAAAATCATCTACAAGAGTTGTAAGGACATATAGAATTCTATTCTCCTCATTGCTTTCAGCAATAGCAAGCAAATTCAACTCATCTTTGAGCTTTATAACAGACGCTGGCTCAATGAAATACGTTGCTCCGCTTGAAGAAGTATCAATGACCGAACCTGAAATCTGATTTTTGTATTCCTTTTTTACGGGGAGAGTGAAGTGCCCATTTCTATTTGAAACAAACCCGTCAGAAAAGTATTGCTTTTTTGACTTTAGAATATCTTCAAGCTTTTCTTTAATTCTAAAAGCTACGTTTTCTTTTTTTCTTCGAATATTTGCAAGTTCGTTTGAAGCATTGCTATCAACCATACTATTTCTAATTGATTTATTAACTTCTTCAAAAAGCGTTTCAAGACAATCAATTGAATTGCCATAATAGGCAAGCTTAATATCAGTTGCCTCACATTTTTTTAAATAGTTCTTTAGTCTTTTACAGGAAGAAATAAACCGCAAAATGCTTTCAAATTGTTCAGGGAGTAGCATTCCGCCTTTTTGCGCAACTTCCAATATATCATCAATTTCATTAACCGATGTGAGCGGAGGCAAGCCGACGGTATCAAGCAAAATTCTTGCCTCTGAAGTATCGTCTAGCATCGACAATACCTCACGCTCGGAAATAGTTGGTTTAAGCTCCTGAATTTTTTCCTTTGCTTTTTGTGTTAAAGCAAATTCGCTCAGGCTTTCTTTTATTTTATTAAACTCAAGTATCTCTATATTTTTATTAATCATAGTAAATAATCCTTTCAAATATGCAAAAAGTTTGCATTAAAAAATCCACAGTATATTTGTCCTTTGACATATACTATGGATAATCAAAAAGTGTAATAGCACACGACTATCACACCCTTAAAAATAAGGATGATTTTGAAATAGTATATAGATAAAGACAAATACGCACCACAATCAAGCATATTGATTTAATCAATATGCGAAATTTCAGATACATCTGCACAGGGTTTATACTAAGCTGTATAAGCCCCTCTATCCAATACTATTAACAAAAACAACATCCTTTCAATTCTATTTCTTAAAATATATCATATGAAAATAGCTTTGTCAACAGTTCAACTCATCCGTATCGACACCTATTTTTAAAATAAGTGTATCATTTATAACCGATTGACTCAACTGAATCTGTGAAAACCATAATAGCTCAGTTAAAAAAGATTTGATAAATGCATTTTTCGAGTCAATAACAGTCTTAACTGAATTATCGGCATCGTTATATTTAATATCAGGGCAAAGCATAGTGATATGAAACTTTTCTGTATTTTCAACGCTTATAACCAGTCCGTTATTAATGAATTCTTTGTGAAAAATCAAAACAGCCACTGAAATTGCAGTCTCAAGAATTTTCTCTTCAATGTTTACTTGTGCATTCATATCGCTCTTTGAAATTATTCGAGCGTTAGTGACGACAGACAGCACATTTTTCGAAATATTATCCATTAAAGTTTTTAAGGAAATAATACTCTTATCAAATGCGACTCCACTGGAAAGACACTCAAAAAGCTTTCTTTGAATTTCAAAAACATCTTTAAACGCTTCACGTTGTTCAATTGTGAAGTCAACCCCAAAATCAACAATGATTGAACCACAACGGCAGATTATTTGACTACTATTTTTTGCATCATTAATAACAGTATTGATTTTTGCGAGTATATTTTTATATGATTTATTTTGTGTTTCAAGTATTTTCTTTTGAGAGGCATATTCCTCTTTTATAATATAATAGTCAATGGATTTTTTTACTAGCTCAACTAATTCTTCAGGTTCCCAAGGCTTTGCCATGAATTTATAGATATCAACTTGATTAACTGTTGATAGTATTTGAGGGATCTGAGTATATCCGGTTAAAACAAGCTTAACTGTTAGAGGCGAAATTTCCTCAACAATTTTTAAAAGCTCCAGCCCATTCATTTCCGGCATTCTCATATCTGAAACGACAACGCTGATTTTATTTTTGTTTATAATTTCAATCGCTTCTTGCCCGCTTGACGCAAAAACCGATGTGAACTCCTCATCCATCATTAATCTTCGTATTGCTTTTTGAATATTAGCTTCGTCATCAACAAACAATACTGTGTATTTTTCATACATTTTGATTCCTCCTTTTTTGCAAGTTTTATACGCAATGAAATAGCTGAATTTTGTTATTGTAATTCAAATGTTTCAAAATACAATCATTAGCTTTATAGCGGGGGTTCAATGGGCAGAGAAATGGTGAAAGCTGTTCCTTTTCCCACCTCAGAAATAACGTTAAGCTTGCCCTTATGTTTGTTTACAATAATATCATGAGAAATGCTGAGCCCAAGTCCTGTGCCAGTGCCGACAGGTTTTGTTGTGAAAAAAGGTTCAAAAATTTTATTGATGTATTCAGCAGGAATTCCGCCGCCGTTGTCGCTGATTTCACAGTTGATATATTGCTTGTCAGCAAAGGTTCTAATCCCTATTTCTCCTTTAATTCCTATTTGTTTTATTGCATGAACAGCGTTGATAAGAATATTAAGAATAACCTGACACACTTCGCCATGTTTTGCTTTAACCATTGGAACTTCACCAAAATCGCGGTTAACTGATGCTATATATTTAATTTCGTTCTGAGCAATGGTCAAGGTGTCTGTAACTCCCTTGTTTATATCAAAATCCTCAAGCTCATTAGCTTCAATTTTCCTAGAAAAGCTCAGAAGGCTTTTTACAATTTCACTAATGCGGAAAACCCCATCAAGAGTTTCAGAAATAAGGTCCGGCATATCACTGTAAATTGCGTTAATTTTATTTTTTTGTGAGAGCTCTTTAATTTCATTAAGAAGAGCGGTACTATCTTCATCGCTATTCATGTTTATATATTTGTCAGAAAGCGTATAAAGCTCCAAAATTCTCGATATATATTTCGAAAGAGTTTCCATATTACTGCGAATAAAGCCAAGAGGGTTATTAATCTCATGTGCAATGCCAGCTGAAAGCTGTCCCACTCCCGCTAGCTTTTCGTTTTGTACGAGGGATATCTGAAGCTCTTTAATTCTTTCAATATGCTCCATGTATTCTCGAGAGCTTATATCTATACTTCTTTCAAGGAGCATTTTATCTTCATCAAAATCGTTATAGCTTTCATTTACAAGATCAAATAGCTTCATGTAGTTTTCCGAGATACTGCCGTTATCCGACAAATCTATTCCACATTTATCAAGCTGGCGTTTAAGAAGAGTATTCATAAAACAACTCCTTTAATCATTGTGAAAAATCATCATTAGCACATAGCGGATTTATATTAGTCTGATTCTGAAAACAAGGTTACTGTCATTGTTTGATTGTGCATTTCACATTCTGCATTTTCACGTGCCGGCCCGATTTCACCATAAGAATAATATCCTGTTATTATGGCTTCTTCGCCTAAAACCGCTCTAACATTTTCAATTTCTTCATCTGTCCGCTGTTTAAGAACTGCTTTTCTTCCTGCACAGCTTACAACAACAGCAAGCTCGGTTTTTTTACATGAAAGCATTTTAAGACTGCGCTCAGTTACTGTTTTGGCAGCGTCAATAAGGTTGTAGGTGTTTGACTTCATTAGCTTGCACAATGCTCCTTGTGGAATATCAGCTCTAAAAATCATACTGTTGTTTTTCTCGTCAATGTCAAGCATTGTGCGAACAAAGCTATCTTCTGAATTTTTATGACGAAATGACATGGGGAACCTTAACCCGCTTGTAGGCAGATCCTTTGCTTTTTCACCAAGATATTCTTTATATATATCCAGCGACGGTTTAGAGTCAATTTCAAAAAGAATATTATCCTTTGATTTTGTTACAACACGTTCAACTCCAAACGTATCCCAACCGCCAAATGATGCACAGCCCGTCTTAATTGCTCCAAAAAACCCAGCAAAAACAATGAGCCTATCCTTTGCATAATCATTTGCGATAACAGCAGTTTTAGCAAAATCAAATCCATCTCCGGCTAGTCCGCCTGTTATAGGAATGTCAGAGCCGATTATGCTTTTTATTCCCTCAATTAGCTTACTTCCGTTCATGTTAACGCCGTCAGTCAACAGAAAAACGTGTTTTAAATCCGTCTTGTCTATTGATAATGCCAGTCTTTCCCCAAGCTCATTAAAATCACAATCATCGGATATTTCGACTTTTCCGAAAACGGCATGCGATTTTTCAAAATGCACCGCAGTAAGATTGAGATTTCCGTCAGTAATATTATCATTCTGAATTTCGCCAGCAGTAGAGCATCCCATTATATACGCTGACGGGTAAATTTTTCTAATGCCATCAAACACAGAATTATCTTCAATCAGCTGTCTGCAACCAAAAACTATAACACATTGTGCTTTATCCCCCAGCAAAGTGTTGCCGATAAATCTATTGTTTTCGTATGAAAGCTGTTCGATAATCATAATTTTACTCTCCTCCAGTTATTTAGTTCAAGTGCTGATTGCTAAAACGTAAAGGTTACTTATATTCTTATTATTTCTAAAATGCGACATTTTTAATTATCTAATTTTACTACTTATTACACAAATAGTCAAATATTTTAAGCGAAAAAAACAAAAGTGCGAGAGTTCAAGTCCCTCCTTCTTTGCCTGCACCACCAGATATTTTTTCCACAATTCAGAAATAATTAAACATTTATCTAGCTTTTTTCTGTTAAATGTGATATAATATAATAGCTTAATACGATATTTATTGTTTGAATTATAGATTTTTTTGTTTATTTTTTGCGAAATCAATTGTGTTTTCGCCTATTTTCGATTTTTTTTGAATTATTTTTGATACTGCACTTGACAATACTGACTTTTTGTTATTAAATTAGTTTATAAAAGTAGTTTATGTAAAGGGGATTATTTATGACGGTCGATAAAAAGGGAGCGAACAATTTAACCGTAAAGTGCGTCAACAAAAGAAGCATCCGAAATCTGCTGTATGCACGCGGTTCGCTGACGAAGCAGGAGATTGCTTCTCTGCTCAAGCTTAGTCTTCCGACAGTGTCAAACAATATTTTACAGCTTAAGGAGGAAGGGCTTGTTGCCGAAAGAGGAACGCAGGAGTCAACGGGCGGACGAAAGCCCCAGCTTCTTCATTTTGAATATAACGCCCGTATCAGCATCGGCATAGATATTTCAAAGAGTCGTATTCGTGTTGTAATACTTAACATGGCGGGCGATATGCTTTCTGAAAAGCGTGTAAAAATCCCTTTTGAACAGACTCAAAGCTATTGGATAAATGTCCGTCAGGTAATGATGGAAACTCTTCAGGAGGGTTCTATCGACGAAAAGAAAATTCTCGGCATTGGTATAGCTGTTCCTGGAACGGTCAATCAAAGAAGCGGGATTTTGGAGCTTGCGCCGACCTTAGGGCTTAAAAACTTCCCCGTTAAGACTATTCAAAGCTACTTTACAATCCCTGTTCATGTTGAAAATGAGGCTAATTCTGCTGGCTTTGCCGAGGTTAGCAAGAGCACAATACTCAAAAATGTTGTTTATCTTTCAATAACAAAGGGCGTCGGTGGCGCACTTATCGTCAACGACTCAATTTTTTACGGTGACAACAACCGCTCAGGTGAGTTCGGTCACATGACGATAATTCCCGGCGGTGAGCTTTGCACCTGTGGAAGAAAAGGCTGTCTTGAGGCATACTGCTCTGTTAGCGTATTGGCGGAGCATACTGACGGCGACCTTGAGCTCTTTTTTGTCAAGCTGGAAAATGGTGACGAAAATCTGCGTCAGGTTTGGGATAGTTATCTTGAACATCTTGCTCTAGGAATAGTAAATTTGAGAATGGCGTTTGATACGGATATTATAATCGGTGGCGACCTTGACGAATACCTGCTGGGCTCGTTTGAACAGCTTTACAGAAAGGTTAAAAGCCTCAATCCTTATGAGGACACTGGCTCGTATATTCGTCTTGGCCAGCTCGGGCGAAACTCGTCGGCGATTGGCGCTGCTTTAAAGGTAACTATGGAGTTTCTTGAATTAATATAGTATGCATTTTTAATAGCCGGATACTTTTTGCAAACACGAAAAGCTGCAAAAAGTATCCGGCTATTTTTTTATTTTTTTTGAAATTTCAGTTTTTTTATAAATGGCATTGCTTTTTTTGATTAGGCATGTTATTATTATATATAGACTTTTGCAATACCTATTAATAAAAGTATTTAAGGAGCAATGTATCATGATATTTTCTAACATTTCGCCTATTCAGTATGAAGGTTCAAAAAGCAATTCACCCTTAAGCTTTAGATATTACAACCCTGATGAGCTTATTTTGGGGAAGCCTATGCGTGAGCAGTTGAAATTCGCAATTTCATGGTGGCACACTCTTTGCTCTGAAGGCAAGGATATGTTCGGTGGCGGAACCTCTGACAAGTCGTTCGGCTCAGCCGGCGGAGCTGACGCAGAAAAGGCAAGAGTTGACGCTTGCTTTGAGCTTATGGAAAAGCTCGGCGTTGATTATTACTGCTTTCACGACTATGACCTTATTGACGAAAGAGAAACCTTAAAAGAATCAAATGAGCGTCTTGATGAAATAAGCGACTATATGCTTATGAAGCAGCAGCAAACAGGCAAAAAATGTTTGTGGGGGACAGCTAAGCTGTTTGACAACAAGCGTTATGTTCACGGTGCGGGAACAGCACCTAATGCTGATGTATTTGCTTATGCCGCCGCACAGCTTAAAAAGAATGTTGAGGTATGCGTTAAGCTAGGCGCATCGGGCATTGTTTTCTGGGGCGGACGTGAGGGCTATGAAACTCTATTGAATACCGACATGGCGCTTGAGCTTGACAACATGGCTCGTCTAATGAAGATGACGGTTGACTATGCTCGCGGACTAGGTTTTAAAGGCGATTTCTACATAGAGCCTAAGCCTAAGGAGCCTATGAAGCATCAGTATGATTTTGATGCGGCGACAGCAATAGGCTTTTTGCGCAAGTACGGGCTTGATAAGGACTTCCGCCTGAATATCGAGGCTAATCACGCAACTCTTGCCGGACATACCTTTGAGCATGAAATCAGAGTGGCGGCAGTGAACGGAATGTTCGGCTCAATCGACGCAAATCAGGGCGATTTGCTTTTAGGCTGGGATACCGACCAGTTCCCTACAGATGTTTATATCACAACCATAGCAATGCTTGAGATTTTGCGTGCAGGCGGCTTCACAAACGGCGGCTTGAACTTTGACGCAAAGGCAAGACGAGGCTCTTTCACTCAGGAGGATATTTTTTACAGCTATATCGCCGGAATTGATGCCTATGCTTTAGGACTGAGAAAGGCAGCGGCTATTATTGAGGACGGCAGAATCGACGAATTTGTTCGCACAAGGTACAGCAGCTGGAATGAGGGCATCGGCGCAAAGATTATTACGGGCGAGATGGACCTTTCATCGCTTGCACAGTATGCAATGGAAATGGGCGATGTCACCACAAATACCAGCGGACGTCAGGAGTATCTTGAGAATATATTAAATGCTGTTATGTTCGGCTAAAGCTCAATAAAAAAGGAGAAAACCTATGCAATATTTGCTCGGAATTGATATAGGAACATCCGGAACAAAATCGGTGCTTTTTGACACCGATGGGAATACGATAGCTTCCTCAACAGGTGAATACCCGCTGTATCAGCCTGAAAACGGCTGGGCGGAGCAGGCACCGGAGGATTGGTGGCAGGCTGTCTGTAAAACCTGCCGTGAGGTTATAATTAAAAGCGGAATACAAGCGAATGAAATTGCGGGTATCGGTCTATCGGGCCAGATGCATGGGCTTGTTATGCTAAATGATAAGGGCGACGTATTGCGCCCGTCAATAATATGGTGCGACCAGCGCACAGCGGCAGAATGTGAAGAAATCACAAACGCCGTCGGAAAAGAACGACTTATTGAAATTACAGCGAATCCGGCGCTCACAGGCTTCACCGCATCGAAAATTTTATGGGTAAGAAAGCATGAGCCTGAGGTTTATGGTGAGTGCAGGCATATTTTGCTTCCTAAAGATTATATACGCTATAAGCTGACGGGCGAATTCGCAACAGACGTTTCAGACGCTTCGGGAATGCAGCTATTGGACGTTCCCAAAAGGCAATGGTCTGATGAGGTTTTGGAAAAGCTGAATATTGACCCCGCTTTGCTTGCTAAGGTATATGAATCCGCACAGGTAACAGGCTTTGTTACAAAAGAAGCGTCAGAAGTCACCGGTCTTGCCGTCGGGACGATTGTTGCGGCTGGTGCCGGCGATAATGCAGCCGCAGCGGTCGGAACAGGAACAGTGCGTGACGGCTTGGCTTTTACGACTATCGGGACGTCGGGGGTTGTCTTTGCGCACACCTCAAAGCCGTCAATCGACCCTCAAGGGCGAGTTCATACCTTTTGCTGTGCCGTTGAGGGCGCATGGCATCTCATGGGGGTAACTCAAGGTGCCGGCTTGTCACTAAAATGGTATCGTGATAATTTTTGCGACGCTGAAATTCAAACTTCACAGGGCATGGGTGTTTCCCCTTATTATCTCATGGATAAGCAGGCGGCAAGAATCCCACTCGGCTCTGACAGGCTATTATACCTCCCCTATCTGATGGGCGAGCGCACCCCGCACCTTGACCCGAACTGCCGCGGCGTATTTTTCGGGCTTAGTGCGGTTCATACAAAATATCACATGCTTCGTGCAGTGATGGAGGGGATAACATTCTCTCTTCGTGACTGTCTTGAAATTCTTAGAAGCATGGGTGCGGCAACAGGCGAAATGGTGGCGACAGGCGGTGGCGGCTCAAGCCCCTTCTGGCGTGAAATGCTCGCCGACGTTTTCTCATCACGTGTGAGCACAACTGTATCAAATGAAGGCCCTGCGCTTGGTGTTGCGCTTTTAGCGGGGGTAGCGGCAAAAATCTATAAAGACGTGCCTGATGCCTGCGACCACGTTATCAAAACGGGAACCTTTCAAGACCCCCGTGCTGAAAAAACAGCGGAATACGAAAGATATTACAGGCTTTATACAAAGCTATATCCATCCCTTGAGGATTGTTACGACACTCTTGCTACACTCTAGTGTTTTAATCGCATTCTTCCTCCAAAAAAATGCGAAACAAATAAAACTTACAGCGGCTGATTTTATTAATAAAGTCAGCCGCTGTTATTTTTTATTCGTTAGTAAAAAAGGTTAGAGCACTTCAATTTCAAAAACAACAGGAAGCGAGCTTTGAACATTAACCGTCTTGATTTCAAGCCCCTTTTCAGTCTTACTCCAAACAGGCTTTTCGTCAAAACCCAATACACGCACATCTTTAATAAGCCCATGAAAATTTGGCTTGTCTTGATTTTTAGAATCAGCAAACGCACGAATAATAATATTCCCGCTTTCGGGGTAGTTAAGAGAAAAAGCATACACCGCCCCTTTTCCGGCTGTAAAGCGAAAATCCTCACTCGTATATTCCTTTTGCGCCTCGGCGAACTGCCCCTCAACCTCCTTAGTTGGTCCCTCCTCAGAGATGCGCCAAACTCGGCTGTCATAGATTGCTTTGCCGTTTACCTCCATCCAGTTACCGATTTCCTCAAGAATTTCTCGGTCACGCATAGCGATTGAGCCGTCCCCCTTTGGCCCGACGTTTAAAAGAAGGTTTCCGTTTTTGCATACAGCGTCAATCAGCACGCAAATTATTTCATCGGCGGACTTATAATCAAGCGTTTCGGTATAGCACCATGAATTCCGCGCGATAGCGGTATCAGTCTGCCAATAATAAGGCTTTGCATCGGCGAAATGCCCTCTTTCAACGTCCACTATTCCGCTTCCGAACATCATTGCGTCATGCTTATATGAAATAGCTGTCGGGCGGTTCCATTTCACTCCACAGTTATAATAATAAGCCGCAAGCTTTTTCAGATAGGGCTTAAACGCCTCATGCTGTATCCACCAGTCGAAGTATAAAATTTCAGGCTCATAGCGGTCAATAAGCTCACAGGTGCGCACAAGCCAGTCGTTTAGATACTCCGTTGTGGGATAAGGCTCGCTTTGAAGCTCATCGTTGGGCGGCTCAGGCATTGAGGGCCAATAGAAGTCGCCCCTTTTAAGCGGCTCTGAAATATCGCTTTCAAACTCTTTCCCGTGGGACATATAAAACCAATGCTCAGCGCGGTGTGACGATGCGGCAAACCGCAAGCCCTGCGCCTTTACAGCCTCTTTAAGCTCGCCGAGAACATCACGCTTCGGGCCCATTTCAAATGCGTTATAATGAGAAATGTCGCTTTTATACATTTGAAAGCCCTCGTGATGCTCAGCGACCGAAACCAGATAGCGTGCCCCCGCCTTTCTAAAAAGCTCCGCCCATTCATCTGGATTGAATTTATCCGCTGTGAAAAGCGGTATAAAATCCTTATAACCGAAATCCTTGTGAGGACCATAGGTTTTAATATGATGCTCAAACTCTGGCGACCCCTGAATATACATATTGCGTGAATACCATTCGTTTGCAAAAGCGGGAATAGAATAAAGCCCCCAGTGCACGAAAATACCGAACTTTGATTTTGAAAACCAAGACGGCACTTCAAAATCACAGAGCGACTCCCAGCTGTCAGAGAAAGGACCTTCATTTATTACATCATCGATTTTTTTCAAGTATTCGTCCATAAAAGCCTCCCAATACGGTAATATAAACAAACGACGCACAGCATAATGCCACACGTCATTTGTTAGTTAAGCCTACACCTTTTTTTCAGCGTTGATTTTAACCTCAAACGGTTTCAGTGAAATCTCATCGCCGTTAAAAGAAAAGCTCTGTTGTGCCTCTGTATTATTGAAAATAAACGTCCATTTATTTGTGTCCTTCTCTCTCGAAACTACCTCAACTCCAGTGGGAATATCCTCGCAAACAGCAATATCAGTGTCCCTCAAAAGCTCCTTAGCCATTGCCTTATAGAACGCTCTGTCGCCGACAGTGCCGACGTAGTAGCATTTGCCGCTTCCGAAAGAATTAACCGTCACGGCGGCGCTGCCCTTATAGAAGGAATCCGCATACTCGGCATAAACCTCTGCTGTTTCTAAAGCAAGAATATCGCACCAGCGTGTTATAGGATAGCTGTCACCGCTGACAGTTTTTATATTCTGAGAAATGCTCCCAATCGGGTCATATTCGCTGACATAGCATCCCGCAAGCTTTCTGAATTCACCGGGGAGGTCGTCGGTATTTCTGTTGTTTTCAGGGGTAATAACACCAGTACGGTTAGTCAGAACAACTCGCCCCCCCGCCTGTGTGAAAGCCTCAAGACGCTTCACAAGCTCAGAATCTGTTACAAACTGTGTCGGTGCAACGACAACATCATAGCCGTCAAGCTGTGAATCAGCGCCGATAACATCCACATTCACGCCGAGTGATAGAAAACCGTCATGCCAGAGCTTTAGCTGTTCCCAATACGCAAAGCCCTCAGACTGCGGCTGAATACGAAGTGCCTTATCCTGAACATATGAATACAAAATCGCAACCCTGCTCTTGACCAAAGCGCCGTACATTTCGTGATAGCCGTTTAGCTCACGCACAAAGTCAACAAACTCCTCATACCTGCGTCCAGACTGTTTTCTTGTTTCAGAAAGCCCGTGACAGAACATTTCAGCGCCCGACTGTGAGGTTCGCCAGCGAAAGAACAAAATCAAATCCGCACCATGCGCAATAGTCTGCCACGCATAGCCCTTGAGCATTCTGGGTGGAAGCGTGGGAGAAATGGGGCACCAGCACCCCTTTGGGCCTGAAAGCTGTTCTAGAATCCAGAAATTTTTACGCTTATAGCCTCTTATCAAATCAAGCGCAAAGGCCTGAGAATAAATAGCCTGTGAATCCTGTGGAATTCGAACCTCAGGGTAATTGTCATAGCTTGCCGCCTCATAATCCTCAAAAATAGCGTGAAAATCAGGCATGTGCGGATTAAAGCAGGCATTTGTGGTAACAACAGCGTCGTGCTTGAAGCTTTTGATAATATCACGCTGAAAGCGAAGATATTCGCCGGCTGAAAGCGTCGTCCATTTCTCATAGTCAAGAAGATACGCTGGGTTCATCCAGTTGAATTGATTTACAGCGCCAAGTGGCGGCATGATTTCCTCAAAATCGGAATATTGACCGCTCCAAACATCATTGCCCCAAGCCTTGTTCACCTTTTCGATTGTGCCGTATTTTTCTTTGAGATGCTCACGAAAGCGTGCCGCACATGAAGGACAGCAGCAGTGGTTGCCCTCAGGCTCGTTATCAATCTGCCATGCGATAACACGGGGGTTGTTTGCATACCGCTCTGCCATTTTTGAAACAATTATTTCAGCGAAGCGGCGAAAGGTCGAGTCAGTCATACAGCGGTGTCCACGAATTCCAAGTGCGGTGCGGTTTCCGTCCCTGTCCGCCTGACGTGTCTGGGGATATTTTGTATAAAGCCATACCGGCGCACAGTTTGTCGGTGTTCCGAGCATTACGTCAAGATTATATTTATCGAAAATTTCAATCGCCTTATCAAGCCACGAAAAGTTAAAGTTACCCTCTGTCGGCTCAAGCACTCCCCATGTGAATTCCGCAATGCGAACGGTGTTGATGCCCGCTTTGACCATTTCACGTGCATCCTCCTCCCACCACGAGGGGTCCCAATGCTCTGGATAATAATCGACGCCAACTCTTATCATACGCTTTCCTCCGTCAAATTAAAGCTAGAAGATGTGCTTGTAACATTAAACGCAGCGCCACGCTCATCAGTTATTGCCTCAGCGCCTGACACAGCCTTTATATTTTCAATTCCCGAAAAAACAAGCTTAGCGTTGCTTGGCATCGCCGAGAACTGAACGCTTATACTGTTTTTCTCTCTTTTTGCAGTAACCGTAAATACAACATCACCGCTTGAGTTGACATTATCACGCTGTGCAAAAGCGCCGTCTTGAAGCTCATAAACGACAAGCGTCAAGTCCTTTTCATATTCATATACAGCGAAAGAGTTGTTGCTTCCCACCGGAAGAATTGTGTTCTCACGCACATAAAGCGGTATTGAGAAGAAGTCGTGATTCTCAACACACCAGCCGTTTCCTGATACCTTTTCGCCGGTGAAGAAATTTGTCCAGCTTCCCTTTGGTAAGAACACATCGACGTTCCCGTTTTCTCGAAGAACGGGCGCAACCAAAAGCGCATCGCCGAGCATATACTGTCTGTCACAGGTTACAGCGCCAAGCTCACTGAATTCAAGCACCATCGCACGCATAGCGGTTAGTCCGGTGCTTGCTGCCTGTACAGCCAAGCTGTAAAGATAAGGCATGAGCGAGCATTTAAGCTCTGTAAAATGACGGCAAACATCAACAGCCTCATCACCGAATAGCCACGGAACACGATAGGATTCAGAGCCGTGAAGGCGTGAATGGGTGGACAACAGTCCAAACGCTAGCCATCTTTTATAAACGTGCTCTGGTGCAGTTCCCTCAAATCCGCCGATGTCATGACTCCAGAAGCTGAAGCCTGAAAGGCACAGTGAAAGCCCCGCTCTCAAGCTCTCTGACATTGCCTGATAGGTTGAGTTGCAGTCACCACCCCAATGAACAGGGAACTGCTGACCGCCTGCCGTTGCACTTCTAGCGAACAGGCACGCTTCTTTTTCGCCACGCTCCTGCTCTATTGCCTCAAAGACGATTTTATTATAAATAAAGCTGTAAAAATTGTGCATACGATTAGGCTCTGACCCGTCAAAATATACACAGTCAACGGGAATTCTCTCGCCGAAGTCTGTTTTGAAAGCGTCAACGCCCATTCTTAAAAGCCCCTTGAGCTTTTCTTGATACCATTTCACAGCATCTGGGTTTGTGAAGTCATAAACGCCAAGCCCCGACTGCCACAGGTCCCACTGCCAGACTGTTCCGTCTGGACGCTTTAAGAGATAGCCCTTTTCCATCGCCTCGTCAAAAACCTCTGATTTTTGTGCAATATAAGGATTTATCCACACGCAGACCTTTATGCCGCGGTCGTGAATTTTCTTGATAAGCCCCTGTGGGTCGGGGAACATTTTCTTATCCCACACAAAGCTGCACCATTCATTCTCACCCATCCAGAAGCAGTCGAAATGGAAAACCGACATGGGGATTCCACGTTGCTGCATTCCGTCGATAAAAGAAAGCACAGTCTTCTCGTCATAGGAGGTTGTGAAGGAGGAGCTGAGCCACAGCCCGAATGACCATGCGGGCGGAAGTGCGGGGCGTCCTGTTAAAGCGGTATAATTCTCAAGCACGCTTTTCATATCGTCGCCGCCGACTACCATAAAGTCAAGCGCATGACCTGGGACAGAAAACTGAACACGCTCAACCTGCTCAGTACATATTTCATATGAAACACAACCGGTATCGTTGACGAATACTCCATACCCTCTGTCGGTAATATAAAAAGGCACACTCTTATAGGCAAGCTCACTTGCTGTGCCGCCATCCTCGTTCCAGATATCAATAACCTGCCCGTTGCGGATAAATGGAGTGAAGCGCTCACCAAGTCCGAAAACATGCTCGTCGATATCCAAATCAAGCTGCGCACGCATAAACGGACCCTCGGGGGTGCTGACAAAGCTCAGCATATTCTTTCCGAACTGCTTGCCTATTCCCGTCAGCCGGCGATTTTCATAATAAAAGTTAAAGGAAGCCGGACGCTTTTCTATTACCAGAGAGGTTTTGCCCGAACGCACGATAATCTGCTCATCAGTTTGCTCCATCTCAAGCGTACATTTAGCGTCGGTTAATTCAAATTTAGCATACTTTTTCGTGTCGCCCTTGAAATGCACCGCACGAATTCTTATAATATCAGGCTGAGGCGAAGAAATATTAAGCTCAATAGCCACACCATCAAGGCTTCTGCGGTCCTCTTTATAAGTCACGCCATAAAGCCACAGCTTTGTTTTACATTCGCTCAGCTTTGCGTCACGAATCTGGTCACAGTTGTATGAAGTTACTCCGGGCTTCATCACCCATTCACCGTAATTGAATTTCATGCCATCACTCTTTCTGCGTAAAGCTACGCTAAAATTAATCAGTATTTATTATTCATTAGGCTTTTTAGATTTAAAAACAAAAACCGCAATTACTCCGAGTATTGCCAAAGCTCCGAAAAATCCGATAAGCACATACGGGAGAATGCTTGAAGTGCCGTCCTTGAGCTCTGCCTGAGCGCTGTCAGCGACAGAAGAGTCGTCCTGAGCGGTTGAGCTTTCATCCTCCACCGGCGGCTCAATCAGAGGCATGGTATAGTCTGAAGGCTCGATATAAACGTCAGCCGTTCCGCTTAGTGCAGGTCTTTGAGCGGTTACATTCACTGAAATTATCGCTGTGTCGCCGTTTTGTGTAAGCACATAGACCTCAGCCTCACCAGTGCCTAATGGAACAAGCTGTGCAGTTACAGTGCCGTTTGAGCCTGGTGCCGCCGCAACAGAGGATACCCAGACCACGCCGCTTTTTTCAGACACAAAACAAGCTGTGTCGGTTGTGCTTAAAGGCGACAGGGTAACAGCAAAGGGTGAAGTGCTTAATGAATTGATAGTTACGCTGTCAGAAGATAATGTGACAGAAGCCGGAACAGGCTCTATCTCAGGTTCTGCCTGCGCATCCTTTGAAAGAACAAAGTTTGACAGGGTGAAGGTTATTGTGATTACCTTAGGGCTTGAAAAACCATCAAAGGTAATCATATTGCTCTTTGTGACAGCCTCAGTAACATAAGAGCCGTCCCAAGCGTTGACAGGGTCGTTAGTGTCAAAACGGCCGCCGCTTTTCAGTGCGGATTTGGGAGCCTGCTGAGTAATAGTCAAAGGCTTTCCGTCAAGCAAAATCTCGTCATACATAATATCGCAGGAAGCAAAAAGCCCACTTCGTGCAAGCGTATCCGCTAGATAAATAGCCCCGACGTTATTGAGCGTAGTTACGCCCGTCATCTTAGCCGAACCGGGGAGGTGCTTTGCGCAGTCAAGGGTGAGGGTATAAGTGCCGTTGCTGGTGATAGTCAAAGACTCACCCTGAACGTTGTCGAAGAAGGAATGCTCTGAATCGTTGTAATAAGCGTAGACAGCGATATCAGGCGCATCGCCAAGTGAAATCAGCTTTGTTACCTCAACAGAAACTACCTTAGAAAGTCCCGAGCGTGTCGTAATAATTACATAGGCTTTTCCGATGCCTTTACCGGTCATTGTGCCAAGCTTTCCGACACTTACCACAGAGGGGTCTGAGCTTGTGAAAGAAACCACGTCGTCAGTGCCTTTTGGCATATTAATTTTTATCTGAGCAAAGTCACTCTCCATAATAGAAAAGCTGTCAGCCTGAGTGTCTATTTTAGAAAGCGGCGACTTGAGCGTATCGTCGGGATAAACCGTAACCTCAATTGTCTCTGTTGTTTTATTGCTTAAAGAGGTTGCGGTAATAGTACAGCGTCCTATTCCCTTTGCACGAATAAGTCCGTTATAAACGGTTGCAACAGAAGGGTCAGAGGTTGAATAAAGCACCACCTCGTTTGAATCAGCGGGTAAAGCCTCGGCGGTAACCTTTTCCCAAGAGCCGACAGAAAGTGCCAGCGAATTAGTGCTAAGTTCGATTGAGGTGATAGGAACAATCTTTACAGGCTCTTCCTTAGTGCCCTTCACGATTGTCTTGAAGCCGTTGATGCCAGCTGAAACATCAGCGCCATAATGTCCCCTTAAAATAGCGTGATTGATTTCGGGGAAAAGCAGCTCTAAGGTTGAACGCTCAAAGAGAGTATAGGTATAATCAGGGTCACGTGTTTTATCATACCAGCCTATATCCCAAGCGCAGCATACCACGCCGGAAACTCTTGAGAGCCTAGCCATAACCTCATAATAATACGCTCTTGCCTCAGTATTATTCTTGTTCAAAGCACCATATTCGCCTAAAACGACAGGTATGCCCTTTGAAGTGAAGCTGTCTATAAGCGCCTGAAAAAGCTTTGCCATTTTAGCGGCACTATCCTCACTCCAGTTAGTGATAGCCATAGTGTCCAAAAGTCCAAAGGCATAATCATAATCATGAACTGAAACCATAAGGCGGTTATTATCATTCCACGGGTCGTCAGGAAGTTTAAAGCCGTTATCCGCATTTGTGGTGTTGACTATGTTTGTATATCTTCCCGGAACAAGCAGCCATCTTCTTGTGTTGTTTCCGCCGGTTGAACGGACAGTGTCGACAAAAATCTGATTAAGCTCCATTATTACCTGAAAATCACGCTTGATACCCGCTTGAGAATCATCGTCGCTCTTAACCTCATTCATGGATTCAAAAATCACATGCTCGTCATAGCCTTTGAAAGCTTCGGCAATCTGCTCCCACACGCGTCCAAATTTCTGCTTGACGATTTCAAGCTCCTCCCCCTCAGCAGCAACGTGAAGCCAGCCAGCCTGCTCCGCTCCGTCATGATGAAGGTTAATAATAACATACATATCCTGTGAAAGCGCATAGTCAGCGATCTCACGAACTCTGTTCATCCATGCCTTGTCGATAGTATAGTTGTTATTGTCGTCGATTTTAAGTCCCCAGGTGACAGGTACTCTGACAGTGTTAAAGCCGGCGTCGTGAACAGCCGTCAAAAGCTTATCTGTGGTAATATTACTCTGCCATGCGGTTTCAGACGGCATAAAGTTTGAATGCCCGTCCATGGTGTTTCCGAGGTTCCAGCCGAGGCCCATTTCGCTGACGATTTCATCCCCCGTCAAATCCCGAAAGGGCAGTCGTATCTCATCAAAAGTCTGACCGCTTGCGCTTACCGTAAAAAACGATAATGAAAGAGTAAAAATAAGCACCATTGAAACAATAACGCTTAATAATCGGCGTGTGACATTTTTTTTCATATATAAGTCTCCTTGCGTCTTTATTGGCTTTGCCGAAACTGAGTTTAGCCCTCTTATCCGCACAAAGCATTTGTTTGGTCAGCCTGTTGTTTTTTATAGATATTCTTCGCCGTCGTCTTCTTGCTCGTCGTCTTTTTCTCGGGGTAATTTGTCTTCGGGGGTAAGCTCATCATTGCCGTTCTCTAAATTATCCGCCTCAATTTTTCTAAAGAGCTTTATCGCAAAAGCGCTTTTTATCGAAATAATCAAAATAGGTGCCAGAAATACACCGATAAACAAAAGCACCCACTGATTGAGAAAGAAAAGCCAAATGATAAAGGCAATCAACACAGTTGAAGAAAGAGAACGCAGAAAATATCGTATAAAAATTCTTCTTGAGTTTGTCAGGAGTAGGTAGACGGTGTTTTCATACCGTGCAGCAAGTGCCCACACATAAAAGAAATGCACATACACAAAAAATGCGCTCACTATTCCCAGAATGAGAAAGCCTATGGGGTTGCCGTCCACAATATCAAACAATAAGAAATCCAAAGCGACAGCGCCTATTCCGATAATATAAGCGATAGTGAGAATAATCCCTTGTGAAAGGTTAGCCTTATACGCTTTGAAATAAGCACGTATAATGCTCTCATCAGTGTCCTCAACAACCTTAAGAGCGACCGTATAGGTCGCTATCGCCGAAACACCAAAAGTAATAATCGGCAGAGAACCAAGAATGAACAAAAAATTGAGAACTAATAAATCCCAAATGCGCGAAAGAAACTGCGCTGATTTACTATAAGGAGAAAACATCTTGGACATTCCTATTTGCCTCCGTTTTCAACAAGGGGGGAAGCTAAGCTTCCCCCGGAGTGATTATAAGTTTTTTAATTAGTTTTCTTCAAGCTGAAGCTGATAGCGAACCTCAGCCTGCTCAAGACTCCACTCAAGGAGATCGTCATAGCCGTATTCGTCACAGATTTTGATCATCTGATTTACAAGATAGTCAAATTCGCCGTCGTTTTTGGCATAAATGGCACGCCATGAATAGGTTTTGATAGCCTCTGTAACCTGTGTCCACGTAACCTCAAGCTCCGCCGAGCGTTTAGGCTGTGAATATGACGTTCCGGGGATAACCGAGTAATTTCCGCTTTCCATATACTCTTGAATATAATCAAAGCCAACATGGTCACGCCAATCCTGCTCAATATCGCATTTTGCATCGCCCATCATACTTCTCCAGCGGTCCTTGTTAAAAGTTTCACCGTTGGATTCTGGGTTTGTTGCGTCAACCACCCACGCTGTGTTATTGAGCTGAAGCATACCGTCGGTGAAGTTAGCGCCAAGCTTATAGGTCTTGCCTGTTTCCTTACTGGTCCACTCAACACCACCGAGGTCATATTTCGGATCGCGGTTGCATTCAAGACCAAGCTCTGTGAAGCAGGTGTTGCCGTTTTCGTCATAATACCACATCAAATCCTTGATACCATACCAAATGCTCATAGAACCCTCAGGTGAATAGAGCCAATCAATGATTTCCATACAAAGCTCTGGATATTCAGTATGTGCGCCGATTGACCATACACGGTTTCCGCCGAGAAGGCTCATGCCGTAAACAGGGGGAGAAGCCTCAGAAGGGACAAGCGGTAGCATCATTTTGTTATCCGCAATATGGGCGGAGGTGTTATATGCCATTGAACCTGCATAGTTGAAGATAGAGAAGAACGTTCCGCCTCTTTTTACCTTTTCAGCCATCTGATCATATGTCTGTGTCATAGAGTCAGGGTCGAGAAGGTCGTTTTGATATAGCTTGTTGAAGAATCTCAGCAAGTTCAAGTACGGCCCGTCTATTTCAAGCGTGTCATGGAATTCACCGTTTGAAGCGTCATATAAGCCCAGCGCCAGCTCATCATAGCCGTAGTAAGCCGTCGCCATTGCCTTGACATACATAACCATACTTCCGTCCCAATCGGGCCAGAGTGAAGCTGCATAGGTTTTGTTTCCGGCTTCATCAGTCGGGCAGATTTCTCTCATCTGCTTTAAAAGCTCAACATAGTCATCGAGGTTGTTTACTTCGGGATGTCCAAGCTGAGAATACAAATCCCATCTGATATCCCAGGTATAGAAAAAGCTCTGACGATCCTCTAGGCTTGAGGCGAGATTATGACCTACTCCGTAGACATTTCCGTTTCCTGAAATCTTTCTGTTTGACTCAAGAGCAATCTGAGCATTCTCCCAGAGTGACGGGGCATAGGTTTTACAAAGATCCCCATCCTCCCAGTCATAAAGAAGTCCATAGTTAACAGCGTCCTTATATTCGGCGCCGTTGTCGCCCCAGACTACAAGATCCCCAAGGCTTCCCGATTCGACAAGAGTTTCATATGTGCCCTCTGCGTCTGGAATAATATTCAGCTGAACATTGAATTTATCCTCAAGAAGCTTAGCGTACCAGCCTGTCTGCATACCACTCCAGTTAGCGGTCTGGCTATACACATTGAGTGTGATGAGGTCTTTGTTTGAAGAGCCCCCTCCTGAGCATCCGGTCGTGCCGAGCATAAGGGAGGAGATCATCGCCGAAGTAAGGAGCATGGAAACAGCACGCTTGATTTTTCTTTTAATTTTCATGACGAACACCCTTTCATATAAACTAATTTCGCTATTTTACTATCCTTTAACCGCGCCAAGCATAATACCCTTGACAAAAAATCTCTGCATGAACGGATACACCAGCATGATTGGAATAACCGTCGCCATTGAGATAGTGTACTTGACAACCTTCGTGTTAAGTGAATTTTCAAGTACGCTTGTCGTGCCGGCTCCGCCCTGCATAATAGCGCCCAGGTCAGACGCCTTCTGAAGATAAACATATAAGCGGTGCTGAAGCGTGTATAAATCAGGTGCCGCCTTCATCAGAATAAGCGAATCCTGAAAAGAGTTCCAGTTTCCGACCGCGCCGAAAATCGCAATGGTCGCCAAAATCGGCTTCGACAACGGGAAGATAATATCGCGGAAAATTCTTAAGGTTGTTGCGCCGTCAATAATTGCGCTTTCTTCAAGCTCTTTAGGAATAGACTCAATAAAGGTTTTCACAAGAATAATATTAAAAGGTGCAATTATTCCGGGAATAATATAAGCCAAATAATTGTTTGTCAGCCCGAGCATCATCATGTTAAGGTACCACGGAATCAGCCCTGCGTTAAAATACATTGTGATAACAATAAAGCGATACCAAAAGCTTCGCTTCCAAAGCTTTGCCTTTGTGAAAAGATAGCCGGCAAAGCCGCTCGCCAAAACCATTAGTCCGGTTCCAAAAATGGTTCTTGTAATTGTGACTAAGAAAGCGTTACCCAAAGCGTTAACATTTCTCAGCGCAAAATAGTTTGAGAGATTCACGCCGATAGGATAAAGAGATATTGCGCCCTTGCTCACAAGGTCATTATCTGATATAGTGTTTATAAACAAATAATAAAAAGGGAAGATGCAAAGAAGTGTGAACAGTAAAAACAGTGAGCCGTTAATTGTGTCAAAAACAACATCACCGGCGGTGCGTTTTATTTTAAGCTTCTTTTTCTTTTTTGTAATTTTCACTTCAGTTTCTGTGTTTTCATCGGGAATATTATCAATATCTTTTTCGTTAAATTCATGTGTATTCATCACGCACCTCCTATATAATACTTTCGTGGCGAACTATTTTTGAAATCTTGTTCGCTAGGAACAGAAGCGCGATACTGATTATAGACTTGGACATTCCGATAACTGTCGAGAGCGGAATTCTTCCACCGTCTATACCTATATTATAAACATAAAGGTCCAAAACTTCAATACTACTTCTATTGTTTGCGTTATAAAATACCAGATACTGCTCAAGCCCGTTTGAAAGCGCCCCTGCAATAGTAAGAAGCAGGATTACAAAATAAGTTGACAACAGGCTGGGGAAGGTGATATAGAACATTCTCTGAAAACGCCCCGCGCCGTCTATTTCAGCGGCCTCATAAAGCTGAGAATCTATACCTGAAATCGCTGCTATATATATAATAGCACTCCACCCGAGACCTTTCCACAATCCCCACAAAAGCATTTTTGCCCAGATGTGCTCACCGCTCATAAGCCAGTTTGTTGATGAGTCCACACCAAAAATGGAGAGGAATGTGTTGAAAAAACCGTCTGTGCTGAAAATCGCAAGTGCAATCGCATATATCAGCACCCAGCTTATAAAGTTTGGAATCGTTGTAAGAGTCTGAACTATCGTTTTAAAGCGTTTACTTCTGATTTCGTTTAATAACATTGCGAACAGCATCGGAATCCAGCTTGTTAAAATGCCAAGTCCGCTCATAATCAATGTGTTTCTCAATACGCGAGTAATATCATTTACCGTTGCCTTGTTGTTAAAGAGCATAGTGAACCATCTGAAGCCAACAAATTTATCTGCAGTCAGCTCACCGCCGGCGGTATAGTCAAAGAACGCATAGCGCCATCCCCAGAGAGGGAGATAGCAGAAAACAAACGTGAGTAATAATATAGGAAGAAGCATGATGAAAATTCCGTACTTCTCCTGCAAAATCATTCTTTTTTCGGTTGCGACCGGTTTGAAGAATGCAAAAATAGCAATTGCGACAAGAAGCAAAAGCAAGGTCATCGCCGCATAGAAATAAAACCCAGTGGGGAAAGCTGCCTGAACACGTGCGGGATTTTTTGATAAAGTAAGCTGTGAATAAGAAAGGTAAATTCCGACAAGCCCGATAATCATAGCGAAAGGGCCGGCAAGTGAAAACCATATACCAACAGCCTTCATATTGCTGTTGCCGATTGACATACAAGCACCAATACCGCAAGCAACTGCGCCGGCGATAATAACAACTGCGGCAATACTAAGCAGTATAAATGTTGATTTTTCGACAATACCTTGTCTGAATAAAGCATTAAACTTTGTCGTCACATCTGAAAAAGAAAATCCTGTCGTGAAAAGAGAAATGTTTCTATTAATCAGCCCCGAAATACGAGCGGGATTTAAATCGGGAAAAAGCATAAAAAAGCAAGCGCAAAGCGAGAGCACACGAAGTGCACCGTACAGCATTCCCGATGGAGAGAGCTGAATTTTTTTATGCAGTTTTTTGGGTGTAAAGTTTTCTTCCATGATATGCTTTTCTCCTTATATAAAGAGTTCACACGGTTATTATAGGCGAAATCTTCAAAAGTATGAAAGCAATGGTGCGATACCTTTAAACGGGACCGCACCGTCGCCTGCAATTTACCGTTTACTATCTTCTCTTTTTGGATACTATGACGATTACGACAACGCCGATAACAAGAACAGCGCCGCCAACGATAGCGATAATGATACCAGGGCTTAGTCCGTCAGCCTCGTCAGCCTCTGAATCCGCTACTGAAGAAGCGGGAGCCTCTGAGGAATCAGGTGTATCTATTACTGCTCCGCCTGCTGAATCCTTGCTCAAGCCGTCAATCTTAAATGAGATAGTGATTTGGTCTGTGGGCATTGTATAAGGAATAGACTCAACGCCGACATCCGCATTATATTCGTTTAGAATGTCAATCTGAATATAGTCTCCCTCTGTATTTACTGCGAAGAAGGTCTGACCCTTTGCGCTGTCAATAACAGTCTTTACGTCGCTGATTGTAATAAGCCCCTGATCGTAAAGTGCGCTTGGAATATTTGTTGAAATAAACAGCATACGAAGTGATGCATCAGGTGCCAAGCCCATTTCGCCTAGCTTAACGCCGACGGTAAAGGTGCCGTTTCCGTCGATTGCCGAATCTGTGAACTCTCCGCCGTAATTTACCTGATTGTTTTCAGCGTCCCAGCCAGTCAGATATGTCCAGTTATCTGATTCGATACCATAGGTTGCCTCATACCAGGCGTTGCGGAAGATATAGTTTTCTGTCTGAATTCCGAAATAAGCGTTGTAATCAGCAGCAAGTGCGGCGTCAACGTCGATTTCGACCTCATCGCTCTCAGGCTCGGGCTTATCACCGTATATGTAGGTGAAGGTAACTTCCATTGTCTTTACAGATGCAAAGGCATCCTTAGGAACGATAACCCAGTTAGCATCGTCAACAACGCCATCGTGCGAACGAGCGTCTTTAGGAAGCTCTGTTACCCATTCATTCATAATGTTCATACGTGTTTCAATCTTATCGTCTGAGCTGGTGTAGCCCTTTCCAACATTAACAGCTGCGCCGTTAATCTTGATTGAATCAATCTTGATGAACCAGCCCGGATGTGAAATTTCGCCGCCCTTAATGCCAAGCGCTGTGAAAGCGATATCGGTTGCAGCGCCGTCCGGTGTGCCTGTGAAGTCAAGAGCAACAGTGTACTGTCCCTCTTCCTTTACCTTAGCGTCGGTAGCGACAACGCCTGAATCAACAGGCTCGCCCCAGTACTGATATGTCCAGCTTGCATCTGCATACATGATATACGCGTGAGCCTCTGGAATGTCATATGTGAAGGAAACCTCCATGGTCTTTACACCTTCAAAAAGAGCCTTGTCAACAGTAATCCAGTTTGCATCCTCAGTATCTCCGTCTGCTGATCTAGCGTCCTTAGGAAGCTCAGTTACCCACTCGTTCATAATGTTCATACGTGTTTCAATCTTGTCATCTGAGCTTGTATAGCCCTTTGTGAAGTCAATTGACGCACCGTTTAATTTTATGTCGGTGATTGTGATGCAGTGGTTCGGGAACAGCGTTTCGCCGTTTTTGATACCCAGTGCAGCGAAGGAAAGTCCGCTGGCTGAGCCTGCGTCAGTTCCTGTGAAGTCCAGACTTACCTTATATGTTCCTGAGCCGGTAATTTTTGCTTTTGTTGCCACAACGGGGTTTTCAGAGCCGTCGTTCCAAAACTGTGACGTCCATGAGCCGTCAGCATACATGATATAAGCCTCGGCATCTGTGCCGGCATCCGCACTAGCGGTGAAAGGAATCAAGCTGACCATCATAGCTAGTGTCAGCAAAAGAACAGAAAGCTTTCTTTTCATTATACTACCTCTTTTCTATTGATTGGATTTCATACGTTACATAACGGTATCGCTATGGCTTGAGAATAATTTTCAGGTGATGCTCTTTTTTGTCATAGGGAACAGGAATTGCATCAGAACAAGGGACATTGTCAAGCACAAACTCCGTATTCCCGCCGACGCGGAAAGCACCGTCTAAACTTTCTATCTCAACCGTCAAAGCGGTTCCGTCCGAATCAAGGTTTAACCGATAGCGCATCGGGACACCGTCACGCAAAATTGGTGAAAACCTAAGTATACCGTCCGACTGAATTAAGCCGAACTGCTCGAATACAGCGAGAGTGAGCCATGATGCCGTTCCCGAAAGAATCGGCCCGATATTTTCACCGGTCTGGCTGTTGTTATACTGAGTACAGAATCTGGGGTTGCCCTTTGTTTCATAGGGGGAAATCATAGTGCGATAAGGCATTACCTTATCCATCATGAAAAACGCCAGCTCTGAGAGTCTTTTTGCGAGTGAAAGATCTGAAACGAACTTAGCCGCACGAAGTGCCGCGACAGTCGCCATCATTGCGGCATGCTTGAATACACCGCCGTTTTCACGGTCACCCTGAAAATACAAAGCCGTCGCAGTATTTACACCCAAAAGCTCAAAACGAATCGGCGTGCAAAGCTTTAGTCCCGCATCCGTCTTCAAATGCTTCTCAACCTTTTCAAGCATGAGCGCAATCTGCTCCTCATTAGCGATATCCGCTAGAATAGTCCAGCTAAATGAGTTCAAGAAATAGCTTCCGTTTATATTCGGGTCGGCAGAAAGCCCGTCGTTTGTTGCACCAAGACAGGTGAAGCCGCCCTCACGGTCATCGTTAATCATCGCCCTTGCGAAGAAGTCGCCTCTCCAAGCATTTTCATGCATACTCTTTGCGATACGCTTTGACATTTCATCTGCCATAACGCCGTCCTCTTGCTTTCCGATACGTCTTGAAAGCTCAAAAACATGGTCGGCGGCAATCTTCAAAAGACAAGCATTCATACAGCTTTCTGAAAGGGAATTTTTAAGGGGAGCGCCCCATTCCTCACCGGTTTCCTCAAGCTGTTTTCTGTATAGAGCCTCCTTTTCAGGGCCCTTCATGCAGAGCTTATCAAGTCTAAGAGTATCGTTCCAGTCCGCCTTGTCAAGAAGCGGAAGCCCGTTTTTGCCGACTGAAATACATCCGCTGTAACATAGAATAGCCATCAGAGTATCCCACAGCGGCCTTTTTCCGTCACCGTCAGCGATAGGAATTTCCTCACTTAAAAAGCTGACGTCGTCGGTGAGCGTAACATAGCGGTAAACCGCCTGAACAAGCCATAGCTGATCGTCTGAGCAATCCCCAGGCTCTTTCCCTCTCCACGTAAAATCGTGGTTTGCGTATCCTGCTCTGAAAACATTTTTAGCCCAATTTGAAATAAGCTCACGAACCAACGGAGCTTTTCCGGCGGATACTATATAGTACATTGAAGCGAAGATATCCTGAATTTCTCTGAAGCCAATTTCACGATATGCCTTTTGCGTCCAAGCGAAGGAGCGTGAAACAAAGGTCTGATAATAAACTTGAAACGGAAGGTTTCGACCGACATAGGTGTCAAAATCGGCAATTCCAGTTTTGGGAATTAAATAAGAGCTTAGCTTATTCTGAATATCAAGCACCCTGTCAAGAGCGTTATCGACAGCGTCGGGCTTTTTAAAGCGTTCGATGAGAGCGTAAAGTGAAGCGTCAAACTGCTCTGTTACGTCAACCCCCTCGGTTGTCATTGAAAGTCCAGCAAAGCTCTCTATACTGCGTTTTTCGCCGGCGTTTAGAACAAACGATTTTCCCATTGCGAAAAACGGCGACATTTTCCTTTCCATTCTAGAGGGGAAGCGTGCAAGCATCACAGGGTCAGCTAGAGTTTTTCCGCCGAGAAAGGCTGAAAGGCTCATTGTGAAATCGTCCATCGTTTCACCCTGAGAAAGAATCAGAGCAAAGCGCTTTAGGTATTTTTCGCCGTCTGGCTTAGCGTGAAGCGCAACAGCCATCGGACGTTCACCGTCGTAGATAATTTCGCTTTCCTGAACGATATTCGCATAAACGACGTCGTTGGCAATTGTTTCTGGTGAAGCAATTCCGAACATTCCCGTCACCACAATACGGAGGCTTCTTGGGCGGTCTGTTGTGTTCAAAACGCTGATCTGCTGAAGCTCAACCGCCTCGGGGAAGCCCTTTTCCTGAGGAAGAATAAATATTTTACGTTCAATTTTAAGACCGCATTGAGTTTCATATGTAATTACCGAGTGATTTCTGCTGTGTCGGCATACTGCACTGACAACATTCTTCTCAACATCATGTGAATAAAAAATCTTCTTTCCGTCCTCAAGAAGATAGAAATGACGGTTAGCGGGCTCACCGTTTTCCTCAGGTGAAAGCGTATATCGTGTGGCAAGCACTTGCGTGAAGCCCCCCGCCCTGAAAGAGCCTGAGCCGAATGCGTCAAGCGCACTCTTTGGCGTTGTGAAAAGCGGATATTCATAATCGGTTCTGTCACCGATTAAAAGGTTAACAGCATAATGTGAGCTAACGGGGTAGGATTTAAGGTCAATAACAAGCTCACCGTTTTCATCAAGCTCACCTCGGCTTTTTATTGTGCGCTCATAAAGTGCTAAAAGAGCCACTCGCATTTCCTCATTTAAAGGATACTCGCCGTCTTTTTTGAAAAGCTTAACAGAATTATCAGTGAATGAAAACAGCATATCCTCAGGCTGTTCAGTGATAAAAAGCTCAGAAAGCGCAGGCTCATTTATAATCTTCTCGCAAATCGGAGCAAAAAACGAAAGCCCGGTTGCACCGACAACAGCTTTTCGTGAGGCGTCCTGCCATTCCGCATCTGTTTTTAAAGAAAAAAGCTCTTTGCCGAAACGCTCAGTCAAAACAGCAATAGGCGTAAATGCATCTGATCTAGCCTGCATTAATTGATAGTTCATAGGTTACTCCTTTTATCGCAAAGTTTTCTAAGGTTGTCTTAAAATTATTATTAAACCAGAAAATGAAGAAGTGAATGTCAGAGAAAACATTAACCGCAAGTCTTTTTGAATTTGATTTTGTAAAGTGTTTTCATAAACTATTATAATTGATGAATGAATAATTGTCAACTATGTTTTTTTATTTTGTGCAACTTTACTTCCCGGTAAAAAGTATACCTTAATATTAAGCTTCATACGTCATCGTGAGAGTTCTTTGCAGTCACTTTCGCTCAAAACAACAGCAATATTTTCTTCTAGAGTTAAAAATAATTGTATCTCAGCACTTGTTTTATGAACGAATTGAACTTTGTTCAACAAAAAAAGGTAAAAAGTGTGGACATTTTTTCATAGATGTTGTATAATTAATTATAATTATAAACTGATAAAGAATATCGTTATGAAAGAAAGACAGTTCTTTTTCGACGAAAACAGGCAGGTTTTTAAAATATGTTTACGGATAGCTCAGACTGCAGAATAAGGCAAAGCACCGAACTGATGAATTACCTGGCGCAGACGCTTGAATTTCAAGAAATAACCATAAATGAAAAAAATCGTTTTAGTCTGTGCGGGGGGGAAGCTCCCTTTGCGGATTTATGTTTTTCTCAGCTTTGGGCGTGGCTTGGTTATTTTCATTATCGCTTTAAGTATCTGGGTGATATAATTGCGGTTGTGGGAATAACCGATGAAAACGACCCCGGATGTATTTTTATTGCAAAAGAATATAAAGCCGACAATATAAAGCTTGCGGTTGACTATCTGTCACCGGCATTTGAAAGGTTCGGCTACCCACTTGAAGTTCACTATATCCCCGATGAAATACTAAAGCACTTTCAAAGCCTTGACGAATACGACGTATCCGTTTCATTTGACAGGAGTCAAAGTGACTACATATATTTAACCGACGAGTTTCTTTCTCTTAGCGGACGTGAAAATAAGGGAAAGCGAAATGAGCTGAGAGTGTTTCGTGAAAGAAACACAGGCTGTACCTTTAAAAACTACACAGATGAGCTTTATGATGACCTTTTGACAGTCTTTGACGGCTGGTGCGAAACGCACAGCTGTGACCAGTGCTTTTACGGCTGTGAAAAAAAAGCTTTTGAGCGGATGATGGCGGTTTATGATGAAAACTTCCTATGCTCACTTGTTTATATAAATGATATACCTGTGTCCTTTGGGCTTGCCGAAAAGATTAATAAGAGCTTTACCGTCTTTCACATGCAAAAAAACTCTGTGCGTTTATCAGGGCTGACATTTTATCTTCATTACATGATGGCACAGTATCACAAGGATACTCCCTATGTTAACTGGGGCGAGGATATGGGAATTCAGGGAATACGGGAAAACAAGCTCAAATATCGTCCCGTTGAAATCAAACCGAAATTCAGTATCATTTTAAAAAGAAAGGGCAGTCTAAATGTCACCGATTAAACTACTCAAAAAAAAATATGCGCTACCGGTTCTTCTTTTAATTGTTGCAATATCGGCAGTATTTATTCTATCTCAAATGGACGTACTTCTGACAGGACCTTTTGAAAAGACCTATACTCTTGAGGATCCTACGCTATTTTTCAAAAACGGCGACAAAACCTCATACGTTATTAATGCAGGCGGTAAAAATATAGTTGCCGTCAATTCAAACAACGAATATCTTTATCACATCAAGGGCGGAAAAAGAAACAGCGACTTTTATTATGCGTCTGAAATAGCGGTTGGCGATGACGGAAGTCTTTATGTCCTTGACACTCTAAAAGACGAGAACGGAAAGGATATCTCCGCTGAAAGAATTGTCAAATATAACTCCGAGGGAAAATTTTTAGAATACATATTTGAAAAGGTCTATGAGGAAAATCAAACTTCGATAGGCAGTATTTATTCCTTGAATTATTATGACGGAAAGCTTTATTTTGTTTTGATGGAAAATGACAGCTTTAGTCTTGCATCGCTTGACACAAATAGCGAAAGCGTTGAAATTGAAGCTGAATATATATTTGATAACGCAAAGGGGGCTATATCCGATTTTGCGCTTTCGCCACGTCTTGAAATATGCTTTTCAACACGCAAAGGTGAGATATTCACCGCTAATTCAGCGGACGATTTCACCCTAATTTATAATGGGGCAGAGAATATAGTGTCCGGCTTTCCGAGCTGTCCTTATGATATTGAGTACGGAAAAAAGGGCAACATTTTTTTCAACGACATCGGGCACAGGGTTGTTTATCGCCTTGACATGACCACCTTTGAAACGTCTGTAATCATAGACGCAGGTGAGCCTTTTGAGAACAAGGCTGAGGGCTTTAACACACAGCCGATTTATTCGGGAATGTCGGTTGACGCTGACAATGCCGTTTCTGTTACGTACTGTGAAAATCACTATATTGAATACGCTGACGGAAGCGGTGAGGAAGTCTATTATTACCGTGTTTATACCAAGTCGAGTGAGGGCGAGGTGCTTTTAAACAGCGGTATTCTCAATAAAAACACCAAGGTTCTGGCGATTGGTTATATCAGCTCGGCAATCTTTCTTATCGGCTCTGTCGCACTTCTGATTTTGCTGACAAAGCTCTTTCGTTTAGCCTATAATGCGACGATAAGCACAACCACAAAGCTTCATCTTTCAGTAATCACAACCTCACTTGTTGTAACGGCAATAGTTTCCGCTATAATCATAAATCAGGTGAACGTGCGTTATTATGATGAGGTTATGAACAAAATGTGCAACTTCACTCTGATGATTGGGAGAAGCTTAAATACTGAGGATATAGAAGAAATCAATTCCCCCGCTGATTTTATGAATGAAAGCTATCAAAGCATTTCAGATTCAGTGGGAAGTGTAATTAACAGCAGCTTCAACGCCGACACAGGTGTATATTGTATTCTCTATAAGGTTGTTGACGATGTTGTTGTCGGGTTTTATTCAGACGACGGCGGATACGGCTCGTTCTATCCCATGCCGGGTGCCTTTGACGGCTCGGCGGAGCAGTATATTTTCGACACTGGTGAAACACTCACCTCCTTCTCTCACAACAGCGCCGAGGGTGAGTATATGCTTGCACTAGGCCCTGTGACAAACAGCGAGGGTGAGGTTATCGCACTCATAGAAGTCGGCACCGACCTTTACTCCTTTAACGAATCAGTTAGAAAGCTGATGTTCAACATTATACTTTATGTCACGATGATAATTCTAGTGGCGGTGCTGATTTTCACCGAAATCGTCACGATCTCCTCCACCCTTAAAAAGCGAAAGGCCTGCAAGCTTGAAAAGAAACGCCTTGACTCAAGTCTTATAAGACCGATAATATTCCTGATGTTCTTCGCGGGGAATATCTCAACGGCATTTTTACCCCTTTACGGCAGGTCACTGTGGAACGAAAGCTTTAAAATTCCCGTTGAAATCGCCGCCGCTCTCCCCATATCTGCTGAGCTTTGCTTTGCCGCTCTGACGGCACTTCTTGCAGGGTTTGCAGTTGAAAAGGCGGGCACGAAATTATTATGCGTCGTCGGCGCAATGTTTTACACAGTGGGGAATCTTGTCTGCGGCTTCGCACCGTCCTTGTTCGTATTAATTGCGGGAAGTGCCCTTTGCGGAATAGGCGGCGGTCTGATTGCGCTGTCAGTCAACGCATACATTGCCGGCTATAAAGAAATTGAAAACCGAAAGCGAGGCTTCTCACATTACAATGCGGCGTTTCTGTCTGGAATGAACTGCGGAACGGTAATCGGCTCAATAATCGCCGAGCGCTTCGGCTATAAAATTGCGCTTATAACAGCGGCAGCGGTAGCGCTTGTTTCAGTAACCTTTGTGTTCTTCTGTATGGACAATTTCAAATCTTCAAGAGAAGAGAGAAAGACAAAATCCGAAAAGCCACGACTCAGCACGCCTAAGTTTTTATTTAATCCAAAGGTTATCCGTTATTTTCTTCTGATACTTGTACCGTATCTTATCTGTACGGCGTTTTTATCATATTTCTTCCCTGTTTTCGGCGAAGAGAATTCACTCACCGCAACACAGATTTCAATGGCGTTTTTACTCAGCGGTGTAATATCAATCTATATCGGCCCGTCGCTGACTTCATACGTCTGTGAAAAGCTTGGCACCGCAAAGTCAATGATAGTCGCATCGCTGCTTTATGCCGGTGCTCTCGGAATATTCGTGCTAAGCCCGTCGATAGTGACCTGTTTTGTCATCGTTGCGGTAATTGCCGTAGCGGACAGCTTTGGCTTGACCTCTCAGTCGGTTTACTATACGGATTTGGATGCGACAAAGAAATTCGGCGAGGGTCGTGCAATGGGTATCAACAGCGTTTACGAAAATCTGGCGCAAACTGCCGGCCCGTTGATTTTCGGTGCGTCGCTGCTTCTTGGCTATAAAAAGGGAATTATGCTCATAGCCGTTGTATTTACAGGGCTGCTTCTTCTGTTCTGTATGGGGCTTATAAGCGGCAAGAAGAGCGTTTCGTCACAACAGGAAAGTAAGGCTGAGGAAAGGGTGTAGACTTATGGTGACCTTCCCCGATGACAGCGAAATATCAAGCTTAAAGGACTTGTGGAAAGCCTGCTTTCCTGAGGACAGTGAATTTTGCGACTTTTATTTTGAACACTGCTTCAGAAATGACCACTGTCTTGTTTATTCGGGTGAAAGCGGAATTGAGTCTGCATTTTACTGGTTTGACGGCTTTTTGAATACAGGAACACAAAGGCTTCCGGTCATATTTCTTTATGCCGGCGCAACCTACAAGCAGTACAGAAGCAAGGGCAACATCTACAAAATGTTTGAAAAAATCACAGAATACTGCCGCCAAAGAAATATTGCGGCGTTTGTTCTGAGTGCGCTCAACACATCGAAAGGCGTGTCTGAGCGGTTTGGGCTTTCGCCTGACATAGTGCTTCGTGAAACCGTCGTAAAAAAGCCTTCCTGCTCAAACTGTGAAATAAAGCCGCAAAAATGCTCTCTTGAAGATTTCAAGCGTCTGAGAAAAATAAGCGTTGACGATTGTGAAAACTCAATCGGCTGGTCTGACTATGACCTTGAGTTTATGTATCGTGAGCTTAATTTTTCCGGTGAAATCATCAGCCTTGAATTAGACGGGAAAAAGCATTATGCCGTAATAAGCGAGGATGAAGAGGCTGAAACACTTCTTGTAAAGGAAACCGACGTGCCCGCTGATAAGCTTCAGCTTTTGGCGGAAAGTGTGTTTTGCTTTAAAAGCGACTATAAAGCTATGAAAATTCTTACAAGGCCAAATGATATACCCGACTGTTTAGAAACCGAAAGCAGTCGCCTTGTATATTACGCGCATGTATATTATGTTTTAGATACACCTGAAATAAAAGCGGCAAGAGAAAAAGGTGAGCTTTACATTAACCTTACCGCCGAATGAAAAGTGGGGACAAACAATGAGATTTTTAGTCAACAGAATGAAAGAAAAGAAGCTTGCACTTCCTGTGCTGCTTATCACCGTTATTTTAATGGCGGTTACTTTTCTTATTCCTGTTCAGAATTTAAATTCAGGGATTATCCCCTCATCGCATTTATATATTGACAGTGCAGCATACTCATTTGTGTCGCAAAACGGCATGATATATGCGGTTGACGAATCCTGCACAAGGCTTGTTTGTCTTACCCGAACAAAACAGGTTGAGTATATAATTCAAAACGACCCGTTTGGAACAAACGGAGGAATAACCGACGTTACCTTTGATGAAAACAACAACATCTATGTTCATTTCATGGCGACACGCATCGACGCATATTTCACCGATTATGAATCAATATGCCAGTATGACAGCAAGGGCAGGTTTGTGAAAGAGCTTTACAGGATAGATTACAGCGCTTCACAGAATCCCCCGAACAGAAATCCGGGTATTAACGGAATAAGATACAGCAAGGGCGCAATCAGATTTGCGCTCAAAACTCACGACAGCCTTTCTTTTTTGGAGCTTAATGTTAACACAGGCGAAACCAAAACGTTGTATTTCAGCGACAAGTCCCCCGACGAAATTTCGTCATACAAGTCGATTAGATTCATGTATGACGGCGGCTATGTCTTTTCCATGCGCACCGGCGAGGTCGGAATTGGCACATCCGACGCACATGAAACCGTATTTAAAAAATTCGAGTATGATATTGACAAGGGCGGGATTCTTCCATTTAGTGTTGAGGGTGGCTCGGGTGAAATTTATGTCAATGACCAAGCGTCGAACAGTATTTTGAGGCTTTCTCGTGACGGAACAATCTCAACAGTAATTTCCTCAGAAGATTTTTCAAGAAACGGCTTTAATTCGGCGGATACCTATCTCGGGCCTATTTCTGTTTCAAACGGAATAGTAACAGGCACAGCCGACGGGATTATATGGATAATGACGCCCGACGGCGGACTTGAAATTCTCAAAGAAGGAGTTAATGTTCCGCTAAGAATAATCTTCCCCGAATACATAAGGCTTCTGACTGGTGCATTAAGCATAGCCCTGATTTTAATATGCATATTCTATCTTTTTGATATAATTCTCAAATGGCGAATCTCACTTTTTGTGAAACAGCTTATTTTAGTGCTCCCGACCTTTTTAGTTATGATGTATCTGATACTTCAGTTTATATATTCAAATATGTCGGTGCTTCTTGTTGAGGAAATCAAGCAAAGAACGCTTACCTATGTTTCAACAACGGCAGAAAGGTTTAGCGGTGACGAGATTGCCGGACTTACAAGCCTTACAAGCCTTTCCTCACCCGAATTCAAGCATGTGCTTGAAACTCAGCAAAGCATACTAAGCGGAAATTCTGACGAATGGAACAAGATATATTACAGTGCTCTTTACGTCTGCCGTGGGAATCAAATGCGCTATCTTTCTATCAGCAACGGCTCAATGGTCAACTTGTCGCTTTACAGCCTTATTGATGAAAGCAGCAGCGAGTGGCAGGCTTTTTACAGCGGCAAGCCTTTTGTCGCCTCAATTCAGGATATTGAGGGCGAGTGGGTTTATGCTCAGTCGCCTATATATGACTCAAACGGGAATATTGTTGCGGTATATGAAATCGGCGCTGACATGGCGAATTTCAGAGAGCAGTCACAAGCTCTTATTGACAGCACAGTCAATCGCATATTGATGTTCATGCCTGTTGTCGTGCTCTGCGTTTGCATTGTCACATATTTGACTATCCGCTATCTCAGAAAGACAAAAAGGGCTGTCGAACAGATAGCGGCTGGTGATTTTTCCGTTCGTGTCGGGAATATGCCTCGTGATGAAATCGGCGACATCGGACATGGCGTCAACACCATGGCTGAGAATCTTCTTGCCTCCTTCTCAAATAACGAACAGCTCAAGGACGTTTATTTTAAGTTTGTTCCAATTCAGTTCATGCACATGCTCGGGAAAAGCAACATCACAGAAATCAAGCTGGGCGACGGACTAAGCATGGATATGACCATACTTTTTTGCGATATAAGAAGCTTCTCGCTCAATTCTGAAATGATGACAGCGAAGGAAAATTTCAGTTTTGTCAACGGCTTTCTCGGAATAGCAGGCCCCACAATCAGAAAATACAGCGGCTTTGTTGACAAGTATATCGGCGACGCTGTCATGGCGCTTTTCCTTGATGCTGATTGTGCTGTCAAGGCGGGAATAGAGCTTTATAGGGAGCTTGTGGTGAACCCCGAATCTGCGGTAACAATCGGACGTGACAGAATTAATATCGGAATAGGCGTTCATTCGGGCATGGCGATGCTCGGAATCATCGGTGAGAACGAGCGTCTTTCAAGCACAGTTATATCAAATAATGTCAATCTGACCTCACGGCTTGAGTCCTTGACAAAACTATACAATACAGGTATGATTATATCACGAGATACTCTAGACAGACTAAAGGACAGTACGGCGTTTAGCATGAGATTTCTCGGCATGATTCAGGTTGCCGGTGTAAATGAGGTTAAGGCGCTGTTTGAGATACTGGACGCTCTTGACGAAAAGCGAAAAAGCTCACGCTTAAAAACGAGAGAGCTTTTTGAGTCCGGCGTCAGACAGTATCATTTCGGCAATCTGAAAGCCTCACTTGAAAGCTTCGAACAGGTAAGGGAGCAGGACACTGATGACACAGCGGTTAATCTCTATATTGAATACATCAAAAACAAGCTTGACAGCGGCGACTTTGACCATAACGTCTTTCGCTTCACAAGAAAATAGCGTGCTATGTGAAAGACAACTCACTCATATAAAAATAAAAACAACAAGAGGTTGGTGACAATTTGTTTTTAATCAATAAAAAAATAACGAATAGAATACAAAACGGCAATATTTTTGTTGAAATAAGTGCTTTTTGCTTGGCAATGCATTTAATACTTAGCGTGTTCTTTATATATGTCGATATTGGTTTTCTCACACTTGCCAATATAATCAGCGTTACTCTGTATGTATTTGCCTGCTTTCTAGCTGCAAAGGGAAGATACATTGCCACAACTTTGTTAATTCATGCCGAGGTTTCAGCGAATGTATTGCTTTCAATGGTATTTCTCGGATGGGACAACGGCTTTTATTTTTACGCAATAGCCGTAATGCCTCTTTCATTTTACTGCCCGTTCAAGAGCAAGACCACAAAGGTTTTGTTGTCTGTATATCAAGTCGGTGTATTTGTTGCTGGATATTTAATCAATTATCTGCATGAACCCCACTTTATATTAGACGATTATATAAGGCATATCGTTTATATGATAAACGCTCTGCTTTGCTTATCCGTGCTTATAATAATCAGCTATTTGTTTGCAACCAGTGTTCAAACAGAAACGCAGGTTTTGTCAAACAAAAACAAAAGGCTTCAGGTTCTCGCCGATACCGACCCCCTGACGGGACTTTATAACAGACGCTATATAATTTCACAGCTAGAGCAGGTTCATGAGCAGTTTGTCAGCCTTAGTGTAAATTACGTTATTCTGATGATAGATATTGACAATTTCAAGTCGGTCAATGACAGATACGGGCATGACTGTGGTGACATCGTGTTAAAAACCGTTTCTGCTGTAATAAAACAGACGCTCAGAAAAGACGATATCATCAGCCGATGGGGTGGTGAGGAAATTCTAGTGCTTCTCCCCGATACTGAATTTGTCAGCGGTATAATAGTCGGTGAAAAGGTGAGGGCAGCAATAGAAGCTGTGACAATGACACATAACGGCAATTCAATCAGTGTGACAGCGACCGTCGGTGTCGCATCAAGTCAAATCGGCACTAGCGTTTTGACAATCATCAACACTGCCGATATGAGAATGTATAAGGGCAAGGCAGAGGGCAAAAACAGAGTTGAATATGAAGATTAAAACAATATCCTCCGTCATTTTCTTTATTTGAAAATGATGGAGGATATTTTAAACCCAGCACAACCACGAGCTTCAAGGCACACAACTTTCAAAATCAATTCACCTTGAATGGTGCGTGACCCTTTTATGCTTTGCGCCTTGAAGTTGAAAGCCGACATTTTTAAGCTTTTCTCACTGTCACAAAAACTGATACTAACTTCCAACAGCTATTTTCTGGCTACAAGGCGGGGAAACCCCGCCTTTAATAGTTATGTTCTTTGAAGATAATCCGCTATAATATCAGCGGCGGCGTCAGTTCCGGTAAAGCTGCTTTTAATGCAAAGGTCATAATTTGCGGCGAAGCCCCACTTCTTATCGGTGAAATAAGTATAGTATGACGAGCGCTTTTTATCGGATTTCCTTATACGCTCCTCAAGCTTTTTTTCTGAAATATCAGGATTATACTCCTTTAGCCTGCCAATTTTAAAGCCCATATCGGCGCATATAAAAACGCTGACAAGGTCTTTTCTGTCCGCTAAAACATAATCCGCACAGCGCCCGACGATAACACAAGGACCCTTTTGCGCAATGTCCTTTATAGCGTCAAACTGAGCGAGAAATATTTTATGGTTTAAAGGAAGGTCGGGGTAAACCTTTCCGCCCTCGCCCATAGAATAATTCCCCATCAAAAGCGAATACAAAAGACTTCCTTGATTATTCTCGTCATTTTGATAAAAAAGCTCTTCGCTGATTCCGCTTTCTCTGGAAGCGGCAGTGAGAATCTCTTTGTCATAAAAGGGGATTCCAAGCTTTTGTGAGAGTTTTTCTCCGATTTCACGGCCTCCGCTTCCATATTGCCGGCCGATAGTAATAATTTTATTCATATATCCCGCCTCCTTATTTATTTCAGTGAGCAACTGTTGGTTTGATGATTTAATTATACGCAATAACTGTGAAAAAGTATATGAATTTTTAAAACTTTTTGCTGATTTTACAAAATTTGTACACTTGAACAAATTCCCACGATTAATTATGACACAAAAATTGCCCGAACCTTTTATTTATTCAGCTTGAAATAAGCTTAGTGATATGCTATAATTTTTTTCGTGAGATTTTTTAAAAAAGAGATGATAAAAATGAGAATGAGAAGAAAAAAGCACCTTGACGAAAGGCTTGACGCCTGTTTAGATGTAATGATAGATTACGAGATTGAGTATTACAATCCAACGCTTTTTAATAAGAACAGAGCTTGCTTTTCCTGTGAGGAGGTTTTCAAAAACAGCAACCCCGTTCATGTTGAGATAGGCTGCGGCAAAGGTGAGTTTGTGGTTGAATCAGCAAAAAGAAACCCAAGCGTAAATTATATTGCGGTTGAAAAGCTCAAAAACGTCATTGTGGATGCGGCTGAAAAGGTCGTGTCGTCTGGCGTTGAGAATATAAGGCTTATAAATTGCCCCGCCGAGCATTTAAAGGGGTACTTCCCCGACGGCTCAGTGTCAAGGCTGTATTTGAATTTTTCCTGCCCCTATCCGAAAAAGAGTTATGCGAAGCACCGCCTGACGCATAAAAGCTTTCTTGAAATTTACAAAAGCTTTCTTGAAAAAGACGGCGAAATACATATAAAAACCGACAATTCTGGGCTTTTTGAATTTTCGCTCAACAGCCTTTCCGACTTTGGCTTTACTCTCAAAAACATCACCTTCGATTTGCACAAAAGCGATTTCGTGGGGAACATTGTAACCGAATATGAAAAGAAATTCACCGATGCGGGCTTTCCGATTTTCAGGACGGAGGCTTATTTTAGAAAATAAAGCCTAAAGCGGCTATCCCTTGAACGAGTTTAGGCGAAGTGAGTTTGTCACCACTGAAACTGACGAAAGGCTCATCGCCGCGGCGGCAATCATCGGGTTTAAAACAGGGCCGCCGAAAATGTGAAGAAGCCCCGCCGCAACAGGTATTCCCAGAACATTATAGCCCATCGCCCAGAAGAGATTTTGCTTGATATTCTTCAAGGTCGCACGGCTGAGTGAAATACCAAAGCTCACGCCCTTGAGGTCGCTTCTCATCAAAACAACATCGGCGCTTTCAATTGCCACGTCTGTTCCGTTGCCCACCGCAATTCCCACATCTGCGGTGACAAGGGCGGGTGCGTCATTGATACCGTCGCCGACCATTGCGACACGATTTTTCCCCGTCTTGAGCTTTAAAATTTCGTCAGCCTTGTCCGCCGGCATAACCTCTGAAATCACAGCGTCTATTCCCGCTTGTTTTGCAATATATTCGGCAGTTTTTTTATTGTCGCCGGTAATCATAACAGTTTTAATCCCTAAGTCGTGAAGTTTTGAAACAGCCTCACGGCTTGTTTCTTTTATGACATCAGCGACGGCAATAATACCGAAAAATTCGCCGCCGACCGAAAGATACATCGGTGTTTTCCCCTGTGAGGAAAGCGCCTCCCCCTGCTTTGAATAATCAAACACATCGACAGAGCCGTCATTCATTAGCTTTAGGTTTCCGAAAAGAACCTTTTTGCCTAGAACATCAGCACAAAGCCCTCTGCCTGAAATCGCCTCAAAGCCGCTCATTTTTAGTACGGGGATTTTTTCACTTTTAGCATGAGCAATAACAGCCTGCCCCAGCGGGTGCTCGCTTCCGCTTTCAGCCGATGCGGCATACGCCAGAAGCTCATCAGCCTCATGCCCGCCAAAGGGTATAACATCAGTGACCACAGGCTTTCCCTCGGTGATTGTTCCTGTTTTATCAAAAACAACCGTCTTAACAGTGTGAAGAATCTCCAAAGCCTCGCCGCTTTTGAAAAGCACGCCGTTCTGTGCGCCCTTGCCGGTTCCGACCATAATCCCAATAGGCGTGGCAAGCCCCAGCGCACAGGGGCAGGCGATAACCAGCACGCTTATAAATATCTTCATTGAGAATGCAAGCCCAGCACCGGCGACAAGCCATCCCAAGCCTGAAAGCACAGCAATTGCAATTACCACAGGAACAAATCGCCCCGAAACAACGTCGGCGAGCTTAGCAACAGGGGCTTTCGTTCCCTGCGTTTCCTCAACAAGCTTAATAATCTGAGAAAGTGTCGTGTCCTTTCCGACCTTTGTTGCACGAAAGCGGATATAGCCGTTTTTGTTGATGCTTCCGCCTGTGACAGTATCGCCGGTTCTCTTATCGACAGGCATACTTTCGCCTGTCAGCATACTCTCATCAACGCTTGTGCTTCCCTCAATAACAACACCGTCAACGGGAATTTTCTCCCCCGGTCTGACAACAACCGTATCCTCAGGCTTGACCTCGTCAATCAAGACCTCTATTTCCTCCCCATCCTTAACAATCACCGCTGTTTTGGGGGCAAGCTTAATAAGTGCCTTGATTGCACTCCCCGTTTTGTTTTTGGAGCTTGCCTCAAGCGTTTTTCCGAGAAGAACAAGCGTGATGATAACAGCAGTGCTTTCATAATAAAGATTATGGGCGGAATGGTGTGAGTCGTGAATTATTGAAATCGTGTTTATTACGCTGTAAATAAAAGCGGCAGAGGTTCCCACAGCAATAAGCGAATCCATGTTAGGGTGCCCCTTGAACAGGTTAAAAAAGCCTCTGGTGAAAAATCTATGCCCCACGATAATTACAGGAACAGCCAGAACAAGCTGTGTCAGCGCATAGTTTAAAGCATGAACCTCCATATTCAGAAATTCAGGGAGAGGGGTGTCTTTCCACAGCATCGGGAACATAGCGATATAAAAAAGCGGAGAAGTGAAAATCACCGCAATAATAAGCTTCAGCTTCAGTGTGAAATAATCACGCTCACGCTGCTTTTCATCCTCATCGAAATCGCTTTCAGAGGCTGGCTTTGCGCCAAAGCCGAGTGAGGATACAGCCTTGATTATTTTCTTTTCGTCAATAACGCTGTCGTCAAATTCAACCGACGCCGTCGCCAGCGGAAGATTAACAAAGGCACTTTCAATTCCGTTTAATGAGCCAAGCTTTCTTTCGATTGAGCTAGAACACCCCGCACAGGTCATGCCGGTGATTTTAAGCTCAGTTTTCTTTTTCATCAAATCTCCCCCTTTTGAGTATATTATAACCCATTAATATGAAAATAGTATTACTAAGCTATTGCTAACCAAAATACTCGTTGACATTTACCGAAACATCATATATAATATTTATTAACATTATTTAAATATTTCGGGAGGCTGTAAAATGTCAAAAATGTGCACAAAATGCGGTGCGATACTCAATCCGGTGGCTAAGGTCTGTTATAGCTGTGGCGCACCTGTTGAGGAAAGCTCAACTTCATCATCAACAGAATTCTTTGGTATGGAGGATGCAAAGCCGTATGAGGAAATAAAACCCGCCACGTCAAGTACGGAAACTTCGCAGTCTTATACTGCTTCTTCCTATACACAGAATACGTATAATCGCCAGTCCGATTACTCGAGCAGTTATAGTCAGCAGGCTAGCGCTAACACTCCACAGGATAGCTATAACCCCACCGGCTATCAAGCGGGTAATTTTTCAAATCCGGCACTTCTTGAAGACAAAAAGCCAATGGTTATTTTCTTCGTTCTGACGGCAATCGCCATCTTAATCGGGGTGATTTTACTTTTTAATTCAAACGGCTTAGGAATGAGCAAGGAAAGTAAAGAAATGGTTGCCCCGCTTCAGAATGTTTTAGACGGTGTGGTTGAAAATGATTATGATAAGCTGATGAGCGCCTATCCTCCCGCTATAAAAAAAGTAATTGAAGAGGAGCTTGCGGAATACGGCTATTCCTCACAGGATTACTTGGATATGTTTGACGGTGTGTTTTCCCCTTATGGTGTAAGCAAAAGCAAGATTAGCTTTTCAATAAAGCTAAAAAGCAAAGAAAAGCTAGACAGCTCTGGAATAAGCAAGATGGAGAACAATGTAAAAAATTACTATGACCTATCAATTACAATTGAAGAAGCATATGACCTTAACATTGACATAGTCACAAAATATGACGGAAAAACAGGATATGAGAATACTGATTACGTCGTCGTGAAAATTGACGGCGAGTGGTATCTGGGCGACTTCTTTCAATAATATCAATTAAAATAATCATCCCGCTGTTGTTTTATCAGCGGGATTTTTTAACGCTGTATCAATTTAAGTTTCAAGGCTAACCGTTTAGTAGCCAGAAAATAGTTATTAGTAATTAGTTTTATCTTTTGCGACAGTGAGAAAAGCTAACAAACGTCGCCTTTCACTTCAAGGAACACAGCCACCAAAAGGCGAGCGTTGGAATAGTACCCAAGCGAAAGCGGCGCCTTTATCACCGTTATAAAACCGGCGCAGCCGTCACTCAAATGCAATAGTTCCGCTAACAAAAGCGACAACAAGAAACATAAATATAAGTCAAATCCAAGCCCAGCGAACGACTGCGTGCTCTTTTAGTAGCCAGAAAATAGTTATTAGAAGTTAGTATCAGCTTTGGCGACAGTGAGAAAGCTAACAAACGTCGCCTTTCACTTCAAGGCACAAGCCTATAAATAGGCGAGCCGTTGGAATAGTACCCAAGCGAAAGCGTCGCCTTTATCACCGTTATAAAACCGGCGCAGCCGTCAATCAAATGCAATAGTTCCGCTAACAAAAGCGACAACAAGAAACATAAATATAAGTCAAATCCAAGCCCAGCGAACGACTGCGTGTTCACAAATACTTTTGTGAACTAAGCGCTAGTGAGCGGTGTAACTTGTCAAGAGCCCTCGGCGAGAGGGTGCTTCTTTTGTTACTTTTCTTGCACAAGCAAGAAAAGAAAAAGAAAGCAAAGCGACCGCACTTTTCTTCCACAAGCTAGAAAAGTAAAGAAAGAATAAGCAACCGTACTTTTCTTTCACAAGCTAGAAAAATTAAAAAAGCATCAACTTCAAAAACAGAGAAGAACCCGCTCCCCATTAAATTTATTGACATATTCCCCAATGCATTTTATAATAAAAGATGACTAATATTACCGGAGGCTATATGGACGAGATAACCATGCTTAATTCCACAGTATCTGACGGCTCAACTGTTATAAACCCGAAAATGTATGATTTCAACGCAACTGTTTTGAACAGCCAAACCGCTTCGGGCGGAAATTCGCTATCTGCAGGTACGCTGATAGCTTCAAAATACAAGGTTGTTTCTAAAATGGAGGTTGTAACGGGCGAGGCGGATTTATATATCTGCACTTGTGACGAAAAAAGCTTTGTCGCAAAGCTTTATCGTCGTGCCGTTTCGGTCAAGGACGAGGTTGTTGAGCTTATCAAAGGTATAGACAGCCCATATGTCGCAAGAATTTTTGAAACAGGCGTGCTTGACGGGCGAGTTTTTGAAATCCTCCCCTTTTATAAAAACGGAAGTCTTCAGGGGCGCAGATTTACCTTTGAGGAGCTTTTTGAGAATATTATTCCCAGCCTAAATGAAGGGCTTCACATTCTCCACGAAAAGGGTATCATTCACAAGGACTTAAAGCCGTCGAACATCATGCTTTCTGATAACGGAAAAGATGTCGCTATCATCGACTTCGGCATATCCTCGGTAAAAAATGACGCAAGCACCGTTATCGTCACAAAAACAGGCATGACACCCGAATATTCCGCCCCCGAAACCTTCAGAAGCCTTTATTTGGAGGAGTCTGATTATTACTCACTCGGAATAACCGTATATGAGCTTTTTTGCGGATATACGCCCTATAAAAATATGAACGCCGAAAAAATTGAGCAGTATGTTTCTGTTCAGCGAATACCCTTTCCCTCAGACTTCCCAAAAGAGCTTGAGGATTTCGTCACTGCCGTTACCTATTATGATATCACAAACCGCAAGAACAAAGGCAACCCGAACCGACGCTGGATTTATGACGAGGTTTCTCAGTGGTGTAAAGGCGTTAAGCTTTCCATTCCAGGTGAGGGTGGAGGTGCCGTTAATTCCGACTTTGAAATACCCCCCTACACCTTTTTGAACAACCGCTATACCGATGTGATTTCGCTTGTAACAGCACTCACTAAGAACTGGGAGGAGGGCAAGAAACAACTTTTCAGGGGGCTTCTTTCAGGCTTTTTTAAGAGCTTTAATCCACAGCTTGCCGGCTACTGCATAGATTCGGAGGAGGAGGGCTTCGGTGCTTTTTCAAAGGACGACGGCGTTTTCTTCAGGCTGATTTACAGAATCTGCCCGCAACAGCGAGCTTTTTGCTGGAGAGGGCGGGTTTACGAATCTCTCCCCAAACTGGGGAGCGACCTTTTAGCTGACCTGTGGAACGACCAGATGACAGACTATGATTATTATGACAGCATTTTGTTCAATGAGCTTTTGTCGTGGTACAGTATGATTATTGCGCCCGATAACAAAGCGCTTGCTGAAAGCTTTCGTGAGCTTGAAAGAATGTATGAGAAAAACCGCTCGGCATACAGCAGAATGCTTGTGTGCTATTATCTGATGGGCTATATGCTCTCGGGGCAAAAGCTTTTTCATATTGACGGAAGAGATTTTCGTACAGTGAGTGAGCTTACCCGATATATGAGAAAGCTTCTTGAAAAAAGCTTCAAAGACTTCTCTGATTTCTCAAATAAGCTAGTAAATGATAACAACAGTCTTGAGCCTCAGTTTGAAGCGTGGCTTATCACTCTCGGGAAATCCGCCGAGATAAAGAACTTTCTTATCACTGAAAATTCCATGATGAGGGAGGCTGAAAGATGATTACTCTTTTAGTAATAATCCTTTTGATATCGGCTTGTGAGGCGATTTATATCGTCAACCTTCTATTTAAGGGAAAGCTAAGCTATGACGAAATTGCCGGCGTGTGTTTTATCGGCACTATCGGCGTAACAGCCGCGCATTATGCAATCGGCAACCTCTTTGTTGATATATTTAAAAATCTTTTTGGAATGTCCACATTTAATATTGAAAGCGGTCTTGTTCTTTCGATAATTTTCAGCATGTCGATGTCAACGCTCTATATTATTTTTAAGGGCAATCGCAAAAAGGAGCTTATCGGAAAAGCGCAGGAGGCTTTCACAAGAAAAATTCAGGTTGACAATCAGCTTAGATTCAGAAAAATGGTCGTTGAAATCATTGACGAGTTTAATGCAAAGAACAATAAAATCTCGAGAATTATTGACCTATTGGACAGTAGCTCTGACGAGTCAATTGAAATAGCAAAGCTTAGAAGTACATATGAAAACTATAATGACAGACGCATTTTAGAGTTTCTTTCTGTACTTGAGGAGTATGTTTCGCCGGCGGACAAGGAAGCTATCGAGAAAAATCCGGCTGAGCTTTATAATGTTTATGACAGGCTTAAAATTGAGATTGAATATCTTGAAAATCAAAAGCAGGCTTGGGAGCTTGTGAAGTAAAAAATAACAGAGGTGTTTTTATTGAGCGGGCCAAAATCGGCATATTTCGGAATATCGGAAAGACAGTATGAGCTTTTGTGCCGGTCTGTCGAGAATGAAAAGCTTCTCGAAAAAGAAAAAAAGCTTCATTCAAGGCTCAAGGCTGAAATCTCTGAGCTTTATGCCGAATTTTCGGGCCTTTTGGAAAAAAAGCTTTCCGAGAAGGACAGAGAAAGCGTTGAGGCGAATTTGAAGAAAGTCGCTCACGCTTTGAGAAGTGACATTTCAAATGTGTGCAAATATGAAGTACAGCAGGCTGTTGACGAAAGAGAAAAGCTTGATAAAATCAAAGAAGTCGCTATCGCAGAATTTGAAAGACTAAAAAATGTCAAGGAGCAGATTGATGCTTATTCGCCGGTTGAAAAGGCTGTGATAGATGCGCCTAAAAGCGTTGAAAAGGCGGACGACTGTGTTGTTTCAAGGCTTGACGAGCTTAAAGAGCGGATTTTGTCACCGCTATTAAAAAAAGAAATACTCACCGCCTTGGCGACTTATCATAATATTACCGACGCTGTTTTTTCTGAAAATTTCAAGGCGCTGACGATTATTCCGCTGATAAAGGAATGTGAAAGCTTCATCACGCTTTTTGAAGAATATGAAACGCTGATTAAGCTTTTGGGCGAAGAGCAGAGCGTGAGCTTCTCAGGTGTTGAGCAGCTTGATGCAGAGGTTAGCGCTTTGCAATGCAGGCTCACTCAAAAGCGTGAGCAGGAGTATATAAGCCAGAGCATTGATGAGGTAATGGAGGAAATGGGTTATTCGCTTTTCGGTGAGAGAACGGCCGTCAAAAAAAGCGGAAAAAGCTTTAGGAGCGAGCTTTTTTCAGCCGACGACGCAACCGCTGTCAACGTTACATATTCCTCAGACGGACAGATAACAATGGAAATCGGCGGACTTGACAACCGTGACAGACCGCCCACAAATGCCGAGGCGCAAAGTCTTGTCACCGAGATGGAGGGGTTTTGTTCCGACTATGAAAAGCTTTTAATCGGGCTTGGAAAGCGAGGAGTTTATATCTCTAAGCTTATTTCAAAGCTTGAGCCTAATATAGACTATGCTCAGATAATTAACACCTCCGACTACGATATTAATTATACCGAGAGTAATAATCAGCAAAAATCCAATACAAATAGTAATACATGCTATATGAGAAACGAGTGATATACTTGGCGAAATTCAAAATCTGCCCCGAGTGCGGTGAACAAAATCCACCCAAGCTTTTAGAATGTCAAAAATGCGAGGCTGACCTGACCTTCGTTTGTATGACGGATGTTGCGGAGGAGGAGATTCAATCAGCCGCCGAGGTGAGCGCTTCTGGCGCTGTGAGAATCTGTGAATGCGGGCATAAAAACCCTGTGAGTATGCGAAAATGCGGAGCCTGCGGTGAGGATATAACTGATATTGCACCGATAAAGGAAGCCGAAAAGCAGGGGCTATCTCCTGTTCTTGAGGCAGTGGGCGATAATTTTCGCTTTGAGCTTTCTTCGGGTGAGCATACCGTCGGGCGTGAGTGTGAAATGTCCGATTATTTGTCCTCAAAAACCTTTGTCAGCCGTATTCACGCAAGATTTTCAGTAAGCGCCGAAACGGTTTCAATCGAGAATTTGAGCCGCACGAATTTTACCTACATAAACAATACAAAGCTTCAATCCGGTGAGCCTTTAACCCTCAAAGACGGCGACGAAATCGCACTAGGCGGTAACAGTGTGAGCGGTCAGCGGCAGAGCGAGGCAGCATATTTCATAATGAGGTTTATCTGATGCACGTGGCGAGAATTCTATATCCCGTTGAGGTTTTAGGGCCTGGGAAAAGAATAGGAATTTGGCTTTGTGGCTGTCCCCATAAATGCAAGGGATGTAGCAACCCCGAGCTTTGGGTGAGTGACGACAAATATCTCATTTCAGTTTCGACGCTGTTAAAGCTGATTGAAAAAATCGCAGGCGAAAACCACATTGACGGCTTCACTATAACAGGCGGCGAGCCTTTTTATCAGCCGAATGAGCTTTTTGAGCTTGTTTGTGAAATAGAAAAGCTTTCAAAGGATATTCTCATTTATTCGGGCTATACGCTTTTGGAGCTTGAGGAAATGAAATCTCAAAGCGTCTGCGGTGTTCTTGAAAAAGCCGCCGTTTTAATTGACGGAAGATATATTGAAAGCCAGAATACAAACGCTTTTTTAAGAGGCTCTCAAAATCAGGCTGTGCAGATTCTAAATGACAGCTTTAAGGCTTTGTATGAAGACTTTTTTTTGACAGGCGAGAATAAAATTCAGAATTTCACCTCAGGCAATAGCGTTATTTCAGTGGGTATTCACAGAGCGGGCTTCACAGACGAGCTTTATAGCTTCACAGAAAAAAAGGGACTTGTTAAGGGGAGGACAACATGAGCGGATTTTTCCCAAAATGGCACAGAGAGCTTGAAATTTTCAGCAGAATAAAGCCGATGATTATTCTTGAGGGAAACGTGCAGGACGTTTATCGCTATCCCTTTGAGGGGAGCATCCCCGAGGGAAGTATTCTTAGGCTTTTGCCCTATCTTCACTACTCATTGAAGGATACAGGCTATGAAAGCATTGTGTTTTATGACAGTATGTCGGGGTTTTTTAATCGCTGTGAGGAAGGCTATATCGAGATATTTTCAGAGCTTATTGACGAAAGGGCAAACGGACGTGAAATCAAGGCGGATTTTTCGGGAAAGCATGGCTTCGCCCCGTTTATGGTGCAAAAAGCACTTTCACAGAACAAAACGCCATGTGCAGTTGTTATGAGCCTTGCTTCGAGATATATAACTTCACCCGAGAATTTGAGTCAAGAGTCTGTTGACAGCTTTACTGTGCTTCTCAAAGCGGTTTTTGATGCACAGGACGTTAAAACGACTGAGGGTATTCTCAAAAACCTCCTCATTCTGACTGTGAATAAAATCAACGACCTCCCCGCTTGGCTTTATCACGAAAATCCTAATGTAAAGGTGATTACCATTACACCGCCGTCGAGGGAGGAGCGGGAAAAGCTTCTTTCAGGCGATAATTTCAAAAGCTTTTTCAGCGCCGACGTGTTTTGCGAGGATATGGAGTATTTTTCAATCAGGCAGGATGAACTCAAAAAGATTAAGGAGCGTTTTTGCGCACTGACCGAGGGTTTCTCCTTCACTGAAATCAACGGATTGAGAAGGCTTTGCAAAAACGAGTGCACAAGCATTCGAAACATGTGTGATGTTATTGACCTTTACAAATACGGCATTAAGGAAAATCCTTGGAAGAGGCTTGATTTTGACGAGCTTAAAAACGCACACAGCGATTTTCAAAAGCGTGTAAAGGGACAGGACTTTGCACTCACAAAGACGCTTGATATTATAAAAAGGACGGTAACGGGACTTTCGGGGCTTTCGCATTCGTCGGGAACAAAGCCCAAGGGCGTGCTGTTTTTCGCCGGACCGACCGGAACGGGAAAAACAGAAACCGCAAAGACGCTTGCTCAAAAGCTCTTCGGTGATGAAAGCTGCTGCATTCGCTTTGATATGAGCGAATATTCACAGAGTCACAGCGACCAGAAGCTTTTAGGAGCACCCCCCGGATATGTTGGATATGAAGCAGGCGGACAGCTCACAAACGCCGTTAAAAACAACCCTTTTTCAATTCTTCTTTTTGACGAAATCGAAAAGGCACACCCCTCGGTAATGGATAAGTTTCTTCAGATTTTAGAGGACGGGAGAATGACAGACGGACAGGGCAACACTGTGTATTTTTCAGAGTCCATCATTATTTTCACAAGTAATCTCGGCATATTTGTCAAAAGCGGCGACGGGCAAAGAATCCCGAATGTCACGCCTCAGATGAGCTATACCGACATACAAAAAAGGGTTCGTGGTACTATTGAGGATTATTTCAAGCTTGAGCTGGGGCGCCCTGAAATTCTAAACCGTATCGGCGAAAATATTGTTGTATTTGATTTTATTAGACCTGAGGTCACAAAGCTTATTTTAGAGGCACAGCTTGAAAAAATCATAAAAAAGCTTGCGCTTGACAAAAAAATTTCGCTGACAATTTCAGAAAAGGTCAGGGCTGTTCTTTATGATAAATCTCTCGGGAATATCGCTAACGGCGCACGCGGTATAGGAAATATCGTCGAAAGCATGCTGATTAATCCGCTTTCACGATATATGTTTGACAACAAAATTTTTGAGAATGACAGCGTTTCAATTCTTGACATTGACGCAGAAAACATGCCGTACAGGCTGTTTTGTGAGGAAAGAGGTGGCATGTGAGGGTTCTTTCAAAAACACAGACAGGGCTGAACAAGACGCTTAGTGAGGATAGGCTGGTTATCGGCAGGACAGTCCTTGACGACTGTGAGGCTGAAATTGAGCTTGGCTCACCGCCGTTTATCATTGCGGTTGCCGACGGTGTGGGCGGTGCTTCTGCTGGAGCTTTAGCGTCTGAATTCGTCGCAAAAAGGCTGACTGAATATCCGTTTGGCATTGCGCTTAGTGCCGACAGCATAAAGGCTGAGCTTTCCATAATAAACAATTCGCTCATTAAGCTCTCAAAAGCTTCCCCCGAAACTGAGGGTATGGCGACAACGCTTTCGGGAATAATATCTAACGGCGAAAAGACGTTTATTTTTCATGTGGGAAACACAAGGGTTTTCGGCGTTTTCGGTGGCTATTTAAAACAGCTCACCGCCGACCATACCACCTATGAATTTTTAAGAATGTCCGGCAATCTCGACGCCGCTGAAGTCTGCAACAAGAGTGAAATCACCGCTTGCATGGGCGGAGGAAATCCCGATTATTTAAGCAAGCTTGAGATTTTTGAGTTTGAGAAGTTTTGCTCGCTTGAGAGAATTGTTCTCACCTCTGACGGGGTGCATGACTATGCGGATATTGATTCTCTTGAGGCGCTTGTCAGCGGTGATATTGACGAAAAAACCTGTGGTGAGATTGTCAAAGCGGCGATTTTAGGTGGCTCGCATGATGATATCTCGGTAATAATCATCGATAAGTGAATATAAAGAAAGATGCCAAGATTATTTACGGCATCTTTTTTTATGTAGGTTAAAATCCCAACTTCAAGGCACATAGACAGTGCTGTTAGTAGCCAGAAAATAGTTATTAGTAATTAGTTTTATCTTTTGCGACAGTGATAAAAGCTAACAAATGTCACCTTTCAACTTCAAGGTACAAGCCTATAAATAGGCGAGCCGTTGGAATAGTACCCAAGCGAAAGAGGCGCATTTATCAGCGTTATAAAACCGGCGCAGCCGTCACTCAGCGTATCAATATCACCAAAACAAAGCATCAAAACTCACAAAAAGACTTTATTAATCACTGTTAGCACCGAAATTCTTGCTAAAAGCAAGCATCGTGTGCGCCTAAACCGTCAGAAGCCCTCGGCGAGAGGGTGCTTCTTTTGTTACTTTTCTTGCACAAGCAAGAAAAGTAAAGAAAGCATAAAGATTTCGCTTTTCTTCCACAAGCAGAAAAGTAAAGAAAGCAAAGCGACCTCAATTTTCTTCCACAAGCCAGAAAAGTAAAGAAAGAATAAGCAACCGCACTTTTCTTCCACAAGCAAGAAAAGTAAAGAAAGCAAAGCAACCGCGCTTTTCTTCCACAATTAAAAACACCCCCCGTCATTTTCACTCTTGAATCTGACGGGGGATGCAAAAATCTTACTGCACAAAACTGACGCTATTGCTTTCAAACCAAAAATCAAGCTGAACTAGCCACGCCAAAAGCTGTGGCCTTGACATAAGCTGACCGAACCACGTTGAATTTTCCGCCACAAGAAAGCTGTTAAACTGCCTTATATTTAAAAGCTCGTTGAGAATGGATTTTTTCGAGCTCATACGCTCGTCAAGCATCCTTCGAACGATTTTTTCATACTCGGGGTTATGCGTTTTGGGATAGGGACTTTTCTTTCGGTTTAGTATTTTTTCGGGGAGGTAATCAGACATTGAATTTCTCAAAAGTGCCTTTTCAACGCCGTTTTCAAACTTAATTTCCCACGGGACATTAAAGACGTACTCTAAAATTCTATGGTCGGCAAAAGGCACTCTCACCTCAAGCCCACTCGCCATGCTCATACGGTCTTTTCTTTCCCCTGAAGTTTGAAATCCTAAAACCAATCCCGAATAACTGAATATCTGCCGATATTCTCCAAGGTTTAGATTCATAGTACCAAATGAAACCGTAAAATTCTATCATGGTAGTATAGCTCTGAAAGGCGGAAACATCAAGTGGAGAATACTGCTGGATTTACTGTATAGTTTATTATCCTTTTAAGCAAAAAAATAGAAGCCTCCGGAATGGGCAGCTTCTACAGGCTCAAAATCAACTCGTGAATCTGAGTCATCACATCCGCTTTCGGTCTGCCGTTAGTCAGAGGAATCTACTCAAAATCAACCATACTAAAGGGCATAGCTTCGGGATGGAAGCTGCCCACCAGATCGATGACCGGGTTCAGCGCCGAACGGATCTCAAGGATGTGGAATACCCAGTCCCGAACCTCAGTCACTCCCGGAATGATAGAAGATAACCAGCTGAATGCTGTCATACCGTAGAAATTCCGCACTGTGTTTACTGCATTACGAGTTGTAAGGATATGAGAAGCTTTTACGTGAGTTTCATTTGCTACAATTTCCTCAAAGGGTGATGGTTGCACCGTAATGGTACGGCTAACCGTTTCACTTGAGGAATAATTATCGTGAGATTCGAAGCTGATGGTATATGTACCAATTGCAGTTTACGCCTCGGTGGATATAAGTTTTACATTGTTCCCATAAGTTCCACTTGGATTAAAATATTCAACATTATCAACACTGTTCATCCAACTGCCACTGGTTCCGAAAACATAAACAGTCTGTTGCTCACCGTCTGCTTCCACACCTGTTTGAAGCAAATAACGCGGTCTGGTACTCAGAACGTGAAACGCTGGAGCGTTATGTTCGTAATGAAATCAAGTTTGAAGATTATAGAGAAATGAAACGACTTGTGGCGGCTGACAAACTGGTCATAAATGCTGAATTAGAACGGTTGAGCGAAATAAAAGAGCCGACGGCAGTGAAGCCGCAAGAAATCGCTTTGAATTTTAAAAAGAACTGGGATAGGCTTTCCGATACCCAACGCCGTGCCTTCCTAAAACAATTTGTGGAGAAGATTATCATCCGAAGCGTGAAAGATGGAGGAAGTTTCTTCAGGAGGGTTGAATTGGATGAGATTATCTGGCGAGTGGATTAAAGAGGACAAATTAAGATGCGTTCCTAAAATGTGTTTGAGCGCATTTTAGAAACGTATCTTTTTGGGTTTAAATCCTGTCAGTGCGGGCGTCGATAAATCGCTGAGCAGATTCGTTAAAAAGCAGGTGAAGTTAGTACGAAAGCGTAATGTGTATTTTTTATGAAATGTTCATAAATATTCTTATAGCTTTCATGTGATATTACAAAATTCGGCATATATGAATTTTTATCCAGTAAAAATATTGACATTAGGTTAAAATAGATTTATTATTTACATAATATCTCTGTTACATAGTGGTATTTGGTCTAGAAATTAGGATGTGAACGGAATGTATGTTAAAAGCATAGCTTTTTAACAATAAATTAACAAAGGAGAGATTGTAATGGCAGGACAGATAAGAATATCGCCGGAGCAGATGCGTTCCAGAGCAGGTGAAGTCAGAGTTGAAGGGGAGAATTTTCAGCAGGTTATTGATAAAATGCAGAACCTGATTAATGT
>JAEXUW010000001.1 GCA_023439835.1 Bacillota bacterium | reverse complement strand
GCCGAACAAAAAAGATTATAACGAAGAACTAATCAATTTCTCGCAGAACAAAGAGAAAGAAAAAATCATAGCATCCAAGCCTCCACCCATGAGCAGAAGGTGAAATTGTGTTATATATAACACGATTAATGTTGAATAATTATTACAATCAGGGTAAAATCAGAAAGGAAGAATATTATGTCAGAAAAAGTAGAAACTATGCCTGATAAAGCTTTGCTAACCGGAGCTGTTGAGCAGATAAGTTGTGAAGAATGTTTTGAAAACTATTTGTTTCATATGAAGAATAAGAACCATGAATTCACAATCGGATTGATTGACATTCTCAATTGTGTCAAGTTTGCCGAGGAACAGGGAGCGTTGCCTGAAATACCCGGAGATTGGTGGATAGAGGTCAAGAGCCATTATCGTTTATAAATTGGGAGGACTTATGAATAATTTTAAGCTTCGCACCGGTCCGCACAAGATATATAAAATTGAAAAAGAAATTTTCGAAAAGGAAACCTTTCAAATTGAACCTTATTACGGTTTGAATTTAAAAGGTCAGTCGGTGCAGTTTGCCATATGTCCTCAGTGTGATAATCCTATTGAAATTATCGGGCTGTACAAAAAGCTTAAAAATACAGACCGTCCTTATGGAAAGCATTACCCGGCTAGCGTCGATAATCTTGCAAAATACAATAAGGAGGCTTATGATTATTGCCCATATGCAAGTAAACGGCTTGTAGTAACATCTGAAAGCCGAAAGGAGCTTACAGGAGATTTTGAGAAATCAATTTATTACTTAATGCGTGAACAGTTTGATAGGGTTATTTATTTGCTGTCAAGGGAGATTGACATAAGCATTGGGCCGAACGCCGCCAGAAAAATGTTGGATACATACATTAAAATGGAAGGCTGGCTTTACCCGTGGTCATCGTTGAATAATTTACCATGGGTGCTTGGACATCTTTCACTTGCTAAATCTATGTTTGGTCAGCTTGTGAAAAAAGGCACTTCTCTGTATAATGCAATACTTGAGAACTGTTCCTCTGCAATGTTCAAATCATCATCTCTAGCTGATTATGAAGTCTTGATTAATAAACCGAAACAATGGCTTAATATAGAATACTGCATAATTTTACATGAGCGAAATGTTATAGATGGAAGTGTAATTGAAAATATGCAGCTTGAAGTTAGAGAAAAAACCGGGGATTTCGAGAAACGTTTTTTCAGCAAAAAGCTTACTATTAATGAGGATTATTTTCTAAATCTTATTAATCTTCCTCAAGATAGAAGCCGAAGAAATAATACGTTGCTTGATATTGCAAAAAAGCTGATGCCTGATATATAACAGAATTCAGTTTTCATATCAAAGTTGTAAGCACTGCTCCGGCGGTGCTTTTTTGATTGAAATAATAAGTGTCGTGTTATATATAACACGATTGACAAAATTTGTTGATTAATATAGAATAAAATTTGAAAAAACTCTTGACAAATGCGTAACGCTATGATATAATGATAATAAGGAGAATAATAAGACACACGAGGAGGACACCATGAAAAAGCTAATAATCTTAACACTTGCAATATTTACGGCGGTATGTTTTTCTGCTTGTGATGATACAGACAGCTCATCTGACGTAATCGAAGTCGAGGAGGCGACCACAACAGCATCCGAAATTATAACCACCGCCCCGGAAGTGACAACGACTGCACCTGTTACCACAACTGTTACAACAAGCGTTCTTACTGAAACTCAAGCATCAGAAACAACAGCAGAGGGTACGACTGTTACAGAAGCAACAACCGTAGCGACTACTGCTACCAAACCTGTGACAACAACAGCTGTCACAACCACAAAGCCTGTTACGACCACAGCTCCGACAACCACAACAAAGCCGGTTACAACAACTGTTCCGGTAACAACCACCACTGCCCCGGTAACAACATCAGCTCCGGCTTCAGCTCGTCAGGCGGGCTTTCAATCGGATATTCAAGCTGAGTGCTTGAGAATTCTCAATGAATACAGAGCGGCGAACGGTGTGCCGGCAATAAGCCTTGATACATCGTGGCAGATCTACGCCGAAAGACTATCAAAGTTCAACGCTGACAACAACCTTATTTCTCACGGACCGACGGCTATTGAGATAGTATATAACCCATATTATTCAAGCGCTGACACGTCAGCTACAGCTATTGCTAACTTCTTAATGAATGGCTTTAAGAATTCATATGCTCATGAGCAGAGTATGCTTGACATTTTCGGCGGCGAAACAATCCGTCAAACAAATGCATACTGTGCAGTTTACTATAATCCCAATACACTTCAGTACTCTACAGTTATTGTTAAAATTAATACGAGCTATCAGAGCCGTTACAATAGCTATGGCATTGCAATTTCGTCTGAAGATTGGTGGGAAGCTGGGGGAAAATATACTGCTGAAAGTGATGCCTTCTTAATTGAACGTCGTTCATGGACAGAACAACAGTATAAAGATTATTTCTTCTCTAAAGGCTATCAAAAATACTATCCCCACCTTTCATAAATCAGGCTAATTGAATATATCAAAAAAGACAGTCAAACGGCTGTCTTTTTTCTTTGTCTAAAGGCTCGGTAATACCGGGCTTTTTCATATATACAAACGACAACTATTAAAAAGGAGCAGATTACAATGAAGAA
>JAEXUW010000005.1 GCA_023439835.1 Bacillota bacterium | reverse complement strand
AACGTAACCGTCAAACCATCCCCACCTACCCAAGCACAAAAAGTTATGCTAAGCTAAAGCAGGGAGGTGGTTGCAATGACAGTCCAGGATAAATGGGAAGAAATTATCAGCGAATTCAAATTCAGCGGTCAAAGCCAGCGTATTTTCAGTGCCGAGAAAGGCATAAAACGAAGCAGTCTTAGATATTGGCTTGAACGGCTGGATGAGCTGTCCGACGGTGAAGAAGTGATTTTTGCAGAAATTGATGTGACAGGCGGTGAGGTAATGTGATTCTAAAACCGCCTAGAAAGATATATATTTCATCAGCAAATGTGGATATGAGAAAAAGCATAGACGGACTTTCCTCGATAGTCGAGCAAAAATTTCAGCTTGATATGTTCTCAGATGCAATGTTTGTTTTTCACAACCGTCACTGTGACAAAATAAAGCTTTTGTACTGGGATGGCAATGGATTTTGCCTTTTGTACAAGCGTATGGAGAAGGAAAAATTTCGATTTCCAAGGCATATTTCGGATGGAGTTTACAGCATAACCAACGAAGAATTATCATGGCTTATGCACGGCTTAAGGGTTGAAGAAATCAGAAAATATGAGGCAATCAAACAAAAAGCTTCAACCGTGTAAATGACTAAAATTGTTGAAATAATTTTTATGTGGGAAGCCCGTATTTACGGGCTTTTCTCTTGTTTTTAAGACGGTTTTATGGTATAATTTAATAAAGAAAAGCGAGAGAAAAGAGGGTGATTTTTGTGACAAAGGAATTGACATTAGAAGAGGCAAAAGCACAGATTTCAGCTCTCAAAAAGCAAGCAAATTATCTCGCAACTCAGAATGATAATTTATCTCAAAACAACAAGGATTTAAAAGAAAAAGTTGACAAGCTTGAAAAAATAAATCAGCATTACCTTGAGCAATTAAAGCTCAGCAAAAAGAAAATCTTCGGTGCGTCCTCCGAGAAATTTGACGACGGCTCTGTTCAGATAAATTTATTCAATGAAGCAGAATCAGAACGCACACCTCTTCTTCCTGAACCGAAAATTGAGGAGGTTATTGTGCCTTCTCATAAGCGCAAGAAGAAACGCAGCTTTGATGAAAAATATGGCGATTTGCCCATTGAAGAAGTCGTTTACGATATTTCAGATGAAGAAAAAAACTGCGAAAAATGCGGTTCTGAAATGACTTTTATGAGGTATGAAATACGCCGTGAACTAAAAATTATCCCTGCACAGGTTAAGGTTGTCGAGCATAAAAAAGCTGTTTATGTATGCAAGGAATGCGACAAAAACGGAGTTGAAGCAAGCTTCAAAACAGCAGAAGCTGTTCCTGCGCTAATTGAAAAAAGCATAGTAAGTCCAAGCATGATGGCATATATTATGAACCAAAAATTTTCATGTGCGATGCCTCTTTTCCGTCAGGAGCACGAGCTTAAAAGAATGGGCGTGAAACTTTCACGTCAGACGATGGCGAACTGGGTGATTGCGGGAGCAAATCCTCTTAAGCCATTGTATGAAAAAATGCATGAAATTCTTCTCAAAGAAAGCATTTTGCATGCAGATGAAACGCCTTTGGAGGTGCTTTGCGAGCCAAACCGTCTAGCCATTACGAAATCATACATGTGGCTTTACAGAACAGGAAAGTACGCAGATATTCCGATTGTTCTGTATGATTACAAAGAAGGACGCTCCGGTGATTACGCAAAGAAATTTCTTGAGAATTTTTCTGGATATATCCATTGTGACGGCTATTCGGGCTACAACAAGCTTGAAAATGTGAAAAGAGTCGGGTGCTGGGCGCACGTGCGGAGAAAATTTCTTGAAGCGCTTGAATCACAGGCTGACAAAACTGACTTTTCAACTGCTGCCGGACAAGGATTTCTGTACATTGAGAAGCTGTTGAGTCTTGAGTATATTGATTTAAAAAAGCCTTTGGAATGTCTGGCTCTAAGCCTTGCAGACATCTCAGAAATCAGAGAAAAGCAAAGTAAAAAGCTACTTTCGGAGTTTTTCTCATGGGCAGAAACCGAATATGAAAAAAGCTTGCCCCAAAGTCTTGTCGGCAAGGCGCTTGGTTATGCCGTAAATCAGAAATCCACGCTGCTGACTTTTCTTAAAAATCCAAAGCTTGAGCTGACAAATAATCGTGCTGAACGCTCCGTAAAACCGTTTGTTATCGGCAGAAAAAACTGGCTTTTCTGCAACACACCAGGCGGAGCAAGCTCCTCTGCAATTGTGTATTCCATAATTGAAACTGCAAAAGAAAATAATCTTAAACCTTATGATTATCTGGTCTGGCTTTTTGAGAAAATCCAATCAGGACAGCACGTTGAAACTCTCCTGCCCTGGTTAGAAAATTTGCCTGAAAACCTTAAGCTAAAAACTGAATAAGCAAATTTCACCGTCCATGATTACAACAAAAACCTTGAGCAGTTTCAGACTGCGGGAGGTTCATCAATCAAATGCAAGAATAACATCAACCACAAGGGGCTAATCGGTCCGTTGTGGGAAGGCAGTATTCTTGATAACTCTAAGCCTCCGGACGCTATTGCTGACAATCTTTCAAAGCTCATGGAGCTTCCGCAAAGAATAACAGTGAAGAAAGAAATGTCACAGGGTGAGCTTGAAGTCATGAAAATAGATGTGAAGGATATTCTGTCAAAGCTCGGCAGCGACAGCGTTAAAAGTCAAGGCGGGATAAAGAGATAACCGCCTTGTGCCAATTTGGCACAAAAAAGCCCCGCCGAAAAATCGACGGGAAAATAAAATATGATAAAATATGGAATAGTTTAATAATAATTCGCATGGAAGCAAAAGTCAAGATGTTTTTGCAAAATTCCTTGCTTTTTTACAAAAATTCTTTCTCCACCGCATAAGTTGACAAAATAATTTACTAATTTGTATTTATTGACAGTGGTAATTTTAGGTGGTATAATTTATATATATTTTGGGTTAAGAGGTAGTGCGGGTTATAGCAATAATTGGAAGTTGAAGGCGAATGTAAATAATTGATTTTAGAGGAGTAGAAATATGGGGTTGTTTAGAAAAAGAAAAAATAACGCAGAAAGTTCTGAAATGTCAATGCAAAAAGATGGTAAGGTTCAAATACAATCTATGAATAAAGGAACAGATAAAAGTACTACGGATAATGCTGATGCAATTTCTTTGCTTGATAAGCATGAAAACGGGGTGCTTGATGATACATCGTTCCTTCGACGCTTTGGTAAAGCTACTGTTTTTTATTCGACGCCCTTTGGAGACCACAAAGACGGAAACAGCAGACTGTTTGCTTTGCCTGCAACGGATAAGACTGGTTATCTACCCGTCTTTACCTCGACTGAACGAATAAAAGAATTTTATGAAAATGCAGGTAGGCTAGGCTTTTTAATTATTGAGGGAACTTTTATATCCTTTCTTGAAACAACTAAGAAAACAAATGAAGGAAATGCACTTATAAAATTTGGCGTTGTAATAGACCCTGGATATTATGGTGTTACTGTCGACGCTAATGTGATAGATGCTGCGATTAAAACTATTAAATAATCATTGTTAAAATACTTGATTGTATGGCATTTGGAGTTATAATAATATTTACAAAAAGGAAAATATATGCTTACATAGCGATTAAAATTAATTTATTACCAAGAAGGTGTAAGCTAAAATGAACGTCTTAGCAATAATCAGCAGTTAGAAGAACTGAGCGTCTTAGTAATAACCGGAAGTTGGACGAGGAACGCGTCACAATAATAATCAGCAGTTCAGAATATGTTATCGATTAATTTTATACGTATAAATTGGAAGTAGCATACAAATATATGATATAATTATACTAGTGGTGAAGGGAGAAAAGTGATGCATATTAAAATTGAAGCATATCTGGCAAAACCTGAGTTGACGGCTGAATATCGTCGAACCCTTGTTAGTTTTATCAAAAAAAGCCTTATGACTTATGATGAACAGCTGTATAAAAAAATGTATGTCAACTCAAATTCGATCAAACCGTTTACATTTGCGGTAAAACTCAACAGTCCTCTTTTTGAAAAAGATAAGGTCATTCTCGCCGACGAGCGCACTGAGCTTAACTTATCTACTGGCGATTTTGCGTTGGGTATACAAATGTATAATGCATTTTTAAAACAAAAAAGTATTGCTTTTGCGATGCCAAACGGTAATGCTATGACTGTTCGGAGAGTATTAATCAACAATTCAGCGGAGGTTGAAAAAGAAAAGGTAAATATTAAGTTTCTGTCACCACTGGTTGTGCGAAAGCACAACACAAACAACTATGACAAATATCTCACATATCATGACGAAGATTTTCAAAAAGAGCTGGTTCAGATTGTTAAATATCAGCTTGAAGTACTCTGTGGACTGAAGCTTAGCGAAAATGAATTTTTTATAAAACCTGTTGCACCAAGAAAAACGGTTGTCTGTTCCATGGGAATTAAATTTTCCTGCTCAATTGGATCTTTTGAACTTTCCGCTCCTAAAAATGTAATTAACGCACTGTATCACTACGGAATGGGAAGCCGCAGAGCAGAATGCTTTGGAATGTTTGATTTGATATGAGGGGTGAGGTTTTAAATGAAAAATAAAGTTGTTTTTAGGCTCGGAAGCTCTTTCCTTTGTAATGCAGGCTTAGTAGGTTTAATAGATTTTCTAAATAGCAACAATGCCATTGACGGCATCGACTATGAAATTGACGGACAAAGCCTTTATATTTCGAGTAATTACCTTTTAAATAACAACATTCCTCAGATGTTTATAGATACTACCTCAGAGCTTCTTGGGCATAGATCAAAGGTGTGCATGGTTATAGACAGCATTTTTGCAGTTGAAAGCATTTTAGCAAATGATACTTTCACCGATGATGAAAAAGCTAAGAAGCTAAAGCCACTATATGATTCTGCAGTAAGCCTTTTTGCTAAAAAGAGCTTTCAGAATGGCGTAATATATGTGAATGAAAAGCCAGAATATGAGGCAGTAAGCCTTGAGCTTTGCGGCAAGTTTAAAATCAGTAAGGACATTAAGGAGAAGGCGGAGCTTTTAAAAGAAATCTGTATGCAGATTGAAAAGAATAAGGATATTAAATCTGAGCTTGTTTTCAGAGATTTGATTTCATTTCAGTTCAAGCTGTTTTATGTTGTTAATTCTACATCAAATGTAATGACGGCATATAACGGTATCAAGGCACAAAGTGTTGCGGATTTTTATAAGGAAAAGTATTTTCAACAGCTTGTAGACACAATAAGCAAAAAAGAAGAGGAACAGCTTTCCCTTGACGCTAAGATTACTAAAAAATTAGCTAAGTCTAAAAAGAAAAGCTATATACGATGTATTGAATGTATGGAGCAGACTTCAAACCCCACGGATATATCATTTGTTGCTGATACGACTGACGATATGGGCAGAAAAAAATCCTCCTACTGGAATTGTTTGCCTGACGCTTACATTTGTGAAAAATGCGCTTTTTTATATACATTTGTACCGCTTGGCTTTGCATATCTTGGTCAGGAAGCGGTTTTTATCAATGATAATTCAAGTATCAACGGAATTTTAGGCAGTATGGAACTTCTCAGAAGTAAAGCTTCAGATGATTCGTTGAACGACAAGGTTATGCTCTATAAAGCCTTTATCAAGGAGAAAACGGAGGCACTTGAAAACAAGATAAACAATATTCAAGTTGTGTCAAAAGGCTTGGGCGCTAATCATTTCAGCATGAGTATCATTGGAAAAGATATGGTGAAAAAGCTAGGTGACAGCTCTAAACATCTTGAAAGCATCGAAAAAGTTTATGTCAAAGTTGAGAATGAGTATATAAATGTATTCAACGAAGTTTTTGGGAATATACTATCTCACCGAAGTCAATATAGGCTTATTCACAGACTTTTGCATATATCTCTTGACAAAAATATGAACACCAACTATTTAATAAGCATTTTAAAAATTCATTTAATTTTTAGAGGAGGAGAAAATGTGGAGAACCTAATGAAAAATGCAAATACTGCAAACATGTGTGGCAAAGAAATGCGTTACAAGATAGCAGGTAATGTAAAGGAGAAGGATGTAGACAACAGCCTTAGAGGATATGTTTACAAACTCAATAATGCAGTTTCTGTGAACAATCGAGAAATGTTTTTGGATTCTGTTATCAGAATATATTCCGGCTGCGGATTGCCGATTCCATCAGTTTTCATGAAATGCTTTGAATCTAATGAAATGTTTAAAGCAATAGGTCAAGGTTATGTTTTAGGATTAAAGTATCAGAAGTATGAAAAAACAGGGGTTGAAAACGAGGAGGAAAGAAACAATGGATAACAAGAAAAATGGGCTTACTATTTCAATGATTTTTGAAGCTTCAAGTGCAAATTATGGAGAAGGCTTCGGAAATATTTCACAGTTAAAAAAAATTACAAGGGGAAACGGTGAAACCTATACCTACATATCAAGACAGGCACTTCGCTATAATATGATTCAACAACTAGGCTGGGATAATACTCCTGTTGAAAATAATGGCGTGGTTCAGTTTGCGGGATCGTCGACAATATCTGATTATCCAGAAATTGACCTTTTCGGTTATATGAAAACAACATCAAAAGGCGATAGCTCTGCTAAAGGCGGTCAAAAAATCCGTTCGGCTGTTGTCCGCTTAAGCAATGCTATTTCCCTTTATCCATATAATTCAGAGCTTGATTTCCTTACCAATATGGGACTTTCAAAGCGTGGGGATAACCTTGATAATGCCATCGCACAAAGCGAAATTCACACTTCTTTATATGCTTATACAGTGACAATAGACCTTGACAGAATAGGCATTGATGAAAACGACGGAATTGAGCTTTCGAGTAGTCAAAAGGCTGATAGGGTTGTAAGCTTCCTGGAAACTCTACAGTTCCTTTGGAGAGATATTAAAGGCAGACGTGAAAATTTAAGCCCGATATTTGCTGTTGGCGGAGTATATGGGAGAAAAAATCCGTATTTTGAGGGCAGACTTGAACTTAACAAGGACAATCTTAACATTTGGCTTCTCATTGATACCTTAAATTCCTGTGAGGATACGAAGACAAATACTTTTATCGGCTCGTTGAAAGGAAAATTCGGTAACCCATCAGAGGTTGAGAAAATTTCAAAGATGACTGTTAGTGAGATGTTTTCAAAAATCAAAGAGGAAGTGAAGGCGTATTATGCGTAAGGCAATACGAATAAAACTATGGCAGCAGATGCCAAATTATCGTAAGCCCGCAAGCTTTCTTGTGAAAGAAAGCTATCCGCTGCCACCGTATTCTACAGTTATAGGTATGGTTCACGCCGCCTGTGGCTTTACCGAATATCATGATATGGATTTGTGTATTCAAGGGCGCAATGCCAGTGATGCTTCCGACTATGCGATTATGTATCAATTTGCGCCTTGTAAACTTGATAAAGATATTGATAAGGCAACCGGCGAGATAATTCCAAGAGGATGGAAAGTCATTGACGAGGAAAACGGCAAAAAAACTGCCATACACCGCTCTCCGAAAAGCGTTCATGTTCTCACCGATGTTGAATTATTAATTTATATCTGGCCAAAAAACAATGACGATTTTGAAATAATTCTCAATAGTTTGACAAAACCAGTCAGCTTTCTCAGCCTCGGTAGATATGAGGATATAGTTAGAATAGATGAAGTTGCGGAGGTTTTGCTGGAGGAATGCGATGACGCATATAAATCTCCATATGATATGTATGTGCCTGCCAACATAATGGAAGTAAATGACACATGCATTGGCACTCTTTATACATTAGGTAAGAAATTCGGCTATCGTGAAAGCAAAAGCGGAAGTTTTCGTGAATGGGAAGAGGTTGTTACTGTAATGCATATCTCAGCTGATACGATTATTACTTCCGATGATATTTTTTATGACAAAAGCTTGAATCTACCTGTTTGTTTTGCTTGATTTTTAAGCACCCAAGGTGTTTGCCTTGGGTGCGAATTATTTTAGGAGGCGTGTACATATGGCTGATAAGGTAAATTTATTATCATTAGCTGCAAAATCAACACCATATTACGAAACAATCGGAGAACATAATAAAAAGCTTCTTAAAGATTTTGAAATTCTGATAAGTCTTTATGGAAATCATTTTACGACTGAACAAATTGCTATGATAAAAATTGCAATTGAATATCACGATTACGGAAAAGCTTTATACTGCTTTCAGAAAATGCTCAAAAAAGAGTTTTTTGATCCAAAAATATCAAAAGATGACACCGACGAAATAGAAAAGCTATATGCAGACAGTAAAAACTCATATATTCCGCATGGCTATATAAGCCCTGTCTTTCTTAATTTTGAAAGCCTAAAAAAAGAGCTTGGAATAGACAATCTGAGAATAATAATCAATGCAATTTATTTTCACCATAACAGAGAGCCCTCTGAGGGAGCCGATATAATTGAGGTTCTTAATAAGGATATAAGAACAAGATTTCCCGAAATAGCATATGCAAAAAATTTGTATCTGACAAAGATTTTCAAAGCAACATCAAATCTGTGCTGGGAGCAATTCAGTATCGTAATGGGCATACTCAACCGATGTGATTATCACGCAAGCTCACATTCGGATATTCCTATTGAAATTTCACCGCTTGATTCTCAGGGCAAAGGTATCAGTGACATTGTTTATGAAAAAATAACAAGCCGATATTCACTGCGTGATGTACAGCAGTATATGAAAGACAATCAAAATGAAAATTTAGTTATTACGGCGTCAACAGGCATTGGAAAAACCGAGGCGGCACTTATGTGGGTGGCAAACAGCAAGGTATTTTATACTCTTCCACTTAAGGTTTCAATAAACGCTATTTACAAGAGAATTATCGGAAAAAATGACAATGAATACGGCTTTGATTTAGATAAATGCACACTTTTGCATTCCGACTCATTTAAAAAGCTTACAGAAGAAGATTTGAGCTACGACAAAATAAGTAGAAAGTACAGCGCTTCAAAGATGCTTTCCTATCCTGTTACAATTTGCACTGTCGATCAACTGTTTACTTTTGTTTACAAATATCATGGTAGTGAGCTTTTGCTTGCAACGCTTAAATATTCAAAACTTATTATTGACGAAATACAGGCTTATACTCCGCAAATTGTAGCAAAGCTTATAATAGGATTAAAGATGATTTCCGACTGTGGTGGTAAATTTGCAATTATAACAGCAACAATGCCACCGATTTTAAAGCATTTTATTGAGCAGGAGAAAATTAACTTCAGACAGGAAAGGTTTCTATCCGATATGCTCCGACACCGCATTAAAATTTGGGACGGCGATTTTGATTTCGAAAAGATAATTGATCTTGCAGACTCAAAAAAGGTGCTGATAATATGCAATACCGTTAGTAAAGCAATAGAGGTATATTCAAACCTTAAAAACAGTGGGGCAAAACTCCTTCATTCCCACTTTATTCAAGAGAACAGAACGATGCTTGAAGCTGAAATTATGCGCTTTTCAAATTCTGATGACGAGGTTGGAATCTGGATTTCAACTCAAATTGTTGAGGCAAGCCTTGATATCGATTTTGATGTTCTGTTTACCGAAATGTCAACGGCTGATAGTCTTTTACAGCGATTTGGAAGATGTTTCAGAAAAAGAACCTATACGTCTTCTGAGCCTAATGTTAATATTCATGTGACAGGAAATGGAATAGGACAAGTGTACACGGATGAAATATACAATCGTTCGCTTGATAATCTTTGGAGATTTGACGGGCAAATCTTCACAGAGGAGGATAAGGCTGATTACATTGACAAGGTTTATAATACCACAGAGCTTCAGTGCACTGAATACTTTAAAACCATAAAACAGGAGCTTCAAAGTAGAAAAGTTACTAATCCTTGGGATTTTAAAAAAGAAGAAGCACAAAAAGCATTTAGAGGTATTGAAGCTATAAGGGCTATACCTAAAATTATTTATGACGATGAATGCGAGAAAAAAGTTGATTTTGAAGCGCTTGTCGTTACCGCTTTAAATGGCAAAGGGAAGGCTTCACGAGAAGCAAATGAATATATCAACGCTAAAACAATGACTCTCGGTGCATATATTTTGAACAATAAAAAATATGATTTTAAAAAGTATGGAGCGCTTGAAAAGATGGGTATTTATATTTGTGCAAATAAGTATGAGTTTGATAAGGGAAGCTTAAGCGGCGGTGGGCTTATGGATATACTTGATGACGTTGTTGATTTTTTATAAAGTGAGGTGATGTTTTGTGGAGAATGTTACGGGTATTATGGTTTATTACTATTCGGTGTGTAAAAGGAAACTGTGGTATTTCGGCAACGAAATAACTATGGAACAAAACAATGAAAATGTTTCGATAGGCTGTGCACTTGACGACCTTGCTTATAGCCGAGAAGACAAGCACATTAATATTGACAATGTGATAAACATTGATTTTATAAGTAGTGACAGGAAGCTGCATGAAATCAAGAAAAGCAGAAAAATAGAAAGCGCCTCGGAAATGCAGATGAAATATTATTTGTATTATCTCTATACAAAGGGCGTTATCGACATTACTGCAGAATTAGATTACCCTCTTTTAAAGCAAACTCATGAAATTTTTTTAACAAGTGAGGACATAGCGGTTTTTTCGGAAATATGCAGCGATATCAAAGAGATTATTACTGCAGATACTCCTCCATTGGCGATAAAAATGAAATTTTGCAAAAGCTGTGCTTATTATGATTTATGCTTTTTGTAACTATATATTGGAGGTGAACGGGTTGAAGCAATGCATTTATATTTATAATAATGGAACGATACGACGAAAAGATAACACTGTTCAGTTTATCACAGAAGACGGTGTGAAAAAGGATTTGCCTATTGAAAGCATTTCGGATATTTACTTTATGTCTGAGGGATCTTTGAACACAAGCCTGCTAAATTTGCTATCACAATATGGAATAATAGTACATTTTTTCAATTATTACAGCTTTTATACTGGCAGTTTTTATCCAAAAGAAACGCTTTTGGCGGGACAGCTTCTTGTAAAGCAGGTTGAGGCTTATACTAACAGCCACAACAGGCTTTATATTGCACGTCAGTTTGTTGACGGCGCAGCATATAACATTTACCGCAATCTGCGCTACTATAATGGTAGGGGCAAGGATCTTCAAGGTTTTATGGATGAAATTGAACGCCTTAGAGCAATGCTTATGAAAGCTAATGACATTGAACAACTAATGGGCTTTGAGGGTAATATTCATAAGGTGTATTACAAGGCTTGGAATATTATCATAGACCGCCCGATTGACTTTGACAAGCGAGTGAAAAATCCGCCTGACAACATGATTAATACGCTTATTTCATATGTAAACACACTGATTTACACAAGAGTGCTTAGTGAAATATATAAAACCCAGCTTAACCCGACAATCAGCTATCTTCACCAGCCGGGAACAAGGCGATTTTCACTGAGCCTTGATATAGCGGAAATCTACAAACCTCTTATCGGTGATCGACTTATTTTTTCTATGCTTAACAAAAACCAAATTGATGAAAACAGCTTTACAAAAGAGCTAAATTTTCTTCATTTGAAAAAGCAAGCATCACAGGAAATAATGGCGCAGCTTGATAAGCGTCTTAAAACTACAATAATGCACAGGGAGCTTGAAAAAGAAGTGTCATACGAATATCTAATGCGCCTTGAATGCTATAAGCTGATTAAGCATCTGCTGGGAGAAAAAAATTATGACAGCTTTAAAATCTGGTGGTAGCAAAACAGAAATGAGGTGAAATATGTACTGCATATTAGTTTATGATATCTGCCTTGAACAAAAAGGAAGTCGTGTTTTAAACCGTGTGTTTAAACTTTGCAAAAAATACCTGTGCCATGTTCAGAACTCGGTATTTGAAGGTGAGCTGACACCAGCACAGATATTTGCTTTGAAGCTCGAACTGAAAAAACATATTCGTAACAATATGGATTCAGTAATTATATTTTCCACACGCCAGGAAAAGTGGCTTGATAAAGAACTCATAGGTCTTCAAGAAGACAAAACCAGCAACTTTTTATAACTTGTCGACCTTCAATGTTGTAAAAAAGATGGGGTATTGACAATAAGCGATATTTGGGGATTTATCAGTAAATTATGCTTGCAAAACAGCAAAATAAATTTTATAATAATATAAGAAATAGGACATCAACAATAGTGCTTTCGCAAACCCGCATAAATAAAGGGCTTATTTGTCTACCGGCATTAATCTCACCATATTGGAATGTAAAGGTTTTTAACTCTTTTATTGTTTTTACAATAAGCAGGCATTAATCTCACCATATTGGAATGTAAAGATGCGAGAAAGACACCTGTCGTGCTCAGTGAGATTAAGCATTAATCTCACCATATTGGAATGTAAAGCGGCGAATCATTTTCAGGAGCTGCTTGCCGGCGTCGCATTAATCTCACCATATTGGAATGTAAAGACAGCACCAACCCCCGAACAGACACCACCACCGCCAGCATTAATCTCACCATATTGGAATGTAAAGCGTTATAGGTATTAAATATTAAGCTCTAGAGAGAGCGCATTAATCTCACCATATTGGAATGTAAAGAAAATTGTCACAGCTATTAAAAAACGCCTCGCACCGCATTAATCTCACCATATTGGAATGTAAAGCATTGATAATAAGCGTTAAAAGCCACTTGATTGTAGCGCATTAATCTCACCATATTGGAATGTAAAGACAACATGGTATGGGCCCCACCTACATTTGCAGCAAGCATTAATCTCACCATATTGGAATGTAAAGTTGCGTATCGAGGAGAAAAAGACGGCGCAAGGTATCCGCATTAATCTCACCATATTGGAATGTAAAGTTACAGCATGCACCCGGAAAGCTACAGCGAAAGTCGCATTAATCTCACCATATTGGAATGTAAAGTTATATTTTGCCGGGCTTTGCAAGGGCTTATTTCGCATTAATCTCACCATATTGGAATGTAAAGTGAAAAAGAACTCGCTGAACTCAAAGCAAAGCCCATGCATTAATCTCACCATATTGGAATGTAAAGTGAGAAAATCCACAAGCGTAAACAATCGACACCCAAGCATTAATCTCACCATATTGGAATGTAAAGACAGGATAATTATCCTCCTGATAGTCCCGCTTGTCGGCATTAATCTCACCATATTGGAATGTAAAGTTATAAATTCGCCTGTTGTGTTGTTTATGACCTTGAGCATTAATCTCACCATATTGGAATGTAAAGATAAAGCATTAGCGTCCGCAACGGATTGTATCGCTAGCATTAATCTCACCATATTGGAATGTAAAGACAACCAACTGATACCTCTTTCTTTATACCCGCTTCAACGGCATTAATCTCACCATATTGGAATGTAAAGTACTGTGAAGCCGTCTGCTGTGCGGGTGTGTCTGTAGCATTAATCTCACCATATTGGAATGTAAAGCACTTAATGAGTTCAATTGCTACCATGATTTCCTCGCATTAATCTCACCATATTGGAATGTAAAGTCACCTGTGTAAATAGGCACGCCGTACAGCTCATAGGCATTAATCTCACCATATTGGAATGTAAAGGTGGATGTATCAAATCCTGTGCAACGATGACCTTGGCATTAATCTCACCATATTGGAATGTAAAGTAATTTCAAACTCGTCCTTAGCTTCTTCGAACTCCGCATTAATCTCACCATATTGGAATGTAAAGTTGGCTTATAGCTGAATACCTGCTGCACGTTTCTCGCATTAATCTCACCATATTGGAATGTAAAGGCTTTAGATAAGTTTAAGGCGGCGGGGATAACGTCGCATTAATCTCACCATATTGGAATGTAAAGAGAGGACGACTTGCAGAACATATCAAGACGGATTTAGCATTAATCTCACCATATTGGAATGTAAAGCAATAAGCACATCTATGATTGCATTTTTCATAAATGCATTAATCTCACCATATTGGAATGTAAAGATATGTAACCCTTTAGAGCGTCCTCAATCATTTTGGCATTAATCTCACCATATTGGAATGTAAAGTCTGGATGTTTTATATAATCATCAGATGTGATTATGCATTAATCTCACCATATTGGAATGTAAAGAAAAATTCAAATAACTTCTTAATAGTGGCATACTCAGCATTAATCTCACCATATTGGAATGTAAAGCCTTACAAGGCAATTCAATCAATCTACCCTCATCGCATTAATCTCACCATATTGGAATGTAAAGTTTTTTATTCTCCTATCCCACATAGACCACAATTGGCATTAATCTCACCATATTGGAATGTAAAGGCTATTGCTTCGTCAATGCTTACAAGCTCGCCTAGCATTAATCTCACCATATTGGAATGTAAAGTGAGTTTGTCCGCAAAACGAATTTCACGCTCGACAGCATTAATCTCACCATATTGGAATGTAAAGATCAATGAGAGCTGATGATGAGGGCTTCATCAACGCATTAATCTCACCATATTGGAATGTAAAGCGATTTTGATGTTTTTTTGGCAACCTTGCAACCAGGCATTAATCTCACCATATTGGAATGTAAAGTGTTGTTTGTTTAACGAGAAATTCATCAGGGCTTAAGCATTAATCTCACCATATTGGAATGTAAAGGTATAATTTGACTATGAAAGTTAGAGGGCATTTAAGCATTAATCTCACCATATTGGAATGTAAAGCTGCGATTGCCGCATTAACAGCGGCATCAATTCTCTGGCATTAATCTCACCATATTGGAATGTAAAGCGGCAACATTGACAACGACGATGACCGCGCCGCCCTGCATTAATCTCACCATATTGGAATGTAAAGCCTGAACTCCCGGAACCTGCGGCCACTCGGCTGTGGCATTAATCTCACCATATTGGAATGTAAAGTTGTTTACTCAAACAAGTCGTCAAATGAGAGCGTTAAGCATTAATCTCACCATATTGGAATGTAAAGCTTATGATGGCGGTCGTACGCAACGTCTGAACGTCAAGCATTAATCTCACCATATTGGAATGTAAAGCTGTTTACAACAAACTAAAAGGTCTGAAGCTGGACAGCATTAATCTCACCATATTGGAATGTAAAGTTGTGTAGACGTCTTGCATAGTGGTTATTGTGTCTCTCGCATTAATCTCACCATATTGGAATGTAAAGTATTTATTGAGAAGTTCCGCCGCCTGTGCTGCTTGTGCATTAATCTCACCATATTGGAATGTAAAGTTTTTAGAAAATTACATATTGGTTGTGGCGATTATAGCATTAATCTCACCATATTGGAATGTAAAGCAAGGTCAGAAATCCATTTCTTGATTACATCAGCGCGCATTAATCTCACCATATTGGAATGTAAAGCGAAATAGGTCGCCCCATCACAGCGCAGGCTTCTTGCATTAATCTCACCATATTGGAATGTAAAGATATTCAAAGCCCCCATCTGAATGAGTGCACCAGCGCATTAATCTCACCATATTGGAATGTAAAGTAATATAGTCGAGATATGCATCGGTGAAGCTTTGCGCATTAATCTCACCATATTGGAATGTAAAGCAAGGAACTTGGCCTGTCAACGGATAAGGTTGTTGGCATTAATCTCACCATATTGGAATGTAAAGTAAAAAATGCTATTGTTGCAAAGGGTGTTGAGGTTGAGCATTAATCTCACCATATTGGAATGTAAAGATGTTTTGGCGGGTGATTCTTTCATTAGGTTGAAGCATTAATCTCACCATATTGGAATGTAAAGTCGGGATTGACCCAAGCGCAGGCAGCACAGCTAAGCATTAATCTCACCATATTGGAATGTAAAGTAATATAGTCGAGATATGCATCGGTGAAGCTTTGCGCATTAATCTCACCATATTGGAATGTAAAGCAAAACGGGCAGGGTTTTAAAATATCGCTCATGTTTTGCATTAATCTCACCATATTGGAATGTAAAGTTGAGCAGATAAGCTCTAATGTTCTGCAAGCCTTTTGCATTAATCTCACCATATTGGAATGTAAAGTAATTTTTAGAGTTCTTGTTATCTCTCCAACTTGTGGCATTAATCTCACCATATTGGAATGTAAAGTGTCACAGGCTTGATTGTTAACAAGCTGTTGGGAGCATTAATCTCACCATATTGGAATGTAAAGATAGGTTTGAAACCTATACAGACACACCCGCACAGAGCATTAATCTCACCATATTGGAATGTAAAGCAGAAATATGTTGATGTTCTTTCAGGCTTGAATCTTGCATTAATCTCACCATATTGGAATGTAAAGAAAATACACCCGACACAAAAGCCTGTTAAGCTTTTGCATTAATCTCACCATATTGGAATGTAAAGCTGTGCGGTATTGTAGGGTCTTGTCTGCAATACAATGCATTAATCTCACCATATTGGAATGTAAAGTAACTTAATTAAATACATTCTTTTATGGCTAATCGGCATTAATCTCACCATATTGGAATGTAAAGTTTTTCGATGAGCATAACCCAGAGCCTGAAACGTAGCATTAATCTCACCATATTGGAATGTAAAGCTTTTTGGGGGTGTATAAATGACAATTACAGACGAAGCATTAATCTCACCATATTGGAATGTAAAGGAAGTTTTTCTAAGTCTATTTTATCTTCGTCAATGCATTAATCTCACCATATTGGAATGTAAAGTTTGGAACAGTACCGGTTTTCCAGCTTGTGATACTCCGCATTAATCTCACCATATTGGAATGTAAAGACTGATACTCAGTTACTGCTTGCAAAAGATTTTGTAGCATTAATCTCACCATATTGGAATGTAAAGCTAAAAGAACGGGCTGTAATAGTTGAATTAGTTGGCATTAATCTCACCATATTGGAATGTAAAGAAAGGCAACGAAAAGCAATTGAAAAACATCGGTGATGCATTAATCTCACCATATTGGAATGTAAAGCTATAATGTAGCCGTTGGACGTTGCAAGCCGTCAAGGCATTAATCTCACCATATTGGAATGTAAAGGATATATTGACAGCATCAGAAGAAACGACAATTGTAGCATTAATCTCACCATATTGGAATGTAAAGTTGGTTCAAGTTCATAATCCCATACCTCCTGTATTTGCATTAATCTCACCATATTGGAATGTAAAGTATAGCGGTATAAGGTACAGCGACGGAGGGTCAACGCATTAATCTCACCATATTGGAATGTAAAGTTGTGTAGACGTCTTGCATAGTGGTTATTGTGTCTCTCGCATTAATCTCACCATATTGTCCTAGTCAAGCAAAATTGTAACAGTACAGTCCAAAGTAATTAAGCAGAGCAAAGTTTTTGAAAAGGTGTTTTTCCTTTATTTAATGAATGCTGACGGATATGGTTATGCCAAATAAAAGCAAAGTCTGAAACTGCCAAATAGAGCTGTTCTTCATAGTGATAATGATGATAATAAATCAACACATTTTTGAGTGTGTTAAAACAGCGTTCCATCGGGGCGTTGTCATAAGGGCAGCCAGCTCTGCTCATACTTTGAGTAATACCGTTTGCTTTGCAGAATTCTGTAAACTCTTTTGAAGTAAATTGCGAGCCTTGGTCGCTGTGCAGGATAACCCCCTTAACAGACAGCTTAGGCTGTCTGTTAAGGGCTATGCTAAGAGTTTCAGCTGCAAGCTGTGAAGTGATATTTTTGCCTGTAACACTGGCTACTACAGACCTGTCAAACAAGTCAATTATCGTGCAGTTATACCGCATGGAGCCATCTGTCAGTGCCAGATATGTAAAGTCGGTACACCAGGCGGTATTTAGCTTTTCTACATTAAATTTCTGCTGTAAAAGATTCGGGAAAACTTCGTTTACATCACATTTTTTATAGCTGGGCTTTTTTCTTCTGACAATTGAAAATAGCCCTAAATCAGTGTTCATATACTTGTGAACAGTCAAATTGCTGATAAAAATATTTTTCCTCTCAAGTAAAGTCTTTATCATACGATAACCGGGAACACCTTTATGCTCATGATAAATTTCAGTGGTTTTCTCATAAACCTTATTTTTTCTTTCCTGATAAGCCTGTTTTCTATGCTTCAGATAGTTGTAATAAGCGTTGGGATAAATATTACATCTTCTAAGCAGCTGAACTGGACGAGCATTATGGTATCTCTGTTCATGAAGTTGCTGATGAGGAATATCCTGAGAAGAAACATTATGCTTTTCGAATAAAGTCAAATTTGCTTGATGATTTCATGAGGGAATGGCAGCAACGCAAAAAAGACCTTGCCGATGGAATTATCAGCAAGGCCGAATATACGGAATGGAAGCTTAATTGGCCGCAGACAGCGGACGATTGTGGTAAATTTAAGCCGTCAAAGGAATGGCGTGAACACCATAAAACCACTGAGGACATAGAATAATTACCATTAGCTTCACGTTATCAATTTGTTATCAAAAGACAAAAGAAATCCCGAAAACTCACGTAATTGCTGAGTTTTCGGGATTGTTGTTATTATTCCCACTCAATAGTAGCCGGAGGCTTTGTTGTTATATCATAAACAATTCTATTAATGGATTTAACCTCGTTAATTATACGGCTTGATATTTTTTCTAGAATGTCATACGGGATACGGGCAAAGTCAGCGGTCATAAAATCGGTTGTTGTGACGCCTCTTAAAGCCAGCGTAAAGTCATAAGTGCGGCCGTCGCCCATAACTCCTACCGAGCGCATTGAAGTAAGCACCGCAAAATACTGGTGAATATCACGGTCCATATTAGCCTTTGCGATTTCTTCACGGAAAATGTAGTCGGCATCCTGTAAAATAAGAAGCTTTTCGTCGGTAATTTCACCGATTATTCTTATAGCTAGCCCAGGCCCCGGAAATGGCTGACGCCAGACAAGCTTATCAGAAAGCCCAAGCTCAATGCCAAGCTTTCTTGTTTCGTCTTTGAACAGAAGCCTTAAAGGCTCAATAATTTCTTTAAAATCAACATAGTCGGGAAGTCCGCCAACGTTGTGATGTGACTTAATCACAGCGGCGTCTCCTGCACCCGATTCTATAATATCAGGATAGATTGTTCCTTGAGCAAGGAAATCAACCTTGCCGATTTTTTTTGCTTCAGCCTCAAAAACCCTGATGAATTCTTCACCAATAATCTTTCTCTTGGTTTCGGGGTCGGATACACCCGACAGACGTGCCATAAATCGCTCCTTAGCATTGACACGAATTAGGTTTATATCCCAGTCCTTAAAGGCCTCGACAACCTCGTCACCCTCGTTCTTCCTCATAAAGCCGTGGTCAACGAAAATACACGTGAGCTGGTCGCCGACTGCTTTTGAAATGAGCGCAGCAACAACAGAACTGTCCACTCCCCCCGAAAGGGCAAGCAGAACCTTTCCGTCGCCAACCTTCTCACGGATTTGAGCAACAGCGGTTTCGGCATAGTTGCCCATAGTCCAGTCGCCGATACATCCGCAGGCTTTATATAAGAAGTTGTGAAGCATTTTCAGACCGTTGTTTGTATGATTAACCTCCGGGTGAAACTGAAGACCGTACTGCTTCTTCTCGGCGTTTTCAAAAGCACCATAAGGACAGCTTTCACTGTGCGCAACCGCACAAAACCCTTCAGGCAACTTTGAAATATAATCACCGTGGCTCATCCAGGAGATATCTTTTTCATTAAGCCCGTTAAAAAGAACAGAGCTTGTGTCATAATAGGTTTCGGTTTTCCCGTATTCGGGAGAAGATGCGCCCTCAACCTTTCCGTCAAGGGTATAAGCCATGAGCTGTGCGCCGTAGCATATGCCAAGTATCGGAATCCCAAGCTCGAAAACTTCTTTATCAATATGCGGAGAGGTTTCAAGATAAACGCTGTTTGGCCCCCCGGTGAAAACAATACCGACAGGCTTCAAAGCTTTTATGTCGTTTATGGTTAGCTTGTTATAGGGTCTGACTTCACAGTAAACGCCACATTCACGTACTCTTCTGGCGATAAGCTGATTATACTGTCCCCCAAAGTCAATGATAAGAACAAACTGGTGCGCCATAAATTAAATATCCTTTCTGTGGTGAAATAATTTCTGATTATTAATTAGTACCGTATTATAATATTGTGCCATTTTTTTTAGGAAAAAGCAAGAGTTTTAAATATATTTGTCTGAATATGTTGATAATATTTTACTCATAGAGGTCGACTGTTTCGGGGAGGTTGTTGTATTCGATATCTGGGAAGCTGTTTTGGTTATCGCCTGAATTGTCGGAGCTATCGTCAGGCTCTTTAATATATACAGGCGGATTATCACATGGGAAGGGTGTAATTTCACCGTATTTTGAAATTCCCGTACCGAATTGAGCAGAAATTTCAGACATGTTTGCTAAAATGTTATTGTATAAAAGTGAGTCCTCAGAAAGCATATTTGCCTTGCAAGCTTTGATATATACGGGGAACATTTTCGCTGATACAAAGCCGTCTTTGTTGAATTCCGCTCTGAAAACCGCTGTTCTTCCCGCAAAATCGTCCTGCTTTAAAAACAGCAAATTACCAAGGCTATAAAATATTGGTTTTTCCTTATAAAATTCAATCGGCTGAAGAACATGTGGGTGATGCCCCAATATCATGTCGGCACCGCTGTCGATGAATTTATGCGCAAGCTCCTGCTGATAGTTAGTGATTTTCTGTGTATGCTCAATACCCCAATGAACAGACACTATAAGAATATCACACTGTGCGTCATATTTTTTTATATCTTCAAGATATAAAGGAAGCGTTTCGTTTGTAATTCCACAAAAGCCGGCTGTATTATCGGTAGCCGTCCAGCTCTGAAAAGGAATAATTTCAGTATAAGCAAGAAAACCGACACGGATACCCTCGCTTTCAAAAAAGACGGGACGTCGTGCTTCGCCAAGGTTGTTACCGATTCCCGTGTATGAAATTTTATATGTATCAAGATGCTTCATGGTATCGGTCAGCGATATGGCGCCATAGTCCTGAATGTGATTGTTTGCGCCCGAAACAATTGAAATACCCGCATTTTTATATCCCTCAAGCTTATCCGGGCTTGTCCGAAATCCATAGCCTTCACGCTTTAACGATTCACCGTTTCGGCTAACGCTGGTTTCAAGATTAACAAAGCCGATATCTGAGTTGTTGAAAACCGGTGCAATATCACTCCAAGGATAGTCAACACCATAAAGGTCGGAATATTCGGCAAAAACCATATCCATGAAGGTGTCACCGCCAAATGCAATGCGTATTAACTTGTCGGAGGAAAGTTCAGCGTTATTGTTTTCAATCGGTATTATCGGAATATCATGAGTCACTTCAGATACTGCTGTAGAAGACGCAGAGTCTGTTTGAGATGAATCAGACGATAAGTTTGTATGTATTGTATTGATTTTGGAGCAGGAAGCCAATAATGTCAGAGAAATAAATGTCAGGCAGAGTGAAATTAACCGTCTCATATATTACTCCGTTCTGCCGTTTCGGCAAAATAATATTATATACTGAGTATATCATATTTAGTTTTTATCTTCAAGAGCTATCCGCCATAAATTTACATTATTATGACAAAGTTATTTACATACGAAAAGAAAAACTGCGGATTTCTCCGCAGTTTGAATTTAGTATTTATCGTTGTCGTCTTCAAAACCTCCGCCAAACTTGAATTCTGACTTAGGCTCGTCGTCGAAGTTGCCGCCAAACTTAAATTCTGATTTTGGTTCATCGTCCATGTTACCACCGAACTTGAATTCTGATTTCGGCTCATCGTCGAAGTTGCCACCGAACTTGAATTCTGATTTCGGCTCATCGTCCATGTTACCGCCGAACTTGAATTCTGATATCGGTTCGTCGTCCATGTTACCGCCGAACTTGAATTCTGTAGCAGGCTCATCATTAAATGAGAACTCTGATTTTGTTGCGCCGAAGTTGTATGCACTTCCGGAAGAAACACCTAAGGAAGATCCGAAACTGCTACTTCCAAACAGCTTGACTTTATCGCCGAGTCGGAATTTCATAATCATACTCTTGAGAAGCTGTGACTGGCTTGAAAGTTCTTCACTAGCCGCTGCGCTTTCTTCGGCTGTCGCTGTATTTGTCTGAACAACACCGGAAATCTGATCAACGCCGGAATTAATCTCAATGATAGAAGACGCCTGAACCTCTGAGGACTGACTGATTGATTTTACGATCGAGTCGACCTGTTCAATCTGCTCCACAACCTCCATAAGTGCGTTTGCGGTTGTCTTTGCGATTACTGAGCCGTTCTTAACTGATTGAATAGACTTGCCAATAAGGGAATTAGTTTGCTTTGCTGCCTCAGCACTTTTAGCGGCGAGGTTCCTGACCTCATCAGCAACAACGGCAAAGCCTTTTCCCGCTGTCCCAGCTCTAGCCGCCTCGACTGCTGCGTTTAGTGCAAGTATGTTTGTTTGGAACGCAATATCGTCAATTACCCTGATAATTTTTGATATTTCTGAGGAAGATAAGTTTATTTCGTCCATGGCTGAAAGCATTTCGTTCATATCGTGGTTGCATGAATCAATGCTCTTGACGCTTTCAGAAACCAGCCCTGTCGCACTTTTTGCGGATTTTGCGTTGGTCTTAATAAGCTCTGAAATATCAGCAATGTTTGATGAAAGCTGTTCAATAGCGCCCGCCTGCTCGGTTGCACCTTGTGAAAGGGCTTGTGAGCCGTCTGAAACCTGACCGGCACCGCTATTAACCTGTTCCGCTGCCGTATTAATATTTGCGAAGGTATCAATTAAAGATTCAATAATTGCATTAAAGGTACTCTTGATTTTAATAAAATCGCCTTTAAATGAACCATGAACTCTGTCGGTTAGATCACCATTTGAGATTTTAACGAGGGAGTTTGTTATGATATTGACATAATTCTTAAGGGATTTGACAGTGTCCTCAAGAGAAGTGGAAAGCAAGTTAAGTTCATCCTTTGAATTCACTACGCTAACTGGGTCTGTCAAATTACCTTCAGAAAGTGAGCGAAGACGCTCCGCCGTATTGACTATCGGTTTTGAAATTTTCTTCGCAAGATTCTGAACAAAGAAGAATGAGCCGGCTATAATTATCAGCCCTAATCCTGCACAGAAAAGAATCAGAAGATTTGTGTTGAAAAAGCTGTCCTTAGGAGCACTAATAATTAAGAATGCGTTCATTTCGCTCACTGCGCTGAACCCTGAGATATAATCAACGCCGTCTTTTTCAAAATTACTTATTCCAGACTTCTGCTCAATAACAGTTTCGTGAAGTGTGGCTGTGCTTTTAAGCTTCTTGTCAGCTTTTGAAAGCTCAATAGGGTTGCTTTGCTGTTTTATGACTTCAATATCTTGGTTGGTAATATACGCACCAGTGCTGTCAATTAAATATGCTCGTCCTTCATCGCCGATTTCAATATTGTTGACTATGTTGTTTATCTCCTCATAATCATATGACATAAGAAGAACGCCAAGAACTTCGCTCTTTGAATCAATAAGCGGTGATGCAATTACAAAATAAACATTTCCGTTTTCGTCAGTGATGGGGGCAGACACAGCAGAGGCTTTTTTATTAAGTGCTTCAGAAAAAATCTCCAGTGAAGAATAATCCCCTGCACGTTTGCTGTTTGATACCACCAGATTTTGATTTGACTTGAAGTATGCGTAATCCTGACTTGTCATCGCCACTTCGGCATTATAAAAATACGAAATAATATCAACATCAGTCTGAGCGTTGATAATTGTGTCAGATTGAACTGTAGTTTCAGCTTCAGACACCTTATTGTTAATGTATGTAGATACGGTGTTTGCACACTGGTCTGCCAGTGGCTGAATGAATACTTCAAATGATTTCTGATTAAGCAGAGCTATAGAGGACATGGTAACGATAGTCAGAATAATCACCACACCGAGTATAATTGCTGAAACAGATAAGGTAAGTTTGTTTTTAATAGAATTCATATTTAGCCCCCCCTTATATGCTATAATTTTTTCTCATTATATCACTTTTTCGAAATAATAGCAATAGTTTTCATCATTAATTATTAAAAATGTTGCTATTCCCGGTTACTTTTTGTGATATCTAATGAAATAATAAACAAATCATTAAAATGTAAAATTTATTAAAAACAGAAATTAATCCTTACACATTAGTAACTGAATATTATCATAGATTATGCAACAGTTTTTATTATTGTCAAAGTTTCCACATTTAATAATTTTGAGGTTAAGCAATTATCACAGTTAATAATTTTGTTCATTTTTGCATAGTATTCATAAGAGGGGGGAGGCTATAATGTTTGGTTGCTTTAGGTTAAAAAAATCGGCAATTTTTTCTGCCGTAATTGTTGGAATACTTATTGCCATAATATTATCTGTCAGGGCATCAAAATCGGTACTAGTATCACTTAAAGCTAATGACGGAATTTTTGTTCCCATCATTATGTATCACAGTGTAGTTAAGGATGAGACAAAGACAGGCGATTATGTTATTACTCCCGTTACACTAGAAGAAGACCTTATTTATCTTGCTGAAAACGGATACACCACCATATTTGTCAGTGACCTGATAAGCTATGTATATGACGGAGTGCCCCTTCCAGACAAGCCGGTTATAATAACCTTCGATGACGGAAGCTATAACAATTATTTGTACGTTCTTCCGCTTCTAAAAAGATACGATATGAAAGCTGTTTTTTCAATAGTGGGACAGTATACACAGGGGTATTCGGAATCGGGTGATAAAAATCCTGCATACGCCTATATGTCGTGGGATGATATTTGTGAGCTGAATAAAAGTGGAAATGCGGAAATAATTAACCATAGCTATAATATGCACTCACTTACAGGCAGGAGGGGGGCACTTAGACTTCAGGAGGAAAGCCTTGCTGATTATAAGAATGTGTTTATTGCGGATACGATAAAGGTTAATAATGCCTTGCTTGAAAATTGCAAAATTAAAACTCAAGTATATGCCTTCCCGTACGGATTTTCAAGCGGTGAAGCTGTTGATATTCTTAAATCGATTGGCTTCAAAGCGCTTTTGAATTGCAATGAGAAGCCAAACTATATCACAAGCGACCCTGAGTGTTTGTTTGACCTTAACAGATATAATCGCCCATATGGCATTTCAACAGAAAAATTTATGAATAAGGCGCTTAAAAATTAGTGGCGAAACAGCAATACAGCTAAAATATCATTGACAATATAGGAATTTATATGTATAATTTTTCATAAGAGTGAAAATGGGAGTGTAATTATGCGAAAGGACGATGACCGGTTCAGAAAGCTTAGCAGTGAGCTTTCTGCGCTTGAACGAAAAAGTGCCAGGTCATTTTCGACAGACAAGAAAACTAGTTTTGTTAAGGTATGTGTGACGGCATTGTTTTTAATCGGTGCCGTCTTTTTCGGTTGTTCGGCATATTATTTTTTTAAGAGGCTTGATATTAATAATTCACTTCTTAGCGAAAGCAGATATGCGGGCTCTTTTGATTTATTCGCACTTCATATTGCTGTGACATTTGTTTCGGGGCTGTCATTGCTCTTCTTTCTTAAAAGGATAGCGATTGGCTTTATTGTACTGCTACTTTCAGGGGCATCGCCTTTTGTATATTATTTGACGGGTGACGGCACGTTGTATTTAGCTAAAGAGGACAGGCTTTTTTTAAAGCTAGCGTTTTTAATTGGGGGCGCATTAATGGTTATTTCTGCGATTGCAATTAAGAAAAGGCGAAATCTTATATAAGTGGTTTTATGCCCTTGTGTGCTAAGCGGGGGCTTTTATTTTGTGAGGAGATGGAAAAGTGTTATCTGTAATTATTCCCGCATATAACGAGGAGGGCAATATTTTCAATACCGCTGAAGTGACATCTTCGGTTCTTCGTGAAAACGGAATTGATTTTGAACTTATTTTTGTAAACGACGGCTCAAAGGATAAAACATGGGACAAGCTGTGTGAGCTTTCAAAACGTGACAAAAACATTGTTGCCGTTAATTTCAGCCGAAATTTCGGAAAAGAAAGCGCAATTTTTGCCGGGCTTAAATATGCGTCGGGTGACTGTTGTGTTGTTATGGACTGTGACCTTCAGCATCCGCCAGAGATTATTGTTAAAATGTATAGAATATGGGAAAATAATGACGTTGATGTAGTTGAAGCAAGAAAGTCTGACAGGGGGAAGGAAAACGCACTGTATCGCTTATTCGCTAAGCTGTTTTATTCAGTGCTCAGAAGTGGCTCGGGAATTGAGATGAAGGGCGCATCGGATTTTAAGCTTATGGACAGGCGTGTGGTTGATGCTTTAAATGAAATGCCTGAAAGGCTGACTTTTTTCAGGGCAATGTCAAGCTGGGTCGGGTTTAGAACTGAAAAGGTATATTTTGAGGTTCCTGAAAGAAAAATCGGTGAAACAAAATGGTCTGTAAGAGGGCTGATTAAATATGCGTTCAGTTCTATTACTTCATTTTCAAGTCTGCCAATGCAGCTTGTAACCTTCTTTGGACTAATTCTGTTTATTATTGCTATGATTTTAGGAATCAATACGATTTATAATAAGCTGTCGGGAGCTTCAGAGGAAGGTTTCACTACTGTAATATTACTTCAGCTTATTACAAGTAGTATAATAATGTTCAGCCTTGGAATAATCGGCTACTATCTTTCAAAGATTTATGAGGAGATTAAAAACCGCCCGAGGTATATCGTGAGTGAAATAATTAAAAGTAAAGAGAAAGGTGAGAAGGAGACGGAAAATGAAAAATAGTCTTAGGTGGCAGTGGTTTTCACAGAAAAAAATATATCTGCTTGTTTTTGCAGTGCCGTTTTGCCTTATGTATCTGGTATATGCGGTTTTTGGCGTGCATCCTTATGGCAGTGGCTCTGTTTTAGTGCTTGACCTCAACGGACAGTATGTTTATTATTATGAATATCTTCGTGACGCAATATGGGGCGATTCAAGCCTGATTTATTCGTGGAGCAGGAATTTATCCGGCGAAATGTTCGGAATAATAGGATATTATCTTGCCAGTCCGTTCATGATTATTCCGGTGCTTCTTCCACGTGCGATGATGTGTGGCTCGGTTGAGCTCATGCAGCTTTGTAAGATTGGTGCGGCTGCGGTGACATTTGCAATATACCTTAGGCATAGAAAAAACAGCAAGATCTTCACGGTTTTGATTTTCTCAACTATTTATTCGCTGATGGGATACTGCGTTGTTCAGCTGATGAATCCCATGTGGATTGACGGACTGATTTATTTGCCCTTGATTGTCAGGGGGATTGAATTTTTGGTTGATGACGGGCGCAAGCTGGCGGTTATCATTCCGCTTTCACTGATGTTTATAGCTCATTTTTATATTGGATATATGGTCGGTATTTTTTCGGCATTGTATTTTGTGTTTTATTGCTTTGCAAAAAAAGACAGCCCAAAGATTGAAGAGCTTGTTGTGGCGGGACTTCGCTTTGCGCTGTGTGCAGTGGTTTCTGTCATGTGTGCCATGATAATTCTACTTCCTGTGTATTATTCCCTAAAGCTTGGAAAGTTTGATTTCACACAGCCTAAATATGAATTCACGACAAAGTTCACTGTGATTGAGTTTTTGACTAAAATGCTTCCTTTTTCATATGATACTGTCAGACCTGAGGGGCTTCCCGTTGTATACAGCGGGGTGTTCACAATTATTTTAATTCCGCTGTTTTTTTTAAACAAGAATATAACTATGAAACAAAAGGCAGCCTACGGTGCTTTCAGTATAATAATGTTCTTCTGTATGTACATCAGCGTCATTGATATTGCGTGGCACGGCTTTCAAACTCCAAACTGGCTTAATTACAGATATTCATTTATGTTCTGTTTTCTGCTTATTGTTATGGCGGCTCAGGCTTTTGAGCATCTTGAGGGCTTTTCTGTCAGAGAGGTTGGCGGAGTACTTTTTGGAGTTGCCGTTTTTCTGGTGTATCTGGAAACGCAGAGCTTCAAGCATGTCAGCATACTGACGACCTTATGGCCGGTGTTCTTAATTGCTTGTGTGTATTTTGGGGTGCTTTGTTTTGCGAAAAAGCGCAGGAGCAATTATGCGAAAATAGCGGTGCTTCTTCTAGTCTGTGGTGAGATTTTTGCGTCATCGCTAAACACGCTGTATTCTATTAACAGCGATGTGCTTTACAGCAAATACACCTCCTATAAAGGCTATATCGAAAGAGGAAGAGAGGTTATGGCTGAAATTGAAAAGCGTGACGGTTCTCTTTACAGAACGGAAAAGACCAAGACCGTCTATAGAACTGTCAATGACGCTATGGCTTTTGGAATGAAGGGCATATCACATTCAAGCTCAACCATGAACGCACCTGTTATTCAAACGCTTAAGGACCTTGGCTTCACTTCAAGAGGGCATTATGTGAAATATCAGGGAGCGACACCGATATCAGATTCAATTCTAGGCATTAAGTACGTTATGAACAAGGAAAAGCCGTACTATAACTATGACTATATTTTTAATTTAAATGGTATAGAAGTATATGAGAATCCGTATGCTCTTTCAATCGGCTATATGGTCGATGATGAAATCAAGGATTTTAGATTCTATGGGGACGATCCGTTTTTAAAGCAGAATCTTCTTCTTGGAATTATGGTTAATCAGGAGGATGAGAGGTTTTTCAAAAAAGTCTACATTGACAATATTGAGTATGATAATTGCACTGTTACTAATGTCGGAACACATAAAAAGTACGTTCCCACAGTTTCGGGGAACAACTGTCATATTGAATTTAAGCTGACTGCCATTGAGGACGGAATGATTTACTGCTTTTTCCCATCAAATTATGAGCGTGAAGTCAATGTATGGCTCAACCATGACACCTTTTTAGGAACTTTTTTTGAGGGAGATAACTACGCAATAATGGAGCTTGGCGAGTTCAAAAAGGGTGAGGAAATTTCAGTTATAACAACCGTCACAAAGGACGAATGCTATATGAAGGACCAGCTTTTCTATTATTTTGACAAAACAGCCTTTGAGTCGGCGATAAATGAGCTTAAAGAAGGGCAGTGGAATATTACCGAATACACAGATACTTATATTAAGGGTGATATTACCGCATCAGAAAATCAAATAATGCTTACCACCATTCCTTATGAAACGGGCTGGAAAATTGAAGTTGACGGAAAAGAAACAGAGCCTATTAAGCTTGTAAAGCCAATTCAGCAAATAACCACAACTGAAGAGGAGAAATACGCTTTTATTGGAATAGAGATACCGCCCGGCACGCATACTGTCACCATGAAATTCTTCCCCGGGTACTTTGTTAAGGGTATTCTTATTTCAATTGCGGGAGTTATTGCCTGCGTCATAATCTGGATATTTGAGCGAAGGTCAAAAAGGCTTCTTTTAAACAGCCTTCACGACACAAAGCCGATTAGCGAAAGCGGGGTATAATATGTTTGGTATCATACACTATACGCTTGTCAAGATAGACGGTGACTATGCTCATCTTTTAAAAGACGGCGAAAGTGAAACTTTGCTGGTCTCAAGGGCACTTCTTCCGTTTGAAGCCGATGAGGGTACAAAGCTTATTTGGGAAAATCTTGAGTACAGAATAAAATAAACAACAGCGACGGAGTTAGCTCCGTCGCTGTTGTTTTTCGTTTTCGCTGTACTTTGGTGTGAAAAAACAGCAGTCGTTTGAGGCGTATGAGGTTACTGTACAGCTATTTTCAAGCGTGCAGTAGCCTTCTTTTTGATAAATGCAAGAGGCATTGCAAAAAATAAGGTTCATGTCAATCCTCCCGACGGTTTGTTAAAAATAGCATGTGCTTTTTTAAAATTAATATTCTGTTTTTCAAAGTATATTTAACCTTCCAAAATGACAAACTAAATATGGAATTTATTTTAGGAGTGATATGCATGAAAAAAGAAAAAATTGTTATTATACTTACCGCCGTTTTAGTCAGCTTCAGCTTTTTTGTTCCTGGAATTGTTGAGAAAACGCTTCCTAGTGCACGTGTTACAAAGATGAGAGAGGTTGATTACGTCGGATATGTTACCGCCTCTGGTGAGGTCATTCAGAAAAACAAACAGCAGATAATAGCCGATTGTCCGATACTAGTTTCTGAGGTTTTGGTGAAGCCCGGAGACAGTGTGAGAGTCGGTCAGACAATTCTTTATGTTGACAGAGCCGAAACAGCGAAGAAAATAGTGGAATCCATGAACATCAGCTCTTATTCGGGACTTACCACCGGCGCCTTTGCGACTTCGTATGAGGACGCTATGAACAAAATTCCGGAGCAGATTGTTTCAAACGTAACAGGAGTTATTGACAATGTGGTTGCTGAGTCGGGGCGTTATATTTCTCAGGGTGAAACAATAGCAAGCTTTATCGGTGCGGGTGACTTGATTGTTAGCGCTCAGGTCCCCGAAAATAAGATTTCAAAAATCGCAATAGGACAGCCTGTTGAAATAACAGGGAGCGGGTTTGAGGGCAGAAAATATTACGGGTATGTTCGCACGGTCGGGCTAACCGCCAAAAAGGTCTATATAGGCGCAAATCAGCAGACAATTGTTGATGTTGAGATAAGCATTGATAATCTTGATGACAAGATTAAATCAGGATATACCACCAAGTGCAGGATTATAACTGAAGAGCTTAAAAGCGTGAGCATAATTCCGCACGAATCTGTTATGCAGGACAAAGACGGAAATGAATACGTCTATGTATTTTCAGCGGGGCTTGCCATCAGAAAGGATATTGAAACAGGTGTGGAGATAAGTGAGGGCGTTGAGGTTGTATCCGGAGTTTCACCCGATGAGGCAGTTATTGCAACACCATATGAGGTGAAGGATAGCGGAACTCATGTAAAAATAATAGAGTAGGCTGGAGAGGTATGAATGCTTGATTGTGTTAGAAAAGGACTTTCCGACCTGTTTCGGAATAAACTCAGATCGTTTTTGACTGTCGGAGGAATCATGATAGGAGTTTTGTCGGTTGTGGTTATTTCTGCAATAGGGGAAACAGGCAAAACAACTATTGACGGACAGCTTGTCGGCATGGGAATGGACAATATAATTATTTCAGGTGAAAAAAGTAATGATACAGGGCTTTGTGAAGCCGACCTTGAGGCTGTAAAAGCAATTGCTTCTGTCAAAGATGCAATGCCACTTCTCTATATAATGTCTGAAACAAGCATTTTCAATTCAACCACTGAGTGCATGCTATGGGGTGTGAACGAGGACGCCGGAAAGGTCATTGAGCTAAAGGCAATTCACGGACGGCTTTTGACACGGGCGGATATATCATCAAACGCAAAGGTTTGTCTTGTTGATGAGCAGATTGCCGTTAACGGCTATAAAAAGTCTAATATTGTCGGTAAGGCTATAATGGTCAGCATTGACGGAAGATTTGAGAGCTTTGAGGTTGTGGGCGTTGTCAGAACGGGTGTAAATATTCTTCAAAATGTTCTTGGTGACATTCTCCCCGGCTTTGTCTATATACCATATACCACAATGCGTGATGAAACTATGCAGTGCTATTTTGATCAGATAGCTGTTAAGCTTTCTAATGATGAGGATATTGACAACGTATCGGATACTTTGTCAAGAGCGATATTAAGTGGCAGACAGGTTCAGACAGAGCTTTCTATTGAAAATCTTTTGAAGCAGAAAAATCAGTTAAGTGACATTCTTGGAATTATTACCGTTGTGCTTTCAGCTATTGCAAGCATTTCGCTGATTGTATCGGGGCTGTCGATTATGACGGTAATGTTAGTATCGGTAAATGAAAGAACACGTGAGATAGGCATAAAAAAATCCATCGGCGCAACTAACGGAGATATTATGCTTGAGTTTCTAGCCGAATCAACACTTATTACTTTTATAGGGGGAGCAGGCGGGTGTATTCTGGGCATAATTATTTCAGTGTTTGGGTGTAAGCTATACGGCTTTGAAGCGGTTATAAGCTTCACAATGCTCGGAAGAATAATGCTTATTTCAGTAGTAATCGGTCTTGTGTTTGGAGTTTATCCGGCATACAGAGCGTCAAGGCTAAAACCGGTGGACGCACTTAGATATGAGTAAAAAATAAAATTCCTCTGGGCTTAAAACCCAGAGGAATTTTTTAAGCTAATCTTAGCAGCATCCGCAGCCATCGTTGCAGCCGCCACAACCGCTTCCGCCGAAACCATTTCCACAGCAGCAGAATAATACGATAAGAATGATAATCCACCAGCAGCAGTTATTGCCAAATCCGAATCCACAGCCCATTAATACGCACTCCTTTATTAAATAATGTAGTGTTAAAACGCGCCCGGAATATCATGTCGTATATTCCATGGTTTGTTTTATAGTATAGTTTATGAAGCATCTCAAATTGTGTTACTGATTTTATTATTGAGTCCTAAAACATTTTATAAAAAAGTCTAATAAGATTTATGTTTCTTTTTAAGCTTTTATTATATATAAGACATCAATTAACAATTGTTGCTGGAGAACATAAAATATAACGTTAAGCGAAAAGTCTGTTTAAAAAAGAATAATCTGTCAAAAATTATACTGGAAGTGAAAGATACAGCCTTTATCAGGCATATATATTATAAAGCCGCAAAGGCTTTTGCTTAAAGCGGAAGGGAGATTTTATGCAGGAGTTCAGTCTTGAAAATTTTACTTATAAGGCGAGCGCTGGTGTTAACAGGGCTTTTTCTATGGCCGGTGAAATGGGACATACTTATATCGGAAGCGAGCATATTCTTCTTGGAATTATTGATGAGGGAACCTCAACTGCTTATACAATACTGAATAAAAACGGTGTAAGTTCAGCGCTTGTTCAGGCAAAAATTATTGAGATAACCGGAAAAGGCTATCCGTGCGTTCTGACCGAGGAAATGCTGACCCCGACGGCAAAGAAAATTATCGGCGGTTCAGTTACGCTTTCTCAAAGCTTCGGATGCAAGTTTGTGGGAAGCGAGCATGTTCTGATGGCTATACTTCGTGAAACTAATTGCTGTGCCGTTAACATTTTACGGGAGCTTGATATAAGTGTTACAAAATTATACAATGAAAGCTTCAGCATTCAGACGGGCAGTTTAAACGGGGCAAAGGCAAAGCAGAACAATGTCAAGCTTCCCAATCTTGAAAAGTTCGGAAAGGAATTAACCACAAAGAGCGCTTGTATCGCTTTTGATCCTGTTATCGCCAGAGAAAATGAAATTGAGAGGCTCATTCAGATAATTTCACGCCGAACAAAGAATAACCCTTGCCTTGTAGGGGAGGCGGGTGTAGGAAAAACAGCAATAGTTGAGGGGCTTGCACAGCTGATTGTAAAGGGAGAGGTGCCTGAAAATCTTCAGAATATGCGTATTTTCATGCTGGATATAAGCCAAATGCTTGCGGGGGCAAAGTACAGGGGCGATTTTGAGGAGAGGCTCAAGTCATGCATAGAGGATGTGGCCGGTGCAAAAAACATTATACTGTTTATTGATGAGGTTCACACTATAGTCGGTGCCGGTGCGGCTGAGGGCGCAATTGATGCGGCAAATATAATCAAGCCTCAGCTTGCAAGAGGTGAAATTCAAATAATCGGTGCGACAACTTATGATGAATATAAAAAATATATTGAAAAGGACAGCGCACTCGAAAGACGCTTTCAGCCGGTTAAGGTTTCAGAGCCTGACGAAGAAGCGACAATAAGAATATTGAGCGGTATAGCACCGAGATATGAAGAGCATCACGGTATAAAAATATCAGAAAGTGCCATAAAATCAGCGGTTGAGCTTTCGCAAAGATATCTTCCCGACAGATATCTTCCTGACAAGGCTATTGACCTTATAGACGAGGCTTGTTCAAGAGTGCGCCTGAAATCGGGGCGAAAAGCTGAAAACACAAGCGAGCTTTCTGAGTTGTTCAACGATTATATTTTGGGGAATATTTCAAAGTCGGTTTATACTCAAAAGCTTGAAAATCGAAGCGGTGACACAAAGAAAATCGGGGTATTCAATCAGAAAGAAATCCTCCCAAACGATATTGCGGAAGTCATTTCAGGCTGGACTGGCGTGCCTGTCTCAACAATGACGCAGGAGGAAACCGAAAGGCTCTTAAAGCTTGAGCAGGCTATGAACGACAGGGTTATAGGTCAATCAGCCGCTGTAAGAAGTCTGGCGGGCGCAATCAGAAGAAGCAGAGTCGGACTCAAGGATCCGAACAGACCGATAGGCTCTTTTATTTTCCTCGGTCCGACAGGGGTGGGGAAAACAGAGCTTTGCAAGGCGCTTGCACAGTGTCTTTTTTCAGATGAAAATGCAATTATCAGATTTGATATGTCTGAGTATATGGAAAAGCACAGCGTGTCAAAGCTAATCGGCTCGCCACCTGGATATGTTGGGTATGGTGAGGGAGGACAGCTTACTGAAAGAATCAGAAAAAAGCCTTATTCAATAATCCTTTTTGATGAAATAGAAAAAGCACATTCTGATATATTCAATATTCTTCTTCAGATTTTAGAGGACGGCTTCGCCACCGATTCTCAGGGGAGAAGGGTTATGTTTAAAAATACGGTTATTATTATGACCTCAAATCTTGGCGCAAAGAAAATAACCGACAAAAAAAATCTCGGCTTCACAGCTTCCCAAATGGATGAGAAGTCAATTTCTTCCGAGATAATGAGCGAGCTTAAAAATAGATTTTCTCCAGAGTTTTTAAACAGAATTGACGATACAATCATTTTTAAAAGTCTTGATGAAAATGACATTAAGCAGATAAGCGTTAAGCTTCTAAATGAGCTTTCAAAGCGTTTAAGCGCGCTCGGCATAGAAATCGAGTATTCCGAAGACGCAGTGTCAAAAATAGCATCCGACGGGTATTCACACGCTTATGGTGCAAGACCACTAAGACGAGTGATAACAAGCAAGGTTGAGAATCTTCTTTCTGAAATGCTTCTTTCAGGTGAGATTGAAAAAGGCGACGAGCTGACGCTTGTTGTTAAAGATAATCAACTGAAAATTGAAAAGCTGATGCTGGTATAACAAAACAGCCCTGATTCTTTTGAAAAAATCGGGGCTGTTCTTTATTCGTTTTCTTCGACGAAATAGTCAACGCAGGCAATGTACTTTTTCCCGTTTTGATGAGAAAAAACCATTGAGTTTGTGACACACAGACTTCCTGTTGCTATGGAAATATATTTGTGAGTTGTGAAAATTTCAGGCTCAATTTCAATTGCGGAATAGTAGTAGGATTTTAAATCGTGACAGTCATTTCTTTTCCCCGGGGAGAATAGAAGTGAGCATCGTGTTGAAATGCACTTTTTTATTACAGTATCAGTAACCTGACAACCTTCAATATTTAAAATATAAGCACATTCAACATTCGGATTCGTGTCTAAAAAATTCTGAAGCACACAGTCAAAGTTGTCGCAGTCATCTTCTAAAAGCATTGATATTAGCTTGTTCAATGCGCTTTTGTACTGGTTCTTTTTATTAAGCTTTTCAATAAGCAGACAAACTGACTTTTCTTTATATTGATTTGAAATGCTTCTTAGCTGAGTTGAAATTTGAATCATGCCAAGCTCTTTTGTCGGAACCGCCTTTGAAAAATAAAAGCCCTGGTAAATATCAATTCCAAGCTGAAGGCAGGCAACAGTTTCTTCAGAGGTTTCAACGCCCTCGGCTATTGTGATTGCGCCTATTCGATTTGCAAGATTTACTATTGCCCTTACAGTTTCCTGCTTATAAAAATCGCTGTCTATATTGCTTATTGTTTGACGGTCAATTTTGACTATATCAGGACGAGCGGCAGCAATTCTGTTGAGATTTGAGTGGCCGGCGCCGACGTCATCAAGTGCGATTAGAAAACCGTTAGCCCTGAAGATATCAATGAACGCTTGAATGTGTTCTATGCTTTTAGATTTCTTTTCATTAATTTCAATTACTATGTGGCCTGAATTAATATTTAAATTTTTCAGATAGCCAATAAAGCCTTCTGAGTGCTCAATGTAATAATCAATATAATTTGCTTCGCAATTAATAAAGACAAGGCATTCTGTTTCAAGCTCACGAATCTGTGAGACGGCCTCTCTCCTGCACAAGTCATCGAGTATATGTCCCTCAGAAACTTCAACGGCATAGGAAAAAAGAGCCTCCGGCGAGATGAATTCATTATTATAATAAGCCCTTGTCAGAGCTTCGACACCGATTATTCTTTTGTTTTTCACACTCACAATCGGCTGATAATGAATGCTCAATTCTCTTTTTGTCAGTGTGTGGCTGAATATTTTCGAATCAATTCGTTCAATCATAGAGTCACCTCATGTAAAAATGAAAAGGGCAAAGACGCCTTAGACGTCCTTGTCCTATTACATTATACATATTATTGGAACATATGTCAATAAAAATATTCATTGTAAAGTTAAAATCTATTCCAAATTTGCTTTTTTCTGAGTGAAATTCCAGCCGTCAGAGCACATGCGGTCAATGTCAAATTCGGCTTTCCAGCCAAGAAGCTTTTCAGCTTTTGTAGTATCGGCATAGCAAACAGCGATGTCGCCTGCTCTTCTCGGTGCAAACTGTCTGTTAATTATCACTCCCGACGCTTTCTCAAATGCTGCCACTATATCAAGTACGCTTGAGCCTTTTCCTGTGCCGAGATTGACAGCCTCAGCCCCTGTCTTGTCAAGAATATAATTCAAGGCTGAAATATGCCCTTTAGCAAGGTCAACTACGTGAATATAATCACGCACACCAGTCTTGTCAGGCGTGTCATAGTCGTTTCCGTAAATATTCAGGATTGAGAGCTTTCCTGCTGCAACCTGTGCCACATAGGGAAGAAGATTGTTCGGAATTCCGTTAGGGTCCTCACCGATTAGACCGCTTTCATGAGCGCCTATTGGATTGAAATAACGCAAAAGCATTGCGCCGATGCTGTCATCAGACTTGCATAAATCTATTAGAATCTGCTCTATCATCACTTTTGTGTAGCCGTAAGGATTTGTAGCCGAGGTCGGGTACTCCTCTTTATATGGTACGGGATTATTCATTCCATAGACGGTTGCTGAGGAAGAAAATACGATTTTCTTGCATCCGTATTCTTTCATGGTGTGAAGTAATGTAAGCGTTCCTGTTATATTATTGCTGTAATATTCAAGGGGCTTATTGACAGACTCACCGACTGCCTTATAACCGGCAAAGTGTATCACCGCATCAATTTTCGGGCTGTTTTTGAACACGTCTGACACTTCGTCGGCGTTGCACATATCTGCTTTGAAAAAGCTGAAGGTCTTTCCGGTAATTTGCTTGATTCTGTCTAAAACCTCAGGCTTTGAGTTTGAGAAATTATCCATTACTATGACTTCAAAACCTGAATTTAAAAGCTCAACCACTGTGTGGCTTCCAATAAATCCGGCACCGCCGGTGACAAGAATAGTATGCATTACATCATCCCTTTCGTTGTGTATGATATCACAGCAAATGAAAAAAATCAAGAGAAAGCCTGCGCTTTTTAGCACAGGCATGATTTTTACATTTTTGTGTGGAAGGTTCTGTTGATTACGTCAAGCTGATGCTCACGGGGGAGCTTGATGAAGTTGACGGCATAGCCCGAAACACGTATTGTAAGCTGGGGATATTTCTCGGGATGCTCCATAGCGTCAATGAGAACGTCACGGTTTAGCACATTGACGTTAATGTGCTGGCCTTTTTCGCTCATATAAGCATCTAAAAGGTCGGAAAGGTTCTTCACCCTGTCGCCACCCTCTCTTCCCAAAGCCGAGGGGACAATTGAAAATGTATATGAAATACCGTCCTCAGAATAATCATAAGGTATTTTTGAAACTGAAAGCATTGAAGCAACACAACCGCTCTTATCACGTCCGTGCATAGGATTTGCACCGGGAGCAAAAGGCTCACCCGCTTTTCTTCCGTCGGGGGTTGAGCCGGTTTTCTTCCCATAAACCACGTTTGAAGTTATCGTAAGAATTGACATAGTGGGACGTGAATTTCGATATGTTCTTCTTTTGGCAAGTCTTTTCATAAAGCTCTCAACAAGGTCGGAAGCGATTGCGTCAACCCTTTTATCATTGTTCCCGAATTGAGGGAACTCGCCTTCAATTTTAAAATCAACGATAAGCCCGTCATTATTTTTAATGGGGAAAACCTTAGCATATTTCATAGCCGAAAAACTATCCACCACAACTGAAAGTCCGGCTAGTCCACATGCTGAGGTTCTGAGAATTTCCTCATCGTGAAGAGCCATCTGAATACGCTCATAGGCATATTTGTCGTGCATATAATGGATGATATTAAGCGTGTTAATATACAGCTTTGTAAGCCATTCGCAGGTTTCTTCGTATTTCTCACGCACCTCTTCATAGTTAAGCGCACCGTCAGAAATCTCACCAGTCATGGGGGCAAGCTGTTCGCCTGTTTTTTCATCTCTGCCGTTATTGAGGGCATATAAAAGTGCCTTTGCCAGATTTGCTCTTGCGCCAAAAAACTGCATCTGCTTTCCGATTTTCATTGCCGAAACACAACAGGCTATTCCATAATCATCCCCGAATTTAGGGCGCATGATATCATCGTTTTCATATTGTATTGATGACGTTTCAATTGAAATTTCAGACGCAAAGCTTTTAAAACCGTCGGGGAGGCTGACACTCCACAATACAGTTAGGTTAGGCTCGGGCGCGGGGCCGAGATTTCTAAGCGACTGGAGAAATCGAAAGGTCATTTTTGTCACCATTGTTCTGCCGTCATCACACATTCCGCCGAGAGCCTCTGTAATCCAAGTGGGGTCACCTGAAAAAAGCTCATCATAAGCGGGTGTCCTCAAAAATCTAACCATTCGAAGCTTTATAATGAAATGATCAACAAACTCTTGAATTTGAGCTTCGCTGTATTTTCCGCTTTCAAGGTCAGACTGTGCATAACAGTCAAGGAAGGTTGAAACCCGCCCAAGTGACATTGCGGCACCGTTTTGCTCTTTAACGGCAGCAAGATATGCAAAATAAAGCCACTGAACAGCTTCTTTGGTGTCTTTTGCGGGCTTTGAAATATCAAAGCCGTATGATTGTGCCATTGCTTTAAGCTCTTTTAGCGCTTCAATCTGCTCAGATATCTCTTCAATATCCCTGACGGTATCGCCATACATAGGGTCAAAGTCGTGGAGTTTTTTTGCTCTGATTTTCTTCTCAATCAGAAAATCAACACCATAAAGCGGAACACGCCTGTAATCGCCAATGATTCTTCCGCGGCCATATGCGTCAGGAAGCCCAGTTATAATGCCTGTGTGTCTTGCCTTTTTCATGGCGTCTGTATATACGCTGAAAACCCCGTCGTTATGGGTTTTTCTGTATTTAAAAATATTGTCTATCTCATCGGGAAGCTTTCTGCCGTAGGCTTCAAGTGAGGAGTGGACAGTTCTGATTCCGCCAAAGGGCATAATCGCACGCTTTAAAGGCTCGTCAGTTTGAAGCCCAACGATTTCTTCAAGCTCTTCATCTATATATCCCGCTTTGTGAGAAATAATTGTCGATATGGTTTTTTCGTCAATGTCATAAACACCGCCACGCTTGCGCTCTTCCTCCATAAATGAGGACACTTTTCCCCACAGCTTCTTAGTTTTTTCAGAAGCCTCAGTCAAAAAGCTCTTGTCGCCATCATATGGGGTATAGTTTCTGACAATAAAGTCACGAAGGTCTATTTCTTTGCACCAGTTTCCCTTTTTAAAATCCATATCAGCTCTCCATTTCCGTTAAGACAAGTCGCAATCACTATATATTGTGTTTGAGTAATAATATAAGCACTATATTTATTATTGTACAATAGTATAGTAACAAATATAACGATGATTGTCAAGAAAATATATAAACAAAATTTTCATGATTACATTCTTAATTTTGTATAAAATAAAAGCACAGTGAACGCTGTGCTTTTAATAGTATTAATAACCTTCAGTTCCGCTAATTGATTCGTCGTTTTCTATCCAGTCCAAAACACGAATAATCAAATATTCATCTTTAGTTTTTCTGACGATAACAGTGTCAATTCCTGAGTTGATTATCAGCCTTTTACACAGTGCGCAAGGCTCGACATCCCCATAAAGTTCATCGGTTTTGGCATCGTGACAGGCTAGATACATTGTGGCGCCTATCATATCTCGTCTTGATGCGGAAATAATAGCGTTTTGCTCCGCATGGACAGAGCGACAAAGCTCATACCTCTGACCCTTCGGGACATTGAGCTTTTCTCTCGTACAATAACCTAAGTCGGTGCAGTTCGCACGCCCTCTGGGCGCACCCACATAGCCGGTAGATACAATCTCATCATTCTTAACAATTATTGCGCCGAATTTTCTTCTTAGGCAGGTTCCTCTTTCAAGAACAGTTTCCGCAATGTCAAGGTAGTAATTGATTTTGTCACGTCTTTCCATATTAACGCCTCCTTGTCTAATACTATTTTATTATAAAGGCATGCTTGTTTTTTTTCAATACAAAACTATAAATTTGTAAAAATTAAATAGGCAGATTAAAAGCCCTGCCGGTTTATTGCGGCAAGGCTTTGAGAAATATCTAGGCTTTCTTCTTAACAGGAATCCAAATCTCACTGTAATAGTTTTCATCCGAAAGACCGTTTTCAAAATCACTGACAGGGCTGTACATTTCAATGCAGTAGCCCGCACCGAATTCATATTCCTTACAGTTTGGAAGCCACTCAGAGAAGATTTTTGTGTTTACATCCTGCATAGAGCTAGGCATCGGCCCTTTGCAGGGGAAAACCGCCCAAGTGTGCTTTGGTATTGTTCTTGCAACGAAACCGTCTGGGATATCTCTCCACGGCAAATAGTTGTCGGCAATCAGATATTCAAATTCTTTTCCGCCCATTTGCTCATCAATGTTAATACCAAACATTCCGCATACTATTTCGCCCTTACCCGTCTTGAAATGCTCATCCCAAAACTTCGGGATTTCGATTTTTGCACCCTCGTACTTGAATAGTCTGGATGCGCCCATAACCGTAAACGCTTCTTTTTCAACAATTTTGTAATCCATAGTAGAACCGCCCTCCAAAGTAAATTTGATTTTTAGGGGAGCAAAGGATTTAATCATTGCTCCGTCCTTTCGTACAGCAGAAGGAGTGACACCGTGAAATCTGGTGAAAGCTTTCGTGAAGCTGTCTGGGGAATCATAGCCGTATTTCAAAGCTATATCAATGATTTTTTCATCCGTCGAAACCAGCTCGCTGCCGGCAAGAGAGAGCCTTCTAAGGCGGATGTATTCACCGACTGTGAAACCGCAGAGCATAGAAAATGCTTTCTGAAAATAAAATGGTGAGATGTACGCCTGCTTTGCGATATCTGAAACAGTAAGCTCATTGAGCAGATTATTCTCAATATAGCTGATGGTGTCGCTCATACTTTCTATCCAGTTCATCGTTTCCCTCCGTCTGTCTGATACTATGATAACACTTTAGCTAGCGGCTCTGCCCGTTATTTTGTGCTGAGTTTTGTCGGGTATTTTTCCCATAAACAAAATACGTAAAGTAATCTATAAGAGTAAGCAAAAAAATAATATCTATTTATTCTCTTCGAAAATGCAAAGCAGGTTTTCAGAAAAAGCAATAAAGCTATCCATTGAAAGCTGTTCCGGGCGGATGTTTGGTTCAAGACCGGTCAGGCTGATTGCTTTCAAAACCATAGCTTTTGAAAAACCGTCGGATGATACCGAATTTGCAAGAGTTTTTCTTCTTTGAGAAAAAGCTGCTTTAACAACCCTAAAGAAAAAAACTTCATTCGTTACACCCTCGGGTGTTTTTTCGCTGATATTAAATCTGACAACGCAGGAGTCAACGTTTGGTGCGGGCATAAAGCTTCCCCTTGAAACGTTAAAAAGAATTTCAGGCTCTGAAAAAAATCTGACTGCTACTGTTACCGCACCCATATCTCTGCTCGGCATTGGCGCGCAAAGACGAAGAGCAGCCTCCTTCTGAACCATTACCGTTACCGTTTTAAGCGGAAGTCTTTGCTCAAGAAGCCCCATAATTATCGGTGAGGTAATATAATAGGGGAGATTTGCGCATACCGCAACCTCAAGCCCCTCGAATTCCTCAGAAATAAGCTTGTGAAGGTCAAGCTTCATAATATCGTCATTAATAACTTTGACGTTGTCGTATTCTTTCAGTGTCTCATTCAAAACGGGAATTAGTCTGGCGTCAATTTCTACTGCAACGACCTTTGACGCATTTTTTGCAAGCTCATTTGTCAGCACGCCGATACCGGTGCCGATTTCAATAATTCCAAAGCCTTTTTTTGCATTCCCAAACTCAGCGATTTTCGGGCATACCGATGGATTAACAAGAAAGTTCTGCCCCAGTGCTTTTGAAAATGAAAAGCCGTGCTTTTCAAACAGCGCTTTAATTACGCCGATATTTGATAAATTGTTCATTCATACCTCGTATTCTTTTCTTATTATTTTATCACCTATTAATTGATAAGTAAAGATTGTTAAAGCAGTTTTTTACAATAACAAATATATTGTAACCGATATATACTATTGCGTATATTTTTAATCTGTTTAACTCTTTTTTCGCCCACGTGAAATGACAAAATTCACTTTCAAAAAATTGTATAATATTACCATTAGCCTGCTTGTCAGGACAAAATCTGAAATAATGGTGATAAGAATGCAAAAAAACAGGACAATTCAATTAACGAACAGAGCAAAATCAGCAAATGCGGTTACAAGCCTTCTGGCATTATGCCTGCTTAGCTTTTTGACCTCGGGTACTTTTCTAGCGGGCGGATTGTCGCCTTTGAATGTTTCATTGGCTGCGGGTGTCAGCTGTGTTGGAAGTATAGTGGTTTTGGCATCAAGCCTTTTAGCTTATTTTTTTAATTCAATGGCATTTGAGGCTCTTCCTCAGATATGCGCAATGATATGCATTTGTGCGCTCAAATTTATATCTGCCGAAACGGGAAAAAAGAAAATGACAGCATCTGGCTCTGCCACGATGGCAGCGGTGCTTATGCTTGTTTTCGGTACGGCAATGCAGCTTATTCAGTCTGGGGGAGGAGCGGCAATGATTTTGAACGCAGCTCAGTCGCTTTTATGCGGATGTGCTACTTTCTTTTTGATTAAGGTTTGTGCAAAAATCAGATATGAAAGAATTTTTCCGGTGTCAGGGGCTTGCGGAGTATCACTTGGCGCTCTTTATGTTCTGTTGATTTCGGCGTTAGCGTCAATTGACCTTATAGGAATCAATTTCGGTCGGATTTTTGGAATGATAGTAATTTTGTTTGCCGCAAAAAAGTATAGGCACGTCGGCGGTGCAGTATGCGGAGCTATGACAACTCTTGGAATGGTGCTATGCTCACAGCCGCTTGGAAGGAGCACGATGCTTTTAGCCTGTGCAGGGCTGATTGCCGGCCTTTTTATTGAGCTTGGAACAGCGCCACTTGTGATTTCGTTTGTGGCGGCGAACTTTGTAAGCGTTGTTTTAATCGGCGCAACTCAGGATAGCTTCAATATGCTGATGGATTCTGCGGTAAGTACAATTATTTTTGTGCTTATTCCTTCCTCATTATCAATAAAAATTCTTCAAAGCTTTGAAACCACCTCTTTCTCAGGCGATTTTATAGCAAATAATGCAAGACAGAAGCTTGACTTTGCCGCAAAAACTGTGTGCGATGTCAGGCATGCTCTTGAAGAGGTTACAGCGGCAATGGAGAGAAAGCTGGCTACTAACGATTTTGTTACAAAGGTAAGCAGAAAGGTCTGTGAGGGATGTCAGAACAAGCTATCCTGCTGGGATGACAATTACAGTGTAATAAGCGATGCTTTTTTTAAGGTTCAGGCTGTTCTTGAGAAAAACGGATGCATTGGCAGCGATGAATTTCCGCCTGAGCTTTCAGCGTGTGAAAGGACTGAACTGCTAGAAAAAGAGTTTAATTTCGTTCACCGTGAAACAGTCTGCCAGAAAAAGCAGGAGCAAAAGCTCAAGGATATGCGCGGTATGCTTTCTGAGCAGTTTTTAACCCTAGAAGATATGCTTGCGTCTTTGAGCGGACAGATGTGTGACTATTTGTCGGTGGACACCGTTTGTTCAAGGAAGGTCGCTACTTATCTGGAGAAGCAGGGGGTTTCAAGGGTGACAGTATGCGCCTACACAAATAATTATGGCGGAATGAAAATAGAAGCATATTTGCCTTGTGCCTTCAGATTTAATGCGATAAGGCTTTGTCAGGAGGTTTCAGAGCTTGTTGACAGAGAGCTTGAGCTTCCGGAAATACACACAGTGGATGGCATTACACGCATTGAGCTTTGGGAGAAGCCACAGCTTTTAGCTGAAACAGGTGCGGCACAGCAGGCGGGAAGCAGCAAGGAGATTTCGGGCGACTCATATGAACTTTTTTCAGACAGCAGCTCACAGTCGTACATTGTTCTTTCAGACGGAATGGGAAGTGGAAAACGTGCTCAGCTTGATTCGCTTCTTGCTTCAAAGCTTGTTTCACGCTTGATAAGAGCAGGGCTGGGCTGTTCATCTTCAATAAGACTTATTAATTCGTTTTTGAGAGTAAAAAACTGGGAGGAAAGCTTTACTACCCTTGATATAGGCGCGATAAATTTATATAACGGCAATTTTAATATTATTAAAGCGGGGGCATCGGCAACCTATATACAGAGAAATGACAAGATAAGAAAAATTGAGGTGCGCTCAATGCCGATCGGAATTCTTCAGGAAATTAATCCTGTTAGATTGACAGAGAATTTACAATCAGGGGATATCATAATTACAACATCTGACGGCGTTCCCGACAATTCAACAGAGATGATAAAAAGCATTGTTCAAAAGTATGGGAAATGCTCATCAACAGAGATTTCAGATAGAATTATTGATGCCCTTGATGAAACAAATCAAGCCGCACATAGAGATGATATTACTGTAATTGTAACAAAAATAAAGGAGTATATTTAATATGGTATATGTTTTAACGTTAAAACGACGAGCAAAAATAGACAAAATAGCCAAATATCAATGTTGAAATATAGGTACATATATGAAAATTAACAAAATAGCTTGATAAATATCGTTGTAATTGTTAAAATATACATACGGATTAGGAGGAGAATATATGAAGCTTACACTGCCCAAAAAAATTGAACAACAGATTATTTCTTTTCATTGCGGGACTAATTTTGACGCCGCTGAATTTTTTGGGGCTCATCCTGTCAAAACAGGAAAAACTCCGGGATATGAATTCAGAGTGTGGGCACCGAATGCAAAGTCTATTTCAGTTGTCGGTGATTTCAATGATTGGAGTCGCACCTCAAATCCAATGAAGAAGCTAACCGACGAGGTGTGGAGTGTTTTTGTTCCTGACCTTGAAAAATATGATACTTATAAATACAGTGTCGAGGCAAAAAACGGCAAAATCAGCATGAAAACAGACCCTTATGCTTTTCATCTTGAAACAAAGCCGGCGACGGGCACGAAGATTTATAACATAGATGGATTCAAGTGGACTGATGAGAAATGGCAGGATAGCAAATCGAAAACAAATATCTATAAGAGTCCGGTCAATATATATGAGGTTCACCTAAATTCATGGAAGAGAAATGAGGACGGAACAGTTTTATCTTATAGGGCTTTCGCCAAAGAAATAATAGCTTATGTTAAGGATATGGGCTATACACATATTGAGCTGATGCCACTGAGTGAATATCCGTTTGACGGCTCGTGGGGATATCAGGGGATCGCATATTATGCACCGACTTCACGGTTTGGAACGCCTGAGGATTTCATGTATATGATTAATGAGCTTCACAAGGCGGGAATAGGTGTTATTCTCGACTGGGTTCCTGCACATTTCCCAAAGGATGAAGCAGGGCTGTATGAGTGGGACGGTTCATGCTGTTATGAATATTCTGACCCTAAAAAGCGTGAGCATTATTCATGGGGAACCAGAGTGTTTGATTATGGCAGGCCTGAGGTAAGGTCGTTTTTGATTTCAAATGCACTTCACTGGCTTGGAAAGTATCATATAGACGGGCTTAGAGTTGATGCGGTGGCATCAATGCTGTATCTGGATTATGACCGTCGTGACGGTGAATGGACGCCTAATGTCAACGGCGGAAATGAAAATCTTGAGGCTGTTGAGTTTTTGAAAAAGCTCAATGAAGCGGTTTTTTTAAGGTATCCTAACGCCTTGATGATAGCTGAGGAGTCAACGGCGTGGCCACTTGTTACAAAGCCGACAGATATTGGCGGACTTGGCTTCAACTTTAAATGGAATATGGGCTGGATGAACGATATGCTCCATTATATGTCGCTTGACCCGATATATAGAGCCTTCAATCATGATAAGGTTACATTTTCTTTTTTTTACAGCTTTTCAGAAAATTATATTTTGCCAATTTCACATGATGAGGTTGTTCATGGAAAATGCTCGCTTATCGGAAAAATGTCGGGAACGACAGAGCAGAAATTTGCTAGTGCAAAAGCATTTTTATGCTATATGATGGCGCACCCGGGCAAAAAGCTTCTCTTTATGGGACAGGAGTTTGCGCAGTTTCGTGAATGGGATTATGAAAAACAGCTTGAATGGTTTCTGCCTGAAAAACATGATAATCACAGGCTGTTTAAGGAGTTTGTCAGAGATCTAAATAAGTTCTATCTCAAAAGCTCACCCTTGTGGGAAAATGATGATTCGTGGAAGGGCTTTTCATGGATTTCAAATGACGATTATCGTCAGAGCGTCATTGCTTTCAGACGTATTGACGATAATGATAATGAGCTTATCTGTGTTTGCAATTTTGTTCCTGTCGCCAGAAACGATTATAAAATAGGCGTTCCTGAAAAGGGAACTTATTATGAGGTGTTTAATTCCTCAAGTGGAAAATACGGTGGCGATGAGATTTCAAACGGAAGTGTCAAAACGCTCAAGTTCCCTCTGCATGGGTTTGATAATGCAATAAGTTTGAATATACCGCCTCTTTCGGTTATATTCTTAAAGAAAAGAAAGTCCCCTTCAAAAGCTATCACTACTGTTAAAAAAACAGAAAAAACAAATAATTCAGACGAATAACAAGGTAGGTGTATTTATGTTTAACAAAAAAGAGTGCGTAGCAATGCTTCTTGCCGGCGGACAAGGCAGTAGACTGTATGCATTAACTCAGAGCGTTGCAAAGCCCGCTGTAGCTTATGGCGGAAAGTACAGGATTATTGATTTCCCTCTTTCAAACTGCATTAATTCCGGCATAGATACGGTTGGTGTTCTCACACAATATCAACCGCTTGTTCTCAACGATTATATCGGCAACGGTCAGCCGTGGGACCTTGACCGTATTCATGGGGGAGTGCACACACTTCCGCCGTATCAGTCATCCTCTGGCGCACAGTGGTATGAGGGAACGGCTAACGCAATTTATCAAAATCTTAGTTTTATTGAAAGATATCATCCACAGTATGTTATAATTCTATCGGGTGACCATATCTATAAAATGGATTATTCTAAGATGCTAAATTATCATAAGGAAAAAAATGCGGCCGCGACAATTGCCGTGCTTGATGTATCGTATGAGGAGGCTTCACGCTTCGGAATTATGATAACAAATGATGATAATGAGGTTTTTGATTTTGAGGAAAAGCCCAAGCAGCCTAAGAGCACACTTGCTTCAATGGGAATATACATATTCAATTTTGACACGCTAAAAAACTATCTCATTCAAAATGAGATGGACACAAACGCAACTAAGGATTTCGGAAAGAATATTATTCCTGATATGCTGGCTAACAAGGAAAAGCTTGTCGCATATCAATTTGAGGGATACTGGAAGGACGTCGGAACTATCGACAGCCTTTGGGAAGCTAATATGGATTTATTAAATCCGAACGTTCCTCTTGACTTATACGACCCGGCGTGGAAGATTTATTCTAGAAATCCAATTCTTCCGCCTCACAGTGCGGGGCCAAATGCAAGCATTCAAAACTCAATGGTGACTGAAGGCTCATATATTGACGGCACGGTTGATTTTTCTATGATATTTGAGGGCGTCAAAATAGAATCGGGCGCTGTTGTAAGAGATAGTATCATTATGCCGGGTTCAGTTATTAAATCAGGGGCAAGAATTGAATATTCAATAGTCGGTGAGGATAGTGTAATCGGCTGTAACTGCGTTGTCGGTGCCCGCCCCGAAGAAATTGACAATAAAAATGAATGGGGCATTGCTGTAATCGGAAACAATCTGAGGATATCTCCCGATACGGTCGTTCATCCCAAACAGATAATTTCTGAGAGTATTTAAGGGGGGATAAAAAATGCCTAGTATGAGTAATGTTTTAGGACTGGTTTTTGCAAATATGCATGATACAACTCTTGGTGAGCTGACAAAAACACGTACAATGGGTTCTGTTCTTTTCGGCGGAAGATATCGCCTGATTGACTTTACACTTTCAAATATGGTTAATTCAGGGGTGTCAGAGGTCGGGGTAATAACAAAGTCAAATTATCAATCACTTCTTGACCATCTTGGTTCGGGACGTGAATGGGATTTAGCAAGGAAAAAGGGAGGACTTCATATACTTCCGCCCTTTGGAAATACCGATACGGGAATTTATAGGGGACGGCTTGAGGCGTTATCCGGCGCAATGAGCTTTATCAAGCACTCACCCGCAGAATATGTGCTTATGTCTGACTGTGACATTGTTGCTAATATGGACTATCGTCCGATGCTTAAATATCACATTCAAAAGAATGCTGATATCACAATGATTTGCAATAAAAGCATTTATTCGATGGAGCAAACAAGGTTTTCAACGGTTGTCGCCGCTGATGAGGACGGTAGGATTTATGATGTCCTTTTAAACCCTGAAATAAGCGGTGCATGCACATTAAGCCTTAATATGTTTATTGTTAAGAAGGATTTTCTTATACATATTGTTTCTCAGGCGGCAAGCAGAAGTCAGTTCAGCTTTGAAAGAGATGTTTTGCAGGCGCTTGTCAAGGATTTAAATATCTATGCGTTTAAATACGACGATTATTTTTCAAGAATAGACAGCATGACAAGCTTTTATAAGGCGAACATTGCACTTCTTGATATAGAATCAAGAAACAAGCTGTTTCTTCCTGACTCGCCTATTTACACAAAGATTAGGGATAACCCGCCCTGTAAGTACGGAATCAACGCAAATGTGAAGAATTCACTTGTTGCTGACGGCTGTATTATTGAGGGTGAGGTTGAAAACTCGGTAATCTTCAGGGGAGTAAAGGTTGGGAAAGGCGCTACAATTAAGAATTCGATTATAATGCAGGACAGCGTTATCGGAAAAGAATCGCAGGTAAATTATATCATTGCGGATAAGAACGTTACAATCGGTAACTATCGTGTGCTGACCGGCTCACAGGTTTATCCGCTTTTTGCAGGAAAGGGAGCGACTCTATAATATTAGAGTTTCCGGAAAGGACAAAAAATGAATATTTTGTTTGTTGCCAGTGAAGCCACACCATTTGCTGCTTCAGGCGGTCTTGCTGACGTTGCGGGTTCATTGCCTGCTGCTATAAATTCTGAGGGAGGGGACTGTAGAGTTGTAATTCCCCTTTACGGAAGTATGCGCCCCGAATTGAAGGCATCGCTTACTTATATTACAAATTTCAATGTCAATGTTTCATGGCGCAATCAGTACTGCGGCATATTGACCGCTATCGCTAACGGTGTTACCTATTACTTCATTGATAATGAGTATTATTTCGGGCGACAGGGGCTTTATGGCTTTTATGATGACGCTGAAAGGTTTGCGTTTTTTTCAAGAGCTGTTCTTGAAATGCTCGATTATATTGACTTCAAGCCTGATATAATTCACGCAAACGACTGGCAGACTGCGCTTGTTCCGGTATATTATGATGTGTTTTATAAATACCGTGCGGGCTTTGAAAATATTAAAACTATTTTCACAATTCACAACATTCAGTATCAGGGGAAGTATGGTCTTGAGCTGATTAATGAGATAATCGGGATTCCGCTTTACCATACAAACCTTCTTGAATATGACGGCTGTGTTAACTTCATGAAGGCGGCATTTGAGGTTTGCACAAAAATAACCACAGTAAGCCCAAGCTATGCGTGGGAAATTCTTGACCCTTGGTTTTCACACGGCCTTGACAGGGCGCTTAAAAACAAGCAGCATAAGCTTTGCGGTTTTTTAAACGGTATAGATTATAACGTTTTTAATCCTGAAACCGACAGCTCCATTTATCAAAACTACAACGTTTCAGACAAGTCGGGCAAGGCTGTCTGCAAAGAAAAGCTTCTTGAGGAGCTAGGACTTGAGCCGGGGAAAGAGCCTGTCATCGGCATTGTAACACGCTTTGTATCTCACAAGGGAATAGACCTTATCAAGTACGTTTTTGAGGATATGGTTAGGTTAGGCTTTAAATTTGCTATTCTTGGTTCAGGCGAAAAAATCTATGAGGATTTCTTTGCAGAAATGAGCAAGAGATACCCCGGCAAGGTTAGCACGACAATTGGCTTTATACCTGAGCTTTCAAGGAAGATTTATGCGGGCGTTGATTTATTTCTTATGCCGTCGCAAAGTGAACCCTGCGGTCTTGCACAGATGATATCGTTAAGGTACGGCACAATTCCTATTGTCCGTGAAACAGGCGGACTTCGTGACAGTATCAAGGATGCCGGCGAGAAGGGTGGCAACGGCTTTACCTTCAAAACCTATAATGCTCACGATATGCTTGGCTCTGTTAAAAGAGCAAAGGGGTATTATGACAAGAGAATGCAGTGGGGCAAGCTTGTGAGTCACGCAATGCGCGAGGATTTTTCTTGGGGTAATTCCGCAAAGCTTTATATGGGGCTTTATAGTAATATGTAAAATTGAATTCGGGCTGGGTTTGTGCCGCTGTTAAAATTTAAGCGGCACATCCGGTCTGAATTGTTTTGTAATACCATATAAAAATTGAGGTGACATTTGTGGATAAAAAAATCAACAGAAGTAATTTGTTTAATCTTTTTATTTCCTTGTTAAGCTTGATAATTGGCGCAACATCAATGGGTATTGTTTTATTATCATTTGCGCTGATAGCGCTTGGGCGATTTGAAGAGGAAAATTTCTTCAGCTTATTTTTAGGAATTTTTTTGTCGTTACAGTTTTTTATAGCGTTTAGAATGGTGAAAATTTGTCTTAATGCCATTAAAACAAACAAGATTGTTGCGAAAAGTGGCTATTCTCAAGAGCTTTTTGACCTTTTGAATAGAAGAATTAAAAAAAGCAAAAGCAAACTGAATTTAGCTTTGAATCAGCTGACTTTAGCGTCTTTTCTTGAAAGCGCAAAGCGTGTTGACGAGGCGTTAGAAGTGATGAATAAGATTGATTTTAACAGCACTTCTGGAATAATCAGGGCTGAATATTTCAATTGCTATGCGTGGCTGTTTATTTCAAAAGGTGACAATGAAAACGCTTTGCGAGTACTTAATGACGGTCAAAGTATTTTGCAGTCTTATCGTTATCATAAGATTATGGGTGCGGCGATTGCGCATACACTGGGGGTTTATGAGTATTTAATCGAAAATTATTACAATGCTGAAAGAATTCTTCTTGAGGCAAAGTCAAAGTCGCGGTTTGATACAAGCATCACAAGCTGTGATTTGTTTTTGTGCCTAATTTATCTTAAAACTAACAGAAAAGAGCTTGCTCGTGATTTAGCCTTTTCTCGTGTCGGAAAAGAGGGCAACCCCAGAAATAAAGAGGATCTTCAAAAGCTTATCGTTAAAATTAACCGTGCTTTTGAGGGGGGCTCATTGTGAGTCTTGCAATGTATCTTCTTGCTGTCTTGACAGGCTTTGAGCTTTGCATAATTGCAATTCCTCTCGCCAATAAACTAACAGGATTTTCAGTACAGCCTGTCTTGATGTTTTTCATAACTTTTATTTTTTGCACAGCGGTAATTTATCTTGTTAACACTATGGTTTTTAGGAGGATAAGGAGGCTTTATTTAAACGATAATACTAAGCTGGAGTTTTTAAATAAAGCAAAAGCAGAAATACAATATAGCGTAAATAGCGTGTTAAAAAGCAAACTTCATATATTAATGTGTGAGCATTATTTCAAACAGAATAATAAAAAGAAAGCCCTTGAAAGCATCAGATTAGCAAACCCTTTTAAAAGCACACTGATTTTTAGGTACTTGTTCTTTTTGGATTCGGAAAACAAGCTTAATTACTTTCTAAAATCAATACACCTTAATCTTTGTTTTAATAATATCATAGAAGCGCAGAGTGCTTTTGAAAACGGTGAGTATATTATAAATAGATTTGAAACGACGCGCTATGCCTGTGACATAAAAAGCACAATCGCGTGGCTTGAATATGCTAAGGGGAATTACAGCAAGGCTGATGAGCTTGTTTCCGCAGCAATTGATTTGAACAGAAGTATTCCTGAGCTTGAAGCGTTAAAGCTTCTAAAAGCGAAAATATACCTAAAGCTTGAAAGAACCGAAGTGGCACATGAAATTTTGGAGAGTATAATAATAAACAATGTTTCAGAAGTGATAGTAGCAGAGGCAAAGCAGATTTTACTGAAATATTTGTAGAGAACAATTCAACAAAAAAACCGATGCTATTTTGTGGTATATAACAAAATAGCATTCTTCATGATAAAATGACAAACTTAACTTGAATTATGCGCTATTTTTTGATAAAATTAGTTTAAAAACATGAGGAGAATGATTATATGTCAGATTTGAAACCGCGTGACTTTTTACTCAGTATTCAGCACTTATTCGCAATGTTTGGCGCCACCGTTCTTGTTCCTTTAATTACCGGACTTAATCCTTCAGTAGCTTTATTGTCAGCAGGTGTGGGAACCTTGATTTTCCATCTGTGTACGAAGGGTAAGGTTCCGGTATTTTTAGGCTCATCATTTGCTTTTATGGGCGCTATCTCAATTTATTCGGCAAATGGTATTGATTTAGACAGACTCCCTAAGGTTCAGGGTGGAATTATTGTTGCCGGTGCGGTATATTGTATTTTCGCAATTATTGCTTATCTTGTCGGCGCTGAAAGAATTAAAAAGGTTTTTCCGCCGGTTGTTACAGGTCCTGTAATTATCGTTATCGGAATAGGTCTTTCATCTGTCGCTATCAAGGATGCACTTGGTGACGCTGCCTTTGCCGGAACGTTGACGGCAAGTCATTTTCAGAATCTTATGATTGCCCTTTTTACACTTGCGCTTGTTATAATTTTCTCAATTTTTGCAAAAGGCTTTTTTAAGCTTGTTCCCATTCTACTGGGAATTATCAGCGGGTATATTCTATGCGTGATTCTAAACGCCGCCGGTGTTTTTGATATGAGCTTTGATGCAATTAAAAATGCCGCGTGGTTTAACATTCCGTTTTCTTCAAAGGACGCAAACGGTGTGCCTTTTATGGGGCTTCCTAAGTTTGATTGGAGTGTTATAATTTCGATCGCTCCGATTGCTCTTGTTACTTTTATGGAGCATCTCGGTGATATCACCACCAATGGCGCAGTTGTCGGAAAGGACTTTCTTAAGGATCCTGGAGTGCATAGAACCCTTCTCGGCGACGGACTGGCAACGCTTTTCGCTGGATTTATCGGCGGACCTGCCAACACAACATACTCTGAGAATACAGGCGTTCTTGCAACAACAAAAAATTACAACCCTAAGCTTTTGAGAATTACCGCTGTATTTGCAATTGTACTCGGCTTTTTCGGAAAGTTCGGAGCAGTGCTTCAGACCATTCCCGCTCCCGTCAAGGGCGGCGTTGAAATAATGCTGTTTGGAATGATTGCGGCAATAGGCATCAGAACACTTGCTGAGGCAAAGCTTGACTTTACCCACTCAAGAAACCTGATAATAGTCGCACTGATTCTTGTCTGCGGTCTTGGAATCGGTGGAGTCGGAGGCTTTAATATTAATGTTGGAACTCAGGTTTTCAACATTTCAGGACTATTTGTTGCAGTCGTTGTCGGCGTTTTGGCTAACCTGTTTCTTCCTGATACAGAAGATGTCAAGGATTAATTTAGAAAGAAGTTTTCATAGTGAATAAGATTACAATATTTGATCATCCGCTCATTAAACACAAAATATCTCTTTTGAGAGATATAAATACTGGCACAAGAGATTTTAGAATTCTTATTGAGGAAATCGCAATGCTTATGGGTTATGAATCTTTGCGCGACCTTCCGCTTGAGGATGTTGAAATTGAAACGCCGATACAAAAAACAACCGCAAAAATGATTTCGGGGAAAAAGATTGCTATTGTTCCGATTTTAAGGGCGGGGCTTGGCATGGTCAATGGTATTTTAGCGCTTGTTCCGTCGGCGAAGGTCGGACATATCGGACTATATAGAGATCCTGATACTCATGAGCCACATGAGTATTATTGCAAGCTTCCTGAAAGCATTGACGAAAGAACAGTAATTATTCTTGACCCCATGTTAGCAACGGGCGGCTCGGCAATTGCGGCTGTGAATTTTATCAAAGAGAGAGGCTGTTCAAGCATTAAATTCATGTCGATTATTGCGGCACCTGAAGGCTTGAAGGCATTGGCAGACGCTCACCCAGATATAGAAATATACTGCGGAAACCTCGACGAAAAGCTTAACGACCACTGCTATATTGTTCCCGGCTTAGGCGATGCCGGCGACAGAATTTTTGGAACAAAGTAGGCGCTTTCAACCCCGTTCACTTTATGTGTGCGGGGTTTGCTGTTTAAAAAGTCGTGTGCAAGAAAGTGCTAATGCTATTTACCGGCGGAGGCTTTTGTGTTATAATAATGAAAAAAATAAAGGAGAAAAAGGTGAATGAAAGCCGATCTTCATTGTCACAGCGTTTATTCAGACGGTTCAGTGAGCGTTCCTGAACTATTGAGGTATGCTTTTATATTCGGGCTTGACTGCATTGCGCTCACAGACCATGATACAATGGACGGCGTTGTGCAGGCGGTTGAATATGGTGAGAAGTATGGCGTTTTAGTTATTCCCGGTGCTGAATGCTCCTGCTTTGATAAGGAAAGAAACCGTCCCGTACATATACTGTGCTATAATCCCAAGGATAAGGCTAGCTTTGAAGCGGAGATAGCTAAAACTCTAAGAAAGCGCAGAAAGCAAAAGCTGGCTGTCATTGAAAAGCTGTCAAATATATATCCGATTGCTCTGAGTGATATTGCACCTTATTTAAAAGACTCAGCCTGTATTTATGAGTGTCATATTATCCAAGCACTCGCTGATATGGGTTATACGAATACCGTTTGCGGAGAATTAATGAATAGCCTTCTGAAAAAAGGGGGAAGCTGTTATGTCCCCACTGACTATTCTGATGTAAGGGAAATATGTAAAGTAATAAATGAATGTGGCGGAACAGCAGTTATTGCTCACCCTGAACAATATGATTCTATTGAGCTGACTCGTGAGCTTTCACAGAAAAACCTTATTTCAGGCGTTGAGGTTTATCATCCGAGAAACAGCGAGAACACAAGAAAAAAGCTTCTTGATATTGCGGGTGAGTATGAGCTTCTTGTTACGGGCGGCTCTGATTTTCATGGAAGATTCACTGAAAATCCGCATACGCTTGGCTTCTGCACTGCTGATGAAGAATCAGTGCTGCGGCTTTTATCAAAAGCATTTTTGTGGGAGCGTGAAGTATGATAATTCTAACCTTTGACGAAGTTATCAGTTTAAACAAGTATATAAAGGAAAAGACACTGCCGTTTAAAATTCATCTGAGAGATGCTTGTGGTGGGCAGTATTTTCGCGTTGAGTTTTTAGGCGGAGGGGACTTTGGAGAGCTTGAAAAGGCAGTGAGTGAATTTGCTGAGAAGCTTAGGGCAAAGCCTGTGTTTTCAAAGGATATGTCCGGCTTTAGATTTGAAAAGATATAAATAATCCCCCTGTAATCCTCGTTGATTACAGGGGGATTAAATTATTTGCCGGGACTGATTGTCATAATGGGATCAACCCATTTTCCGCTCAGCTTCAGACCAAAATGGAGGTGTGAAGGCTCAGCAAGCTCGACCTCTGCCGTGTCGCCGATTGCGCCGATTACTGTTCCTGCGCTAACGGTATCACCAACCTTAACAGGAAGAACCTTGTTGAGGTTATAGTAATGACCCTCATAGCCATTTCCGTGGTCTATGACGATACAGACACCCCAAAGCGGATCCTCATAAATTTGCGTGACTGTTCCGCCTGTCATTGACTTGACTTCTGCGCCAAGATCGCCTTTGATATCGACGCCGTCATGAGTTTTCCAGATGCCGGTTGTTGAACACTTCACAAGCTCACCATAGCTGTAAGGATTGATAATCTCCCCGTTGAGCGGCATTACAAATGGCTGTGCGGCAACCTCAGCGTTGTCAGGCACTGCATCCATAGGTACATCTTCCTGAGGCTTGTTGACCTGCCCGAAATCCCAATCCGTCACGGCGGGATTATTGGCTTCGGGAAGTGAAATGGAAGGCTCCTTCGTCAGCTTAGTGACCGTTGCGCTGTAAGCAACATATGCCGCCGTTCCTACAGCGACTACGCTAAGACATAAAGCAACGTAAAAGCCTTTGCCGGTCAGGGCTTTTGCAATTTTTGAAGTGCTGAAATTAATCTTTTTCAATGTTTTGCTCCGTTCTCCGACCTGAAAATATCATAAAGTCCCATATCTCGTCGGCAGACATCAGACTTCGATAGCAGCTTCGCACTGCATTTCTGTCAGTATTTTTGACATAAATATGGAATTTATTCTTAGTTGAAGAAAATGTTTCATAAAAATTTGTCGCACTTAACTACCCCAAAATACATATTATGAAATAGTAACCGGAGTGCATTTGCGCTCTTGGTGATAATAAGCCGAATGCTCGGCTAAAACAACGGGGGTTTTCTTTATGAATAAAAAACTGGTGTTTCTTGTTGCCGGTGGGGATTTAAGACAAAATTATCTTGCCGCAAAGCTTTCTGAAACCGGAAAGGTATATACTCTTGGACTTGATAAAAATGTTGTAATGAAAAACACCTTTGCTCTGCCGTCGATTGACGATATGCCGGAAGCGGCTGACTACATAATTTTTCCTATTCCCGTAACTAACGATGGCGTGAACGTAAACATGCCCTTGTATGATGAAAAGGTTTCTCTTTATTCCTTTCTGCCGTATTTAAAGCATAATGCTGTTGTTTTCGGCGGAAAGGTAGAAAAAGAGTCATCGATTTTCACATACAAGGGCTTTGAGGTGATAGATTATCTTGATAGGGAGGAGCTGACGGTTCTAAACGCCGTGCCTACAAGCGAGGGTGCGATTCAAATCGCTATGGAGGAGCTTCCCACAACTATTTATGGGCAAAAAGTCCTGATAACAGGCTTCGGGAGGATAACAAAGGTTATGGTAAAAGCCCTGATCGGGCTTGGGGCAAAGGTGTTTATCACGGCACGAAAATATTCCGATCTTGCTTGGGCAAAAATATACGGCTGTGAGACTATACATATAAGCGATCTTGACGGAAATTTGTCAGGCTTTGATATTGTGTTCAACACAGTGCCTGCGGTTGTTCTTGACGAAAGAAAGCTGTCACAGCTTAAAGAAGATTGTCTGGTTATTGACCTTGCGTCAAAGCCTGGCGGTGTTGATTTTGAAACAGCCGGAAAGCTTGGAATTAAAACAATCTGGGCGTTATCGCTTCCCGATAACGAATGTGTTGACCTATAAATCAACACTGAATATATTGCAGATTAGTAGAATGATATGGATATATCATGTCCGTTAATTCTGATTTCTTTTATTGCGTTACGTGATATTATTTTTTTTGCATTGCAATCATAATCATTCCAGTTTTCAATAATCTGTGCAGTGCTGAAGCTGTCAGTGCGATGAGTGTCATTTATCTGCAATATCATTATTTGAGAATTTATCTCATCACGTTCCTTTGCCAGACGTTCAATTGATTTGTTGATTATCTGCATGGATATTGCTGTTCCGTTAGCAAGACTGCTTACCAAATTATCAATGCGCTGATTGACAGAACCAAGCTGAATTTTTAATGAGTTTATCTGTTGATTACTGTTATCCTGTTCGGAAATAAGTATTTCCTGATATTCTCTCATCTGATTGAGCAATGCTGTTTCAACTTCTTTTTCCAGAAAATCCACACGAATCATTTTGTTTGAAGCTTTGCAGGAACCCTGCTTTTTGCCACGACAGTAAAAGTACCGAAATTCTGAGCCGCTTGAATTCACATAGCGCTTTACATATTGGGAATATCCGCAGCAATCACATCTTACAAGTCCCTGAAGCCAAGAAAGCGAACCTGAACCGAGATTAGTATGCCCGATATGCTGTTCTGAACGGAATTGAGCCATAAGCCATATTCCTGACTTGATAAATCCTTTGTGCATACCAAGAGTTACAAATTCATTGTCATAGCTTTTGAATTTTGTGCCCTTACGTTGTTTTGAATTGCCGTAAACAATACAACCGTTTTCACCAACATAATCTTCGATATCATTGTTTATTGTGGCACCTAAACCTTGCAGATAATTATAAACATCTGCATCAGCTCTGACATAGGCAGGATTTGAGAGCATTCTCGAAACAGTCGGTCCGCCCCAAACGCAGCCTTTTCTTGTTTTGATACCAAGTTCGTTCAGCCAACAGGCAATCTCATTCAGACTTTTTTCGCCTGAAACATAAAACTGATATGCTTCGCTTACAATTGCTGATTCTTCCTCGTTAATTTCAAATTTATAGGTTTTCTTTCCGTCACGTCTGGTTTCAATCTTATTATATCCGAACGGTGCATATCCGCCAAGATAAAATCCCTTTTCACCTCGTGCATAATAGTTATCCGTAATTCGTTTCTGAATTGTTTCACGTTCCATTTCAGCGAACATAACAAGCAGATTAAGCATCATTTTTCCGCTGGCACTGGATGTGTCAAAATCTTCATGACAAGAAATAAACGGAACGCCGAACTTATCAAATTCTTCTTTCATTTTGAGAAAATCGAGCATAGAACGGCTTATACGGTCAACTTTATATACTATTATTTTAGTGATTTCATTTTTTTGGACAAGTCCCATCATTCTTTGAAATTCAGGACGATTGACGGTGGATTTTCCCGAATAACCTTTATCGGAGAAAATCTCCGATAAAGTATCTTCTTCGGGCAGAAGTTTTCTTTTACAAGTTTCTATCTGCGACTCAATACTGATACTGTCTTTTTTATCGACAGACTGCCGCACATAAATTCCTATCATATTTTCCATCCTTTCCCATGGGAGTAGAGAATTCAGATGGTACTTTTATATTAACCTACTTTACGTAAAGTAACAACTGAATCTTTCATTTTCTGTGCAATTTTAAAATTCTCTTTTTCTCGTTCTTCCTTAGTAATATCGGGCTTTAGAATATGGATTTTGTAGCCGTTGCCCTCATATTCTTGAACGATTTTTTCTTTCATATCATCACCTCTGTAAATTATATTCAGCCACTGGTTGTACGTATTATAGAAACATAATTGTTTTACTTTCACGGTAACTTTGATAGAATTTTCTTTTTGATATGCTCTTTTTCTTCGTGAGTAACGTAAAAAGTCAGCATAATTCTTCTGAGCCTGTTTGCAATAGCCGTACCTCCAAAACAGATTTTTCATAATCTGAGCGTAAGCTCATTTAAAAGGGTTTGGGATTATCCCAACAAGAATACTATGTAAGAAATTTGTATCTGTCAACGATTTGATTTTCGATAGAAATTCAGGAGTTTATAGACAGATGCTATGCGTGCTTAATCGGAGTAGAACTCCGACATATCTGGGTGATATGTAAAACCCCCCTCACTTTTTAAGCCGAAAAAATGAGGGGGGGTGTTGTTAAAAATATTTATTTTCTAATACAAATCTCCATCTTGCATAAAATCACGCTTCAAAATCTATGGTGTATAATGGGAATCAATATTGGATTTGCTGCCTTTCTTAATTTCTGTTGTTTTGTACTGTGAGGACAGTTTATCAATATCAGGCATGGACTACACTTTTCCAATTTTACTTGACAAACCAATATAAATAGAGTATCTTAATATATGCAACCAGTTTCATATATTAAGAGGTGATTTAAATGGACATTAAAAATGCACAACTGCTATTCGGTGGGTCATTAATTCTTTCAAACCGACTTCAACGCTATGGAGATACTGTATTTGAGGATTTTAGCTTAAAACAATGGTTTCTTTTAGTAATCATACAAAATATATCTGAGCCAGAACCAAGTATAAATATGATTGCAAAAACTTCTGGAACGTCTAGGCAAAATATAAAAAAGATGCTTAATATACTGTTTAAGAAAGGATTTGTTAATTTAGTAAAATCTCAAAATGATTCTAGAGCATTATCCGTATCACTAACCCCAAAGGCACTTGATTATCTTGCAGATAATGAAGATTTCGGCGTTACTTTAACTGAAAGACTTTTTCGGGGGATTAGTGATGCTGATATCCAAACTGTAAATGCTGTATATGACAAACTGTTTAATAATCTTGATGAAATGGAGAAATGCAATGAAAAAGATTGATATTCTATCACTAACATCTGCTATTTTAATGCTTATTTCTGCCTTGTGTGGATTGTTTTATACATTCGGCGGTGAAGGCTATAAGGTTATAACTCACACAGGACTGTCAGTTTCAATATTTGGCGATGGTATTTACAAAAATGATACAATAATGAAAGTTGCTACTACTAAAGGCACAGACATTGCAATGATTTTTATTTCTCTACTTATTATGATTACGGTATTTGCGGAAAAACAAAATGTTAAATTTACATTGTTAAAGACTGGGTTTTTAGGTTCTTTAGTTTATAATTCTATTTGTCTATCTATGGGGTTGGCGTTTAATAGATTATTCTTGCTATACGTATTAATTCTATCAACCTCACTTTGTTCTTTTGTTAAGAATATAAATATCTGCATCAAAAGCATTGAGCTGAACAAAAACTACATAACAAAGAAGCATGCTGGAAGTGCTGTATTTCTAATAATTGCAGGGTGTTCTGTTCTTGTTTGGTTAATGTTTATAATACCAGCAATAATTAGCGGTAATCCACACAAAAGCATGGAGACTCTTGAGATTTACACTACTGAGCCTACTTTTGTTATTGATTTAGGAATAATCTTACCCACATGCATTTTATCTGCAATTGGTATAATAAGAAAACAAAAATTTGCTTTTATCCTATCCTCAATAATTTATATTGTATTATCATGTGTTGGGTTATGTGTTATTTTGCAAAGCGTAGTGCAGATACAATTTGGCGTCGTTCTTGAAATAGGACAATACATCGGTCTTGTTAGCTCTTTTGTTATATTAGGAACGATATCAATATTATTAAACTTAAAATTAAATAGGGCTATTATTTCTCAAACCTCAACCTAAAAATCACATTATTACCTGTATCATGTGTCCTGCTATAATAAAGTTGTAACACCTCCACTCCGCTTACTATTATTTATTTTGGAATACGGCTTATATTTAAAAGGGATAGCAGTTAGATTAATCAGCTCTTCAAGGTGCATCTGCCGTGCCTTGAAGAGCTTTGTTTTATATTTTGATTGCTAAAAAAATTAAGTAATATTTCAAGCAGGCTTGTTATTTATAGAAAAATATAGTATACTAAAATGTGAATATATAAATTTCGGAGGGTGAAATGGATAAACAGACTATTTTGGAATATGGTGTCAAGCTCATTATTATTTTCATGATATTGCCAATACATGAGTATGCCCATGCATGGGCGGCACACAAAATGGGGGACGACACAGCTTATTATAAGGGAAGGCTAACGCTGAACCCTCTTTCTCATATTGACCCGCTTGGTGCGCTTTTGCTGTTCTTCACCGGATTTGGCTGGGCGAAGCCTGTGCCTGTTAATCCTTTAAGGTTCAAAAAGCAAAGAAAGGGTATGGCTATTACTGCCGCCGCCGGGCCATTGTCAAACCTAATTGTTGCATTTATTGCGATGATAATTTATAGGTTTATTATCTCGTCAGATTTCTATTTTAACAGCCTTTTATCTTCCCACACAAAAGACACCAACTGGTTTTTTATATTATATATGATTGAAATTTTCATACTGATCAATATTGGTCTTGCACTTTTTAATTTAATACCTGTTCCTCCCCTTGATGGGTCAAAAATCCTGCAGTATTTCACGACCTATAAATTTGACGCTATGATTTCCAAATACCGCACTTATATATATATCGGGCTTATTGTGCTGATGTATACGGGTATTCTTAGGGTTCCTCTGATGTTTTTAAGGGAAAAGGTTTATAACGTTATGATATATCTGACAAACTGGATTCCTGTTCTTATGAGATGATGCTATGAATGGACTAAAATTCCGGCTTGAAGCTTATGAAGGGCCGCTTGACCTTTTGCTTCATTTGATTTCAAAGCACAAGCTAAATATTGAGGATATAGAAATCACACTTTTGTTAGAGCAGTATCTAGCTTATATTGAAGGGCTTTCAGAGAAGGATATGGAGCAGGCAGGTGAGTTCCTTGAAATGGCGGCAAGGCTTGTATACATCAAGACCGTATCACTTCTTCCACGGCATGAAGAAGCTTCAGAGCTTAAGAAGGAGCTTGAGGGAAGGCTGATTGAATACTCACTTTGCAAGAGAGCGGCCGAGCTTTTAAAGGACAGGTTTATAGGCGGTGAGATTTTTGTGAGAAAGCCGCTTGACATTCAGGTTGACAAAACCTATGCTTTTATTCACGAGCCTGTTGATCTTATCGCCGCTTTTAAGGGAATGTCAGTGCGTGACAGATTGAATTTGCCCCCGAAGGCATCTGAATTTAGGCCGATTATTTCAAAAAGAATAGTGTCGGTTACATCAAAAATCATATATGTTCTAAAAAAGCTTTATAGCGGTGAATGCTGTAAAACCGTTGACGTATTTGAAGGAATAGCAGACCGTTCAGAGAGAATAGCGACCTTTCTTGCGATTCTTGAGCTTTCAAAGTCGGGAAGAATTGTTTTGAACGACGACAATACCGAGATAATATTCATACGTTCAAAAAAAGCGAATTAAACAAAATGAGGGCGAAAAATGCAAGTAGATGAAAAAATTTCAATATTAGAGGCAATACTTTTTGCCTGTGGCGACCCTGTCACGGCGGAGAGACTATCTGAAGCCGGCGGAATTGAAACGGAAATAATAGCAAGATTAATTAATCTTCTCAACGACAGATATGACGAAGCGCACAGTGCATTGAGGGTTTTGAAGCTTGGTGAAAGCTATCAGCTTTCAACGAGGCTTGATTATTCTGGATATATTAAATCCGCGCTTGAGAACAAAAGGTCTGCTACGCTCACTCCCGCTGCTATGGAGGTTCTCACGATTGTGGCATACAATCAGCCTGTTACGAAGAGCTTTATAGAGCATGTCAGGGGAATTGACAGCTCAAGCGTTGTGAATTCGCTGGTTGAAAAGGATTTGCTTGAAGAAGCGGGACGACTTGATATTCCGGGAAAGCCGATATCATATAAAACAACAAGCACATTTTTAAGATGCTTTAAGCTGTCATCTCTTTCAGAGCTGCCGCCGCTTCCGAGTCATAATGAACAGGTTAGCTTTGACGATGTTTCAGAGGATTAGATTTATATAAAAAAGCAGTTAAAAATCCACGGGGAGGGTGAATATGCTGGCGCTATATATAATATTCGGCATAGTTGCCTTTGTATTTATTGTACTTCACTTCTTCGTTGTCGCTGATATTTCTTTGAGCAAGGGTAAATTTGATATTAAGGTTAAATTCCTTTTTTTCACGATTTATCCCCAAAAGGAAAAAGTTAAGAATAAAAAAGCTAAAAGCCGTAAAAATATCAATAAGCGAATAAAACTTGAAAAAGAGCTTGAGGAAGAAAAAGCCTCTCTTGAAGAAGCAATAGCAAGCGCAGGTCTTAATCCCGAGGTCAGCACTGTTGACGAGGTAATAAGCGAGGCAAAAAAGAATTTCAAAAAAGAAAAAGAAGCGCCTCCTAAACCAAAAGAAGATAAAGACAGCACAGGTGAAAAAGAGAAGCTCAGCGATAAAATAGACAAGCTTAAGGAGATAATCGAAAAGGTACGACTATATTCACCGGTGGGCATTCGGGCATTTAAGCGGTTAATAAAGGCAATTAGATTATCCGACCTTGATTTTTATCTTGCTGTCGCAGATGAGGACGCATATGAGTGCGCAATGAAATTCGGTAAAATTAATGCGATTGTTTATAACGGTTTGGCATTGCTTTCGCTGATATTCAGAGTCAAGGTAAAGAGAATTTTCATAGACAGCAAATTTAACACTCCGAAGGGCGATTATTCACTTAGCTTTAAGGTAAAAATCAGGCCCAGCACAGTGATTGCAATCGGCTTTTGCGGGCTTGTGAATTTCTTATATATCACACTTAAACAAAGGAAAAAGAAAAAAATTATGGAAACGGAGTTGCAAAAATCATGAGTGAACATCCAATTCAGGGACTTATCGACACCGCAATGAAGAAAATTAAGGAAATGATTGACGTAGATACAATTATCGGCGACGCAATCACAACCCCCGACGGAACAACCATAATTCCAGTATCGAAGGTTTCTTTCGGCTTTGCATCAGGCGGTTCTGACCTTCCGTCCTCAAAAACCCCGCGTGAGCTTTTCGGTGGCGGAAGCGGAGCGGGAATTACAATTTCGCCTGTTGCTTTTATTGTCATAGCAAACGGCGATGTAAAGCTTCTTCAGATGTCAATGAACGCAAATTCTTCAAATGCTATTATCAATATGGTGCCTGAGGTGTTTGACAAAATTTCTTCTCTCATTAAGAAAAAAGACAATAAGGACGAGCAATAAGACGTAAAACACGAATTTTCGACCGCTTTTCAGCATAAGTATTCAAAAAAAGTCTTTTTGAGGTGTACTTATGAAAAAGCATTCGGCAATAGCTTTTGTAGCTATTTTTTCACTTGCTATCCTGTTGAAAATCGTGCCCGCATTCGCTGTTGAGGCCCCCGACGTATCGGCAAAGGGTGCTGTTTTGATTGAGGCTCAGACGGGAAGGGTGATTTATGAAAAAAATGCCCACCTTGTCCTCCCCATGGCTAGCACAACAAAGATAATGACAACGCTTTTATCCCTCGAAAGCGGGAACCTCGACGAATATTTTACTGTTGATTCAAATGCAATCAGGGTTGAAGGCTCGTCAATGGGACTTTTAGAGGGGGATCAGGTTACAAAGAGAATACTTTGTTATGGTATGATGCTCCCGTCCGGGAATGACGCTGCTAATGCCACCGCTGTGAGAATAGCGGGGAGTATTGAAAATTTTGCTGTAATGATGAATGGCCGAGCGGAAAAAATCGGAATGAAGAATACGAATTTCGTCACCCCCTCCGGACTTGACGATTATACCAACCTGCATTATTCAACTGCTTATGACATGGCGTTGCTTGCTCGAGAGGCTCTGAAAAATCCAGAATTTAAGCAGATTTGTTCTTCAAAGAACGTTAAGCTTGAATACGGCAATCCCCCGTATGGAAGATGGCTTTCAAATTCTAACAAGCTTCTTTCAACTTATCAGGGTGCAATAGGCATAAAAACTGGCTTCACCGACAAGGCAAAAAGATGTCTGGTTTCAGCCTGTGAAAGAGATGGCGTTACTCTTATTTGTGTAACACTAAACGACCCAAACGACTGGCTTGATCATAAAAGCCTGTACGATTACGGCTTCTCAAAGGTAACAAGAACTGAGATTCCAGCCGATACCACTCTTGCGCTGAGCATTGTCGGCGGTGAAAAAGAGTTCGCAAGGCTAAGAACTGCACAAACCCCTGTTTTTATAATTGAACCAGAGGATAAGAACAAAATCACTGTGAAATACTATCTTCCCGCATTTGAATATGCCCCCGTCGAAGCGGGAAAAGAAGTCGGAAAAGCCGAGTATTACTATAACGGCGAGGCTGTTGCGGTGATACCTATTCTGACTGACGAGGCGGTTGCTGAGGATTTAACACCGCCAAAGAAAACATGGTGGCAGAAGTTTAAGGGATTATTTGACTGAAAAGAATGAGGAATTTAATTGGAAAAAATAAGATTACAAAAAATAATAAGCGAGAGCGGATATTGCTCCCGACGCAAGGCTGAGGAGTATATTTCTGCAAACAAGGTTAAGGTTAACGGAAGGCCATGTAAGCTTGGCGATAAGGCTGATCCTTCAAGGGACATAATTACCGTTAATAACGAAAGAATAGTTTTTGAAAAGAAGAAAATTTATAGATATATAATGCTCAACAAGCCCAGAGGCGTTGTGACAACAATGAACGACGAGCTTGACCGAAAGAGCGTGACTGCGCTTCTTTCTGATGTGGGCGAAAGAGTTTATCCTGTCGGACGACTTGACAGAAACTCTGAGGGACTTTTGCTTTTTACAAACGATGGTAATTTCGCAAATGATATAATGCATCCAAGTCGTCATGTTGCAAAAACATATCGTGTTACTGTTCGGCCGGATATTAACGACGATCAGCTGGTAATGCTAAGCGAGGGCGTTGTTATTGACGGAAAGAGAACAAATCCGGCGATGGTTACCGTTTTGACCAAGGAAACGGGTCGAGTTGTTTTGCAAATTGTTATCCGCGAGGGCAGAAACCGCCAGATCAGAAAAATGTGTGAAGCTGTCGGTCTTGAGGTGGCAAGGCTTAGAAGAACCTCAGTCGGCCCGCTAAGGTTGGGAATGCTCAAGCCGGGCGAGTGGCGTGATCTGACCTCTGATGAGCTAAGAGCCATGAGATGTGCAATAGGCGGGAAAGAATGATGCTTGAGATAAGACAAACAGCAAACTACAAAAATTATTCTCAGCTTATTGACACCCTTGGAATTGGGGATGAGATAATAAGTATTGCCGAGGCTTATGAGGGCGACAGGATAACCGGCTTTGCGGTGTATCATTTCAGCGATGAAATGGTAATAATAGACCATGCGGAAAGCGGTGACGACCTTTATCTTTTTGATGGAATAATACGGTCGGTTTTGTTTCTCGCCATGACAAAGGGTATTGAAGAGGCAATGTTCAATTTAGCCTCAAATGAGGAAATTATTAAGCTTCATTTTGTCAAAGGTAATGAAAAATGTATACATTCTATATCCGATTTTATGAACAACTGTAAAAATTGTGGCTTGTGAAATAATTATCTTGTAAAAAACCCTGAAAAATTGTATAATAAAAGGGATTTCGAATTTGAATGGAGGAACACAAATGGCATCTGGAAGCACAATTGCTAAGCTTGCGGAGATGAAGTCTGAATCTCAGAAGGCATCACCGGCAAGAGAAAGACTCACTAACCTATTTGATGAAGGCGCTTTTACAGAGCTTGACGCTTTCGCCAAGGCGGGCGAGGCACTCACTGGTGCGATAACTGCGTTTGGCTATGTTGAGGGCACCCCTGTTTATGCTTTTTCACAGGATTCAACCGTTAATAACGGTGCTGTCGGTGAAGCGCAGGCGAAGAAAATATCCAAGCTTTATGACATGGCAGCTAAAACGGGCTGTCCCGTCGTCGGAATTTATGATTCATACGGTGCTGTTGTTACAGATGGCATCAAGGCGCTGACAGCTTATGGCGAGCTTTTAATGCGCACATCTAATTTATCAGGAGTTGTTCCTCAGATTTCCGTTATTGCCGGAACCTGTGCGGGAACAGCTGCTATGATTGCGGCTTCTGCCGACTTTGTCGTAATGTCAAAGGACGCAGAACTTTTTATTACCCCGAACAGCAAGCCCGCTGTCGGAAGCTATGCTGAAAACTCCGCTAAATGCGGCACAGTATCACTTGTCTGCGAAAACGATAAGGAAGCAGTAGGCATGGCAAAAACATTAGTATCAAAACTCCCAATGAACAATCTTACACCTGTTCCTGTATTTGAATTTGAGGCTTCGGCTTCAGAGGCTAAGGGTGACGCGGCTTCAATTGCTCTTGCGATTGCCGACGTTGACAGCTTAATCGAGCTTTCACCTGAATTCGGGACAGCTGCATATACCGCACTCGCTTCAATTGGCGGCGCAACCGTTGGAATCGCCGCAACAAATAAAACCTCATCAAAGCTTACCGCAAACGACTGCTCAAAGCTTGCTCGCTTTGTCAGAACCTGTGATGCTTTTGGCATGGCTGTTATAACAATAGTTGATACCGAGGGCTTTGATCTTAATGATGCGGCTGAAATCAGCGGAAGCCTAAGAGACATGACAAAGCTTGCTAGTGCATATGCCGAGGCAACAACTGTCAAGGTTTCACTTGTTTCAGGAAAAGCATACGGTCCTGCATACATTGCACTCGCTGGAAAGGGCGCTAACGCAGATGTTGTTCTTGCGTTCCCTGATGCGGTGATTTCACCGCTTGCTCCCGAAACTGCAGTAGAATTTTTAATGCATGACAAGCTTAAGGGCGCTGATGACGTTGATAAAAAGCGTAAGGAGCTTGCCGCAGAATACGCCGAGAATGATGCTTCTGCATTAATTGCCGCGCAATCTAATTGCATTGACAATATAATTGAGCCTTCAGAGGCAAGAATGTCGATTCTCGCCGCACTTGATATGCTTTCCGGAAAACGCGTAAGCAGACTTCCTAAAAAGCACAGCAATATGCCGTTCTAAGAAGTGAAAACAGATTTTAGTGATGGAGGAATAAAGATGAAAAGATATAATATAACAGTAAACGGAAAAGCTTATGACGTAATGGTTGACGAGGTTGGCGCTGGCTCTGCACCCGTTGCCGCTCCTGCACCTGCCGCTGCACCCGCAGCAGCTCCGGCGCCTGCCGCTGCTCCCGCTCCTGCCGCAGCACCTGTTGTATCTGGCGGAACAGAGGTTGTTGCACCAATGCCGGGAACAATTCTTGACGTGAAGGTTAAAGTCGGCGATTCAATTGAAAGCGGCGCTGCTATTGCTGTGCTTGAGGCAATGAAGATGGAAAATGATATTGCTGCTCCTGTCAGCGGTAAAATCGCGGCTATCAGCGTTAAAAAGGGTGACTCAGTCGAATCAGGTGCGCTTATTGCGGTAATTCAATAATTACGAAAGGCGGTATAAAAATGGCTAAGGTAAAAATAACGGAAACCGTCTTGCGTGATGCACATCAGTCTTTGATTGCAACCCGTATGACAATGGACGAAATGCTTCCGATTCTTCCCGCAATGGACAAGATTGGCTTCCATTCGGTTGAAGCATGGGGCGGTGCGACATTTGACTCTTGTCTTCGTTTTCTTAATGAGGACCCGTGGGAGAGACTTCGCACAATTAAGAAAAATATGCCTAACACAAAAATCCAGATGCTTTTCAGAGGGCAGAATATGCTCGGATACCGTCACTATGCCGACGATGTCCTTGAGTATTTTGTTCAGAAATCTATTGCAAACGGAATTGATATAATCAGAATTTTTGATGCGCTCAACGATATCAGAAACCTTGATACAGCTATTAAGGCTTCAAAAAAGGAAGGTGCGCATACACAGGTTGCTATTTCATACACACTGGGCGAAATTTTCACAAATGAGTATTATATGAACTATGCTAAGCAGATTGAGGATTCAGGCGCTGATTCAATCTGTATTAAGGATATGGCTGCACTTCTTACTCCTTACAGCACATATGAGCTTGTTAAGAATATTAAAGCAGCAGTAAAAATCCCTGTACAGCTTCACACTCACTATACATCCGGACTTGCTTCAATGTGTCTTTTAAAGGGAATTGAAGCCGGCGCTGACGTAGTTGATACAGCGATGTCACCTCTTGCACTTGGAACATCACACACACCGACAGAGTCAATGGTTGCGGCTCTTAAGGGAACAGAATATGACACAGGGCTTGACCTTTCAGCTCTCACTGAAGTTAGGGATTATTTCATGACGCTAAGACAGAAGTATCTTGACAGCGGTCTTCTTGACCCGTCAATGCTTGCTGTTGATGCCAATGCTCTTGTTTATCAGGTTCCCGGCGGAATGCTTTCAAATCTTCTTTCACAGCTTAAACAGGCTGGAAAGGTTGACAAGTTCACTGAGGTTCTTCAGGAAGTTCCACGTGTTCGTGCCGATTCAGGTATGCCGCCGCTTGTTACACCGACTTCACAGATTGTCGGAACACAGGCTGTGTTCAATGTCATAACAGGTGAAAGATACAAGACTGTTACCAAGGAGTTTAAGGGTGTTGTCAGAGGGGAATACGGTAAGACTCCCGCTCCTATCGACCCTGAATTCAGAAAGAAAATTATCGGCGAACAGGATGCTATTGATTGCCGTCCCGCTGACTTATTACAGCCTGAGCTTGATAAGCTCAAAGCGGAATGTGCAGAGTGGATTGAGCAGGAGGAGGACGTTCTCAGCTATGCTCAGTTCGGTCAGGTTGCAACTAAATTTTTTGAAACTCGTCGCAACAAGAAATATGCTATTGACGGCGCTCATTCAAACAGTGAAACAAAGGTTCATCCAGTATAATTTTATCAATAAAATTAAAATCTTCACTGTATTAGTAGGGTAGTCGTATAGAAGTATTCAAATAATTAAGTTTTTGAAAGACATATACGGCGGATTATGAAAATCAAATACGCTGTCACCGCAATAAAGCGATGGCAGCGTATTTTTGTGTGTAATTGTATATTACTTGCTTACTCTGCGGTCATGATTATTAGTTCCGCCCTTAAATATTACAGCTTCTTTCATTTTGAATAAAAGAACATTCTCCTCATCAAAATATTCGCCTTGAATTATATAATGCTCATTATCTTTCCAGCTGCTCATAATGTGGCGTATTTCAGAAATGATATCACAGCCATATATACCAAAAGTTCTATATTTTTTCAGAACAGTATGAATGTCGTATAGATACTGTAAGCTCAGCAACATCAGTATATTTACGAATAGTCTTCAAGAATTTCTCTCCGCTATTCTTTTCGTCGTTAGTTGAGTTAATGTTTGAAGTAAGCTCTGTAATTGTTGCATTCAACTGTTATTGTTCAGTGTTATAATCGGCAAAAATTTTGTTGATATGCTCGTCAGGGAGTTTTCCTAGTGCATTAGCCTCATAAAGTTTCTTTATAAGAACATCAAGCTCATTACAGCGTTTTTATGCCTTAGACACCTTCCTCGTATTATATAAAAGTAGTAGTTTTTAGAGTCCCTCTCCAAGAACTTTAAAAATTTGCTATACTGTAATGGATGCTGTGGATTGGTTTGACCTCCTACCGCCCGACGGTTTATTTAGAACGAGGTTACAAGACGTAAAGCACCCTGTGGGTCCATACAGTATCAAATAAACTATGGGGGTATGAACAAGGCTGTTGCTTCAGAAGTTATTCATAAGAATAAGGTGTAAGTCAAAATAAAGGATATTTTATCTTAATAACTTCGTGGCTTGTCCTAATTGCCATCACGTTTCTCTACTCCCGGGAAAGTTGCCCCTGTCACCTCCGGTGAAATAATTGCCGGAGCAATCCTTAACATACTTTCCGAAAGAGGTGAGGTCTGATGTCTCTTGAAAACAAAAGAGTCGGATTCGCTGTTTGCGGATCCTTCTGTACTTTTAAAACCGCATTTGCGGCGGCGGCGGCGCTTGTTTCGCTTGGCTGTGACGTTATCCCGATAATGTCCTTTAACGCTAGAAGCCTTTCGACACGCTTTGGAACCGCAGAAGCAAATGCTTTAAAGCTTGAAGAAATTTGCCGTAATAAAATTATCTCGTCTATTGAGGAAGCCGAGCCGATTGGCCCTAAAAGGCTCCTTGACGTTCTTGTTGTTGCCCCTTGTACGGGCAATACGCTTGCTAAGCTTGCAACTGGTGTAACAGACACTCCTGTTACTATGGCTGTGAAATCGCATATACGAAATCAACGACCGGTTGTGATTGCGATTGCCACAAATGATGCTCTTGCTAATTCAGCAAAAAATATCGGGACACTTCAAAATTATAAAAACTACTATTTTGTCCCTTATCGTCAGGATGACAGCGAAGGCAAGCCCACATCGCTTATCGCAAGATATGAGCTAATTCCGGAGGTTGTGATACAGGCTTTATCAGGAAAGCAGTATCAGCCGGTTATAAGCTAAAAAACTCATAAAAAAAGCCCTTTGCCTTTCGGGAATATCCCACTAAGCAAAGGGCTTAAATGTTATGCTATGAAAAGTCTAAAGAGATTTTTTAAAAAAGCAAAAATATGTTTGACTGCATTCCGTATAAATGTTATAATAGCCTCACTGCATATTCATAGCGAGAAAATAATCAAGTTAAATTGCTTAAAAAATATTGTATAACAAGCAGGGGAAATATGAGAAAAATCCTATTGTGGCTAAAAAGAGATCCAGTTTTGTTCGCTTCTGCTGTGGCGGTGATAATATCAGCATTTTTTAATCCGCCATCACTCAAGTATATAAAATATCCTGATTATCGTGTGCTTGGTCTTTTGCTGGCGCTTATGCTGGTTGTAGCGGGGCTGAAAAATGCTGGAGTTTTTGCACTTATGAGTGAGCGCCTTCTCAAGCTTGTGCACAACACACGAGAACTGGCGGCATTGCTGATCGGCGCTTGCTTTTTCAGCAGTATGCTTATAACTAATGACGTTGCGTTAATTACCTTTGTCCCTCTCACGATTATGCTTCTTGAGAATGCACAAAAAAAGAAACTTATGATTCCGATTATAGTGCTTCAAACAATATCCGCAAATCTGGGCAGTATGCTTCTTCCAATGGGAAGCCCTCAGAATCTTTTCATTTATTCTTTGTCTGATATGACGATAAAACAATTTCTTTACATATCTGCTGTACCTGTCATAGTATCATTTGTGCTTCTTTCTATGTCTGTTATATTTATCAGAAATGAGCCGCTGTCAAAACTCCGCAATGAGACGGGGGAGCTGGGTGAAAACGAAAATATCAAGCACAGATATATAAACTGCAGTTCTAAACGGATAATATGGACTGTATTGTTTATAGTTTGTTTGTTATCAGTTTTAAGATTGCTACCTTATGAAATTGTCCTTGCGACTGTGCTGGTGGGGGCGCTATTAATTGACAGACGAATAATTATGCGTGTCGATTACGGTCTTTTAGTAACCTTTATCTTTCTTTTTATTCTTATAGGAAACATAAAAAGCATACCCGATGTTAGCACTGCTCTTTCAGGTGCAGTAAGAGGAAGAGAAATGCTGACGGGAATAGCACTAAGTCAGTTTATCAGCAATGTGCCGGCGGTAATGCTTTTGTCCGGCTTTACGACAAATTATTCTGAATTATTAGTCGGTGTAAATATAGGTGGCTTAGGAACATTAATCGCATCTATGGCGAGCGTTATATCCTTCAAACTTTATGCTTCAACTTCAGATTCTAAGCCAGCTCGCTATATAGGCGCTTTCACTGCGGTAAGTATTTTGTTTTTGGCTGTGCTTTGCTCGGTAATGGTAATTGTTCATTAGTTAAATGCGACTTAAAATTTTCTGATAATATAATAATTTTGGCATATAAATCAAAGCCTAATGCTTGTGCTTTCATAAACAAACAGCCTCCCGTTTCACAAACGAAACAGGAGGCTTTATTTATATAATGATATTAGCAAAACCGCATGACAATATAAATCAAAGGCTATTTATTGAGAAGCTTTTCGGCGCTTGCTATTTTCACACAAAGACAGAAAAGCTCAGCTGCTAACATTAGCTCATCAACCGGCGGGAATGTTGGAGCAATTCTGATATTTCTGTCAAGAGGGTCTTTTCCATAGGGAAAAGTAGCACCGGCAGGAGTAAGAACAACCCCCGCTTCCTTGCACAATGCAACAACTCTCTTTGCACAGCCCTCGAAAGTATTTAAAGATATAAAGTAACCGCCGTTTGGATTTATCCATTCGGCAACGCCTAACGGCGAAAGCTCCTTCTCAAGCATATCAATGACGGCGTCAAATTTAGGTGCAAGAATAGCCTTGTGCTTTTCCATTTGAAGAAGAAGTCCGCTATAATCCTTAAAAAATCTGACGTGTCTCAGCTGATTGATTTTATCATAGCCGATTGTTTGAAAATTGAGCTGTTTCAAAGTGAACTTAATGTTATCCTCTGAAGCGCCAATCATTGAAACGCCACCGCCGGCAAAGGTAACCTTTGCGGTTGAACCAAAGATATAGACCATATTAGGTGTGCCGGCATTTTTACATTCGTCAAGAATGTTTAAAAGCTTGTCGGGAGTATCGGTGAGGTGATGCACGCAATACGCATTGTCCCAGAAAATTCTGAAGTCCTTAGCTTTGGGCTTTAATGAAGCAAAACGCTTGACGGTTTCATCTGAATAGGTTATTCCGTCTGGATTTGAATACATCGGAACACACCAAATCCCCTTGATCGTATCATCTTCTGATACAAGCTTTTCAACCGTATCCATGTCAGGACCCGCTGAAGTCATGGGGACAGTAATCATATCAATTCCAAGACTTTCACAAATTCCGAAATGCCTGTCATATCCCGGCGCAGGGCATAAAAACTTTATTTTGTCGTATTTGCCCCAAGGTTTTTCACTGTCCATATTTCCAAGAATCATAGTTCTTGCAATCATATCATACATAAGATTAAGGCTGGCATTTCCGCCGATAATAATCTCATTTGTGCTCACACCAAGCATTTGTGAAAACAGGTTCTTTGCCTCGGCTATTCCGTCAAGCACACCGTAGTTTCTGACATCCGTTCCGTTTTCGGTTTTAAGACTGCTTTTAGAATTAAGCACATCAAGCATTTCATTTGACAATTCAAGCTGCCTAGCCTCCGGCTTTCCCCTTGACATATCAAGCTTTAAGCCTTTTGATTTAAAAGATTCATAATCTTGCAGATGCTTTTCTAAAAATTCCGATAGTTGTGACAAAGACATTTCCTTTAACAGCATATTGCTCCCCCTCATAATCAATTCCCACTTATAACGCATAATTAAAAAATTATCACTTTATATATTGTATTATATATCAGACTTTTTTGCAAGTTGTTTTTTATTCACTTGCAAAAAATCACCGAATTGAATAAAAAAAATCTTGTGATAACACTTAATTGAGTGAAAAACGCTGTCAAAATTCAATTTCATCATCGGCAAATTCAATTTTATCCGCTGTAAAAATTGAAAAATCATACGGATTAATACTAAGAAATCCTTCTGCTAAATCCCCCTTTAGCATATTGTAATTAGTGTACTCACTTCCGAATTCAGTATTCATATCAAATTTCATCATTATTGTTGACTTGTTTAACGCAACAATAAGAACAGACTTTTCATCATCACTTTTTCTGACAAAAAAAACAAATGAATTTTCACATTTTATAAACTCAAATCCATATGTCATATAGTCTGAAAGCTCTTCACGAAGCTTCCCCAAATACCGCACATAGTCAAGAAGCTCATTGTCCTCTTTTCCCCACGGATAACAGCGTCTGTTGAAAGGGTCGCCGTAGCCTTGAAGCCCAGCTTCATCGCCGTAATAAATACAAGGAACGCCGGGAAGGAAATACTGAAAAATCATTGCCAACTTAAACAGCTTTCTTCCGTGATCATACTGCTCTGTCGTCAGCCATTTTTCTGATTGCCAATCCTTGCTTTTCCCGTCGGGGGATTCGCCACCGAGATTTGTTATAGCACGCATTATGTCATGCGTCGAAAGAAAGTTCATAAGACAGTCAATAGAAGGCTTTGGATAGTTTTCAAGAATAGTCATTATGCTGTCACGAAAGGTTGGTGCGTTGCCTTGCTTCATAAAGCTTAGTATTGCATCCTTAAACGGATAATTCATTACGCTGTCAAGCTGTTGCCCTAAAAGATACCTGCGGCGCACTCCGTATGCTTCCTTGTTTGAAGCATCCTCCCAAACTTCGCCGAGAACGATTTTTGATTTTGAATAGCTTTTAACGCATTTGTTAAGCTCATCAAGAAAAGCATCGGGGAGCTCATCGGCGACGTCAAGACGATAGCCTGCTGCACCCAAAGACAGCCAATACTCGAGGACACCATCTTTTCCACAGATAAAATCAATATAATCACGGTTTGTCTCATTCACACTGGGGAGAGTTGAAATACCCCACCAGCTTTCATAAACATCAGGATATTTTTGAAATGAATACCAGGGGTAATAAACACTTGTTTTTGAGTTGTAAGCGCCGATTGAATCATATCTGCCAAACTTATTAAAATACCTGCTGTCAGCGCCGGTGTGATTAAAAACGCCGTCTAAAACAATGGCGATACCAAGCCTTTTGGCTTTAGCGCAAAGCTCTTTAAAATCCTCATTGGTACCGAGAAGGGGATCGATTTTCATATAGTCGGCGGTATTGTAGCGATGGTTTTCATGCGCTTCAAAAACTGGATTTAGATAGATACAGGTTACACCGAGGCTTTTGATGTAATCGAGCTTTTCCTCGATTCCTTTCAGGTCACCGCCGAAATAATCGTTGTTTCTGACAATTCCCTTTTCGTCAGGGCGATAAAAAGGCGTCTCCTCCCAATTCTCGTGCATGAATCGGTCGGCGGGCACATTCTCCTTAGGCACGTCACTTTTTGCGAAACGGTCGGGGAATATCTGATACATAATTCCGCCCTTTATGAAGGATGGTGTTTCAAGCATGTCATCGAAAACAGTGAGCTGAAACAGTCCGCCTTCGCCGATATGCCCCACCGAAGCGGATTTTTTCTTTATATATGCTTTAACCCCTTTGCTGATAAGCCCAAAATAGTAATAATGAACCCCCATGAGCGTCGGGGAATATGAAGTCAAGTATTCTGCATATTCGGCTGTTGTTTCAGTAAGCTTCATCGTCAGAAATCTCTCTTTAAAACCGGTTCTGAAAATAATCATTACAGGCTCAGAATCAAGATGATGACATAATGGAATTCTGATTTTGAAATCGCATGGCTGGCCAACTCTCAAAGCGCCGAATGTGCTTTTATAGTCCTTTTTCCAGCTGTTAAAAATATCCTCCATAAAAACCTCCAATTAAATTACTAAAAAAGTAACCAAAAAATGATATATCATAAAAACAATTATATTATATATTAACGAAAATAGCAAGTAAAAAATGTGTAATATTTAAACGTTTTACAAAAGTATTTAACTTTTTTAGTTGCAACAAATACCGACTTCATTTATAAAAAACGAAGCCGGTACAGAGTGATTATGTTTTTACTAATGTGAACACAGGGAACAGCTAGCACAGTCTGACGGCGAACAGGTTGGCGATAGACTGCCTTTAAAAATACTGAAGTCAGATTTATCAAGGTCAAATACGTGTGATTTGTCGTTTGTAATTGTCACAGTGTTTTTAGCATAATTGAAGTCAAGCTTAACGGGAATAAGCGTTGATTCATCTTCGCTGAGCGGATTTTTTACTTCAATAGGAGTAATGAATTTCATTACACCCTCAGGTGATTTGACGGCAATTCTGTCACTTGATGTTACAAGACTGATTATACTGCCTTCTTCGTCAAATTCTATTGAATTGCTGTCGGCGTTAATTCCCACAGCGTTCACGTCATACGCGTTGATACAGCCTATTTTGGTAGTTACAGGAGTGGGAACGGCAGGCTCAATTGATTTAAGATTACCGTTTTCATATAGCGAGAAGCCGGTTTTGACTTTAAATTCACCATAGTTTTTTGTTGCAACTAAAATGGTTTCACCGGGAAACAATGTTAAGCTTCTTATATCACCGCTTTTATAGAAGCAAATGCCGACAAGCATAGCTGTGAAAGATGAAAAATAAAACTCAAAATTAAACGGAATGTTTAGGTTTCTCTCATCCTCTTCAGACCAAAAGCCACTTATTTTACCATCTAGCGGGAAAAACCTTTTCAGCTCGCCCGAGTCATAGAAGGTAACAAGCTCGGCAGGGAACTCACCGATAGGAGTGATAATGTCCTGTTGCTCGTTAAGAGAAACGCTTTTTACCATTCCGTTTTGATGATATGTCAGACAGCTTTTGTATTTCCTTCTCGGGGTTTCTTCGCTATAAAAGGGTATAAGTTCACCTGCGTGAGTAATTACCACATTTTTTTCATTGAGCATAAGCTCCTTAATTGCACCGTTTTCATAGAAGGACTTTGCTGTGATACCGCTTATAAAGCCGTATGGCGTCATAATATTGTTATCGATATGCATAGTGAATTCTCCCTTCAGCATCGTTTTCTTGTTATGACAGCAGATATTGTATCGTTGTCGGCTTTTGTGCTTTTTATATCAAGTGGAAGCGTTTCCAGCCAAGGCGGAATGTGCTTGCACACGAGAGCAAGCTCTAAAAATGGGGTGGAGTCAAGAAAGTCCTTCAAAGCTTTTTTTGAAGAAACCTCAGGGCATTGAGTTTGAAGCTCTATCAGGTCAAGCCAGTACATTCCCGGTGTATCAGTTTCAACAGGGGCGGCGTTTTTAATAATATTTTCTTTCATTTTCATTAAAACGTCACCTTGCTTAATATCCTCAAGAATACCGTCCAGAATATCATTACTCAATTGTGCTATTTCAAAAACATCAAAGCCTTTTCTGTCAAAAACGCTGAATGCAATACCGGTAAGCTCTTTTCCGGCAATAATCTTGCAGTCGCCAAGCTTGTCGGCGGTTTTCCCGACGGTTTTTCTAAGCTCTGTCATGTTGGAGGCTATGATATCATCAAGCTTTACTATTCCTGTTGGCGTCCAACAATCCTGCTTTTCATAAATTGTAAACTGATCAGCATCAGTAAATGAAACCAAGGAACGATCAGCTTGCATATAAACGGCTATTTTCTCACCCATTTCATTACACCTCCGATAATAAGGCGAATTGATAATCATATTTACTACGCCTTTACTATTAGTTTATGCATTAATTTCAAGGAAGTCAATATATTTTAGACGAAAATATGGTTTGCAAGATAATTGTAGCGAACTTGCATAAAACTCAACAGTCATAATCCAAGAATGTCTACAAAATGATGTATTGTGATATTGCTTTAAAAAATATATACTTAGAACATAGCAAAAAAACAAGAGCTTAAACGAAAATTGGACAATGAGGTCCGCGCATTACAATTAGTGCGCAGGCCTCATTTCTTTTTTTAATCTAAAAACGGAGGTAAAACTATGAGACAGGTAGCTATTTATGGAAAAGGCGGTATTGGAAAATCCACAACAACACAGAACCTTAATGCCGGTCTGGCTGAAATGGGAAAGAAAATCATGATCGTCGGATGTGACCCTAAAGCAGACTCAACACGTCTTATTCTCGGAGGTCTTGCTCAGCAGACAGTTCTTGATACATTAAGAGAAGAAGGGGACGATATTGATCTTGATCTCGTTCTTAAAAAGGGCTACGGTGGAATCAAGTGTGTTGAATCAGGTGGACCTGAGCCAGGCGTTGGCTGTGCAGGCCGTGGTATTATAACATCTATTACTTTACTTGAACGTCTTGGTGCTTATGAATCAGATTTAGATTACGTTTTTTATGATGTTCTCGGCGACGTTGTTTGCGGCGGATTCGCAATGCCAATCCGTGAAGGAAAAGCCAAAGAGATCTACATAGTTTGCTCAGGTGAAATGATGGCGATGTATGCAGCAAACAATATTTCAAAGGGTATCACTAAATTTGCTAACACCGGAGGAGTAAGACTCGGCGGACTTATCTGTAACTCACGTAAGGTTGACGGCGAAGCAGATCTTATCAGAGCTTTCGCAAAGGAGCTCGGAACACAGATGATTCACTTTGTTCCTCGTGACAACATGGTTCAGAGAGCCGAAATCAACAAGAAGACTGTTATTGAGTTTGACCCGTCTTGTGGCCAGGCTGATGAATACCGCACACTCGCTCACAACATCGACGGAAACGATATGTTTGTTATTCCGAAGCCACTAAAGCAGGAGCGCCTTGAGGAAATCCTCATGGAACATGGATTAATGGATATTTAATAACCCATAATTTAACCGAAAAGGAGAATGATTATGTTATTGGTAAGAGCAATTATCAGACCGGAAAAAACCGGTATCGTTATGTCAGAGCTTGTCGCAGCTGGCTTTCCCGCTGTAACTAAAATGGACGTTTATGGACGCGGTAAGCAAAAGGGTATCACTGTTGGTGAGGTTCATTATGATGAAATTCCTAAGGAAATGCTTATGATTGTCTGTAATGATGAGGATAAGGATGACCTTATAAAAGTTATTATGAGATACGCAAAAACCGGAGAGGGAACTTTCGGTGACGGAAGAATTTTCGTTTCGCCTGTTGAGAGTGCTTATACTATCAGTACCGGAAAACAGGGACTCTAATACGGGAAAGGTGGAATTACTATGAAAGAGGTAATGGCTTTTATCAGAGTGAACATGGTTAACCCGACCAAGGAAGCACTCGCAAAGTCAGGTTTCCCCGCTTTTTCCTGTAGAAAGTGTTTGGGAAGAGGTAAAAAGAGCATTGATCCCGCTGTTCTTCAGGCGGTTATCGATGCTGGTGAGCTTCCTGTAAGCCCAGTGGGACAGCATCTCACAGAATCACAGAGGCTTATCGCAAAGAGATTCTTCACGCTTATTGTTGAGGATAATCAGGTTGAGGAAGTTGTCAACACAATCATTGAAGCTAATCAGACAGGAAACCCCGGTGACGGAAAGATTTTTGTTCTTCCCATCAACGAGGCATACACAGTAAGAACCGGCGAATGTACCACAGAAGCTTATTAAGGAGGTGACTTCACTTGGATAACAAGACAAAAGTTTTAGAAAAATATTCGTCCAGAATATATAAAAACCGTAAAGAGCACGTTATACAGCTTGAGGAGGATTTTCCGGATCAGGCTATATCTGCTAACACACGTACTGTACCTGGTATTATTACAAACCGCGGATGCTGTTATGCAGGCTGTAAGGGAGTTGTTATCGGACCTCTCAAGGACGTTTGTGTAATCACTCACGGCCCTATCGGTTGCGGATATTACAGCTGGGGAACCAGACGAAATAAGGCAATCCCTGAAGAAGGCGGAAAGAACTTTATTCCGTATTGTCTTTCAACGGATATGCAGGAGCCTGACATTGTTTTCGGCGGTGAAAAGAAGCTTGAACAAGCTATCAAGGAAGCTGTTGAAATATTCAGCCCTGAATGTATTATGATTTGCTCAACCTGCCCTATAGGACTTATCGGAGATGACGTTCATGCTGTTGCTAGACGTGCAGAGGCTGCATATGGCATTAAGTGTATCGGCTTTTCCTGCGAAGGTTATAAGGGAGTTAGTCAGTCAGGCGGTCACCATATCGCAAACAACGGACTGATGAAGCAGATTATCGGTACAGGCGACAAGCGCCCGACAGGAAAATACTCAGTCAATATTCTTGGTGAGTACAACATCGGTGGCGACGGTTGGGAGCAGGAAAGAATTCTTAAGAGAATCGGTTATGAAGTTGTAACAATCTTCACAGGCGACGGCTCATATGAAACAATGAAGAATGCTCACCTTGCTGATTTAAACCTTGTTATGTGTCATCGTTCCATCAACTATATCGCTGAAATGATGAAGACCAAATACGGTACAGACTGGCTAAAGGTTAACTTTATCGGAATAGGCGCAACAATTCAGTCGCTTCGTGACATGGCTACATACTTTAATGACCCTGAGCTTACAAAGAGAACAGAAGAGGTTATCGAGGATGAGCTTTCCGCTATCTTTGATGATGTTGAGTATTTCAAAACTAAGCTTAAAGGCAAAACCGCCGGTATTTTTGTCGGTGGCTCACGAGCACATCATTATCAGAAGCTTCTTGAAGATTTCGGCGTTGAAACAATAATTGCCGGATATGAGTTTGCTCACAGAGATGATTATGAGGGAAGAGAAGTCATCCCGACTATCAAAGAGGATGCTGACAGCAAGAACATTGAGCATATCGATGTTGAAAAGGACCCTGAAAAGTACCGTGAAAGATACTCAGAGGAAGAGCTTGAAAAGCTTCGCGCTCTTATTCCTATCGAGAAGTATGACGGTATGATTAAGGAAATGAAAAAGGGCCATGTGGTTGTTGACGATTATAACCATGTTGAAACCGAGCTTCTCATCAAGTATATGAAGCCTGACATTTTCTTCTCAGGTATCAAGGATAAGTATATCATTCAAAAGGGCGGAACAGCCTCCAGACAGATGCACTCATATGACTATGCCGGTCCTTATGCCGGATTTAAGGGCGCTGTCAACTTTGCCAAGGACGTTACTATGGCTCTTTATACAAACGCTTGGAGCTATATTACACCGCCTTGGAAAAATTCCCCGATGCTTACGGGTACATTATCAGGAGGTGACAAGTAATGCTAGACTTAACACCTAAAAAGGTTGCTGAAAGAACTGCCTTAAGAATCAATCCATGCAAAACCTGTCAGCCTGTCGGCGCACTTTATGCCGCTCTCGGCGTTCATAAATGCATGCCGCACAGCCACGGTTCACAGGGTTGTGTATCTTATCATAGAACATTTCTTTCAAGGCATTTTAAAGAGCCTGCAATTGCTTCAACAAGCTCATTTACTGAAGGTGCTTCAGTATTCGGCGGCGGAAGCAATATAAAGACTTCGGTTAAGAACGTATTTGACATTTATGACCCTGACATTATTGCCGTTCACACAACATGTCTTTCTGAAACAATCGGTGATGACCTGAACGCTTTTCTTCTTGATGTTGAGATTCCCGAAAACAAGCTGGTAGTTCATTGCAGCACGCCTAGCTATGTTGGTTCTCACGTAAACGGCTATTTCAATATGATGCTTGGATTTATCAAGTGCTTAACTAAGAAAACAGGCGTTTCAAACGGAAAGGCAGCTATATTCCCGGGCTTTGTGAATCCTGGTGACATTAGGGAAATGAAGAGAATCGCCAAAATGATGAAAATTCCTTTCACGATGTTCCCTGACACCAGCGGTGTAATGGATGCCCCCATGATCGGCAAGTACGAAATGTATCCTAAGGGCGGCACAACTATTCCGGAAATCGTCGGACTCGGCGACTGTGAAAAGGTTTTTGCTTTAGGAAAAATCACAAGCATTGAGCCGGCTGAGCTTCTCGAAAAGAAATTCAAGGTGCCTTTCGTATCACTTCCGCTTCCTATTGGAATTTCAGCAACAGACGAGTTTGTTATGGAGCTTTCAAAGTTTTCAAAGACTGATATTCCATATGAACTTGAGGAAGAAAGAGGACAGCTAGTTGACATTCTTCTCGACTCACATCAGTATTCATATCAGAAGTCAGCTGCTATCTTCGGTGATCCTGATACTGTTATCGGACTCACATCACTCTGCCTTGAAATGGGTATGATTCCGAAATATGTTATCACTGGAACTCCCAAAGATGACTTCACAAAGATTATCAACAAAATGCTTGAAAAATACGGTGTTGAGGGTTGTACAGTCAAGGCAAATGCCGACCTGTTCGAGCTTCACCAGTGGATTAAGAACGAGCCTGTTGATGTAATGATCGGAACAAGCTACGGAAAAGCTATCGCAAAGGCTGAGGATATTCCTTTTGTCAGAGCAGGCTTCCCGATTCTTGACAGGTATGTACATTCATATCTTCCTATGGTTGGTTATAACGGTGCAATCAGATTTGTCGAAAAAATACTCGGTGCATTAATGGATCGTGTTGACAGAGATTGTGCAGACGAACACATGGAAGTTGTAATGTAATTTTGGTTTCCTAAGCTTTCATTTACTCCTTATATATATCCGCACTGCAATGGAGCTTTGCTCTGGTGCAGTGCGGCTTTTTCTCATAGAAAAGGATGGTGAATATACATTATGAGCACTTCTATTAACAATTTAGACATAAAAATACTAAAAGACAGGCAGGAGTCAATTCTCAAAAAAACATCATGCTCTGGCGACGGAAAGGGTATAAGCTGTGAGAAAGCGAGCGTGTCCGGAGCGATAAGTCAGAGAGCGTGCGTGTATTGCGGTGCGCGAGTTGTCTTAAATCCTATTACCGACGCATATCATATTGTTCATGGCCCTATCGGGTGCGCAAGCTATACATGGGATATCAGAGGAAGCCTTTCAAGCGGTTCAGAGCTTCACAGAACAAGCTTTTCAACCGACCTGAGAGAGACCGATATTGTTTTCGGCGGTGAAAAAAAGCTTACTGCTGCCATTGATGAGCTTGTCGAAAAATGCTCGCCGAAGCTCATTTTTGTTTACGCTACCTGTATAGTCGGTGTTATCGGCGATGATGTTGAGGCAATATGCAAAAGTGCTGAAGAGAAGTATGGAATACGTGTTATTCCTGTTAAAGCACCAGGCTTTTCAGGAACAAAATCACTAGGCTACAAAATGGCGTGCAATGCGATTATGCAGCTTATTTCGCCTAACAAGGACATGGAAAAGGTGAATGGTCTTAACATTCTCGGCGATTTCAATCTCGCCGGTGAAATGTGGATTCTAAAAAACTATCTGAAGAAAATCGGAATCAACGTTGTATCGACAATAACCGGCGATTCTTCATATAAAGAGCTAATGAACGCCCCTTCGGCAAGGTTGAATATCGTTCAGTGCGCAGGCTCCTCAACATATCTTGCAAACCGAATGGAGGAGGATATGGGAATACCCTTTATAAAGGTTAGCTTTTTCGGTATCGAAGATACAACAAGCTCTCTTATAAGAATTGCTGAAGCAATGGGCGACAGTGAGGCGAAGAAACGTGCAATGGAATTCGCTGAAACTGAAGGAGCAAAAATGAAGATTCTTATTGACAAATACCGGCCGCTTCTTGAAGGTAAAAAAGCTGCCATATATGTCGGTGGCGGGTTCAAGGCAATATCGCTTATAAGGCAGTTTAATGAGCTTGGCATAGAAACGGTCGTAGTCGGAACACAGACCGGAAAAAAAGAGGATTATGACATCATTGAATGTCTTGTAAATCCCAATACGGTCATACTGGATGACGCAAATCCGGCAGAGCTTGAACAGTTCATGCTGGAGAAAAAAGCCGACATACTTGTCGGAGGAGTGAAGGAAAGACCACTTGCGTATAAACTCGGCGTTGCTTTTTGTGACCATAACCATGAAAGAAAGCATGCGCTTGCCGGCTTTGAGGGTGTTGAGAATTTCGTTCGTGAAATCAACCTCTCTATCAACAGTCCGGTATGGAAGTATATCAAAAAATAGAAAGCCGGTGAATGGTATGGGGGCTAATCTGGTAAACCTCAATGTTAATCCGTGCAAAATGTGTATGCCGATGGGCGCAGTATCGGCACTTTGCGGAATAAAAGGCTGTATGTCAATTCTTCACGGCTCTCAGGGCTGTGCAACATATATAAGACGCCATATGGCAACTCACTATAACGAACCTGTTGACATTGCTTCATCGTCATTGACGGAGCAGGGAACGGTTTTCGGCGGTGAAGAAAACTTAATCAAGGGGCTTGAAAATCTAATTGAGCTTTATAATCCCGAAGTTATCGGAATCGCCACAACATGTCTTGCTGAAACAATCGGTGAGGATATTGGAGCAATGGTGAAAAAATTCCATGTTTCTCATCCGAATGAAACGGTTAAAATTATAAACGTTTCCTCTGCCGGCTATGGCGGAACTCAATATGAAGGTTTTTTTAAAGCACTCAGAGCAGTTGTTGAACAAACCGAAATGAACACCACTCAAAACGGATACATAAACATAATTACTCCTATGATTTCGCCTGCTGACACACGCTGGTTAAAAAAGCTTCTTGACAGCGCATCGGTCAATTACATTCTCCTGCCTGATTTATCTGAAAATCTTGACGGCGGGCTGGTATCAAAATATGACCGTCTTAAAAAAGGGGGAACCTCCCTTGAGGATATTAAAAAAATGGCGGGCGCAAAGCTAACAATAGAGCTTTCAGAGTTCATTTCTGACGAAAGCTCACCCGCTGTGTATCTTAACAAGGAGTATGGAGTGCCATTTGTCAGAACGGCGCTTCCTGTCGGGCTTCGTGATACTGATTCATTTTTGAAGCTTCTCACAGAAAACGGGGCAGAGCTTCCCTTAGAAACTCTAAATGAACGTGAGAGATATCTCGATGCCATGATTGACTCGCATAAATACTGTGCTGACGGAAGAGCGGTAATATTTGGCGAACCTGATTTTGTGTATTCAATGACAAGACTTTGCTGTGAAAACGGCACAATACCAGTTGTCGTTTCAAGCGGCTCTGTATGTCCTGAACTAAAGAAGAAGCTTGAGGGCGAGATTAAACCTGTTGCCGACTCAATGTTCGTTGAGAAAACCGTTATAACGGATGACAGTGATTTCGATATAATCGAGTCTTTCACAAAAGAGCTTGGCGGAAACATTATGATAGGAAGCTCAGACGGACGGAGAATTTCTCACAGGCTTGAAATAGACCTTATACGTTGTGCATTTCCGATTCATGACCGTGTTGGCGGACAAAGAGTAAGAATGCTTGGCTATGACGGTTCTTTGAATATTCTTGATCAGTTAGCAAACAGCCTTCTTGGGAAAAAGGAAGAGGGCTATCGCAGTGAGGTATACCAAAAATATTATCGCGGTGAAAAGAAGGATGAAATTCAACAGGCGAAGGAGAATGAAATGATGAATGCGGTAAAAGAAAAAACAACTGTAGAAAAAACAATTGCAGAAAAAACGGCTGCTCACCCTTGTTACAACTGTGGGGCAACCAAAAATGCGAGAATACACCTTCCTGTCGCACCTAAATGCAATATTCAGTGCAACTACTGCGTGAGAAAATATGATTGTCCAAATGAAAGCCGCCCCGGTGTCACGACTGAGGTTCTCACACCAGAGCAGGCATTTAGAAAGTATGCTATTGTCAAGGAGAAAATGGATAATTTGACTGTTGTGGGAATAGCAGGCCCGGGAGATGCCTTAGCTAATTTTGAAGAAACAAAAAAGACTCTTCAGCTCATTAAAGAGTATGATCCGAATGTTACCTTCTGTCTTTCAACAAACGGACTTATGCTTCCCCTTTATGCTCAGGAGCTTATTGATTTGGGCGTATCCCATGTTACTGTCACAATGAATGCTGTTGATGCTGAAATTGGCGCAAAAATATATAAGCACGTTAATTTTATGGGTACACATTATACAGGCTTGGCAGCGGCATCGATTCTTCTAGCCAACCAGCTGACAGGATTGAAATATTTAACTTCACGCGGTATAATATGTAAAGTTAATTGCGTTGTCCTCAAGGGAATAAACGACCATCATATTGAGGAGGTTACCAAAAAGGCAAAGGAGCTTGGCGTTTACATAACAAATATTATGCAGCTTATTCCTGTAACAGGCTCGGCCTTTGAAAATCTTCCGCTTGTGAGCAACAAGGAAATTACCGAGCTTCGAAAGAAATGTGAAGTTAATATTAAGCAGATGTACCACTGTCGTCAATGTCGTGCTGACGCTATCGGAACGCTAGACAACGACCTTTCAATTGAGTTTAGGGGTTGTTCAGGCTCTTGCAGTGAGGAAAAGAAACCTGAGCTTCCCAAAATGAAGTTTGCGGTTGCGACAAAAAGCGGTATGCTGGTTGATCAGCATTTTGGTCATGCAGATGAGTTTTACATTTATGAGAGTGACGGGGATACGACATCCTTTGTTGAAAAGCGTGCCGTATCCAAATACTGTACGGGAAACGAAGACTGCGGTGAGCCGTCAAGTAAAATTGATACGATTTTATCTGCGGTTTCAGACTGCTCTGGTGTTCTTGCGTTAAGAATCGGAGAATCACCGTCACAAAAGCTCAAAGAAAAGGGTATCAGCGTCATCTCAACCTATGACAGAATCGAAGATGCAGTTAAATCTGCTGCTAAATGCCGGTAATTTATTAAATATGAAAGGAAGATGTTAAAATGGTAAGTCCAAAGTTTCACATTTTTGTCTGCACAAGCTGCAGAACCAACGGAGTTCAAAAGGGGTATTGCCACTCAAAGGAAAGCGTAAAGATCATCGAGAAGTTTATGGAGGAAATTGAGGACAGGGATCTTTCAGGTGATTGTATGGTTAACAATACAGGATGTTTTGGAATATGTAGCAGAGGGCCGATTGCTGTAATTTATCCCGAGGGAACATGGTATGGAAATCTAACGCCTGAGGCTGTTGAGGAAATTATGGATAAGCACATTGAGGGCGGAGAGATAGTGAAAAAATATCAGATATAATTTATGTACTCAATACATTTCTTCTAAAGTATCAGCTTTAATTATTATACATATGGAAACGGAGGGCCATTATGATTAGAATCACCGACAGAACCTTATCTTGTCTTGATGGTTTTAATGCACCACCTGAAAAGCTTAGGAGGTTTACGGAACTTCTTGTTGAATCGGGCGCAGATTTTATTGAGCTTTCCGTCCCTGTGTATAATGCATTGTCTGAGCTTCCCGAAAAAGGGAAGTACATATTAAGGGTTAAGGATGCTGATGAGGCACTGAATTATTTGGGGTTTTCACGATATGTTTGCCGAAAGTGTGGACGTCCTCAGGGTGTGTCTGTTATATCAGAAATTCAAGCGAATGACATAAGGGAAATTAACATGCTGAGTCAGTTTTCAAACCTTGAGAATGTCAGGATTGTTGGCTTTGATGATATTATGACGCATAATTATCAAAGTGCTTTTAATCAGCTTAAACAGAAAATCCACGGAAGAATTGAGCTTTGCCCTGAAAACAGAGGGCATTGTGCGACGGCAATAGCAGTCGAGTGGATAATAAGCGGTGGAACCGATGTAGTAACGTCTTTTATGGGTGTCGGTGGATTTGCGCCGTATGAAGAGGTTGTCATGGCGCTGAGAATGGAACTACGCCACAAGCCGACCAAATCCTATTCAATTTTCCCGGAAATGCTGAGTATTATTGAGGAAATAACCGGCGTCAAGGCATCCTCGAAAAAGCCAGTTTTAGGAAAAGACATATTCACCGTTGAAGCGGGTATTCATGTCAGCGGAATTATGAAACAGCCTAAGACCTATGAGCCTTTTCCGCCTGAGCTTGTCGGGAACACAAGGAGTATCGTTCTTGGAAAACACAGCGGAAAAAAAGCACTTGAGGTTAAGCTAAAAAGCTTGGGAATAGATGTTGCATCAGTCAATCTCAGCGAGCTTCTTGTCAGGGTGAGAAAATTCAGTATAGAAAATAAGTGCGGACTAAGCGACGACGACTTTAAGCAAATAGCAGACGATTACTTGGCGTCAAAATCAGAAAAAACTAGTTAGGGGGCGTCGCCATGAGAGAGCAGAGGCTAATTGTTGATACAACTCTTCGCGATGGTGAACAAAGCCCCGGAGTTGCAATGACAATCAGTCAAAAAGTCAAAATTGCTAAACTGCTTGACAACATCGGGATATATCAGATTGAAGCGGGTATTCCGGCAATAGGAAATTATGAAATTGAAACTATTCAAGAAATATCAAGAAACAAGAATAATGCACTCATTTCAGTATGGGCAAGATTAACTGAGGAAGATATACGCCTTTCTATGCTGTGCAATCCGGATATTATCCATATCAGCATTCCTGTTTCGTATGCATTGATATATACAAAACTAAACAAAAATAAAACGTGGATATTGAAGAATCTGGTTTCTTGTGTTGAATATGCAAAAACCGCCGGCTGTGAAATTACAATCGGGTTTGAGGACGCTTCAAGGGCAGATATAACTTTTATGGCATGCATAGCAGAAAAGCTTCGTGAAATGGGAGTAAACAGAATTCGTTATGCCGACACCGTTGGCGTGCTTACTCCATCAAAAGCATACGGAGCGGTAAGAGACCTTATAAGCTATACTGGGATTGAGGTTGAAATTCACACTCATAACGATTTGGGGATGGCTGTTGCTAACGCTATCGAAGCTTCAAAAGCTGGGGCAAAATATATAGATACAACAATATTCGGTATCGGCGAGCGTGCCGGAAACTGTCATTTTCAGAACTTTGTTAATGCCGGCGAAAAGCTGTTTTCATTAGGAATAAGCACCTTTAAGGCGCTGGAGGTCGGTGAAGAGTTTTTGCAGATTCTTGAAAACCGTATAGTTATATAATGAATTTTCGCTCTGCTGACAAAGTTGACGGCTGGGCGTGGGCAGTCAACGATGACTGCCCTTTAGTTTTATATCTGCGAATAGATTCAAAATTCATTACGTGTATTCGCCTAATTGATTACAATAAAAAGCAAGAACAATTGTTATTTTATACAATTGTTCATTATTATTGTTTTGTTATGTTGACTTTTGTTGATTATTATGATATTATCAATTCAAACAAATATCAATCAAAATTCTAAATAATCAATTAGGAGTGTTAATTATGAAAAGGTTTTATTCAGTATTATTAGCAGTGATTGCCCTCTGCGGATTAATGACAGGATGCAAAGACGGTTCTAGCTCATCGTCACCTACAAAAAGTAATCAGGTTGAGCTTTATGTATTTGCCGGGGCAGGGCTTACAGACTCACTAACAGAAATAGCGGATTTGTATAAAACTATTCACCCTGAGGTTACACTGACATTTAATTTTGCTGCATCAGGAAAGCTTCAGTCTCAGATTGAAGAGGGTGCGCCGGCAGATATTTTTATTTCAGCTGCTCAAAAGCAGATGAACGCACTTCAGGATGAGGCTCTGATAGTTACAGAGACAAGAAGAAATTTGCTTAGCAATAAAGTTGTCCTCATTGTTCCGTCCTCAAGCACTTTAGGGATAACGTCATTTGAGGATGTTGCCGCTAGCAAAGTATCAATGATAGCAATCGGCGACCCCGCCAGTGTACCTGTCGGGCAGTACTCACAGGAAATCTATACAACCCTGGGAACATGGGACGTCGTCAGCGCAAAAGCAAATTTGGCGGCAGATGTAAAAGAGGTTTTGGTTTGGGTTGAAACCGGTAACGTGGACTGCGGAATAGTTTATTCAACCGACGCTAAATCAAGCAATAAAGTAACAGTAGTATGTCAAGCGCCGGAAGGCTCACACAAGCCTGTTACGTATCCTGCGGCACTAGTTGCAGCATCAGAGCACAAGTTTGAGGCACAGGAATTCTTAGACTTTCTATCTTCGGACGAAGCCAAGGCGGTGTTTGAAGAATTCGGATTTTCTTTCTAAAATATCATGGAGGAGGCGTTTTTATGGACTGGTCGCCACTTGAAATATCACTGAAAACAGCGTTGATTTCGACAGCAATAACGTTGGTTATAGGAACGCTTGCCGCTTATTATGTTATAAAGCTAAACTCCATTCTTAAAGGAATTGTTGATGGGATTCTCACTCTTCCGATGGTTCTTCCGCCGACGGTTGTCGGATTCTTTCTTCTGAAAATATTCGGCATAAACGGCGTCGTCGGGAAGTTTTTCATAGAGGTTTTTCAAACAAAAATAGTTTTTTCCTTCTCCGCAACGGTAATATCTTCAACGGTTGTGGCATTTCCTCTTTTGTACCGTTCGGTGAGGGGAACCTTTGAACAGCTTGATAAAAACCTTGTGTATTCCGCAAAAACACTAGGTATGAGCAATCCTTCAATATTTTTAAAGGTTGTTATCCCAAACAGCCGTGCGGGAATTTTAGCAGGTTGTGTTTTGGCGTTTGCGCGCGCTCTCGGTGAATTTGGCGCTACGATAATGCTAGCGGGGAACCTCCCCGGGAGAACACGCACAATATCGACAGCCGTTTATTCGGCGATGGCGTCGGGAGATGATGAGCTAGCGTACAAATGGGTGCTTGTCAATCTTGCAATTTCCTTTACGGTTGTTCTTGCGATGAACATATTGTCCTCAAGAACAAGGCGTGAAAGGGGGGCACAATGATATGCTGTATTTGGATATAAAAAAATCCTTCGGCTCATTTAAGCTTAATATTAAGCTTGAGGCAAAGGACGAGACATTGGCACTTTTGGGTGGCTCAGGCTGTGGAAAAAGCATGACGCTTCGTTGCATAGCCGGAATAGAAAAGCCTGACGAGGGTGTAATTATTCTTAACGGAAGGACGCTTTTTGACTCAAAAAACCACATCAACCTTCCTCCCCAAAAGCGAAGAACAGGACTTTTGTTTCAAAATTACGCCCTGTTTCCAAACATGACGGTCAGAGAAAACATTCTGGTCGGAATCAAAAAGTCAAGGCAGGAAAAACTAGAGCTTTCAGACAGATTGATGAAAAAATTTCTTATTGATGAGCTGGCGGACAGATTTCCGTCACAGCTTTCAGGCGGTCAGCAACAAAGGGTTGCTCTTGCAAGAATACTTGCATCAGAGCCTGAAATAATCATGCTTGATGAGCCGTTTTCCGCACTTGACAGCTATCTTCGTTGGCAGCTAGAGCAGGAGCTAAGCACAATTCTTAGTGAGTTTTCGGGAACGACAATTTTCGTATCACATAATCGCGACGAAGTTTATCGAATTTGCGACAGAATTGCCGTGGTTAGTGCCGGAAGCATAGATACAGTCGCTGATAAATGGGAGCTTTTTAAGAATCCGGTTACATATACGGGTGCTCTGTTGACGGGATGCAAGAATATTTCAAGAGCAAAAAGATTATCCGACAGCGAAATACTCGCTGAAGATTGGGGATTAACCTTTAAAACACACAGCGCTGATACGGATATAAACTGGATAGGCATCAGGGGGAAGAAAATTTCAGTCGCTATTGATGAATCAAAAACAAATGGCACTTGCTTTGAGTATGAGGTTGTCAGAGAAATAAAGGATACCTTCACAAATATCCTGCTCATAAAGAAAAAGGATTGCTCATCTGATACACGACTTATAAGATGGGAAATGTCAAGAAAACAGCGTAGTGAGCTGAATTTTGAGAAACCCTTTGCGTCTATTTCTGATGATGAAGTACTTTTCTTAAAATGAAAGCGATAATGCTACTGTTTTCAACAAATTATTATTAAACGGCACTGCTTATATCGTTTGTTCTGCCAAATTATTAACAGAATTATTGTCCGAAATGACGAAGTGTGATATTATTTCTATGTAGTACAATCCGAATAATGAGGTGGATTAAATGAAGTATAAACTATTAGTTTTGGATATTGACGGAACCGTCACAAACTCAGATAAAGATATAACAGAGAAAACAAAGAATGCTATTATTAAAGCACAGCAAAATGGCGTTGTTGCCTCGCTCGCATCCGGAAGACCTTATGCGGGAATGGTCAGATACGCTAAGGAGCTTGAGCTTGAAAAATACGGTGGATATGTTCTTTCTTATAACGGCGGACGTGTTGTGAATTGCAAAACCGGTGAAACAGTGTTTGAAAAGGTTATTGACAAAGACGGCGCAAGTGAAATTTACAGCCTTTCAAAGGAATTTGGCGTGAATATAATCAGCTATATTGATGACTATGTTGTCGGTGAAAAAATGGACAAGTATTTTGAGCTTGAATGTCGTATCAATAAGCTTGAGCATAAGCTTGTTTCAAATCTTCTTGATGAAATTAAAACACCTGTTCCAAAATTTCTAATGCTTGGCGATGGTGATTATCTGGCTAAAATCGAAGGCGATATAAAGGCTAGGCTTGGTGAAAAGTACAGCGTTTTTCGTTCAGAGCCTTTCTTTCTTGAGATAATGCCCCAAAGCATTGACAAGGCGTATTCTTTAAATATGCTTGCTAAAAGTCTGGGGATAAGACAGGATGAGGTTATAGCTTGCGGCGACGGCTTCAACGACTTGTCAATGATTTCGTATGCGGGGCTTGGCGTTGCAATGGAAAACGCACAGCAGTCTGTCAAGGATGTATCAGATTTTATTACGCTTTCAAACAATAATGACGGAATCGCACACGTCGTTGAAAAATTCATCTTGATGTCAGCGGGATAAGCTAATAGAAAACAACAATGCCGTGAAAATCTTCACGGCATTTAAAATTTGTTCAAAGCTCTTTGATATATTTTTTCGTAAGCTTCTTTGCTTTCTTTTTGCATTTTCCGCATGCCTTTGAAACCTTTGTCAGCTTCTTGACCTCTTTGAAAGATGACGCTCCGTCCTTGACGGCATTTTTTATATCCTTTTTCGTGACTTTATAGCACGGGCAGATTATTTTACCCATTACAGAACAAGTGAGGGAGCAGTGTAAACTCTTGTTCCAAGCTCTTGGTCAAGAAGATAAAGCCCCTTTGAATCTCCGCCGAAAAGCTCGTATTTTCTGATTAAATCCTCAGCGTTTTTCTCTTCTTCCCCCTGCTCCTTGATGAACCAGTCAAGAAACTGCATTGTTCTAAAATCCTTCACAGAGTATGCGGCATCATAGATATTGTTTATTAGAGAGGTAACATACTGCTCATGCTCAAGGCTGAAATTAAGCGGGTCTGAGTGTGAGGAATATGCTTTGTCTGGTTTGTCGATAGCTTCAAGAGTAACCTTCAGGCTGTTATTTTGCATGTACTCCATAAAAAGCATTGCATGATCTCTTTCCTCCTGAGCCTGAACCTTATACCAGTTAGCGAATCCATCAAGCCCCTGCTCTGAATAATAATTGGAAAAATCAAGATACAGATAGGCTGAATAAAGCTCTTTGTTAATTTGCGTGTTTAATAGTGCGCTGACTTTTTCGTTGAACATAACAACACTCCTTTAGTATATTTTATATTATTATACCATATTGCGTCGGAAAAACAAGCTTATTGTGAAAAAATTATTGTATTTTTTAGGAAGACGTGTTATGCTCAATATTAGTTATTGCTGTTCGGGGAAAGCAACGATAAGAAGCATTTTGAAATTATCCGGTGCTTTTACAGCGTGAGGAATTCCGGCAGGCATTACAATAGCCTCACCCTTTTTCGGTGAAAAGCTGTTGTCGCCGACGGTTACATCAGCTATTCCGTCTAGGATATAGACAAGAGCGTCGCCTGATGACTCGTGAGAGCTTATTTCCTCACCCGATGAAAAAGCAAAGATGGTAATGCTCACTGACTTGTTTTGAATAAGCGTTCTGCTTACAATTTGCCCCTCACTGTATGTGGCAAGCTCAGCTAAGCTTACTACTGCTTCAAAGTCAATGTTTTTGAGAATGTTCTTGTTCATAAAATCTCTTCCTTCCTGTTAATAAAAGATGTCTGGGTGGTTATTCTTATGGTTAAATTTAAGACGAAAAAAACAAAGCGCATAATGCTATTGATAATTATTTTACTTTTTATTGCTTTTTTGATTATCGCTTGCAATCAAAGGCTTATAGTAAGACACTATACCATAGAATCAGAGAAGCTTTCAAAGCCGTTTAGAGTTGCGGTTGTGGCTGATCTTCACAGCTGTTTTTACGGTGAGAATCAGCAAAAATTGATTAGTGCAATTTCAAGCGCTGAGCCCGATGTAGTTCTTCTCGTTGGTGATATTATTGATGATGATGAACCGATTGACGGTGCCGTAGTTTTTTTAGAAAGAATATCACAAATGTACCCTTGCTATTATGTCACAGGGAATCACGAAGCATACCTAGATAGCGTTGATGACGCAAAAACAATGATTAGAGATTTCAAGATAACAGTTCTTGAGGGTGAATGTGACATGATTTCTATAAACGGGCAGAGCGTTCAGATTATTGGTGTAGACGACCCTGACGTCTGCACAAGCGCTGTTTTTTCAAAACAGCTTGACAAGGCTTTTTATAGTGCCGATGAAAGTGTTTTTATGCTTCTTTTATCACATCGCCCCGAAAGAATTGAGCAGTATCTTGAATATCCCCCCGATCTGATTGTTTCCGGCCATGCTCATGGCGGACACTGGAGAATTCCGGGTATTTTAAACGGTGTATATTCTCCCGACCAAGGGCTTTTCCCTAAATATGCCGGTGGCGTTTATGAGCATGGTGAAACAATACATATTGTGAGCAGAGGCTTGTCAATACAATATCTTATCCCGAGGATCTTTAACAGACCTGAGCTTGTGATAATCGACGTTGAGCCGGCGTAGCATTATTCGATTATCTCACCGTCAACTGAAACTGTGAACACCTGCCACGGTATCATTTTTCCGCAGTTTTTAAGTGCTTGCTTTGTCGCTGATTCTATTCCGCCACAGCATGGAACCTCCATTCTGACAACGGTAACGCTCTTGACGTCATTGAGTGTGAGGATTTCAGTGAGCTTATCGGAGTAATCCCCGCTGTCAAGCTTAGGGCATCCGATGAGGGCAATTCTGTTTTTTATAAATGTCCCGTGAAAATCTGCATAAGCAAAAGCTGTGCAGTCGGCGGCAATTAAAAGATTTGCATTTTTAAAATAAGGTGCATTGACTGGAACAAGCTTAATTTGAACCGGCCATTGGCGAAGCTCACTCTGTGCTCTTGCAAAGCTCTGCTCTGTCGGAAGAACAGGCGCTTGTGCTCTTTGAATTGTCTGTGACCTTGTTCCGGGGCATCCGCAGGGGAGAGGGGGCTTAGCTTCTTTCTCAGCGTTCATGTTCTTCTTAACCTCTTCTTCATTATAAGCCAGCGCTTCTCTTTCTTCAAAGGTTATTGCACCCGTCGGACAGACCGGAAGGCAGTTACCTAATCCGTCGCAGTAATCATCTCTGATTAGCTTTGCTTTTCCGTCAATCATTTTGATTGCGCCCTCGTGACACGCCTGTGCGCAAAGACCACAGCCGTTGCATTTATCTTCGTTGATTTTTATAATATTTCTTATCATTTTAATTTCCTTTCTGATTAAGTATTTGTTCTTGACTTCATGTCTTGATTTTAATATAATTATCATATTAAGTATGTTGTTTTTACAACGAAAAGAGGAAAAATGGAAGAGCGTGATGCTGTATTAAATACGTGTGCTCTATTCACCGGCATAACCGATGGTGAGCTTGAAGGTGTTCTGAATTGTCTTGCCCCTAAAACACGAAAATATTCTAAGAATGACACTGTGCTGATTGCGGGGGATGATGTTACAAGCGTTGGAATTATTCTGTCGGGAAAAGTTCAGGTGGTTAAGGTTGATTTTTCAGGGAACAAAAATATCATGACGGAGCTTTCAACGGGTGAGCTTTTTGCCGAGGTTTTTTCCTTTGCGAAAATAAAAAAGCTCCCCGTTACCGTGATTTCGGTAACAGAGAGCGTCATTCTCTTTATTGATTACAAGAAAATTATCACACCATGTGCTTTTGCATGTGAGTTTCACAGAAGGCTTATTGAAAACATGATGTGGATAATTGCCCAGAAGAATGTTATGCTTAATCAGAAAATTGAGCATATTTCAAAACGCACAACGAGAGAAAAGCTCATTTCATATTTGTCTGCAATGGCACAAAAAAGCGACAGCTTCAGCTTTGATATACCCTTTGACCGTCAGGGGCTTGCGGATTATTTATGTGTTGAAAGAAGTGCCATGTCCGCTGAGCTTTCAAAAATGAAAAGCGAAGGCTTGATTGATTATTATAAGAACAGCTTTAGGTTATTGACCCATAAGTGAGAACTCTGTGAAAGAAGCGTCAAGCTTTATCGCTTCAATTTCAAGATTAAGTATAGCACCGCTTTTTTTATCAACGGTAAGCTCATATTTATTTCCGGCTGTTTCGCCCTTGACTTTTATTTTGTCATTTTTCTCGGTATATTGAGTGTCTGATGCCGTTGCGGCATTGTCGAGAACCTTTGTGAGAATTTCCCCGATAGAAGAAAGGGGAACCTCTTCCTTAGGGATGGAAAAGCTTAGCCCTTTATAGGTAACTTCAGCGGTTTCATTGACATAGGTGATGTTCATACCGCTTATAGTTTCGGGCGCGGTGAAGTTTATGTCCCAAGCGCCGTTTCCGAGACGGCTTAGTGATGCGGTCGAATTAAAGCCGTTATAAGATATTTCGGCGGTGACAGAATACAAGCGGTTTAGGTCAACGGCGTCCGCCTTTTTTGAGCATGCAGAAAATGATATAATCAGAATAACAGATAAAAAAACAGGGATAAATCTCTTCATAAAAATAGCCTCCGTCATAAATGATAGAGGCTTTTTTATATACCTCTATCTGTCCAAGCTGTGAAACAGTAAAGGCAATTCGTTTATAACGTCGGTCGGAAGCATCCCCTGCATGGAATACTTCTGTGATACCCTGTCGGCTGAGCTTCCGTGGAGGTATACGGCACATGAAGCGGCATCAGCGGGTGAAAGACCCTGTGCTGAAAAAGCCGCAATCATTCCGCTTAAAACATCTCCGCTTCCGCCCCTTGAAAGTCCCGCATTCCCAGAAATGCTGACAGACATTGAACCGTCAGGTGAAACAATAACAGTACCGGCGCCTTTTGAAACAATTGTCACATTATACTCTTTAGCAAAATCAGCGGCTATTTCAACACGCCTTCTCATGACTTCTTCTTTGGGAAGGTTTGTGAGCCTTGCCATTTCGCCTGCGTGAGGGGTGAGAATAATGCTTGCCTTAGTGTTCCTAAATAAATCTATGCACCCTGCTATTGAATTTATTCCATCAGCGTCAATAATAATAGGACATTCAGAATTTTTTATAAGCTCTGAAACAAGTTTAGTTGATGATTTGCCACAGCCGATGCCGCATCCGACAAGAATCGCTGAGGATGCTTTGGCTTCACTGACTAATAAATCGATGTTACAGTCTGAAAACTGACAGCCGTCTTCTTCTTTTAAAGGCAAATAAACAGGCTCAAACAGTGTCGATGAAAGAGCGCTGACAACACATTCCGGCGAAGCTAATGTGCAAAGCCCAACACCGCTTCTTAGTGCCGAAAGCGTTGATAAAGCGCCTGCGCCCGTATAGCGACGGCTTCCGCTTATATTAAGAAGCTTTCCGTAGCTTCCCTTATACGAATCGGGGTTTCGTTTCGGCAAGAGCTTTTTGACAGCATCGTTATCCATTAGTCTGACGGGATTTTGAATACTGTTAAAGACTTTTTTGGGGATTCCAATATCACACACAACAATATGACCGCATTTTTCACGTGCGGGATATAGTAGCATTCCGGTTTTTACTGCGCCGAAAGTAAAGGTATAGTCAGATTTTATTGATTTTTCAGAGCATGAGCCATTTTCAGCACAAACTCCCGAAGGAACATCACAAGCAATCTTTAATGCCTTGCTGTTTTGAACACAGCAAAAAATAGGATGCATTTTTTCTGGAAGCTCATCATGAAACCCTGTTCCGAACACACAGTCGATAACTATGCTAGCTGAGCTAATATAATCAAAAGCTTCGGCACAGTCAGCGCTTATTATTCTGATTTCGCTGTTCATGGCGTTATAGGCATTGACACAAAGCTGTGTTTTAGGCTCACCGTTCGTGAGAATCACGGTAACATCCTTTTTCGACTCCCACAGCATATTAGCACAGACAAATCCGTCTCCTGCATTATTCCCGTTTCCGGCGAGAATAACAATGCCTTTTGAGAAGCTCAGCTGCTCATAAAGAAGAAGAGTTTTCTCAGCAAGGTACTTTCCGGCATTTTGCATTAAAATATTAAGTGAGATTCCATATTCGGCCGAAGAGGCCTCACAAAACTGCATCTGTTTCGGGGTGACAACTCTGTCCATACATCCTCCTAATTATTCATATATGCTATCACTACTGCTGTTGCATAGCTTTTTGAGTGGGTAAGACTGACCGAAAGCTTTAGCCCTCTGTTCTTTACAGCCTCCTTCGCTTTTCCGGAAAGGAGGATATAAGGCGCTCCCGCTCCGTCACGAAGAACTGATACCTCGTTGAGAGAAAATCCTCTTATTCCTGTTCCGAGCGCTTTTGAAAAAGCCTCTTTAGCACAGAAATTTGCAGCAATTGTCGAAGGGTTGAAGCTTTTTGAAACAAAATACTTTAATTCCTGTGATGAAAATACTCTTGATAAGAATTTAGGACTTTTTATACTCTTTTTTATTCTGTCGATTTCAACTAAGTCTATTCCTGTGTATATCAACATTTAAATCAACTCCTGAGATTTCTTGGTATGAAGTGTTTGAGATTTTCAATAGTTTTTTCGTTTGGAGAGAATATTAATCTGATTTGCCCAACCTCCTGTGCGTTAAATTCGGCATAATACATATTGTCAGGAATTCCGTCAGAAGCGTCAATTATTTTGACATCGGCATTAGTGTCAACCTTAGAGGATAATTGCCCGAAGGCAGTGAAGCTTTTTGCGCTAACAGTAAGCACTCTTTTGCGCTTTTTTTGAGCAATGATTTTATCAATGTCAAGCTCACCGTTTGTCACGATATATTCGTATTCAACGTCAAAAGTTGAAACCCAATAAAAACCGCCGAAAAACAATGCCCCGCAAAGTATAAAACCAAACAACAAACCAAGGAAATTTGTTGCGATCAAAAACACCAGAATCCCCAGAAAAACAGTCAGAAAAATAATAAGAAATTTTTGCAAATTATCTTTTGGCTGAAGATTTTTTTGCACAAGTTGCTCGCAGAATATATCCATATCAATTCCTCCGGACATTTTATTAACAGTTTTATTGTATTATATCATAATAATTAATGGATTTCAACCGATAACACGAGGGACTTATCAATTCTTATTAACAAATATTTTAAAGACGGTGCACTTTGTTAACAATTATTATTCAAAGTGTTTTAAAAGCATGACAAGGCATAGAGAAAGGCTGTGCAGAATAATACTGCACAGCCGATTGTACATAGAAATATCATATAAATCCGTTACTGCGAAATATCGCAAGCGGTTTTTGATATCATAATGTTCCCTTAGCTTCCCCGTTTTCGGAAATTCTCATCTGTTAAACAGCACGGGTTACCTTGTTGGAACGAATGCATCTTGAGCAAACGTGTATATGACAAGGAGTACCGTCAACAATAGCCTTGATACGCTTTACGTTAGGCTTCCAGGTTCTGTTGGTGCGTCTGTGTGAGTGAGATACGTTAATTCCGAAAGTTACACCCTTTCCGCAAATATCACATTTAGCCATCGGGTTGCACCTCCTTTTAAATTGGTTATAAGTCAGCATTAATAGTTTATCAGATTTCAAATAGAAATGCAAGTGTTTTTGAAAAAATTTTTCTTTATATATAATTGAGCGGTCATTTCAACAAGACTTCTTATTAAAAAGCAATAACATACAAAGATTTTAAATATGCAATCAAGTTAAAATTGTATTGACATTAATTTTTTATACAAATATAATATAGACCATGATTCAAAAGCAACGTGATAGCTATTTAGCTCACCAAAAATTTAATCATCAGAACAGGCAGCATTAAATCGCAAGCCGTCATAACCTTTAAAAAACAAGAACCATAGACGGCGCAGTCGAATAGCGCACGAGTGTCGCCGAAAAGCAACTCCTGCTTTGAAAGCGCCGTTTCGCTGTGCTTGACAAATATAAAACAGCAACCTTAAAATAATATCGAAGCTGTCGCTTAATTGATTATATACAACTTTGAATTTCATTAAAAAAATAAACCCGCTATAATAGCAGGTTTATCATCACACTGTGGTGAGCCATTGGAGATTCGAACTCCAGACCCTTTGATTAAAAGTCAAATGCTCTGCCGACTGAGCTAATGGCTCGCTTTAGCGACTTAATTATTATATCAAATGGTTATAGGCTTGTCAAGTGTTTTTTTATAGCAATAGCATTATTTACATATTGCATTGAATTGCGACAATAAAAACGTGCACTTTTTTGTGCCGGTCAATAGTTTATGCCTAGCTTTTTTATGATGTTTTGAATACCCTGCATTGGGGATGGTATCTTTACTCCAAGAATATGAAGCAAAGACATTACAAAAGCAAAGATGAAGAAAATAGAAAACACAATAATCTCTTTCTTGTCTTTATTTTTTATTAGCTTTGGCATATCAAGAAACGCTATTCCTAAAAATGAAATAATCAAAAGCAGTATCATTTTGAAGCCTCCTTGGTATTGCTTAATTTTTTACGTCTAATCATTGAAATTATTAGTGTAAGAAGTGGCAGAATAAGCTGAAAAAGCATTTTGAAATAGGGAAGTGTATCGGCAGAGAAAGTTGAAACTTCTATTGATGAGTCGAAATAGATTAGTGCAAATATCACCACGAGCACGCTTATTGTCGGCACAAGTGTTCTATGTGAATTTAAGTTTAACAGACGTGATAACGCCTTTGTTGTTGCATATAGAAGAATAGAAATCTTAAAAAAGAACACCATTAAAAATGCGATTTCATAGACCGAATCCATTCTAGTGATTATATTTTGAATGTCAATAATTCTTATAACATCAAATGAAGGGAAGGTGAGAATTGCTTCTGCCGGCCCGAGTGCGGCAACATCAATTCCGACAACGCCAAGCATAAACAACGCCCCGACGATAAGGCTGATAAAAAAAGGTTTTTTCAGCTTCTCAGGTCTTTCAAGTTCAGGCGCCAGCATGGTGAAAACAAAAACGTTTGAAAATGATGCGAATATAACGTGATTAATTGTCTGAACATATTTGCTTGTGGGAAAGCTAAACATTGGTTTAAAGTAGTTCATATCAATTTTGTTTAAAAGAAGGAAAATTGCCGCAAAAAGTGCTATTACAGCGATAAAGAAAACAGCAGAGCTAAATCTTGCTATTACCGCAACACCTTTTCTCACCGCATAGACACACAAAAGCATGAAGAATATAAGAATTATTGCTTTGGGAGTTTCAGGGAGGATTATTTCTAATACAAAGCTTCCCATCATTTCAGTGTTAACAAAGCAGAGCGAAAAAAAATAGAAAATATATAAAGCTGAAAAAATTTTCCCGACAATCTTCCCAAATACAAGCTCGTTGATTTGAATTATATCTTTTCCGGGGAATCTTTTGAAGAGCGTCAAGAATATCAAGAAAACAGGGACAGATATGAATAATCCCGCAATTACCGCTATCCAGATATCATGCTTTATGGCACCGGCTATTCCGCCGTAAAGAAGTGAAGAGCATATCATATAACAAATAATTGAGAAAGTCAGCTCTCTAGCGGAAATGCGATTGTTGTTACCGTTCATATTCTTGCCTCCGACATAATTTTGCGTTTTCTAAGCAAGGCAACTAATAAAGTAATAAGTGGCAAAACTATTTCAAAAACGCTTTGATATGCCTGAGCATAATTTGACGCGTTATATCCGTTTCCGATTGAAGAATCAAATGCAGTGATAGAGAACACAACAATTATTGCCCCTAAAGAAGGGATAAGCATATTTATGGAGCGTAGATTAAATAGCTGTGCGATACCCTTTGCCGTTGCGTAGTAAAAAATTGCAAGCTTAAAAAACATCAGCGACAGAAGAATTATGGCATACAAAATCTCCATTCGCGTCAGCGTGTTTGCGATATTAATTAGTCTGACGCTGTCAAAGGTGGGGGTGGTAACAATTCGCATTATCGAACCCATAACAGCGGTATCTCTTATAACAACAAAAAGCAGTGTAAAAGCCCCGATAAGAAGTCCGCCGAAAAGCGGTTTCTTAATTTTGTGAGGAGTTTTTAGAACGGGAAAAAGCATTGTGAATACAAAGATATTACAAAATGGCATTACAATAATGCTGTGTGTTGCTTGAAAATAGCTTTTTGTAGGCTGAGCAAATATAGGAAGAAAGTTGCTTATCTTCATTTCGCGAATAAGCAAAAAAGAGTTGAATATTATAAAAGCAAGTACAAGCACTGTAATAAAAACACTGCATCTCGTTATTGGCTCAAGTCCTTTTCTGACGGCATAGCCACACAATAAAACAAGCACAATTACTGTTGCAAGCTCTGGTGTTTCAGGAAGAAGTGCGCCCGCAACAAACTCACCGGCGACTGAAAAGTTTAAAAAGGTCAGCGAAAAAAAGAAGAAAACATAAACGGCAGAGATTATTTTTCCGACAATATTGCCGAATACTATAATATTTATGTCAATCAAATTTTTTCCGGGGAACATTTCGCCAAGCCTGACAAACAGCCAAATAATCGGAAAAGATAGAAGCAAGCCAATTACAGAACAAATCCAGGTATCCTGTTTTGAAACTGAAGTAATAAAACCGAGAAGCATAGTTGAGCTTTGAACGAAGCACCCAACTGTGAACATGAATGCACGCTCGCTTATCTGCTCTTTTCTGTTGCCCATTCAATACCTACTCTCCCGCTGGATAATTTGGCCTCGAAAGACGTCCCGCTGAAGTGATTGTCGAATCAACTTCAATAGTATAGTCTATATTTTTAAATGTTTCATCCCAGTTATTCTCTAGATCTTTCCACTTTTTCGGGCTTTGCTTATAAAGCATATCGCCTATTCCGAATATATCAGCATTAAGCTCAATCGCTTTATCAATAGCGCTTTTGACTTCAGCTTTAATATATTCGGCAGTAATATTTTCAACATCAGTCAGCTTATCAACGGCGGCAAGGTTTTCTTTGCCTGTGAAGCTTGATATGTTGCCTGATTCTTTTATCTTAATGGTGACGCTGACAGTTCCGTCTTCATTTATTTTGGGGCTTGTTTTTGTTTCTGAGTTTACAATTTCAATAGCCATCTGTTCGTTTTCAACGTCAATATCAATAATACCGCTTTTAACCTTATCGGTTATCCACAGATAGCCTCGGGTTTCTGTTTTGTCAAGCTCTCCCACCACCTTGTCGCCCTTGAACACAGCACCGCCAGAGATTATTGCGATTTTTTTATCTTCACTGTCCTTTAAATCAACAATCGGCGCAACGGCACAGCGTGTCTTGCTGTCAAGACAAATCATCAAATCCATTACTGTTAAAACTGCCGTTGTTGATGTTTCCTTTTGAACCTGAACGCGGTTTGCCACATCTGAAACAGGAATTGTTGCAAGATTAGGATCAGCTTCAAAAATATCTTTTGCATCGTTTTTCGCCACAAATACGTTAACGGTTAGCCTAGCTTCACGGGCACGCATAAAAAAATCTATACTGCTGTTTATGCCTTCCTTGGCATAATCATTTCCGAATATAATCATCTGATTATGTGAAATATACGGCTTTCGGCTTATTTCATGTGTGAAGTTTCTGAAAATTGATATAACGCTTTTGCCTCTTCCTGAAATATTGATATAAGCCGAGCTGTTGCCACTTTCGCCCGAACCGCTCTTAGTATTGCTTGTGTCAACAATTTGTGCTGTCATTTCAATTTCGTTATTCTCCTTGCCCTTATCTATGCCGACGCCCATCACAATAGCAATTGTGTTAAGCTCACGCCTGTTCCAGCAACCTGTCTGAACAACTGAGGTAAGAATAATAATAACAGCTAAAAATATAGCTTTAATTTTATATTTCATTCATTGCACCTTTATCTAAAGTCTGATGGTTTTCTTCAAACGAACCTTTATTTCTTTTGATTTTTCTCAAGAGCAGCGGGAACAAAATCACTCTGACGGCACTTGTCCGGCGATGCCATATTTTTTGGTCTTCTTTTCATCATCCAAAGGGGGAATCTAAGGATTGTATCCATATTATCCTCAGGCTGAAAGGGTGCAATCGGTGAAAGATATGGAAAGCCGAAGGATTTCAAAGACGCCAGATGAACCAGCGTTGCCAGAAGTCCTACTGTTATGCCAAAGCCACCAAGAGTGCCGGCGAGAACAAGCATTATTATTCTTAAAATAGCCGCTGACTCAGCCTGTGAGGGAATTGCGAAAATGGATACTGATGTTATAGCGATTACTATTACCATGGGTGCCCCGATTAGTCCCGCTGAAACAGCGGCGTCGCCCATGATAAGTGCACCGACTATGCTGATGGATTGACCGACGGGACGGGGGAGTCTTACCCCCGCCTCTCTGAGAAGCTCAAATGCGATAATCATTATCGCCGCTTCTAAAACGGCGGGGAATGGAATGGTTTCTCTTGCTGCAACCATAGTGAACAGAAGGTCGGTGGGTATAAGCTCATGGTGAAAGGTGGTTATTGCCACATAAAAAGCCGGAGCAAGAATTGAAATGAAGAATGCGATTATTCGTATTATTCTTAGCATACTCATAAAATACGGGCGTGTATAATAATCCTCCGCCGTCTGAAAGCTCTCTATAAACAATGACGGAACGGTCAGAACAAAAGGGGTTCCGTCAACGATGATTGCAATTCGCCCCTCAAGAATCTTCCCTGCGACAACATCGGGCTTCTCGGTATAAGAAACAGTTGAAAAAATTGAATAAGGTGCGTCTTCGATATATTGCTCAATATATCCCGACTCTAAAATTGCATCGGTGCTGATTACCGAAAGACGGCTTTTCACTTCGTTTATCAGCTTGTCTGTTGCGACACCTCTGATATATGAAAGACAAATAATTGTTTTAGTTTTTTCACCGATTGTCATTGTTTCCATCATTAATTCAGGGGACTTGATTATTCTTCTTAAAAGGGCAGTATTCGTCCTGAGACTTTCAGTGAAGCCTTCACGCGGTCCTCTTATTACCGATTCTGTTGCAGGCTCTGAAACACTTCGTTTATCCCAGCCTTTACAGTTAATAATTAGCGCTTTATCATTGCCCTCAATCATAAAAGCAACATCGCCGGTCAAAAAACCGCTTGTCACTGAATCGAGCGAGTCGGCGTCCTTAACATCATTTGCAGATATGAGAAATTCTTTTATTTCGTCAATATTAAGGCTGTTTTTGCTTATATCGTTGATGACAAAGCCTGATTTATAAATTAGAGGCTCTATTATACTGTCGTTTATAATAGCGGTTGACGACAAGCCGTCCATAAAAATAATCGCTGCACTTATTCCTTGATTTTTCCCGAAAGAAAATTCACGCACGATAAGGTCATTGCTGTTGCCCATAGCAGATTTGATTTTTTGTATATTTTCTTTTAATGAAAGTGATAAAGAAGAGGACTTTGAATTATTTTCGCTTTTATCGGAGAGTGAGCTTGAATGTGCTGACTTCCCAGCCTTTGAAACAAGAAAGCCTACTTTTTTTCTGATTTTTCTAAACATGACTGTTTACCTCATTGAAGTTATTTATTTCATACAGTACTATAATTAGAATTTTATGAAAGAATATTCAGTGAGATAAATAATTGCCGACAAAAAATCTTTGCTATTATTATTTTTGAAGAAGAACAATTACTTTTATTATGAAGTTCACATTGCTAAAAAAATGTGGTATAATTATCAAAACGCAGTCGGAGGGAAGGTTATGGTGATAATCTATGAGAAGAATTCTTTTTGTTCTTGGTGCGGTACTTTTTATTTTTGTGGGCTGTGTTTCTGAAAACACTTCGTCAGAAGCAGAAGAAAAGATTGTTATGATATGCAATAAGGAGTATTCCGTCAATACTCAGTCTGTTACCATTGTCAAGAAACAGCTTTTGCAGGAGGATTTTGATAATCTTAAGATGCTTAAAAGGCTTGACTCGCTTGTTATTGTGAATTCAGGGCTTGAGGATATTTCGTTTATAAGTGAAATAAAAACTCTTAGGACGCTAAGTCTAAGTGCCAACAAAATCAGCGATATTTCAGCGCTTTCTTCATTGACGCTTTTAAGCTATGTTGATTTATCGGATAATGAAATCTCTGATATCTCCCCTCTTGAGAAGCTTGAAAAGCTTTCTGAGTTGTATCTCACCGGCAACAAAATCAGCGACATTACTCCAATAAAAGCCATGCAAAAGCTAGAGAGAATCAGTATTGCCAAAAACGACGTAGCTGATATATCGGCGCTGGCTTTTTGCAAAAATCTTAAATATCTTGATTTGACGATGAATTCGGTACTCGATATTTCACCGCTGTCAGACCTTTCTATGCTGGAGGAGTTGTATTTAGGGCAGAATTTAATTACCGGCGTGTATGACCTTGAGCGCCTTGAAAAGCTTAGAATATTGAAGCTTGACGGAAATAGCATTGTGGAAATTAAGCCTGTTTATAAGCTTGTTAATTTGAAGGTGTTATATCTTGATACCTCTTCGGTGAACCAAAATCAAAGGGAAGCACTTGAACAAGCACTTCCCGAATGTAATATTCAATATATGTAACAATAAAAACAATTAGATTTCACATTCCATTGGAGTAAATCTGATACCGTTTTGAAGTTGTTCGGATTTGATATCTTTAAAACCGCAGCGGTGATAAAACGGTATTGCAAATGGTGAGGAGTTAACGGTGATTTTCGTTGCTCCTCTTTCTTTTATGCTTTTAAACAGCTCTTTTATAAGAAGAGTGGCGACGCCTTGTCTGTGAAAAAGCTTGTCAACAAATAGCATACTGATATGAGAGCAACCCCTTGTGTTAATCATTCCGATGATGTTTTTGTCGCTAAGACAGATAAGAAAAAGCTCCTTTTTGTTCAAAAAGCTTTGGCGGAAATTTTCGTCATCAGCATAGTTTAAGAAGGTTCTTACCCCTTCGTCTGAGTACTCGGGTGCTTCAAATTCAAGAAACACTCTTTTTGCAAGCTCAATAGCATCGGCTATTTCCTCATCCCTGACAGTTCTGACTGTGAAGCAGTTCATATTGTCCTCCAGCAAAATATATTTAAACTTATTTGACGAGTAATGCTTTTTGTCCGGTTTTACATACTTTGTTTAAACAGCAAACGGCGCATAAAGCACCACGTGCCTTGCACACCTCACGCCCGTGCCAAACAAGACAGTGACAAAACTGAGCGGAAATTTCAGGCGGGATTATTTTTTTGAGCTGTGCCTCGACCTTTGCCGGTTCGGTTGTTGAAACCAGACCAATTCTGTTTGATATTCTGATGCAATGCGTGTCGGCGACGATTGCAGGCTTATGAAACACATCCCCCATAATCAGATTTGCGGTTTTTCGTCCTATTCCCGAAAGGGTGGTGAGCGCTTCAATTGTATCGGGGAGCTTGCCCTCAAAATTTAAAATAATCTGACGGCTCATTTCTATTATGCTTTTTGCCTTTGTTTTATAAAGTCCGCAGGGCTTAATTATGCGTTCAATATCCGACAGCACGGCATTTGAAAAGTCCGCTAAGGTTTTATATTCAGAAAAAAGCTCTTTTGTGACAATATTAACACGCTTGTCGGTGCATTGCGCTGAGAGCCGTCCGGCGATGAGAAGCTCATAATCCTGCGTATAATCCAATGAGCATACAGCTTTTGGATATTCGTTTAACAAAAGCTTTGCAGAAATTGCCCCAAGTTGCTTTTTTGTCATACTATGTTCCTTTCAGGTTTATTGTTCATTATATATTATCATAAAAAGAGTGCAGTTTCAAGCTGAGGATAAAAAACCGGACGGCCAATTAAGACCGCCCGGAAATATCAGCAGAGTATTTTAACAAACATATTTATACAATATTCGAAAAGCTCTTCATTGCTCAAGGTTAATTCTTCAGGAAGACGATTGCATTTACGGGTGAAGTTCATTACAGCGGTAATTGAAATAAAGGTTAACAGAACATCACGCTGAGTAATATCCTCACGGAGGATTTTTTCGCTTTGTCCCTGAGCGATGATTTGAAGCATTAGGCGGATTAACTTTCTGTCTCGGTCTTTAGAGAAACCAATTCTTTCAAACTCAATTTTCAGAAAATCCTGATTTAAAAATAAATAGTTAAAAAGAGGCTCATTTTCGTTAATTATAGTTAGTACCTGTTTAAGGAAGGATTTAAGCTGTTCTCTAAAGCTCCCCGATGATACGACATCTGAAAGAATGCGGGTTGCAATGTCAACAAAGTAGTTTACTGCTTCGATAAGAAGCTCAGCCTTGCTTGAAAAATATTCATAGACTGTGCCCTTTCCGATTCCGGCTTTTTTTGCAATCGCTGAAATAGTAAGCTCGCTGTCTTTCATTCCTAAAGATATAAGCTCAAGGGTTGCCTCAAAAATCAGAGTCCTTTTATCCTTCATCAGTTACCTCCGCTTTCTTGTTTCTATCCTTAATCATAATACTGTAAAGCGCTGGAATAAGGAATAATGTGAGGAACGTCGCATATACAAGTCCGCCAATTGTTGTGATTGCCATTGGCTTTGTCATTTCTGAGCCTGTCGATGTGTCAATAACCATTGTCACAAGCGCAAGTATCGTTGTCAGAGCGGTCATTAAAATTGGGCGTATTCTGTTTTTGGCTGTGATAACAAGCGCCTGCGTTTTTGAAAGCCCCGCCTTCATCTGTTGATTTGCATAGTCAATGAACACGATACCGTTGTTTACTACTATTCCGACGAGAACTACAAATCCAATCAGCGCAACGGCGCTTACCGGTGTTCCCGACAAGAACAATGACAAAAAGCCTCCCGTAAAAGCAAGTGGAATTGTAAACATGATTATAAACGGTGATAATATTGACTGGAACTGCGCTACCATTACCAGATATATAAATACTATTGCGAGAAGAATCATCAAAATAAGATCCTTAAAGGTTTTTGCTATCATTTCATTTTCGCCCGCCTGACTTATACGACAGCCAGCCTGAGGTGTATAGTCTTTAAGAAGCTTTTCAATGTTTTTGTTGACAGTTCCGCTGTCATAACCGTCCATGAGTGAGGCTGTGACGCTTACTGTACGCTCCTGATTAATACGCTGAATTCTGTTAAAGCTTTCAACATTGTCGATTTGAGCAATGTCACCGACCTTTACACTTTGACCGTTTGTGCCTGTTACTGTTATGTTTTTGACGTCGTCGGTTTTGATCTCGCCTTTTCTTTCGTCATTTACAATTACCGAGTATTCAATTTCACCGTCAGAGATGGTTGTTGTTGACGAAGCGGGGGTAATTGCTTCATTTACCGCCATAAAAACCTGTGCAACGGTCAAACCATTTGCAATAGCTTTTGATTTATCGACGGTAATTCTAAGCTCCTGTCCTGTTTTTCCGAGCCCGTCCTCAACCTCAATTGTTCCCTCGGCTGAACGAACGATTTCTGCAACTTCTTTTGCGGTTTGGCGGATATTGTCAAGGTCACGTCCGTAGATGTTGACCACGACTGCTCCGCCCGAGAGCATTGATATATCCATGTTTGAGTTTGATGCTGATACCTCGAACTCAAAGTTTTCAGTTTTTGTTCTGATTTCTTCAATGATACTGCTTGTTGAAACCTTTTTATTTTCATCGAGAAGAGCGTAAACAGTGGTTCCCCCGCCCATCATCATCATATTGTTGATATTGTCCTCAACATACATAATACCGATAGTTTCAATTCCTTCAACAGTGTCAAGGGTGTCATAAACTTTATCAAGCGCAGAATAAATATCTTCTTTAGTGTAATTGTCGGGCATTTTGACAGATACGGCTAAGCTGTTGCTTTCCATAGAGGGGAAAAGCTCTGTTCCTGATGAGAACGCCGCCGCAACGCTTCCGCCCAAAAGAACTATTGCAAGAAGTATTGTTATCCATCTATGCTTTAATGATTTTTCAAGTACTTTTGAATAGGATGCTGCAATTTTATCGAAAATGGTTTTCTTGGCTTCAAACTTCTTTCCGAGTATTGAAGAAGCTGCTGCCGGTACAAGTGTGAGAGCAACGATAAGGCTTGCAATCAGAGAGTATGCAATAGTCAGCGCCATATCGGTGAAGAGCTGTCTTGTGATACCCTCTGTAAATACGATAGGAAGGAACACAACGATTGTTGTCAGCGTTGAAGCAAAAATTGCCCCTGTAACTTCCTTTGCACCTTCAATTGATGCCTCTCTCGCAGATTTGCCCTCTGACATCATTCGATATATGTTTTCAATGACGACAATTGAGTTATCAACGAGCATTCCAACGCCCAAAGCAAGACCACCCATTGAAATCATGTTAAGTGAAATACCGCTGAAATACATGAGCACGAATGCGGTTACAACACTTATAAGAATTGAAGCGCCGACGATAAGTGTGGGCTTGATTTTTCTCAGGAAGAAGAACAGAATGATTATCGCAAGACCAGCGCCAAAGAGAAGATTTTTTAGAATTGAATTGATCATAAGGTCAATATATTCGCCCTGACTCATTAGAACATTAAAGCTGACGCTGGAGTATTCTGTTTCAAGGGCTTCAAGCTTTTCAGCGATGGTTTTTGATACATCTGCCGTTGGATAGTCAGGCTGTTTCTCGATAGAAAGCATGATAGCGTAGTTGTTATTGACTCTTGAGTATATTTCTGAGGTGTTGTCATATATGTTTATATCAGCAACATCAGAAAGCTTAACGTCACCATATCCGGGAATGTTAATAAGAGTAAAACCTTTTAAATCATCGGCGCTTTTGAATTTATCGCCGACTCGGATGAGGTAGCTTGTGTTATCGTCTGATTTCACCGAGCCTGCCGGCATTGAGAAATTTTGACCTGACAAAATGCCGTTTATCATATCCTTTGTGATATCGACATCGGGTATTTCAATTGCGTCAAGCTGAGCCTGAACAACACTTTCTGACTGTGTAAGCGCACCGTCAATAAGTTGCTTTCTTGTGTCAGAGAGAGCTTCTTTTGCCTCTTGCTCTGTCATTCCCTGAGCGGTCATTGAGGCAATCTGAGGTGCCAAGCCCTCATCAACCGACTTTTCTATTTCTGAAAGAATCGCCGATCTTATCTGGACTTCTGCCATTTCAACTATTTGAGCTTTCATGTTTTGATTGAAAGCATTTATTTTTGTTTCAGTAAGTGTGACGCCGATAAAATTCTCAATCATTCCGCTTGCGGTAACGGAGGCGACACCTTCAATACTTTTAATATCAGGAATGATTTTATCATCGATAAATTTCGCCGCTTCGGAATCTGCCATATCGCCGACAGATACCGACGTGACCATAATAGGAAGCATATCGGGGTTCAGTTTGAGAATCATGGGTGAGCCGATTTGATCAGGGAAATACGCTGTGACAAGGTCTAAGCTTTCGCGCATATCAATGGTTGCGGCAGTCATATCAGCCGAAGCGTTGAATTCAAGCATGACTATTGACATGTTGTCGCTTGAAAAGGATTGAATGTTTTTGACGTTATTAACTGATGCCAGCGCCTGTTCAAGCGGTGATGTGACAGCCATCTCAACCTGTTCGGGAGCAGCACCGGGATAAGTGGTGACGACTACCGCATACGGCATGTTGATGCTGGGGATTAAGTCCAAGCTCATTTTTGTGTAGGATACAAAGCCTAATATGAGAACAACAATTATTCCCACGACGACAGTATAGGGTTTTTTAACGCTAAATTTAGCAAGCATATGGTTTTCCTTTCTGATGAAAACATTTTTATATATTTCCGACCGACCGGTCGGTCGATGATATAATAATACAGCATAAGGATATCTTCGTCAAGATTGTTTGTGATGAAATTTTATAATAACATGATAATATTTTTAGTGATTATGTCGTGGTTATACATCAAAAAGCCGTGAGAATTCACTCACGGCTTCATAGCAGTTATATTTTTATCTGTTCATTTCACTTTGAGGACCTGTTGAGGAGTGTGAATTGATAATATGCATTATTTCTTTATAATCAGAAGAGGGCAAGTCGCCAGGTATAGTATTTTTAACCGCACTTGTTGCATTCCCGAATTTAAGTGCCTTAGAAGGGTCGTCATATTTCAATAAACCGAATAGCACACCTGCAACATAAGCATCGCCGCTTCCGATGCGATCAACGACATCAATGTCTGTGTACATTGGCTCTGTAAAATACTCGCTTCTTGCGTTGCAATAGATTATTGAACTAAAATTATGCTTTCTCGGGCTGATAACCTGACGCTGTGTTGTTGCCACATATTTCACGCCGAATTCATCGCAATAGCTTTTCATAATGTCGCGAAGCTCACCTGTTTTCTGAAACATTCTGCGACTAGTTTCTTCAGAAACAAACAGCACATCGACATACTTGAAAACTTCCTTCAGTGTTTCTCTTGCTTCATCCTCGCCCCACAGATTTGCGCGGTAATTAACATCAAAGGAAATCATTGCGCCACCTTGTTTGAATTTCTTAATCAGCTCAATGGTGAAAGCACGTACTGACGGTGAAAGCGCAAGTGAAATTCCGCTGGTGTGAAAACAGCGAGTATTTGAATACACCTCATCAGGTATTTCATCAATATTAATTTTGTTGATAGAAGCGCCCTTTCGGTCATAAACAATTGCGGGCTTTCTCGGCGCAGCACCGCTTTCATAATAGTAAATTCCAAGACGTGCGTCCGGCGAATCATCGTATATGAGGTAATCGTCGCTCACCCCGCAAAAGCGTATACGGTTTTTTATGAATGTTCCCATTTCATTTGACGGGAGCTTTGAAATTATACCTGTTCTTAGTCCTAAAAGAGAAACACCTGAGGCAACATTCAGCTCAGAGCCACCTGCGCGTTTTTCAAAAACATCGCCTCTTACCATGCGTTCATTCATTGGAGGGGATAGTCTTAGCATAATTTCACCGAAGGAAATGAGATCAAAGCCTGACTGTTTTATTTAAAACAGCTCCTTTCAGAAAATGAATATATAATTATCATCACATAGTTTCAAAGCTAAGTCAACATAAAGTTTTTAACATCAAGGTCATAAATAATAACAGATTTTTTGAGAAAATAAGAACACTGCTATATTTTTCGCTATTTAAAAAAACCTTCACAATGTGAAATTTTCAGAAAACAAGTTTCTCATTTTCATTTTGCATTGTTATTTTCATTATGCCCAGTTTCATTATTAAAAATCTTAGCGGAGGGAAGTACATAAAAGGGCATTTGATTATTTTAAGCCATAGCTTCAATCTGAGGCTAAAGGTATTTTTTATATATTTCTTTTCGGTGTTTTTTCCGCTGTTAATCGCACGGCTCAAGCACTTTGCGCTGATAATGGCACTGCTTATTCCTTCGAGAGAGCTTGGGCTGATAAAGCCTGCGGCTTCACCGACTAGAAAAACACCATTTTTTGCACAGACAAAATCTCTAGCTGACTTAGGCCTTAAAACAAGGCACGCTTCGGTTTTAAGAGGGTCACCAAGCATTACGCCGAGTTTTTGAAGCTTTATTTTTTGATTTTCAAAGCATTCTCTGCTGTTTGCAAGTGAATAAGCACCGCCGAAAATCAAATAACCGTCCTTTGAAATCGTCCAAGAATAGCAGTCGGTGTTTTCGGGGTCGAATATACAGGAATAGAAGGGAACAGGATTTTCATCCTTAAACCATTGCTGTATGCTCATATAGCTTCTGATTTTCTTATTCTGAAAAAAAGTTCGCCTGACGATAGAATTTGCACCGTCTGCTCCCACAATGTATTTTGAAAGAATGGTATCTTTTCTTCCGTCTGTGCTAAAGGTAACGGCAAAGTGATTATCCTTTTGCGTTATGTCTGTACAGCGACATTCATTTTTCACTATGACATTTGAGGGGATAATGGATTTTAGCCACGTGTCAAAGCGGTGCCTGTCAAGATTAACGTACATTCTCTGATAATGCCTGATTAGCTTGTATTTCATATCAATTGTTTTGACGGCAAAAATTTGGGGGTCGGCGAGAATACTTCTAGGAAGCGGAATATCAAATCCGGCAAGAGCCTTTTGAGCGTCAGGCGCAAGGAGTCCACCGCAAGGCTTTTTAAATCTTGAGTTCTTATCATCTGATTTAAGGTCATAGCAAATAACGCTGTATTTTTTGTCGATCAGAGATGCAAGAACGGCACCGGCAGGGCCGAGTCCAACTATTGCAAAGTCATACATGATGTCACCCCTTTATATTTTGAGAAATTCAGGGCATCTATTCTTGAAATAAGCAAGCCGCTCAAATCCCGCAGCAGCAGCAATTTCAATGCCCGTTTTTACTCCTTTTCCTATATCATCAGGGCAATGTGCATCTGAGCCTATTGACAAAATTTCACCGCCCGCATCCTTGAACATTTTTACATATTTAAGCTCGGGAAAGGTCCTGCCGTAACGTTGTCTTAGCCCTGATGTGTTTATTTCTATGCCCTTTCCTCTTTGAGAGAGAGCTTTTAAGCTTTCGAAAATCAACTCGTCAAATGGCGAAATATCAGTTTTGTACCCTTGCTCACCCTCCATATACCGTAAAGTATAGGTCATATGCCCCAGCACATCAAAATCGCCGGTTTTGCACATTTCATTTATTTCAATGAAATAAAGCTCAAGAAGCTTGTTTATGTCATAATCCTTATAATTAAGAAAGGCAAAATCATCATAGCCGTGAAGCTGATGAAGAGAGCCGATTATGAAATCGACACGCTCGTCTGAGCTTACCTCCATTGCCGCAGAAGGGTCCTGAACGCACTGACCAAGCTCGATGCCGCATATTAAATTCAGCCTCCCACAATACTTATCTTTGGCTTTTGTTACCGCCGATACAGAGTTTAAAAAGTTCGCTTTGTTGTCATATTCAAGAATGGGATTGTCAATCAGTATTTCTTTATAATGCTCACGCGGATAAAAATGTGAAGCTTCAACGTGGTCGGTTATTGCAAAGGCTGAAAGACCAAGCGAAATCGCTTTTTCACACATTTGCTCAACAGAAAAAGAAGCATCTGGGGAATGCTCAGAGTGTGTATGACAGTCAATTAAGTTCATTTATTTCATCTCCTGATTGATTATAAAAGAAATTATAGCATATTTTTGAGTGAATTTACATATTTGGTGCAAATAATTATTGTAAAATTGTTTATAAGGGGAGTTTTAATTTCTGAAAAAATGTGATATTATATATGAAGCTATTTAATTAGGAGGATTTATAATGAGAGCGGTTTTAACGGTAATCGGAAAAGATACGGTCGGAATTCTAGCAAAGGTAAGTGCTATCTGCGCTGAGTATAACGCAAATATAATTGAGGTTACTCAGTCGGTTTTACAGGATATGTTTGCTATGATAATGCTTGCTGATATTTCAAAGCTAAATACTAATTTTACAGAGCTTGCCGACAGAATGAAGAATCTCGGTGACGAGCTGGGGCTTTCTATCCATGTCATGCATGAGGATATTTTTAACTCAATGCACAGAATTTAAGCTCAATTTCATTTTTGGAGGAAGCTATGCTAAACGTTTATGATATACTAGAAACAATAAGAATGATTCAGGACGAGTGTCTTGACATCAGAACAATCACAATGGGAATATCGCTTTTGGATTGTATTGACAGCGATATTGACAAAGCCTGTGACAAGGTGTATGAGAAGATTACACGCTGTGCAAAAAATCTTGTCAAGGTCGGTGAGGATATTGAAAAGGAATACGGCGTTCCTATAATTAACAAGAGAATTTCTGTGACGCCTATTGCAATTATTTCTGCCGCCTGCGGATGCAGCCCTGTAAAATTTGCTCATACCATGGACAAAGCAGCTAAGGCTGTCGGAGTTAATCTTATCGGTGGCTATTCGGCGCTTGTTCAAAAGGGATTTTCTGCCGGTGATGAAGCGCTTATCAATTCAATTCCAGAGGCGCTTTCAACGACAGAAAGGGTTTGCTCATCGGTCAATATTGGTTCAACAAAAACGGGCATTAATCTTGATGCGTGTAAAATCATGGGACGTATTGTCAAGGAATGTGCCGAAAAAACCGTTGATCAGAACTGCTTCGGTGCGGCAAAGCTTGTCGTGTTTTGTAATGCAGTTGAGGATAATCCGTTTATGGCGGGTGCTTTCCATGGCGTTGGTGAGCCTGACTGTATGATTAATGTCGGTGTTTCTGGGCCTGGTGTTGTTCGCTCGGCTTTGTCAAAATACCCTGATGCTAACATAACAGAAATTGCTGATGTTATAAAGAAAACCTCATACAAAATAACCCGTGTTGGTCAGCTTGTGGGCGTTACCGCTTCTGAACGTCTTGGTGTTCCGTTTGGAATTGTTGACCTTTCTTTAGCTCCTACTCCCGCTGTGGGCGACAGTGTTGCACACATTCTTGAAGAAATCGGGCTTGAGCAGTGCGGAACTCACGGAACAACCGCAACTCTTGCGCTTTTGAATGACGCAGTCAAAAAGGGCGGTGTAATGGCTTGCTCAAGAATAGGCGGACTTTCAGGTGCGTTTATTCCTGTTTCTGAGGACGCTGGAATGATAGCGGCGGCAAAAAGCGGTGCTCTCTCAATAGAAAAGCTTGAAGCTATGACTGCTGTATGCTCTGTGGGGCTTGATATGATTGTTGTTCCGGGCGATATAACGACTGATACAATTGCCGCCATTATCGCTGACGAAGCGGCAATAGGCATGGTTAATTTCAAAACAACAGCCGTGAGAATAATTCCGGCAATAGGCAAGGGAATCGGCGATGAGCTTGACTGGGGCGGGTTGTTCGGCTGTGGTCCAGTAATGAAAATAAATTATAACTCACCTTCTAAATTTATAAACAGAGGCGGACAAATTCCAGCGCCGCTTCATAGCCTGAAGAATTAGCGATACTTATAAACCGCTTAATGATTTCTTTGTATTTGAAAGCTTGTTTTCAAGCCGATTATTATGAGAGCTTTAAGCGGTTTTTACATTATCAGCTCTAATTAAATATTTATTAAACAATTTTACAGTTATTTCTATTGAAAAAACTTAATAATAGGTATAATATATAATAGGTAGCAAAGGGGCTCGGTTTATTGCCGGTTGCCCTTTCGTTTTGTCCTGATTTTTTTGGAGGTTTGTATGGATAATATAATAACGCATATTCTTGAAATAGATCAGCGAGCAAAAGATAAGCTTGAAGATGCTCATCAACAGAAAGAAAATATTATTAACAGTGCCAAAGCCGAGGAAGAGCGTATTCAAAGTGATATGCAAAAAAAAGTCGACGAACGGCTTTCTAAGGTTGAGGAATGTGAAAAAGCAGATTCAGACGAAAAGATTGCCGAGCTTGAAAAAGAGAAGGATTTAAAGATTAAACAGCTAGACGATATTTTCAATGAAAACCGCGAGACGTGGGTTGAGAATATAGTTTCGGCAGTTTTAGAACAAAGCAAATCTTAAACGGAAGCTTGGTGATAGCTTTGCTTGATAATTATTCAACAAAGGCAACTGTTGCAAAAATACATGCTCTGTATGGGAATATGCTGACGGAGAGTAATTTTAGAGAGCTTCTCAATAAGCAGAGCGTGAGTGATGTAGCAGCTTATCTGAAGAAAAATACACGCTATAAAAGCGTTCTTTCGGGAGTTGACACGACCTCAATTCACAGAGGGCACCTTGAGGCATTAATTCGGCGCTGTAATTTTGAAACGTATGTAAGACTTTGCAAATTTCAACAGCTTGATAAAAAGCAGTTTTATAATTATGTCGTAATTCAAGAGGAAATCGAACAGATTTTAAGTTGCATACTTCATATCAATGCCGGAAATAGTGAGGAGTATATTGCAGGGCTTCCAAGCTATCTAATTGAACATTCAACCTTTGATTTGATTGAGCTTGCAAGAGCGAAGAGCTTTAAGGATATCTTGAAAACAGTTAAGAGCACTTCGTATTATAAAGTTCTTGCCGACGTTGAACCCGATGAGAACGGGAAAATTGACTATACCTTGTGTGAGGTTAAGCTTAGAACTTATTTCTATAAAAAGATGTTTGAAATAATCGACGATGAATTCACTGGGGATGTTGCGGTTTCGCTCAAGGCTGATGTCAAGTCACAGATTGATCTTATTAACATAATTAATTCGTACAGGTACAAGGTTTATTTTCATGCTGCTCCAGAAGAGGTTAAAACCAAAATGCTCCCCTTTTTCGGAAGACTCGGCAGGAAAAGACTTTTTAGCTTTTATGAAGCGCCTGACCGTGACAGTATGCTTGAGCTTTTCGAAAAGAGTTCATATGCTTCAAGAATAGATGAAATTGATCCGGATTTGGTTGAGCATAGTATATATGTGATAAGGCACAGAAGTGCCAGAGGCGCATTAAGAAAATCTCAGAGCGCACCTGTTGCATTATATTCATTCATGTATCTTTGTGAGGTTGAAGCGGTAAACCTAATCAGTATAGTTGAAGGAATAAGATATAAGGTTTCCTCTTCATATATTGAAAAACTTCTGATTCTGTAAAGGACGGTGTATTAATGGCAATAGAAAAAATGGAGCTTGTTAACATTGCGGGGCTTTTAAGAGATCTCGACACTGTTTTGCTTAGATGCTGTCAGAGTGGTTGTTTTCACATTGAGGTTGCCGTACATTCTGGTGAGAACAAATCCAAGCTTGTTACTTTAAATGACGATAATCCATATACACCGACTCTGAAAAGGCTTATTGTTCTTGCATCAAACGTTTCCTTTAAGCTAATGCAAACTCAATGTGATTTGTCTCTTCCTGATAGTATTGAGGAGATTAAAGAGCTGATTTCAAGTATAGAAAATCAATATAATGAGATTTATACAGAAAAAAATTACGTTCTAAAACAGCTTTCAGAGCATAAGCAGGCTTTGCGTCAGCTAAAGCATCTTTACGGGCTGGGTGCTAATTTTGAGGAGATTTTTTCATGCGAGCATGTTAAGGTCAGAGTTGGAAAGCTCCCTGTTGACAGTTATCCTAAGCTTGAGTATTACGGAGATAAAACGTTCTTCTTTGTCCCCTTTGATTTTGATGAAAGCTACTGCTGGGGAATGTACTTTGCCCCCACCTCGCAGGCTGTTTTAGTTGATGATATTTTCCGCTCGCTTTATTTTGAAAGGTTCAGGGTTCCTGAATTTGTGACGGGCACGCCGGAGCAGGAGTATGACGAGCTTAACACCACAATAGCGGAGCTTGAATTAAGAGTGAGTGAGCTTAATGCCGCTGTCGAAAAGCTCAAGGCTGATAACAGTGAAAAGCTAAACAGCGCCTTTTCAATACTTAAAATGAAAAATGATACCTTTGAGCTTAGAAAAAATGTTGCGGTATTAAACGGCAAGTTTTATCTGGTCGGTTTTGTTCCGAGTGTTGACGGACAGCGCTTTAACAGCGTTTTTGATGATATTGAATCGGTTTCAGTTGTTCTTAAGCCACCGGATACTGACAAGGTGCTTTTGCCACCGACAAAGCTAAAAAACGGCTTTTTCTCACGACCGTTTTCAATGCTTGTTGAAATGTACGGGCTTCCGGCTTATAACGGCATTAACCCGACAGGCTTTTTTGCACTGACCTATACATTGCTTTTCGGACTGATGTTCGGCGATTTGGGACAGGGTGCGGTGCTATTTCTTATCGGGCTTTTCTTGTCGCTTAAAATGAAAAATAAAGCCGGCGGAATTCTGACGCGTGTCGGGGTTTCAAGCATGTGCTTCGGTACGATTTATGGTTCAGTATTCGGCTTTGAAACGCTTCTCAATCCGCTTTATAGATTATTCGGTTTTGAGGAAAAGCCCTTTGAGGTTTTTCATCAAACGAATATAATTCTTCTTGGTGCGGTGGCACTGGGCGCTCTTTTAATAGCGATTTCGATTTTTCATAATATCATTCTTGGCTTTCGCCAGAAGAATTATGAAAAGGCAATCTTTGGCCCTAACGGAATAGTCGGGCTGGTGTTTTATCTGTCGGTATTAGTCGGCGCTGCCGTGACTATGGCTTTAGATGGCATAAAGGTATTCACACCGTTGTATATAGCATTTTTGATTGCTTTACCGCTGACGCTGATGTTTTTCAGAGTTCCTCTTTCAAACCTTGTTAGATACAAAAAACTCCATGTTGGTGAGGATGAGCATGAAAGCATCGGGACTTTTATCGCTGAAAATTTCTTTGAGCTGTTCGAGTTTTTGCTAAGCTATGTTACAAACACAATGTCATTTTTAAGGGTAGGCGGATTCATATTGTCCCATGCGGGAATGATGCTTGTTGTTATGACACTGGCTGAAGGTGTTTCAAAAGGCGCCGCGCCGGTTATCGTGATTATCGGTAATATTTTTGTCATGGCAATGGAGGGGATGATCGTTGGAATTCAAGCGATTCGTCTTGAATTCTATGAAATATTCTCACGCTTCTATGAAGGTGACGGCAAACCCTTTGTGCCTGTTTCGGTATGCTATGATACCGATGTTGAATAGATATTATTTTTTTGGAGGATAAAAAAATGCTGATTTTTCTTTTGCCACTTGTCGCTGTTGCGCTAATTCTCATGCCTGTTGTTCCTGTTGTGAGAGGAAAACTCACGGGGAAAAAAGCAAAAAAAGCCTTTATATTCAATCTTTGCTCATTTTTCGGGCTAATGCTGGTGTGCATTATTCTTCCTATCGGCGGATTTGTTAGTGCTGAGGCCGGTGAGGCTGTTTCGGCAATCACTGATTCAAGCAAAGGTCTTGGCTATATAGCCGCCGCTTTGGTTACCGGAATGTCCGCTATCGGCGCCGGAATTGCCGTTGCCGCCGCTGCCCCTGCCGCTATCGGTGCTGTATCGGAGGAGCCTAAGTCTTTCGTTAAGGCACTTATTTTCGTCGCACTCGGCGAGGGTGTTGCTCTTTATGGACTTCTAATTTCAATATTAATTATTAACAAGCTTTAAGGCGGTATTGCTATGCAGTTTTTTCTTATCAGCGACAATGTCGATACACATATGGGTATGCGACTTGCCGGAATAGAAGGCGTTGTTGTTCACGAAGCTCAAGAGGTCAGTGACGCTCTTGACAAGGCGATGGAGGATAAGGACACCGCTGTTATTCTTATGACTGAAAAGCTGATTCATCTATGTGAGAAAAAAGTTTTTGACTTAAAGCTCAACAGAAAACGACCGCTTATTGTTGAAATTCCTGACCGTCATGCGACAAGTAATATTACAACGGCAATATCACGCTATGTTCAGGAAGCGATAGGCATAAAAATCTGATTTTTCCGGAGGAATAAAAATGAGCATTGATACCGAAAAGCTTGACCGTTTCACTAAAGCGGTTGACGAAGAGGTTGACGAGAAAATTGAGCAGATTATTTCTGAGGCTGAAAAGTCAAGGGATGAGATTTTAAAAAATGCAAATGATTGTTGTCTTGAGCTTGCATATGACAGAATCAAGGGCGAGATGAAGAAGATTTCATCAAGATACGTCAGGCTGATAGCGTCGAAGGAACTTGAGTTTAGACGAGAGGTTCTTGAGCATCGTGAAAAGCTTGCGTCAATAATTTTTGATGATGTGAGAAGCAAGCTTGCTGATTTTGTTTCACAAAGCGGATATATTGATTATCTTGTAAAGCTTATTAAAAAAGCTGAAAACGGCAAAGCGGTCATATATCTTTCTGAAAGGGATATGGCGTTAACAGAAACAATAAAAGAAAAACTAAATGGAAGCTATGAATTTTTAGTCGATAAGGACATTAGGCTCGGTGGATTGCGGATACATTTTCCCGATTCTAATATTGTTATCGATAACACTCTTGACTCTGCTGTTTTAGAGGAGAAGGAGCTTTTCAGCCAGGGCTCAGGCTTGAGGATTAGCTGACAAACATTCAGGTTTATGAGGTGAAGCTATTGGACAACCGAATATATTCAATTAACGGGCCTGTTGTCAAGGTCCGCAATGCTACTGACTTTTCTATGCTTGAAATGGTTTACGTCGGCGACAAAAGGCTCATCGGCGAGGTTATTTCTATAAATTCAGAGGAAACAACAATTCAAGTTTATGAGGTTACCACAGGTTTAAGACCGGGCGAGCCGGTTTTCTCAACGGGAAGCCCTATGTGCGCCACTTTGGGGCCGGGCATATTGTCGAATATTTTCGATGGTATCGAAAGACCGTTAAAAAAAATCAACGAAATGTGCGGCGCTTTTATTTCTGAGGGCGCTGACGTCTCCGCGCTTGACGGTGAACGTCTTTATGATGTCACACTAAAAGCTAAGGTCGGCGACTTTCTTTCCGGCGGTGAAATTTTTGCCGTATGCCCCGAAACAGCATTGATTGAGCATAGATGTATGATTTTGCCCGACAAAAGCGGTGAAATTGTGTGGGTTGCCCCCGACGGAAAATATACTGTCAACGATAAAATTGCCGTTTTAAAAACAGACGATGGCGAGATTGATTTGACACTATGCCAGAAATGGCCGATTCGACAGCCTAGGCCCACAAAAAACAGGCTGTATATTACTCGCCCTCTTGTAACTGGGCAAAGGGTAATTGACACTATCCTCCCTATAGGAAAAGGCGGAACTGCTGCTATTCCAGGCGGTTTCGGAACAGGAAAAACCATGACTCAGCATCAGCTTGCAAAATGGTGCGATGCTGACATAATTGTTTATATAGGCTGCGGCGAGCGTGGCAATGAAATGACGCAGGTTCTTGAGGAGTTTTCTGAGCTTATTGACCCTAAATCGGGAAAGGCTTTGACGGACAGAACGGTATTGATAGCGAACACTTCAAATATGCCTGTTGCCGCTAGAGAAGCTTCAATTTATACAGGCATTACTCTTGCTGAATATTATAGGGACATGGGCTATCATATTGCAATCATGGCGGACTCAACCTCACGCTGGGCTGAGGCTTTGCGCGAAATTTCCGGGCGTCTTGAGGAAATGCCAGCGGAGGAGGGCTTCCCCGCATATCTTCCGTCAAGGCTTTCAGAATTTTATGAAAGAGCCGGTTATGTAAACACCTTGAATGGAAAAGAAGGCTCTGTTACTATAATTGGTGCGGTTTCACCGCAGGGTTCGGATTTTTCCGAGCCTGTCACTCAAAACACCAAACGCTTTGTCAGATGCTTTTGGGCTCTTGACAAGGCTTTGGCTTATGCTAGACATTATCCAGCGATAAACTGGACCTCGAGCTACAGCGAATATGTTGATGAGCTTGCGGATTTCTTTAAAGAGCAAGGCGGCGAGAATTTCATTGAATACCGTCAGCGAATATCAACTATTCTCGTTGAAGAAAACAAGCTCATGGAAATTGTTAAGCTAATCGGCTCTGACGTCCTCCCTGACGATCAGAAGCTGATCATTGAAACCGCAAGAATGATAAGGGTTGGGTTTTTACAGCAAAATGCCTACCATAAGGATGATACATTCGTTCCGCTAAAAAAGCAGTATTTGATGATGGAGGTTATTTTGCATCTTAATGATTGCTGTAAGCGCCTTATTTCGAGCGGAATACCTATGAATTTGATACTAGCAACCGGACTTTTTGAGAAGGTTATAAAAATAAAATATGATATTCCAAATGATAATCTTATTATGTTTGAGGATTATAAAACGGAAATATCACAAACTTTAGACAGGCTTGATAATGAAAGTCAGTTATAGCAATAACAAAGCTTTTTAAGAAACGGAGATGATACAATGGGCTTGCAGTATGTGGGGCTTAGCGAAATAAACGGGCCGCTGGTTGTCCTTGAAAATATCAAGGGGGTCAGCTATGATGAGATTGCTCATATTAAACTGGCAGGAGGAGCTTCAAGACTCGGGCGTGTTGTTGAAATATCTGATGAAAGGGCAGTATTACAGGTTTTTGAGGGCACAAAAGGTCTATCCTTAGTGAATACAAAAACTCAGTTTATGGGAAAGCCTATGGTTATGCCCCTGTCAAAAGAAATCCTTGGGCGGATTTTTAGCGGAGCGGGAAAGCCTATTGACGGACTCGGCGATATTTATCCCGAAAAGCTTGCTGATATTAACGGGAAGCCAATGAATCCTGTTTCTCGAACATATCCTCGAAATTATATCAGAACTGGAATATCATCAATTGATGCGCTAATGACGCTTATTAGAGGGCAAAAGCTCCCCATTTTTTCAGGCTCAGGGCTTTCTCACAACAAGCTTGCTGTTCAGATAGTCAGACAGGCTCAGATTGCTGAGGACAGTGGGCAGGAGTTTGCGGTTGTTTTTGCGGCAATGGGCGTTAAAAATGACGTCGCTGATTATTTTAGAAAGAACTTTGAAGAAAACGGCGTTCTTTCAAAGGTTGTTATGTTTTTAAACCTCTCAAACGACCCGATTATTGAAAGAATTCTCACACCGAGATGCGCTCTCACTGCCGCTGAATATCTCGCTTTTGAGCATAATATGCATATTCTTGTTATTCTCACAGATATAACCTCGTATGCGGAGGCTTTGCGTGAGTTCTCTTCCTCAAAGGGCGAAATACCGGGAAGAAAGGGCTATCCCGGATATCTTTATTCAGACCTTGCATCTCTTTATGAAAGAGCCGGCGTTATTGAAGGCTCAACAGGCTCTGTCACACAGATACCTATTCTCACAATGCCCAATGACGATATTACCCACCCTGTGCCTGACCTGACAGGCTATATCACAGAGGGGCAGATTGTTCTTGACAGGCACCTTGATCAGACAGGTGTTTATCCGTCTATTTCTGTGCTTCCGTCACTTTCAAGATTGATGAAGGACGGTATTGGCGACGGATATACCAGAGAAGACCATTCAGTTGTCGCAAATCAGCTTTTTGCTTCATACGCAAAGGTACAGGATGCTCGTGCGCTAGCCTCGGTTATCGGTGAGGATGAGCTTTCAGAAATTGATAAGGCGTATATATCATTTGGTGATAAGTTTGAAAAGCATTTTGTAAGTCAGCGCTTTGATGAAAACAGAACCATTGAGGAAACGCTTGATTTAGGCTGGTCGCTTCTATCACTACTTCCCGTTCAGGAGCTTGACAGAATAGACGAAGCACACCTGAAAGCTAATTATAACCCTGAAAAAGCCCGTCAGTTCAGATGATATAAAGAGGTGAGTTTATGGCTGAACAGGTTTTCCCCACAAAGGGCAATCTTCTAAAGACAAAAAAATCGCTGGCACTTGCTGTTTTAGGCTATGAGCTTCTTGACAGAAAGAGGAATATTTTAATTCGTGAAATGATGAATCTTATAGACAAGGCGAAGGAAATCAGAGGGTCGATAGAGGATACCTATAAGGAAGCGTATCGCGCTCTTCAGATGGCGAATATTACTCTTGGAGTGATATCGAATATTGCCGAATCAGTTCCGATTGAGGACAGTATTGAGGTCAGCTATAGGAGCGTTATGGGGGTTGAGCTTCCTCAAATAAGAATGTCTGAAAAGCCACCTGAGATGTGCTATGGCTTTTATAAAACAAATTCGGCTGTTGACAAGGCATATATTTGCTTTGACAGGGTTAAGAAAATGACAGTAATTCTGGCTGAGGTTGAAAATAGCATATACCGTCTTGCTAATGCGATAAAGAAAACACAGAGCAGGGCGAACGCACTCAAAAACATTATTATCCCAAGGTTTGAAGAGGTTGTTAAGTTCATCACCAATTCGCTTGAGGAAAAGGAACGTGAAGAATTCTCTAGACTAAAAGTAATTAAAGCATCAAAACAAAAATTCAAAGCAAAAATTAAAAGGTAAAGCAGGGGATTAACCGGCTTTACCTTTTTTATTGAACAGATTTTAAAGATGATTTTCGTCAACCCATCTTCTGGCATATCCCGCATTCATTTCTGAATAGTTTATGATATTTCCGGTTTCTGTTGTGATGTTGTCGGTAATAATGTTTGTATAGCCGTTAGGAATAACATTTTTGGGCTTATAAATCTTCCCTCTTGTAACATGATAGATTTTTTTCGACATACAAATTCCTCCGCTCTATAATAGTGCTTATTAGGTTTTTATTTAATAATATTGTTTGTTTCTTTTAAGCAAAATATTAAATGCAAAATTTTGAATTTTATTTTTATTGTTCTGAACTTATAAATAGTGTATAATATTATTGCTGGCAAAAATTATGAATAACCTGTACCTTATCCACATATGATTTAGCAGACAGTTTTTGTGGAAAAGGAGCGGCTTATGAAAATCAAAAAAAGGTATGCAGGGATATTATTCGTAATGGTATTGGGCTATTTTCTTATTTATTATGCTCTTCACAGTGTTGAGATTTATGTTCCGGCATCGACACCACAGGCGGACAAAAAGGATTTTGTAATTGTAATTGATGCGGGCCACGGCGGAATTGACAGCGGTTGTTCAAGTTTAAGCGGGTATGAGGAGAAAAACATTAACCTTAGTATACTACTCAAATTAAGGGATATGTGTGAGTCATTCGGCTATACCGTTGTCGTAACTCGTGACACCGACATTTCAATTCATGACGCTGGCGTAACTGGAATAGGCAATCAGAAACGTTCTGATATGGATAACAGGCTTGAGATATTCAATAAGTATGAAAATGCTGTTGCGATTTCAATTCATCAAAACCTGTTCACACAGTCGCAGTATAAGGGTGCGCAGATGTTTTATTCAACGAACAATCCTCTCAATGAAAAATTCGCTCGTATTATGCAAAATGAGTTTGTCGCACAGCTTCAGCCTGATAACACAAGAGAGATTAAATCATGTGGTAAAGAACTGTTTTTGTGCTATTATTCAAAGTGCCCGACGCTTATGATTGAGAGCGGATTTTTATCAAATCCAGAGGAAGCAGCGCTTCTTGAAACCGACGAATATCAGAGCATGGTTGCGTTCACTATATTCAGCGGTCTTAATAAATTTATAAATCAAAATATGTAGTAAAAGGACGGACGTTAAAATGGCGGGAAAGGTCAGAAATGTTTATGTTTGTAATGAGTGCGGCTATGAAAGCTCAAAATGGAACGGTAGATGCCCATCCTGTGGGACATGGAACAGCTTTGCTGAACAGGTTGTGAGCACGACCTCATCCTCAAAAGCAACATCAAGAAAGGCAGTTGATCTTTCTTCGCATATATATGAGCTTTCAGAGGTTGACACTGAGGTTGATGACATTCGCTATTCGACCGGCGTGGGTGAGCTTGACAGGGTATTAGGCGGCGGACTTGTTAAGGGGAGTCTTGTTCTTCTTGGCGGTGAGCCGGGAATAGGAAAGTCAACGCTTCTTTTACAAATTTGCGATTATTTTGGAAAAGCCCATTCTATTCTATATGTTTCCGGCGAGGAATCCGTCAGGCAGATAAAGTTTAGAGCGAACAGGCTAAAGGTAAAAACAGAAAACCTGTATTTAATGGCACAGACTGATGCTGAGGCAATATGCGATACAATTTCTCTAAAAAAACCAGATATTGTTATCGTCGATTCAATTCAGACAATGAGCCTTTCACAGCTTTCCTCAAGCCCTGGAAGTATCACGCAGGTTCGTGAATGTACGAATATGCTTATGAGAACGGCAAAAACTGAAGAAATCCCTATTTTTATAGTCGGGCATGTTAATAAGGACGGTGCAATTGCAGGGCCTAAGGTAATGGAGCATATTGTTGACGCTGTGCTCTATTTTGAGGGTGAACGAAATATGAGCTACCGCATTTTAAGAGCGGTAAAAAACCGTTTCGGCTCAACAAATGAAATCGGTGTTTTTGAAATGGTTGACAGCGGATTAAGAGAGGTACAGAACCCTTCGCTGATGCTTATTTCAGGCAGACCTGAGAATGTTTCGGGAAGCTGTGTAGCTTGTATAATGGAGGGCTCTCGCCCGATACTTGCTGAGGTTCAGGCGCTTGTTACAAAGAGTGGTTTTACAGCGCCGAGAAGAATGACAGCCGGATTTGATTATAACCGTATGGCGCTAATAATAGCGGTGCTTGAAAAGCGACTGGGCTTTGTTTTTGGAAGTCTTGATGTATATATCAATATTATTGGCGGGCTTAATCTTGATGAACCTGCAGCGGATTTGTCTATTGCGCTAGCTTTGTATTCAAGTCTGACAGACAAGGTGGTTGATGATAAGTTGATTGCTTTTGGTGAAGTGGGACTCGGCGGTGAAATCAGAGGAGTTTCTCATATTGTTCAGAGAATATCAGAAGCACAGCGTCTTGGATTCACACGGTGCATTGTCCCCAAGCAATCTGTTGTTGGAATTAACTTAAAAGATTTTGACATGGAGATAATAGGAATCAGCACACTTAGACAGGCATTTGATGCATTGAAAAAATAGTTTTGTAATAAAAAAATCCCTCATTCATTTTAGAATGAGGGATTTTGACTTTATGATAGCAAAAAGCTCAGATAGTCCTTTGTAATTTCTGTTATCTGATTTGTCTTAACCTTTTCACCGCTGAATTTATACTGAATAGTGTTGCCGTTAACCCATTGAATTTGAGGAAGACTTGCCGTTCCCCTTGAATTTTTAAGTGCTATGCGTCTAAAGCTTCCCTTTTCGACAAAGTCAAAGTATTTATATGACTTATCCTTATCGTTAGGCTCAACATAAATTTCAACTCTGCCTTTTCCGCTGTCACTGACGTCGACAATATAATAGCGATAGGAACCATCAGGTGAAACTGAATTGTTTGCAAGCTCAACAACCTTTTCGTAAGAGTAAATATCCCAAAGATTGCTTTCGGCAGAGAGCTCACCATTTAATACAGTCAGATTATTTGAACCGCCAAACAAGAGCTTGACAACAAGGAATGCAATTACTCCAAGAATATACATTAAAAGATAGACTGTTCCGAGAAGGGTTTTTAAAAGCTCAGGTGCACGACACATGAAGAATGCGCTAATACACACTGCCAAAGGCGGAATAATCACAAGCCAGTTCCCAAAGTTAAAGATTAGTATGAAGAAAACAAATGGCAGTGAAATCATTGTGACGATTGTGGTGGCAATCTCTTTTCGCGTAAAGAATATCAGTAGTAGAAAAATCACGTTTAAGATGATATATACCACGCCGAATTCAACAGTTTTTTTGATTACAAGCTGATAAAGAAAGGTGTTATATGCAAGCGTAATAATAATCCAAGCATATATCAGCGTGAGAAGTGATGCGCCAAGCTTCGTCCATTTATTAGTCAGGAAATTTTTCATTATATCCTCCCTTATTTATATTTAGCGGGATATTTTACACATATATATTTTATACTATATTCTTATAAAAATCAAGTGATTGTATATTCTTCGGATGAATTACTTAGATGCATCTTATATAGCAACAAAGAAGTAATGTTAAATAGAACTTGTAATTCACGTGACATACACACAAAAGTTAGAATTAAGAAAGCAAGTTTGTTATATGCAATCAATTTCACAGCAGTTTTTTATGCAAAACGGGGAAAAAATCATAAATAGATTGACAAAAAAACAACGATAATGTAGAATATGCAAAGAAAACATAAATAATTGACGAGAAGTATGTGCAAAATAACTGCATATTTTTTATGAAAGAATATACAATCGTTTGCATATACGTGCATCTCATTTTATTTTATCTATTATTGAGCGAAAGCCAATAATATAGAAAGCATACTGACAGCATTTGACTTCAAAATTTATGCATATTAAATGATTTTATTTAAAAGAATAGTCATGATGCAGAGATTATTTTTTTCAATTCTGTTAGTGAACAAAGAAAAAGGATTATGGAGGAGAAACCATGAAAAAACTATTGGCAATAGCAGCTTCAGCTTTGATGATTTTCAGCTTGGCGGCTTGTACAGGAAATGATGCGAGCAGCAATGTTACAACCACAAAGGCTGACGGCACAACTGCTACAACTGGTGGAGCAGGCGGGGAAATTCTTATCGGATGTCTTCAGGACGTAACAGGCGCAACATCAACACTTGGATAAATGGTTGAGGCAGGCGTTAAATGGGCAGTTGATGAAATTAACTCCAAAGGCGGAGTAGACGGCAAGACTATTAAAGTGATAACATACGATACAAAAGGCGATGTTAACGAAGCAATCAATGCATTCACAAGAGCAGTCACAAGCGATAAGGTCAGCGCAATCGTAGGACCTCCGGTTGCAAATATTGCACTTGCAATAGCACCGATTTCAGAACAGTATAATGTTCCTGTTCTCGGCTTTGCACTTGATACAAAAGCACAGGTTAAGGAAGATGGCACGCCTTATAAGAACATGTTCGCTTTTCAGCCTAACGCAGTTGATCAAGGCTCAATCATGGCTGAATATGCGCTAAAGAACGGCTATCAAAAGTTCGGCGCAATTTATAATGAAGCAAACGCTTATTCAACTTCTCTGTTAGCTCCATTTGTGGCAACTGTTGATGCAAACGGCGGACAGGTAGTTTCAAAAGTAGCATACAACCCAAATGATAAGGATTTTAAAACACTTTTAGGAAAAATTGTCAAGGAAAATGTTGATGCTATATTTGTTCCTAACTACACACAGGATTTAATTCTTATCGCTCAGCAGGCAAGAGCAATCGGCTTCGAAGGCGCACTTATCTGTGGACTAGACGCTTGCCCCCCCTTCAACACTCTGATGGGTGAAGATTGTGACGATATTTATTTTATCAATAACGTGGACCCGAGTGACGAGCATCTTCAGACGCTTATCAAAGATGTTAAGGACAAGACAGGTATTGATGCAACAAACAAATTCTTTCTCGGATATGACGTAGCATATATTCTTGCTGATATTTTCTCTGAAGTAGGTTCTGATCCTGCTGCAGTAAGAGATGCAACTGAGAATATTACGAATTTCCCTGGTCTTACTGGTTCAATCACTATTGATCCATCTACTCACATGCCTACAGGGCTTGAAATGGTTATGTTCAAGTATGAAGGAACAACTCCTATAATGCTTGAGAGATACGCAGCAAATCAGTAAAATAAATAGGTATTTCCGATGCTCATTAATTAAGAGCATCGCGAAATATCCATTAAGCTTGAGTCAGAATATATGGAATATCAAGTTTTCTGACTTAAGCCTTTTTATTAAAAAAATATACAATCGATTGCATATAAAGCATTCTAAACACTAAATCAATAAGGAGGAAAACCGATGTCACTGCAAATTCTGATTAACGGTCTGGCGCTTGGCTCGGTATACGCACTGATAGCGACCGGATTTTCACTCATTTTCAACGTGCTTAAATTCTCAAACTTTTCGCACGGCGCACTGATGACGCTGAGCGCATTTTCCGGCTATTTCTATGCGTCGGTAAAGGGCTGGGGGCTTATTCCGACTATTCTGACGGCAGTGGGCACCGGTGCGTTAGTATCGCTGTTTGGCGAGCTTGTAGCATTCAGAAGAATTACCCTCAGGAACACTTCACCGATTTACTTTTTCGTTTCTTCTATTACCCTCGGCACATTTTATGAGGGAATTGTAACCCAAAAGGTAGGCGCAAATTTCTATAACTATCCGAGATTTTTCAAAAATGCGACCTTGAAATTCGGAGACATAGTTATTTCAACATCAGATATGCTAATGTTTCTGTGCAGCGCGACAGCGCTTTTGTTCCTCGCTTTTATTATTAAGAAAACCAGACTCGGCCGTGCTCTAAGAAGCGTGAGCTTCGATAGGGATACAGCAAGTCTTATGGGAATAAATGTTATCAGGATTATTCAGCTCACATTTATTATTTCCGGTGCTCTAGCGGGACTTGCCGGAGTATTTCTCGGAATCAACTACACACTGTATCCGACTCTGGGCTCATTAGTTGTCAAGGGCTTTATTGCATCCGTAATAGGCGGACTAGGTTCACTTCCCGGCGCGATTATCGGTGCAGTTCTATTGGGATTGGTTGAAACCTTGCTTATTAATTTTGTCGGCTCTGGCTATGCGCCGATTTTCACATTCGTAATCATGCTGGTATTCCTTCTTGTTCGTCCTAGAGGAATTGCCGGTTCAAATATTCAGGAAAAGGCATAAGGGGGTAAAGCATGGAACTGTATATATCAATTCTCACGCTGATCCTCATTTCAGTTGTATCAGTAACAGGAGTTTATGTTCTCACAGGTCTGACAGGGATGTTTTCATTGGGTCAGGCAGCATTTATGGCGATTGGCGCTTATGTTTCTGGAATATTTGTTGTAAAGGTCGGTCTGCCTTTTCCGGTTGCATGTGCCATCGCAATAATCATGTCTGTGCTTGTCGGCTTTGTTGTGGGACTTCCGATAGTAAGGCTCAGACGTGACTATATTTCACTTGTAACACTCGGATTTGGCGAGGCTATTACTGCGCTTTTAAATAGAACCACAAAACTTACTGGTGGAGCCTCCGGCTTCACTGGAATTCCGAGAATTACATCCCTGACTATTGTCACAGTGTCTGCAATAGTATGTATAATTTTAGTTGCTCTTTTTAAAACTTCAAAATATGGTCGTCAGTGTATTGCCGTCAGAAGCGACGAGCTTGCTTCAAGGGCAATGGGGATAAATGTGCCGAGAATAAAGATGACCGCATTCCTGCTTTCGGTGGCGGTAACAAGCTTCTCGGGATGTCTTTACGCTTTCTTCACAACATATGTTGATCCCACTATTTTTGGCTGGAGAAAAAGTGCGGATTGGGTTATCATGGTGTTCTTCGGTGGAGTAAACAGTCTAACGGGTGCGGTTGCTTCAACCTTTATTTTAACGGGACTTCCCGAGTTCTTACGCTTCCTTGCAGATTACAGAAGTATTTTTTATGCGGTTTTAGTGCTCTTGATAATTAACTTTAAGCCGTCCGGGCTTTTTGGAGAGTGGGAGCTTACACCTAAGAATGTCGGCCGTCTCTTCAGACCTGTCAGAAAGCTTTTTTCAAAGGGGGGAAAATAAATGGCACTTCTTGAGGTAAATAATATAAGCAAGAGCTTCGGCGGAGTAAGGGCTGTTCAGGATTTTTCCCTGAAAGCTAATCCAGGTGAAATACACGGCATTATCGGTCCTAACGGGGCGGGGAAAACAACAATATTTAATGTTATTTCAGGTGTATATACAACGGATTCAGGCTCTGTTATTCTTGACACAAAGGATGTCACAAAGTTTGAACAGCATATGATTACACGTGTGGGAATGGGACGTACATTCCAAAACATCAGGCTTTTTAAGGGGCTTACAATCCTCGAAAATGTCATGTGTGCTTTTGATCCCGTATCACATTATTCGGTATTCGGCGGGATTCTTCCCACACCAAAAAGATGGTCGGAGGAGAAACGCGGTCGAGAGCTTTGTGAAAAATATCTTGAAATGACAGGACTTATTAAATACAAAAAAGAACGTCCTGAGAATTTGCCGTACGGTCTTCAGAGAAGGCTTGAAATAGCGAGAGCGTTAACGTGCAAGCCAAAGGTTCTTCTTCTTGATGAGCCTGCGGCGGGATTAAATCCAACTGAGGTGACCGAGCTGACCGAGCTTATCAGAAAGCTCTCGGTTGATATAGGATTTGCGATTCTTCTGATTGAGCACAGGCTTGAGCTTGTCATGAGTATTTCAGATACAATTTATGTTCAAAATTTCGGTAAAACCATTGCTATTGGAACGCCGAAAGAGGTGCAAAACAATCCTGAGGTCATTGAAGCATATTTAGGAAAGGAGAGGACGGCGCATGCTCACTGTAAATGAATTAAGTGCCGCGTATGGATATGTAAAGGCTTTGAAAAAGGTCAATATTTCAGCGCAACAAGGGCAGATAGTCAGCATAATCGGATCAAACGGCGCCGGAAAAACCACGCTTCTTCGGTGTATATCAGGGCTTGTTAAGCCGACTGAGGGCGAAATCAAGTTTCTTGGCTCACCTATTCCAAAAAGACCGCATAAAGTAGTTAAAGCGGGTATTGTTCATGTTCCCGAGGGAAGAAGAACATTTTCAGGCTTGACTATAAAGGATAACCTTCTCGTCGGCGGTTATCTCTTTAAAGGTGCTGACCTTGAAAAAGAGGTTAAGGAGCAGTTTGAGCTGTTTCCAATTCTTGAAAGCCGAAAGGATCAGTTTGCTGGAACGCTTTCAGGAGGTGAGCAGCAGATGCTTGCAATTGCAAGAGGACTTATGTCAAGACCAAAAATACTTCTTCTTGACGAGCCGAGTCTTGGGCTAGCCCCACTTATTGTCAATCAGGTATATGAGCTGATTCAGAAAATCAGGGATTCAGGGATTACAATTTTGCTTGTCGAGCAGAATGCAAGAAAAGCTCTTTCAATATGCGACCACGCTTACGTATTGGAAAACGGATTAATAAACATTTCGGGGACAGGAAAAGAGCTTTTGTGTTCTGACGTTGTCAAGAAAGCCTATCTCGGTGGATGATATGAGTATACACGAACTAGAATTTGAGGTTGCACATTTCGGCGTGAACTGTGAAAATGAAAAGGAAGCTCTTGAAGCCGCGGGGATTTTTGAATTGCTTTTTGGAATTAAGCCGATAAAAAACAGCAAGGATTCCGTATATTCTGGTCATCTTATAGAGCTGATGAAGGGCAAAGGCAGAGGAAGGCACGGGCATATTGGATTTGCCTGCCGTGATATTCGCAAGGCTAGGGAGCTTCTTGAGAATAAGGGAATTGAATTTGACGAAGGCAGCGTCAAATATGACGATAACGGCAGTCTGCTTGTTATATATATGAAAATGGAAATCGCCGGCTTTGCAGTTCATATTATGCAAAGAGCCGTTTGATTTTAAGGAGTATGAATAATGATACGTGAATGGAATGAGGAATCGCTCGACCATAGAAATGCGCTTTTATATGCCATGGGTGTTACCGAAAAGGAAGCCGAGCGTCCTGTCATCGGAATTTTGAACTCGTGGAATGAAATGAACCCGGGACATTTCCCCTTTAAGGATGTTATCGAGGAGATTAAAGAGGAAATATATAAAGCCGGTGCACTTGCGCGTGAGCTTCCTATAACGGGAATATGCGACGGAATATGCTCAAACACGCCCGGTGACAGGTATACGCTTCCGACAAGAGATATGGTTTCCGCTGAGGTCGAAACAGCCGCTGAGCTTAATATGCTTGAAGGCATGATAATATTGGCGACCTGCGACAAGATTGTTCCTGGAATGATTATGGGAGCTTTAAGAGTAAACATTCCAACGGTTATGTTCACCGGCGGCTTTATGGGGACGGGTGAGCTTGACGGAAAAATGCTGACTCTAACCCACACAAAGCAGGCCTATGCTTCATATATCGAGGGAAGCATGACAAGGGAGAATTACAAGGCTGTTGTAAAAAATGCCTGTCCGACGCCTGGGGCTTGTCCCTTTATGGGAACAGCGAATACAATGTGCGCGACAGCAGAGGTATTAGGGCTTACCCCCCACGGAAACGCTAGTGTAAGAAGTCAAACTGAAGAGTGGCACGAGCTAGCTAAAGCTGCCGCAAGACGCGTTGTTGAAGCTGTCACAGAAATGATTCGCCCACTTGACTTAATAAAACAAAACAGCTTTGAAAATGCCGTTCGCTATATGATGGCAACAGGCGGGTCAACAAATTCGATTCTTCACATTCCCGCGATGGCAAGACAGGCAGGATGTGAAATTACCCCTGAAACCTTTGACAGAATTTCAAAGGAAATTCCCTGTATAAGTACAATTTATCCCAATCATCCAGTTTATACTATGAAAGAGTTTTCAGAGGCGGGCGGACTTGGCGCTGTTTTAAAGGAGCTTGACAAAGGCGGGTTCATTGATAGCACAGCTAAGGGAATGTTCGGGACAATTGCTGAGAAAATTGCGGTTTCAGAAAATAGAAATTCAGACGTTATTAAAACTGTTGAAAATCCAATTAACAAGCAGGGTGGGCTTGCTGTATTGCATGGCAACATCGGCACTGACAGCGCAATTGTCAAGTTCTCGGCTGTCGAAAAGGAAGCATGGCTGTTTTCAGGTCAGGCAAAATGCTATGACTCACAGGACGAAGCATGGCATGCAATCCTTAAGGATGAAATCAAAGCGGGCGACGTTGTTGTTATACGCTATGAGGGGCCAAAAGGCTCGCCCGGAATGCCTCATATGGAAACCTTTATGGCGGCAGTTCTGGGCAAAAAGCTCGGCACAAAAATCGCTCTTGTTTCGGATGGGCGTTTTTCTGGCGCAACCGGCGGACTTGCCATCGGTCACGTTTCGCCTGAAGCCTATGAGGGCGGAAATCTTGCTTTTATCAGAAACGGCGACATTATAAGCATTGATATCGAAGGCAGAAGCTTAAAAGTTAATATATCAGACGAGGAATTTGAAAAAAGAAAAGCAGGCTGGTCTCCCGTCGAAAAGCCGTCAAGCGGCTGGCTGAAGCTATATAAGAAGAACACCACCTCCGCCCACTGCGGTGCGACGGTATTCTGGGATTGAGCATGAATAGGTTTGGAATTAATCTTTGGAACTGGTCAAACAATCCTGAGGAAAATATATTTGAGTTGATATCAAAGGCTTCCGCAATCGGTTTCACTGCTGTTGAAATCCCGATGCATGAGGGAACGCTTAAGTATACATCAGAAATCAGAAGGATGCTTGAAGATAACGGTCTTGAGGTCACTTTATGTGCTTGTATGTTAAAAGGCAGGGACGTTAGCAATTTCGATGAGAAAATCAGAGACAACACACAAGTGTACTTTAGAGAATGCATTGAAACAGCGGCAGAAATAGGTGCAAAAGCATTTGTCGGGCCTTTGTATGCCGGTGGTGGAAAATGTCATCTGCTTTCACCAGTCAAGAAAAAAGAAGAGTGGGAGCTTGCGGTTTCGGGAATAAAAAACGCAGCTTCACTTGCATCAAAACACGGAATAAGTCTATGCGTCGAGCCGCTTCATAGATACCGCACAAGCGTTGTGAACACAGCGAAGCAGGCTACTAAGCTGGTTTCCGATATTGATATGCCAAATGTGAAAATTCACTATGATACATTTCATGCAAACATTGAAGAAAATGACGTCTGCGATGCCCTTGAGGATATTTTAAAAGCTAAAATGCTTGGTCATTTTCACGCTTGTGCCAACAATAGAGGTGCACCTGGAACAGGACATCTTCCGTGGAAAAAGATATTCTCACTTATTAAAAGGTATGAATATGAAGGACATATTACAATGGAAACTTTTTGTACCGGAGGGTTTGATGCGTTGTGGAGCCCTTTGGCTGAAAGCCCTGACGAGCTTGCCAAAACAGGCATAATAAACTTACAAAAATATATAAGCTAATAATAGGAGGAACAGTCATGAAGAAAACGGCATTAGTGACGGGCGGAAGTCGTGGAATAGGCTTTGCTATCGCTAAGCAGCTAGGGATTGATGGATTTAACATAGTTATAGTTGACATGAATCCGCAGGATGCATATCAGAATAATTTTGAAATGCTAACAAGTCAAGGCACAGAATATCTTTATATTCAAGGGAACATTTGCAAGGCGGACGACAGACAGCGCACGATTGACGAAGCCGTCGCAAAATTTGGCGGAATCCATGCGCTTGTAAATAATGCGGGGGTTGCGCCGTCTGTAAGGGCGGATCTGCTTGAAATGAGCGAGGAGAGCTTTGACAGGGTTATCGGAATTAATACAAAGGGAACTATGTTCTTCACGCAGGCGGTAGCAAATCAAATGCTAAAACAGGATTATGCGGGTAAAAAAAGAGGTACAATCGTTAACATATCATCATGCTCGGCGGTAGTATCTTCAATTGCAAGAGGAGAATATTGCATCTCAAAAGCAGGCGTTTCAATGCTGACAACGCTTTATGCCGATAGACTAGCTAAAGAGGGGATTCTTGTGCATGAGGTTCGTCCAGGAGTTATTGCCACGGATATGACTTCAGCTGTGCAGGAGAAATATAACAAAATGTTTGAAGCGGGAGTTTTCCCGATTGCACGTTGGGGCACACCGGAGGATATAGCAGATGCTGTTTCAGCCTTTTGTTCGGATAAGTATCTTTACACAACAGGCAATTATATAGATATTGACGGCGGTTTTCATATACAAAGGTTATAATACACTCATAAACTTTCTCCTAATATACAGACAGCGTTGCGCTGGACAATGCTGTCTGCCAATTCAAAGCATTTAATCCGTGTGAAAACAATTGCATAATATTGTGATTTTGTGATTAATTCATGTAGAAATTTAGCGGTTTATATGGTATCATACTACTTGAGGTGAAACGTCATGACAAATATTAAAAAAGTAGCTGAATATGCTGGTGTTTCTGCCAGCACTGTTTCAAGGGTGCTGAGCAACAAGGGCTATATCCATGAGGAAACCAGAAAGAAAGTAATGCAGGCGGTCAATGCACTGAATTATACCCCAAACGGGCTTGCAAAAAGCTTGAAGCTTGGGAGGTCAAATACTATTGCATTGATGGTTCCTAGCATCCAAAACCTTATCTTCCCTGTAATTGCCAGAGGGGTTGAGGATACAGCACGAAAAAATGGTTTCACGGTAATTTTATGCAATACCGACGAAAACGTTGATAGTGAGAAAGCATATATTAATAAGCTTAGAACACGCTGGATTGACGGTTTCATCGTATCTTCAATGCTTCCGAGCTCAGACCATATTAGAAAGCTCCGTGAAGACGGATTCCCGCTTGTTCTTACATCGCGGTTTTATGATGAGAGCATTGATGCAGTCGGAATTAATAATTATCAGGCAGCGTATAATGCCGTTAATTATCTCATAAAAACAGGGCATAAGAAAATTGTTTTTGCAATGGGCAGGGAAGAGCTTAACATATATATCGACAGAAAAAAGGGATATTTTCAAGCACTAGAGGATAATGGCATTAAGCCTGACGAAAGCTATATTATACATGAAACAAACGGAACCAACAGCTTTTATTCCATCACAACAAAAATGCTTCAGAGCGGGCAAATACCCGACGCTATTTTTGCGTCAAGCGACCCTAAGGCGATTGTCATCATGAGAGCGATAAGAGATTTTGGGCTGAAAATTCCTGATGATATTTCTGTTCTAGGCTTTGATAATGTAGAAATATCATCGATTATTGAGCCGCCGCTTTCGACTGTTTCACAGCCTCTTTATGAAATCGGGGTTCTTGCCGCTCAAAAGCTTATAAAACAAATTTTCCACAAAGAAAAAACAGGGGCGCTTGAGGCGCCGACCGTTGACATAATGAATACAGATTTAATTATTAGAAAATCCACCCGATAGTTTATTCGGGAAGAAAAAGAAGGCGATAATATGTCAGCACACGAAAAATTCAATTTTAAAACACTTGATGAAGTTAAGACGAAAATAAACGAACTAAAACTTAATATAAAGCTTGACAACGATTTATCGGTACTTTCGCAAAAAGTCAAAATAGGCAGCAAATATGCACCCAATGCTTTTGCGGTACTTCCGATGGAGGGCTGTGATTCAAATCCTGACGGAAGTCCGTCAGAGCTTGTGACAAGACGTTATGAGCGTTTTGCGGCGGGCGGCGCAGGACTTCTTTGGTGGGAGGCTTGTGCGGTCGTAAACGAGGGGAGAGCAAATCCTCTTCAAATGATGCTCACAAAAGATAATGTGGGAGAGTTTGAAAAGCTTGTCAAGATTTCAATGAAGTCCGCAATAGCTTCTAACGGCGTGGAGAACAAGCCAGTCAATATCCTTCAGCTTACACATTCGGGCAGATACTCAAGACCTGAAGGTCATAAGCCGAAGTCTTTGATTGCTCAGCATGACCCGCTATTAGACCCGAGAGTTGGTGTTGATGAAAGCTCGCCGATTGTTTCGGATGCTTATCTTGACAGTCTGACAGAAAAATATGTGGCCTCCGCTTTACTTGCAAAAGAAGCTGGTTTTGACGGAGTAGACATAAAATCCTGTCATAGGTATCTGTTGTCCGAGATTTTGGCTAGTTACACTCGTGAAGGCAAATACGGAGGCAGCTTTGAAAACCGTACCAGATTTCTGATTCAGACAATAAAAGCTGTTAAAGATGCCGTTGGTGAGGATTTTATCATCGCCAGCCGATTTAATGTGTTTGACGCACATCCTTATCCTTATGGCTTTGGTTGTGATAAAGAAGATATGTGGAAGTATGATTCCACCGAGCCAATGAAGCTTGTTAAAATGATGATAGATAATGGAGTTGGACTTCTCAGTAATTCAGCGGGCAACCCATACTATATATATCCACAGGTTACACGTCCGTTTGACCAGTCAAGCATGGGCATTCCGGTTCCAGACGAGCACCCTCTCGAAAGTATGGACAGGCTATTTGAATTTACAAGAAGTATTCAGCAAGCGGCCGGTGATATTCCGGTGGTAGGCAACGGATACACATGGCTTCGCCAGTTCCTCCCTTATGCGGGTGCTGCTAATCTAAAGGATAAAAGCTGCCGTTTCGTGGGGCTCGGCCGTTCAAGCTTTGCATATCCCGATGCAGTAAGAGACGTTTTGAAAAAAGGTGAAATGGATGCTCAAAAGGTTTGTATTTCCTGCTCTAAATGCACGCAAATAATGCGTGACCACGGAAAAACAGGCTGTGTAATCCGCGATAGTGAAATTTATGCACCTCTGTTTAAGCAGGCACGCGACCAAGCCTCCAAACGTGAAAAGACCTTTCAGTAATATGAGGTAAAATAATGGCAAAACATTTTTATAACAGGGTAGGACGAGTTTGTTCGCCAATGCAAACCGACTTTCTTGAGAGACAGGTTTTAGAACCTAAGCCCGGGCAGGTGGTAGTTAAAATAGCCGCTAGTGCAATATGCGGAAGTGACCTTCATATTTTTAAAGGAAAGCATCCGTCTGCACCTCTTCCCGTAACAATTGGGCATGAATTTTCGGGTGACGTTGCGGCGGTCGGCGAGGACGTTCACAATGTAAAAGTTGGTGACAGAATTACCGTTGAGCCTTGCATAGTCTGCGGAGTATGCAACGCATGCAGACGGGGAGAGTACGGATACTGTGAGAATATCAGCTTCACCTATCGCAATGGAGATGGAGCAATGGCGGATTATGTTACAGTTGAAGCACCATATGTATATAAGCTTCCAGACAGCTTAAGCTATGAGGCAGGCGCTCTGATTGAGCCTTTATCTGTTGCTGTTCATGCGGTGAGAAGAGCTGATATTAAGCTCGGTGAAACCGTTCTTGTCATTGGTGCCGGTGCAATTGGCATTCTTATCGCTGCTTTATGCAACAAAAGCGGAGCCAGCGAGGTGGTAGTCGTAGATTTTTCTGACAACAGGCTAGAGCTTGCCAAAGAAATGGGTGCTACCTCATCAATCAATCCTAAAATCCAGAATTTTGACGATGAGGTTACGCGCATTACAAACGGCAGGGGATTTGACAAAACCTTTGAATGCGTCGGGCTTGAAGCGACATTATTGCAGGCAATGATGAGCCTCAAGAAAAACGGGCTTGCCACTATCGTCGGAATATTTGAAAATCCAAACATTACAATTCCTGCCACACGATTTATCACTCATGAGATAAAGATACAGGGTGCTCAGGGCTATTGCTGGGATTTCCCTATTGCGATTAAGTTCGCCAAAGAGCTTAACCTTGAGAAGCTAATAACACATGAGTTCCCGCTTGACAGGCTTCAGAAGGCTCTTGAAACCTGCTTTGACAGAACAGCAGGAGCAGTCAAGGTAATCCTTAAACCGAACAGTCAGGAGAAATAAATGAAAGAAAATATGATAAATATTTCTGGATATGAAATCAGACTTTTATCTATGAATACAGTAGTTGTCGGAACGGGTGCGGCGGGCTTCAATGCAGCTGACAGGCTCTATCAGCTGGGCTGTACCGACATAGCGATTGTAACCGAGCATATAAACGCAGGAACGTCAAGAAACACTGGCTCTGACAAGCAGACTTATTATAAGCTGACACTTTCCGGCGGCGACCCGGACAGCGTCAGAGAAATGGCTCAGACGCTTTTCGACGGACAGTGCGTTGACGGTGACATTGCGCTTTGTGAGGCGGCTCTTTCAGCTCAGTCTTTTTTAAAGCTCGTTGAGCTGGGCGTCACTTTCCCGAGAAATCGTTACGGTGAATATATCGGATATAAAACTGACCATGACCCCAGACGCCGCGCAACATCTGTCGGACCGTACACATCAAAGATGATGACTGAATGCCTTGAAAAGGCTGTGCTTGCAAAGGGAATAAAAATTCTTGATAATTTTCAGGTAATTAAAATACTCACAAGAGACGATAGGGTGTTCGGGCTTTTATGCCTTGACCTTACTGCAGGCGATGACAAGGACAAGCGTTTCATCGCAATAAGCTGTAAAAACGTGATTTATGCCACTGGCGGCCCTGCTGGAATGTACTCGGACAGTGTCTTTCCGTTCGGACACTATGGTGCAACCGGAATCGCTTTTGAAGCGGGCGTAAAGGGAAAAAACTTAACAGAATGGCAATACGGGCTTGCCTCCACAAAGCCGAGATGGAACGTTTCGGGAACATATATGCAGGTGCTTCCCAAATTTATTTCAACAGAGCCAGACGGAAGCAATAAAAAGGAATTTCTAACTGACTACTTTAATGACAGCGGCGATATGCTGACCAAAGTATTTTTAAAAGGCTATCAGTGGCCCTTTGATGTCAGAAAGGTTGACGGTGGCTCCTCTATTATCGACATTCTTGTATATATGGAAAGCTGTAAGGGAAGAAAGGTATATCTTGATTTTCGTTCGAATCCGCTTGATAAAGAAATTGACTATAATTCTCTTTCAAATGAAGCAAAGGAGTATCTTGAAAAAGCGGGAGCTTGCTTTGGCACACCGATAGAAAGACTTCTTCACATGAATAAGCCGGCAGTTGATTTTTATATGGACAAGGGAGTGGATTTGTTAAAAGAACCGCTTGAGATTGCTCTATGTGCTCAACATAACAACGGAGGACTTTCAATAGATAAATGGTGGATGACCAATATTGAAGGCTTTTTTGCAGCGGGTGAAGTCAGCGCCAGTCATGGCGTTTACCGTCCGGGCGGAAGTGCATTAAATGCCGGTCAGGTTGGCTCGACAAGGGCGGCTCAATATATATTTGCACAGAGAAAAGGAGAGCCTGTGTCGTCTGAGGAATTTATATCGGCTGTAAGCGCCGCTATAATTAAAACTGTTTCGCTTTCACAGACTGTTTTAGGAAATGAAGATAATGTTCAGAGTCGGTGGGATAAAGCCGCTGTAAGAATGAGCAGGCTCGGCGCAGCTATACGTGATGTCTCCGGAATTGAAAACGCTGCTGATGAAATAAAATCGGAAATCGCTGATTTCCCTAACACAGTAAAAATTACCGATAGTAAAAATCTTAAAAAAGTATACAGATTGTATGATAATTTGATATGTCAATATGTATATCTAAGCGCAATGGCAGACTATATAAAAAGCGGTGGAAAGAGCCGCGGGAGTGCGCTATACACTGATATAAACGGAAGAAAGCCCTATGATATTCTTCCTGATACGTTCACATTTTCTCTTGATGACGGAAGCAGAGGCTCGCTTGTTCAGGAAGCGGTCTTCAAGGACGGGAATGTAAGCTTTGAATGGCGAAACGTACGGCCAATTCCGGACGATGACGATTTCTTCGAGAACGTCTGGCGAAGCTATCGTGACAATGGCAATATATTCTAACAGCATAGCAGTTAACTATAATAATAACCGATATACCGCCTTAGAACCCCGGTTTGTCGGTTATTTATTTTTTTTGTATTTTTCATTTACTTATTATTAACAATCATATTAAGGAATTAGTATTCTTTTTTGTGATTCACCACAAATAAAAATAAAACATATTGACTATTTTAACCAAAATGTTATAATGATAGTCGTAAAGCTCTGTTTAAATATGAATATAAAGGGGATAAGATAATGAAAAAAACTAAAGTTCTTGCAGTAATTGCGATATTATTAGCCGTTGTTATCGGTGGCGGTGCGGCAGCATATGCTTTCGTTGAACCATTCCAGATGGCTGTTCAGTCTGTTGTATTAAAGCCTGAAAGCTATAATAAAAAAGTTCAGACAAAAAGCATTCAAAATGGTGCGAAATCCTTCAGCAATCTCTATTCTAAGGTTGCAAATGTAGTAGACGGCGAAGGTGAATACGCACAGAATGCTTCAATCAAGGCTATTTTTGGGGATGAGCTGATTTCAACGATGGGAATACCCGGTCTTGAAAGTGTTGCACTTAACACAAGCTTTGGCGTTAAGGGTGAGCTTTCCTCACAGAATATGTGGCTTGATTATAACGGTCAAAAGGTAATTACACTAAATACAACTGTTGATAGTGAAAACAACATAGCTTATGTTCAGGTTCCTGAATTCAGCGATGCTTTTATTTCAATGGGTATGGATGACCTTCAGTCCTTCCTTGAGGACAATGGGCTTTATCTTGAGGATTATTTGGGCGGATATGAGCTCCCCTCTTCAGATTCAGAGAGTTTAGTTGACGGCTTATCTCTTACCGCTGAGGAGCTTGAGGACTTAATCAACAAGTATTCTCAAATTATTACAGATGCACTTGGCGAAGAAGTTGAGCGCGAAAAGAATGTTGAGGATGACGTTGCCGGCGTAGATTATAAATACACAACACTTACTTCTGAAATTACATATGAACAATTTTCTGATATTGTTCTTTCAGTTTTGAAGGAAATGAAAAAGGATAAGGTTCTTTCACGTTTATATGATGAGCTGAACCTTGAAGATGAAACCGGAAGTTCTTATGCGGATATGATAAGTGACGCTATTGACGATGTTAAGAATGACTTAGATTCTCCGAGCTTTTATGGATTTTATGGCGATGAGGATGATTTTGACCTCGATGACACCTTCCTGACAATTGTAACTTATGTTGACAGTGAAATGGTAGTAAAGGGAAGAATAATCACCTCTGAGGTTGACGGTGTTGAAACAGAATTCGGATATCTCACAGCAGTTGACGGAAGCGAAACAGGAACAGAAATATGGGCAATTGTTGAAGACGAAACTGTGTTCATGCTTTCAGGCTCAGAAAAAGAAAAGAAGGGCGCTGTAACAGGAAGCTATACAATTGAAACAATGGACGATTACGGCGATCCTATCACTGTTACTCTTGATCTCAAGGATTACAAAATCGTTGATGAAGAAACAAATCTGGTTGAGGGCAATGTCACTGTAAGCACAGAATATGAAGGCTATGACATTGAGCTTGTTTTCGATCTTTCTGTTGAAAACCAGAAGCAGATTGTGGAAATCATCTTTAATCTTGATGGAGCAATGTATTTGACTTTAGAAGTTTCTTATGAAGAAACAACAGTTTCAAATATTAAGCTTCCAAGCGATGAAGATGTTTATGACGCTATGAATGATTCTGATATGGAAGAATACTTAGCGAATGTTGATATTGACGCAGTGACAGAGCATTTCTCCGGTATCTTAGGAGAAGAAACAATGGAAGCCCTGATGGGCGGCCTTGGCTACGATGATTATGATGATTATGACGATTACGATGATTATGATGATTATGATTATGAGGGCTATACCAACGAATATACATATAATTTATCTCAAGCTAATTATCAAATTAACGGTGCTAGCGTTATGATTCCAGGACCTGTTCCTGCTGCTGTTTTAGCGCTTGTTGATACAAATGGCGAAACCACACTATCAGCAGGGGATTGGAGCTATTATTACAGCGCTGACTCTTATGCAGTTACTATAAGACTTCAGAATAATACAAACTTTGATATTCCTCTTAATGAAGCAACGATGGAATGCTTTGAAGTAGATTATCTCAATACCGATGTTGATCTTGACTATAGAATAAACGGAATAGGCTATGGATCAACGGTGGAAGAGCTTTGTGCAGCATTTAATATTGATCCGAGTACAATTGATTACAATAATTATATAATAACAATTTATGATAAGAATGATGACTGGAACGAAATCTACTTCTATTATTCTGACGGAATCGTAGACTATGTCGCTGTTGATTATTACAATTATTAATTCTCGTCTTGACAAAGTACTATTAAAATGATACTATTTTATTAAAGTATAAACTGTTGAAGCGAAAGAGAAATATTTTGATGTATTAAGCGAGCTGTGCCGGTGAAAGACAGCTGCATTGATATTTTGGTTGGATCGCTGAGGGCGGGAGGAAAATCCTTTATTGGATGAGTAATGCCCGACGCATGCCTGCGTTAAAGGGTGGGGAGCATTGCTTCCGTGAGAGGGCGAGTTTTCGCCAATCAGGGTGGTACCGCAGATGAAATTTTACGTCTGTCCTTGTAATATAAGGACAGACGTTTTATTTTTTGAAGGAGTAACTTGCATGAAAGAACAACAATATTTAGGAATTAAAAGCCTGCTGGAAAGAGTGGAAAAGGGGAGCGGGTTTTATAAGGCGAAATTTCAAAAACACGGTATAAGCGCCTCAGATATTAAAACGCCTGAAGATTTCAAAAAGCTTCCGTTTACTACTAAGGAGGAGCTTCGTGAGGCTTACCCTCTTAATATTCAAGCGGTTGACGACAGTGAAATCGTCAGAATTCACTCTTCATCAGGAACAACAGGGCTTCCTATCATAATACCCTACACAAAAAATGACGTGGACGACTGGGCCGAAATGATGATGCGGTGCTATCAAATTGCTGGAATAACAAAGCTTGACAGAATACACATTACCCCCGGTTATGGACTGTGGACAGCAGGAATCGGCTTTCAGGCTGGGTGCGAAAGACTTGGAGCAATGGCGATCCCTATGGGGCCCGGCAATACCGACAAACAGATTCAGATGATGATTGACCTTAAATCAACGGTGCTTACATCAACATCGTCATATGCGCTTCTTCTGGCGGAGGAAATTGAGCGCAGAGGAATCAAGGATAAAATTCACCTAAAAAAAGGCGTAATCGGTTCGGAGCGTTGGGGCGACAAGATGAGAAACCGCATAAAAAATGAGCTTGGGATTTCTCTTTACGATATCTATGGACTGACTGAAATATACGGACCGGGAATTTCAATAAGCTGTGATGAAGAAAACGGGCTTCATTATTTTGACGATTATCTTTATTTTGAAATTGTTGACCCTGTCACCGGCGAAAACCTTCCCGAGGGTGAGCTTGGCGAGCTTGTAATAACCACCTTCAGAAAAGAAGGCGCACCTCTCATTCGCTATAGAACTCACGACCTTACAAGGCTTATTTCGGGCGAATGTCGATGTGGGTGCAAATATCCCCGCCACGATGTTATTCTTGGAAGAAGCGATGATATGATTAAGGTTAAGGGCGTCAATATTTATCCCGGTCAGATTGAGGATGTGCTAAAGCTTGTCGAGGGTGCCTCAAGCGAATATCAGATAGTAATCGGGCATATTGAGGGTAAAGACAGGATGCTTCTGAGAGTGGAAAAGGAGCAGGGCGTTTCTTCTGAAGAGCTTGAAATGAGAATTGCGCAAACCTTTAAATCAAAAATCGGTATAAAAATCGACGCTGAGGTTGTTGCATTGGGTGAGCTTCCGAGAAGTGAGAAGAAAAGCAAGAGAATTATTGATAATAGGTACAGCTGATTATTATTGTTGATACTCAAATTAAATTAACACGTTGTTTTCACAAATTGTTGAGACAGCGTGTTTTTGAATTTTAAGCGTTATAATAGCATATACTTATAAGGGTGATAAAATGAAAAAATCAAGTGGAAAATGGGAGCTTGCCGGTTTTGTTTTTACAGTAGTTGTCGGAACGCTTCTGCATTTTTTGTATGAATGGACAGGTGAGAATAGAGCGGTCGGTGTCTTTAGTGCTGTTAACGAGAGCGTTTGGGAGCATTTGAAGCTGTTGTTCTTTCCGTTTCTTATTTTTTCGATAATACAGTACTTCATGACGGATAAAAAGTATAAAGGCTTTTTCTTCACAAAGGCAATTTCGGCTCTTTTGGGAATGCTGTTTGTTGTTTTTGCTTATTACACCTATACGCGCGTAATCGGCGAGCATTATTTAATTGTTGATATTCTGCTTTTCGTTGTGGCGGTGGCACTTTCGTCATATTTTTCATATAAAAAAATGCCGTCTGAAAAGGTGAGTAATTTAGCAGGAATTCTTATTTTTATTATTATCGCTGTAATGTTTGGAGTGTTTACCTTTTCGCCACCAGAAATACCGTTGTTTATTGACCCGACTAATAACAGTGCGGGGATATAACGCTAATTTGCCGGAGAGTTTTCTCCGGTTTTTTATTGCATAAAAAAGTGTTGTCATATATAATTAATTGTACTGCTTATATTGCTTGTACTAACTTAAAGAAAGCATACATAAATTATATACATGAAAGAATTATTTAAAACAGAAGGTTTAAACTAATGCCTTCATCGTAAAACAAGACATCGGAGGGGTTTTCTTGAAAAAGCAAGGCTTTATATTTGGTTCAATGATTCTAATAACTTCTGTTTTTATAACTAAAATAATCGGACTGGTGTTTAAAATACCTCTCGCCAATATTCTTGGCGGAACAGGAATGGGCTATTTTAGCTGCGCTTATGCGATATTTATGCCCGTTTATGCTATTTCAGTGACAGGACTGCCTACTGCCGTATCAAGAATGGTAGCGGAAAATATGGCATTTGAGCGTTATACTAACGTCAGGAAAATCAGAAGGGTTGCGATTCTTGGTTTTTCAGCCGTCGGGCTGCTGGCGGCATTATTAATAGTCATTCTGGCAAAGCCCTTTACTATTTATATTGGAAACAGCGCAGCTTTTCCCGCTATCATAGCAATAGCACCCTGTGTGCTTTTCGGCGCCGCCCTCTCGGTTTACAGGGGGTATTATGAAGGGCTTCACAATATGATTCCCACCGCATTATCACAGATAATTGAATCCGTCGTTAAGCTTATAGCAGGGCTAGGTTTTGCTTATCTTGCGCTTTTATATGCAAGAACAAGCTATACCGACACGGGGATACTATTTGATAAGAGCTATAATACGCTTCAAGAGGCTGAGGTCGCCGCTCTTCCCTTTATAGCAGCGGCAGCGATAGCAGGTGTGACGCTTTCAACGGTAGTATCATTTTTATATTTATTTTTCAAATACCGTTTTTCCGGTGACGGGATTACTAAAGAAATGCTTTTGAAAGATAAGTCAACAGATCGAATGAGAAGTCTGTTAAAAGCGTTGTTTTTGACGGTGATTCCGATCGCTGCCGGTTCAGTTGTGACAAATCTGACCTCGCTGATTGATCTAGCGACTATAATAAGAAGCTTGAGCAAAACTATTTTAGCGTCGCCTGAGTATTTCAGCGAAAAATTTAAGGGAGTACTCGACGGGAGCGACGGGCTTTTACAGCTTCCGAACTTCATATACGGGTCGTTTACAGGGCTTGCGCTGACTATTTTTAATCTTGTTCCTTCAATGACAGGAATGTTTGGAAAAGGTATTCTTCCAAGCTTGGCTGAGTCATGGGCAAAATCCGATCACAAAAGAACTCAACGAAGCATAAATTCTGTTATCTCCATGACCTCTTTGGTTGCGTTTCCGTCTGCTCTGGGAATTTTTATACTTGCAAAGCCAATTCTTTTGCTGCTGTTTTCATCAAGAACGCATGAAGTTGAAGCCGTCAGCCAGTCGATGGCTGTGCTTGGAATTGGAGTTTTGTTTCTATCCCTTTCAATATCCGTGTTCACGATATTTCAAGCAATAGGAAGAGCAGATCTTCCAGTGAAAATAATGTTTTTCGGCGTCGCCATAAAGCTGAGCGGGAATATTCTTCTCATGCGCATACCCGAAATTAACGTTACCGGTGCGGCAATTTCAACAACTGTATGCTATGCTGTAATAGCGATAATGTCACTTTGCCTTCTGAAGAAAATCACAAGAGCAAAGCTTAAAATAGCGAACGCCTTCATAAAACCCATGTTCGGATCGTTGCTTTGCATAGCAACAGCAAGACTAACATACGACTTTCTGTTTATAAGGCTTGGAAACAGCTTATCCGTCCTTTCTGCGGTAGCAACAGGCGGGGCAGTGTACCTGATTAGCCTGGTTCTTATGAACATTTCAGCGGTAAAAGAGATTAAAATGTCATTTTTCGGGAAGTGATATTGAGAAAAGTGATTATTATACTAAAAAAAGTGCAAAATAAATAAAAAAATCGTCATTAACCCCTTGAAAAAGCGGTGATTATAGGGTATTATTAGTATTGAAAAATAATTCCGAAAAGAAATATTGTTGAAGTAGGGAAAACGGAGATTTTTGAAAAAAATGCTTGACTTTTCATTAAATAAATATTACACTATTAATGACCTTGTAAATATTATGCAGATTCTTCGAAGTGATGAGGGTTGTCCATGGGATAAAGAGCAGAATCATCACAGCATCCGCAATAATTTTATTGAAGAGGTTTATGAGGCTGTTGAGGCTATAGACACTGACAATCCCGAGCTTCTTAAAGAAGAGCTCGGCGACGTTCTTTTACAGGTAATATTTCACGCACAGATTGAAAATGAAAAGGACGTTTTTTCATTTGATGATGTTGTTAACGGCATTTGCCAAAAGCTTATAATAAGGCATCCTCACGTTTTTGGTGAGGTTTCTGCTGACAGCTCTGATGAAGTATTAAAAAACTGGGAAGCTATAAAAAACAAAACAAAAGGCACTGAGTCCTATACTCAGACGCTTACTGATGTTCCGATGGTGCTTCCGGCTTTAATTAGAGCACAGAAGGTCGGGCAGAGGGCATCTCGAGCCGGGATGGATTTTACTGACGTATCTGGCGCATTAAGTGCGCTGAAAAATGAAATTCAAGAGCTTGAAGATGCAATCTCAAGCGACCGTTCAGATGAAGTGTTTTCAGAGCTTGGCGATGTGCTTTTTTCTTGTGCAAACGTCGCTAGAAAGCTTGGGTTTTCGCCTGAAGAGGCTTTGACAAAGTCAACTGAAAAATTTATATCACGTTTTCGCTTTGTTGAGGAACAGACAAAGAAGGATGGCTTTGATATGAAACAGCTTAGCATAGAAGAGCTTGATGTTTATTGGGCAAATGCAAAGAAATAGTGTTTAATGGGTTATCCGTTAAAATATAAAACTGGAGGATGAAAAAAATGACAAAGACAGATTTAGTTAATCTGATTGCAGAGAAAGCTGAATTTTCTAAGAAGGACGCTGAAAAGGCTCTTTCTACTGTAGTTTCCGCAATTACTGAATCACTTGCAAAGGGTGAAAAAATCCAGCTTGTTGGTTTTGGAACATTTGAAGTTCGTGACCGTAAGGCTAAGGAAGGCATCAACCCGCTTACAAAAGAAAAAATCAGCGTTCCCGCTAAGAAAGTTCCCGCTTTTAAAGCAGGAAAGGCACTTAAAGACGCTGTTGCTAAATAATTTAAAATATGAAGAATCGGCTTATGCCGATTTCTTTTTTATTCGGGGGAAGTTTGAAATGAGATTAGATAAGTATCTGAAGGTTACACGACTTATTAAAAGGCGTACTGTCGCAAATGAAGCTTGTGACGCGGATAAGGTTACTGTAAACGGCAAGCCCGCCAGAGCATCGTATGATGTAAAAATCGGCGATACAATTCAAATAAATATGGGGCAAAGACCGCTGAGGGTTAAGGTCCTTTCAATTTCTGAGTATGCCACAAAGGACAGTGCATCAGACTTGTACACCATAATTGAATAGTCTTTTTAGCCTTAAATATAACAATGCTTGCAGGAAAAAAGCACCCTACATTTTATTGCAGGGTGCTTTGGTTTATATATAGTACATCGCAGACTCTTCATCATTATTCCTATTAATTTCCTGAACAAGATCGTCTAGGCTGACGCTGTTTAGCGATCGCTTAACTGTTTCATCAAGCTCATCAAAAATGAAAGAATGAAGCGCTTTTTCATAGGCGGGAGCAGTTTCTAAAACAGTTTCCTCAGCATGTTCAAACAAGGTGCTTTCTATCGCAGAAAGAATATCATAAGCGGTGATTTCACTTGGAGAGCGTGAAATTTGATATCCGCCCTGTGAGCCTTTTACCGAAATCACAAGTCCACCTTTTTTAAGAAGAGCAAAAACCTGTTCAAGATATATTTTTGATATTCCAAATTTCTCTGAAATGCTGATAACAGTAATAAATTTCCTGCTGTCATAGCTTTTTGCCATGTTAATCATTGAAACTAGAGCATACCGCCCCTTTGACGAAATTCGCATTACTTACCCTCCATTGCATAGCTGTTTTATATGATTAATAATACGATATAAATCTGGTGTTGTCAATGTTTAAGCGAAAAATCATAGCTTGCATTAAATTAAGTCCACGAATAACAATATAAAGAATGCGTTTTTGCGGGGAAAAGCAGAATGTGAGGCATAGTGAGAATTTTTCACTTCGGCTATTGACAAATCAGAAGAAATAGCATATACTTTAATCATATCAAACACATATGTTAAATATGAAAATTAGTGGAGGTAATTAATATGTCAAAGATTAATAAAAGCTTAACGGATTTAATCGGGAAAACTCCTTTGCTTGAGCTTGTGAATTATGAAAAAAAGCATGAGCTTAACGCGACGATAATTGCTAAGCTTGAATATTTCAATCCGGCGGGAAGCGTAAAGGACAGAATTGCTAAGGCAATGATTGAGGATGCTGAAGCGAAGGGTATTCTTAAAGAGGGTTCGGTAATCATTGAGCCGACAAGCGGAAATACGGGCATTGGTCTTGCATCGGTTGCGGCGTCAAGAGGATATAGAATTATACTCACAATGCCCGAAACGATGAGCGTTGAACGCAGAAATCTTCTTAAAGCATATGGCGCTGAGCTTGTTCTAACTGAGGGAGCAAAGGGGATGAAGGGCGCAATTGCACGAGCTGACGAGCTTAAAAACGAAATTGAAAATGCTGTCGTCTTAGGCCAGTTTGTTAATCCGGCAAACCCAGCGGTTCATAAGGCGACAACAGGCCCTGAAATCTGGGAGGATACAGACGGAAAGGTCGATATTTTTGTATCAGGTGTCGGCACAGGCGGAACAGTTTCCGGCACTGGCGAATATCTTAAGTCTATGAATCCAAACATCAAAATAATCGCTGTTGAGCCACTGGATTCGCCTGTACTGTCTGAGGGCAAGGCAGGTTCTCACAAAATACAAGGAATAGGCGCAGGATTTGTTCCCGACACGCTTAACACAGCGATATATGATGAAGTAATCGCAGTTTCAAATGAAGACGCTTTTGAAGCAGGCAGAGAGGTTTCAAGAACTGACGGCGTGCTTGTCGGAATTTCATCAGGAGCAGCACTAGCAGCGGCAACACAGCTTGCTAAACGTCCTGAAAATGCGGGAAAGACAATTGTTGCTATTCTTCCTGATACAGGAGAAAGATATCTTTCAACACCGCTATTTGCTGATTAAATTGTATTGTTATTATTTGACTGGCTGTCCGCTTCAATATTTTGAAGCGGATTTTTTTCATGTTTTACATAAGAATTACTTGAACTTAGGCTATATTTTAAAAACGACAGGTAAAATGTAGTGTATGGGGAGGCGAGATAATGAATATTTTTTCTCATTTTAGAATTTCAAAGATTTTACTGCATTATCTATCTCATAATCACGGTATCAAAATAAAGAGAACGCCATTTATTTTTGGGAATTTAAAGCCTGATATTTGCGCTGATAAATACAATCATAATCATAGTGTAACAATTATGGATGACGTCCTAAATGAGCTTGAACATTTTTTGACGGACATACAGTCTGAAAGACTAAGTGAAAGTGCTTTTGCTGAAAAGCTGGGGACCTTTTGTCACTATCTTTCAGACTTTTTTTGTCTGGCGCACAATGCTTCTTTTTCGGGAGATATGTGGAAGCATCATGAATATGAATTCAAGCTCCACAAGCATATCAGAAGAATCAAAGCGGAAAAATATAATAGCTTTATAACAGCAGGTGAGCTTAAAAATAGTATTATAAATCAGCATGAAAAATATTCTCAAGAAGCTTTGGGCTTAGCTAATGACTCAAATTATATAGCAACGGCATGTGTGCTTGTGTGCACTTCAACTGCGAAAATTTGGAATGCCTATAAGAGAATTCGTCAATTTAGTGAAATGGAATCAGTAAATGTAATTGCCGAGCCTGTTATAGGACAGGAAGCAATATTATAAGAGCAGACGACAGGCAAAATATTGCAAGCCGAATAGTTTAAATGCTGTGCTATTGAAAGCGGTTAGCGTGGAATTAGTCTAAAGTATAATTGTAACATTGTAGTTTATACTACATTCGAGGTGATATCATGTCAAAGGATAGTCAGTTAGATTCAAAAAAAGTCAGAAAAATAAAGTCCGGCGGTGGCCCCACTTTCGCTGAAAGCGCTCTAGACGGTGAAGGAAGAAACAACAAAAAACAATCCGCCACAAGGCACAAGGCGGGGGATGACAAAACTAAGTCATAAAAAAACTAAGGCACGCTATGTTGAGCTACATAGCGTGCCTTATAGCATACCGCACCAATTCCGCAACAAAACAGGAACGTTTTCATTTTTTTTATTTTTATCGTCACAACAGTCCCTTTATCGACGTCGCTTTTGTTCGACATTTCACCGCCACACTGAAGCTCAAGTCTTTATCTTACATTCTCAATTCCAATTCCCTTGTGTATTTAATTCACTTTATTTCTTAGCAATTCCTATAAATCGTTGACTATGCAATCTAATTATGCTACTATGTATTTATATATCAGAAATGTTATTAATACAATTAACACAATATATGGAGGGGTAAATATGACTTTTAGTAAAACTACTCGCAGCAAGCGGCTTTTAGGTGTATTTTTAGTTCTGGCAATGATAATGACATATATATCAGGGGCGGATTTTAGCTTTGAGGTTAAGGCGGATACGTTAAACTGGATTGACGTTGCTGATACTTCTTGGTATGGCGATGGTTCAGCTTCAAGCTTTACTATTGATTCAGCCGAGGAGCTTGCAGGGCTTGCTTCAATAGTAAATGCGGGAACAGACACATTTTCGGGCGATACGATTACACTCGGTGCCGATATTGATTTATCTGGCAAGGATTGGACGCCTATTGGGAAAGATGCAAGTTTCTATTTCGGGGGAATTTTTAATGGTAATAATAAAACTATATCTAATTTATCTATAACTGATTATACCTTTACAAGTGTAGGTTTGTTTGGGTATGGCGGCACAAATTTAGTCAGTTGCAGTATAAATGACTTGAAATTGACAAATGTAAACATCAGTTTGTCTGTAAATTCCGCAAGAACAGGTAGTATAGTGGGGATTATTAATGGAAATGTGTCTAATTGTGCTGCAAGTGGTTCTATTTCATGTACAGGTACTGACAATAGTATTGGTGGTTTAGTTGGAAGACTAAATCCCGGAACAATTTCTGATAGCTATGCAAATATTAATATAACTGGCGGTAACAGTACTAATACTGTTGTTAACTTAACAACAACAGCTCTTGGCGGAATTTTGGGATATGCTAGCAACTCAAATTTATGCTTAATTGTTAACTGTTATGCAACTGGTAATATTACTGGTGGAGTAAATGCGAATGTAGGTGGCTTAATTGGTGTTGCTAGGTATGCAACTGCTACTGTTAGAAATTGTTATTCGGCTGGGAATATAGCTACAAGCTCAATGACAGCTGATATAGGTGGTGTAGGAGGGTTAATCGGATTTACTGTTAGTGATGGTAGTGGTAATTTTCCTACTGTTGAAAATAGTTATTGGAATTCAGATGCAACACATTCAGTAGGTGGAGTTCCCCAAGGAACTAAATATGGTATTGTTAAGGGAAGTGACAATTCAACGCCTAAAACCTCAACCGAAATGAAATCAACTGATTTTGTCACGCTATTAAACACAAACAAGGGTACATACAGCTCATGGGTGGCTGTTGCTGATGATTATCCAACCTTTGGAATAGCTGCCCCTCCAACTGTCGCCCCAACCGTCACAACCCAAGATGTGAGCGATATCGCACAAACAACTGCGACAGGCAACGGAAACATAACAGATTTAGGCTCATCAAACCCAACCGAACATGGCGTTTGCTGGAGTGTAAATGAAACCCCAACAATTGCTGACAGCCATACCGACGAGGGTGCGGCTTCTGCAACAGGTGCATTCACTTCAAATATAACTGGGCTTACTGCTAACACGACATATTATGTCAGAGCATATGCGACGAGTACTGCTGGAACTAGCTACGGCAATCAGGTGAGCTTTACGACTTTGTCCGATTCGGGTGTGTTTAATTTCTCGGCTACATCTGACAGCGCTTTAGAAAGCGTCGGCACATATAATTTAACTGTCAATAGAACTGGCGGAGCAACCGGAGCTGTTTCTGTTGATTATGCGGTAACAGGAGGAACAGCAACAGCCGGTGGAACTGACTATACATTATCAAGCGGAACCTTAAGCTTTGCAAATGGAGAGTCAAGCAAGTCTATTTCAATTGTGATAGTTGATGATGCCGTGATAGAGAGCAACGAAACGATAGTTGTTACTTTGAGCAATCCAACGGGTGGTGCATCACTGGGCACAGACAAAGTCTTCACACTGACTATTACCGATAATGATGTGGCACCAACTATTTTAAGCGTATCAGTCCCAGCTAATAAAACATATAAAGCTGGTGAATACTTAGATTTCACTGTTAATTTCAGTGAAAATGTCACAGTTAATACAGGCGGCGGTACACCTCGAATTGCTTTGACAATAGGAGGTTCAACAGTTAATGCGGTATATATTTCAGGAAGTGGATCTACTGCTTTGACATTTAGATATACTGTTGTCGCAGGCAATAATGACGCTGACGGAATAACTGTGGGGACATTAGTCTTGAACGGCGGAACTATTAAGGATTATGGCGGAAATGATGCAATCTTAACTTTAAATAGTGTCGGCTCGACAACTGGAATTTTAGTTGATACGGTTGTACCAGATGCCCCATCACAACCTGACTTAACAGCCGGCTCTGATACTGGATCATCAAGCACAGATAATACAACTAATGATACAACTCCAACATTTACAGGAACAGCAGAAGCAAACAGCACAGTTGCCATTTATGTAGATTTTGTGGAAAACGGCACAACAACAGCTGACGGAAGTGGAAACTGGAGCTATACCTCTGGGGCACTGTCTGATGGAACTCATTCAATTACTGCAAAAGCGACCGATTCAGCTGGAAACATAAGCTCTGCTTCATCAGCACTTTCAATAACAATCGACACAACCCCACCAAACGCACCATCCAAACCCGATTTAATTGACGACTCTGACACAGGCACTTCAAGCACAGATAATATAACTAGGGATTCAACCCCAACATTTGCAGGAACAGCAGAAGCAAACTGCAGAGTAACAATAATGTCATCAATTATTGGCACTCTTGGAACTACTAATGTTGACGAAAGTGGTAACTGGGGCTATATCTCTGGGATACTGCCTGAAGGAACTCATTTAATAACTGCTTTAGCAACCGATTTAGCTGGAAACATAAGCTCTGCTTCTTCTGCATTGAGCATAACAATCGACACTACTGCACCAACTGTTACAGGCGTTACTAACGGAAATATATATACTGCGGCTGTCACTCCTGCTTTTAGCGGAGCTACGGCAACTCTTAAAAAAGGGACGGACACTCCTGTTGCTTTTATTAGCGAAACCGAAATCTCGGAAAACGGTTCATATGTTCTCACCGTGACCGATATTGCAGGAAATACAACAATAATCAGCTTTATGGTTTCAATAGTTACTGCTCCTTCAGCGCCACAAAACGTAAGTGTTTCAGTTGGAAACGCAACAGCTATAATCAGCTTTGACCTACCGGCTGATAATGGAGGAAGTGCTATAACAGGTTATGTTGTAAAAGTAACTAAAGTTTCTGATAGTTCCACAAATACTTATGCTACTCCTTCACTCTCTTATACGGTTAATGGACTCACTAACGGCGAGCAATATAAATTCTCTGTTTCTGCCACAAATGCTACAGGAGATGGCGACTATTCAACAGAAATTACAAAGCTTATTGGCAGAGCTGATAAGGCAATCATTTCAACAACAATTGGCGAGCTCGACGGCGGCAATATAATCAACGTTCCGACAGGAACAAAGGTTAGCGACTTTATAGCTGGTCTTACCGTTTCAGACGGGGCAACCGTTGAAATTATTGACGGTACAGGCGGATTGGCTGTTACAAACCAGACAACAACAAACCTCACTTCAGCAATGAAGATTAAGGTTATCGCTGAAAACGGAACTGTTTCAGAGAAAACAATATCATTAAACGTTCCCAAATACACAGTCACATTCGAATCAAACGGCGGCTCTTCGATATCTCCACTCATTGATAATGATGAGGGAAGCACAATTTCAGCACCGGCAGTTCCAACAAAGTCAGGCTATACTTTTGGTGGATGGTTCAAAGAAAGCTCACTCACAAGCCAGTGGAGCTTCTCAGCAGACACTGTAACCGCAAACGTAACTCTTTTCGCAAAGTGGACTGCTATTCCTTCAGGCGGCGGAACAACACCTACACCTACACCTACACCTACTCCAACTCCAACTCCTGAGCCCGCTAAGGAAATCATAATCAAAGAAGCACCTGCTTCAATTAAGAATGAAGAGCTTATTAAGGTCGAGGAAGTCGGAAACGCCTTCACGCAGTCTGTTGAAGTCAGACTAAAAGACGATCCTCAGACAAAGAAAATTATTGAAGATACCCTCAAGAGTGAGATTGGAAGCTCCTCTGATAAGCTGACCGTTTTCCCGCTTGACATCAGCCTTTATATCAAGGGAACAGACACCAAGGTTCAGCCTGCTGCCGGCACATCTGTGAAAATCACCTGTCCGATTCCCGATGCGCTTCTTAACGATAAAGACAGCATAAAGGTTGTTTGCGTCATCGACGGAAAGGCAGTAATTCTTGAAACCAAGGTTGTTTTGATTGACGGAGTTTACTGCGTAGAGTTTACAGCTAATCACTTCTCACCATACGCTTTTGTGGTTGACAAGACTGGCGCATTAAGCGGTATCGACAGCGAAGATGATACTGACGCAAACCCAAAGACAGGTCATGAAGCGCCCGCAGCGGCAATTCTGCTCATGCTTATCGCAGCAGCAACAACAGTCGTAAAGAGCACAAAGAAAAACAGAGCATAAATAATCGAGCAAATTAATCAGGGCACCCTATGTTTAGTTACATAGGGTGCCCAAGTTTTTTATGGAAATGACTTTAGATTATTGCTACTTATCCACTAATCTCTAATTCAAAATTGCGAATTTATTCTCATCGTGAAGCATATGGCGTACCATTGACTCCATATCCACATTTTCCACATACGTGTTGTTTGCGAGTTTTTCTAATTTGTCTATAAGGGCGGTTAACTCTTCAAAATAATACTGCAGTAAATATAAAATTCTACTATTAAATACAATCGAAATGTGGTAATATAATAATAACGATTTTTTGGGAGGATTTTAATATGCCTAATCCGATTTTGCCCTTGTGGGAATATATTCCTGACGGAGAGCCTCGTGTTTTTGGTGACCGAGTTTACCTTTACGGTTCACATGACCGTGCCGGCTGTGACTCATTTTGTGATTTCAAGCTCAAGGTGTGGTCGGCGCCGATTACTAACCTAAACAGCTGGGAGTGTCACGGCGACAGCTTTCACACTCTACCCGACCGTGACCACGAAGCCGATACTGACTGGACAAGCAGAGAGCTTTTTGCGCCTGATGTAATATGCAATAACGGCAAGTATTATCTGTATATGTACATTGTTAATTCAAAAGGCTGTGTGGGAGTGAGCGATAAGCCCGAGGGGCCTTTCAAATTGCTCTCAAAGTATAAATACACACTCGGCAATGAAGGTGACGAGGGTGTTTATAATGACCCCGGCGTTCTTGTTGACGACGATGGAAAGGTCTATATTTATTACGGCTTCACACGTTCGTGGATGAATCAGATTAACCCCGACAATATGTATGAGATAATTGACGGAACTTTAAAAGAGAATGTCATACCTGAAGAAGACCCCTTTAGCTATTTTGAAGCAAGCTCACCAAGAAAGGTAAACGGCAAATACTATATAATTTATTCTCAGAAGCCGCCGTATGGATGCAGACTTGCCTATGCCGTATCAGATTCGCCTGTCGGCCCGTTTGAGTATAAGGGATATATTATTGATAACGGCGTCGATTTCCCCGGCGGAAACAATCACGGCTCAATATGTTGTATTAACGGACAATGGTATATTTTCTATCACAAGATGACTAACAATTCAATTATGTCAAGAAGAGCCTGCGTTGAGAAAATTGAGATTTTAGAGGACGGTACAATTCCTCAGGTTGAAATGACATCTCTTGGCTTTGAGGAGTATCTCTCCCCCTATAAAATCACGCCGGCTGAGATAGCGTGTGTAATTAAGGGCGGGTGCTATGTTACTCAAAAGGATGTTTTCACAAGACCAATAACGAATATTAAAAACCGCGATATAATCGGATACAAATACTTCGAATTCGGGAACGATTTTTCAAGCAAGACGATGGAATTTAAAGCTGACATAATCGGTATGGGCTGTGAGGCGACAATAAAGATAGTTATTGACGATTATGAAAACGGTGAAGAAATCGGCGTATGCAAAATAGATTCACATGACGGTGTTTATACTGCCACTGTTAAGAACGTAACCGGCAGACACGCAGTATATTTCATTGTTGAGCATTGCTATTCGGGCTGGTTTGTCAAGGCGTTTGACGATAAGCATCTGTTTGATTTAAAGTCTTTTGTGTTTATTAAGTAAAGCATCTTTGGTATAAGCAATTAGAAATTAGCGGCACCTTATGAGCGCATTGTAATAAAAACATCGCCTTGAAAGCAATTTTAATTTCAAGGCGATGTTTATTTTTATATAGCGTATTATTTAGGTGCGGAGGTCTTTCTTTTTGTTTTACTGCGAAAAAAGCTGAGCCTTGTTTCAGATAGAATAATTGCCGCAAAAATCAAAGAGCATCCGCAAATCATTTTGAACGACAGCTCCTCACTCAAAATCAATACCGAGAACAATACGCCAAATACTGATTCAAGGGACATTATTAGAGCGGCGGTCGAGGGCGAAGTGTATTTTTGACATACGTTTTGTAATAGCAGTGCCGCCATTGTGCTGAAAAGCCCAAGATATAGCATTGAAATTATTGCGCTTTTTTCGAATACAGTGACAGGGAAGCTGCCGTCAATTAGCGGTGCTGTTATCCATGAAAACACAGCCGCGGCGGAAAGCTGAAGCACTGTCAAAAGCACAGGGTCGCGCTTTTGCGTGATTTTCCCCACAAAGAAAATGTGCACGGCATATCCTAATCCGCTAAGCAGTGAAAGTGTGTCACCTAGATTGATCGTGAAATTATTCTTCAAAGAAAGAAGCCCGATACCGGTGATAGCCATAAATGCTGCAATTACCGCGTATTTGCCGGGATTTTTCTTATATGCCGCCCAATATAAAAAAGGAACAATGATGACATATGTTGTTGTCAAAAAAGCGTTTTTTCCGGCAGTTGTATATCTTATTCCTATGGTCTGAACAAGATATGCCAAGAAAAGAACAGCGCCGATCAGCGCACCGGATAATATGTAGCCCTTGTCAATGAGCTTTAGCTTTTTTCTGAATATAATCAATAGTCCGACCGAAGCAATAGTAAACCTAAACGCAAGCATATATACCGGTGGCACAGCGTCAAGTGAGCTTTTTACCACAACAAAAGCATAGCCCCAGATTATCGTCACAACAAAAAGCCCGATATAGGACAGAACTGTATTCTTTTTTAACATATAAGCCTACCTTTTATACAAATTATTTTATGAAGGATTAGCTAGGGTTTATTTGCGCTGTAAGCAAACACAAAAAATCACTCTCTTTGCTAAAGGCATGAGAGCAATTTTTGATGAAATACGTATTGTTATCATAAATGGTTTTGAAGAAACTGTCGTGTTCTTTCATTGTCGGGATTAGTGAACATTTTTGAGGGAGAAGCCACTTCAAGAATACTGCCGTCATACATGAATACAACCTTGTCGGCAACATCCCTTGCAAAGCCCATCTCATGAGTAACAACAAGCATCGTCATTCCGTCCTCGGCAAGCTTTTTCATAACCCCCAAAACTTCGCCGACAAGCTCAGGGTCAAGTGCTGAGGTTGGTTCGTCAAAGAGCATAATTTCAGGCTGCATTGCCAAGGCACGTGCTATTGCGACACGCTGTTGCTGTCCGCCGGAAAGTCTAGACGGATATTCGTTCATCTTATCCTTTAGTCCGACACGTTCAATCAGGTCAGAGGCTATTTCAATCGCATGCTTTTTATCAAGCTTTTTTACGTGAATAGGCGAAACAGTTACATTTTCAAGCACAGTCTTATGTGGGAACAGATTGAAGCGCTGAAAAACCATGCCCATTTTTAAAAGCTGAGCATTTTTTTCTGCCTTTGACAGTGGCGACGAATTAACTCCGTTGACTCTGTCATCAAGAAGAATGTCGTCTATATATATCTGTCCGCTGGTGATTTTTTCAAGGTGGTTTAGTGAGCGCAGATAGGTTGACTTTCCAGCTCCCGAAGGGCCAATAAGGCATACAACCTGACCCGGCTCAACGGTAAGACTAACATTTTTCAAAACCTTCAGCTCACCGAAATCCTTGCATACATTAACAGTTCTTATCATTGACATTTAAAACAATTCCTTTCAGCAAAACATTCCCTCATAATCATTCATAAACAGAAAATTTCTTTTCAAGCTTGTGGAAAAAGTATGTGAATACAGCTGTAATAAGAAGGTATATTACTGCCGACGGAATAAATACAAGCGGTGAAGCGGATGACGACATTATCTGCATCGTCTTTTTCATTAAATCAACCAGCGCAATGCTTGAAACAAGCGCGGTATCTTTGATTACCATAATAAATTCATTTCCGACAGGGGGAATAAGACGTCTTATCGACTGTGGGAAAATGATTAATCTCATCGCCATCGGATAGCTCATTCCAAGGCTTTTTGAAGCCTCAAGCTGACCTTTGTCAATTGATAAAATTGCCGCTCTAATTATTTCAGCGAGATATGCCGCAGAGTTTAAAGAATACGCGATAAACGCAGCGGTCAATGCGCTTTGAATTGTAAATCTCATGTCGATTTTAGGAAGAGCATAGTATATAAAATAAAGCTGCATCAGAAGAGGAGTTCCTCTGAAAATAAATATGTAACTCGTAGCCAACCATCTCAGCGGCGCAATTTTCGATATTTTAGCAAGAGCTAAAAAAATACTCAGAACAAGCCCGCATGACACAGACAGCACAGTCAGTAAAACAGTGATTCCCGCCGCCTCGATTAGAGGAGGAAGCCATGAGCGCATCTGTTCAAATACCGTCATATTGAAGACGACCGTCCTTTCACAACATTTTTATAGTAAAAGAAATATAATTTGCATTCATTCTTAATCCGCTGATTATTGTCGGCGAAAAGCATTTTTTAAAATACAAAGGAAAGCCGTCAAAGCATGACGGCTTTCACCGTGTTGATTAATTAATCTGCTTGTACTACTGTACAGTTACAGAGTTTGATTCACCGAAGTACTTCTTAGCGATTTGAGCGATTGTTCCGTCAGCATAAAGTTCATCAATTGCTTTTTGAATATCAGCTGTGAGCTTATCGTTGCCCTTTTTGAGTGCAATAGCCATCGGCTCAGCCTCGTCATTCTCCCATGTTACTGAATATGACGCACTGTCTGTTCCGATATAGTATGCCGCAACAACGCTATCAACAAGAACAGCATCAACTCTCTCTGCCTTTAAATCATCAAAGCAGCTGATGATTTTGTCATATACTGAATACTTTTCAAGAGTCAGACCGTTTTCCATCTTAGCCTTCATATACTCGTCGGCAGTAGTTTCAGTCTGCACTGCAACCTTCATTCCGGCAAGGTCGTCGGGGCTTGTGATACCGCTGTCATTTCGTGTGACAAGACAAAGCTTGTTTGCGATATAAGCTTCTGTAAGATTGTACTTTTCTTGTCTTTCATCAGTGATACTGACAGCAGAAATTACACAGTCCGCTCTGTTTGTATCAAGTGAGTCAAAGATTCCGTCCCATGCAACGTCCTTGATAACAAGCTTTTTGCCAAGCTTTTCAGCGAGTGCCTTTGCAACCTCAACATCAAATCCGATTTTTGTTGTTCCGTCTGTATCAAGATACTCCATCGGAGGATATCCGATTTCCATTGCAACAACAAGATAATCGCTTGTCCCTGCCATCATGTTCTCATCTTTTTTCTTGCAGGCTGAAAGGACAGTGCCCGCCATAACAAGTGATAGTGTAAGCGCTAGCAGTTTTTTAATTTTCATAAATAAGCCTCCATTTTATTATGCTCAAAAAAGCAAAACATTTTTATAAAAGCCGTAAAAAACGGCCAATTACCAAAGCATAGCATGAACGTGCTAACATGCTTGCTCAAAGCTGTGCTAAAGCGATAGTCAAAAAATTAAGACAATATCGCCCTAGTTCCGACAACATTGTCTTAATAAATTAAATTGTATCACTCTCGTATTGATTTGTCAAGAACCAGTGTTTTTTGTCATAAAAAAGATGAATAACTTCTCATTTGAAATGCATTATAATGTATATTTTTATTTTTTTCTTGAGGATAGTGCTTAAAATAGCATTATCTTACAATATAATTAATTCTTTTAACTATATTGACAAAGGCGATTTATTAAGGTAAAATATCTATAATACCAAAAATTATACAGTTATAATTCTTATAATTGTGTTAATAAAATAACATTTTTTGAGGTGATGATATGGCTTTCGAAACAGAGTTTTCCTTTACGCTTCCTAAAGGCTATGTTGACATGAACGGTAATGTGCATAAAGAGGGCGTCATGAGGCTTGCCAACGCTGCTGATGAGATACTTCCTCTTAAAGATCCCAAGGTTCAGCAGAATCCGGGGTATCTGACTATAATAATACTTGCCCGTGTTATAACAAAGCTAGGCTCTCTTGCGGCTGTTGATACGAAAACTATTGAAGGGCTTTATACCATAGATCTTGCATACTTACAGGACTTGTACGCAAAGATTAATACAATGGATATGCCTGTTTACAAGGGGGTTTGTCCTCACTGTGGGCAAAAAATTGATATCCCCGTAAATTTTCTGGAAGCCGGAATATAGTATTATATCCGGCGGATAAAATTTATGAGGAAATGGCATTTATCGCTTATTATATGCATTGGCAGCATAGCGAAATAGTAATGTTCAGCCACCGTGAGCGCCAACGCTGGTGCAAGGAGATTTCAAAGATAAACAGCAAACTCAATGATGAACCCGAGAACGCGTTCAAGATATGATATAAAGTGATTTTTTGTGTCGGGAAGGATGGGACGATATGTCTTCACACAGTGATTTAATTCCCAATTTTTCGTTTAAAGTTACATTTGACATGCTAAGCTTTAGTTTCACAAAAATCAGCAATATTTCAGGAAGTGTGGAAATTGATACTATAATAAACGGCGGGCACAACGACTCTCCCGTTATACTCAGAAAGCCGAAGAAGAATCCGGATATGCTTGTTCTTGAAAAGGGAACACGAACCTCGCTTAGCGACATGGCATTTTCGTTTTTTAAAGAAGGCAGAAAGATTGACATGATTACCATTACAGTCAAGCGAAACGGCAAAACGGTAAGAATGTTTTCGATAATCGGCGGGGTGATAGTGCGGCGTGAATATGCTCCGCTTGATGCTATGGGGAACTCCGTTTTTCTCGAATCGCTTCAGATAGCACATACAGGTATAACCGAAATAGCTCTTCCTATGGAATCTTTCTTTTAATACTATATTTGTTGGAGAATTTTATGGAACAAATGGGGAACAAAAGGTTTTTAAGAATGAAAGCTTTGCACGGGCCGATGGCTATTATCGTTCCGCTTGATTTTCGTTGCCGTAAAATAACTTTAATTTCAACAAGCAGAGCGCTGTTTTTTGCAAAACAAATAATTGAGAAGTATAGCGGCACAGTGTCATATGATACCGGTGCGGCTTCTTTTGTTTTTTTGAGGAATTTTAGTGCTCAAGCACAAAGCGAAAGTGAAAGCGTTGACCTTTCGAATATTACACTAAGGCTGATTGCGTTATGGCATCTTGAGAAAACAGAGAAGTCCTTCACCATATGCGGCGGCACAACATACATTTCTGCACTTGAAAAAGAAATAGTTTTTGGGCTAAGCACGTTAAGAGTAAACAGTCCTCTTTATTACTCACGTTTGAGTGAGCTTTTTAGCAGGACTGATTCACTTAAGGCATTATCTGAATGCAGGCTTATTTCAAATCAGGCGGGTATGAATTTCAACACATATGAAAGTCGGTTTTTGACACAAAACAGATATACCGGCATTACCGAAATGGTTTTCACAAATAATCAGCAAATTAGTGATTATAATTATGATACTGCGACTATAAAGCTGAAAAAGGAAATAACCAATAATGACAGCACATCGCTTGAAAAAGACACAGAAAAAACTCATGAAATAATACATAGACAGGAAAAGCAAAGCAGTCAGTTAAGCAAGCTAGATTCAATTTCAGTTTCACAAGAAAGAAGTCATGAAAATGAACTGATGAGTTTAGAAAACACTGCCCTGAAAACAAAGCAGACTGTTTTAAATACAAGTGAAAGCAATCAGCATTTTGATGAAAAAGCTAGTCAGACAATCACCACAAAGCTGACAACCGAAAGTCTTGTTAAGACCGAGAAGGACGAGGCTGTTTCTTTCGAGGATACTCATACAATTTCTCATAGTGAAAATATCGAGCATGAATTTTCACCCATTGAATATAGTGGCATGCTTGTAATGAATTCGGTTGCTTCTGACGGGTTTATGAGGATTATTGAAAAAGCATTCAAGCCTGTTATGACACAAAATACTGCTGTCGCTCAAACTTCCCTTTCAATGTTTTTGTCACAGCGTTTTTCACCTTTGGTATTCAGCGGTCTTAATCATGCGGTTGCTTTGCTGACAGAGCATAATTTAAAAGCGGAAGATAAAGTTCTTGTATATAATTCGGTGAGTGCTGTTTTTCTGAAAAGCGTTAATCATCAGCGGCATTTTAAAGAAATGAAAAGCATATCGGATATGCTTGGTGTCATGACACGTCACGAAAGACTTGAATCGCTTTTGATGGTTTATCATGGGCTTTCAGAGAAGCAAGCAAAACATCAATTACATAAAAGCACTATTAAGCTAGGTTCAAAGGCTGTTGAAAGCCGACTGCTATTTCTTCTCTCACGTGATCATGACAATACAGTATTAAGTAATTTTGTAAAAAGCGGTGTTTTAGAAAGCGACAGTTTTTTTTCAAGCCTGAAAGAATTCTTGTCGGTGAATAAGCACATTTCTCAAAGAAGCAGTCAAGAAAAAAGTGTGCTTGATAGTGGTCGTGAGGAAGTTTTACGTACAATAAAGGCTGTTCAATATATTAACAATTTTAATACGTTAATTGACAGCAATATTCAGTTTAAGTTAAGAACGGTAAGACCTTCATCAGAATTCACAGTGCTTAGGCGAACACTTCTCAAAAGCTATCTTAACACGCTTTCACAAAGCTTTAAAAACGGGAGCACTCAAATTCGAGAAGGGCTTTCTTTAAAATCTGAAATTTTCAATCAGCTAATTTCCTCAAATATGCTTTCATCAATAGACGGCGATTTAATTAAAAGCTTAATAAGCAAGTCTGAAATAAACATCACCGACATTCGTTTTGATATAAACAGAAGCATCACCCTCCCTCATTTTATGATGAGCATTAAAAAGCATATGAGCAATTACAAAATGCAAAATCAAAGCACCTTCAAAACGCTATTATCAAAACAAAATAGTGAAGTGAATAATCAATTCGCAAGCAATTCTGTTTTGTCACTGGGGAATTCTTTAAATACCGAGAACAACTCAGCCATAACACTTAATGATGTGCTTTATAATTTGACATTCGGGTTTGTATATAATACAAGCTTCAAATCCTCATCTGAAGATAATAAGAAGCATTATTTTAACGCAGAGAACTATGTTGAGCAAAAGGCAAGGCAGATTACAAAAAGCTATCTTCAAAGCGAAATAATCCGCATGACTAACGACGGCGGCATAAAGCCTTCATCTTTTGGGGACAAGACTAATGCGTTAAACACAATCCATTCAAGCAAAAGCCGTTATGAAAAAACAAAAGAGATTTTTTTGAAATCACTTAAAGCTCTGTCTGAAAAAGAAATAAGCGATATTTATAATACGACAATTCAAAGAACTGTCACAGACTCACGTTCTGAACTTAATAACGAAAAACACCTTCTAATTACAAGCGCAAAAAAGCTTGTTGATTATAATGAACGCACATATAAGAACACGAATACATACCGAAACAGTGCACTGAGTGAAAGAGTGTACAAATCAAATATAATTCAAGAACTTGTCAAAAACCGGCACACCGAAGAATTTTCAATGCTCATGAAAAATGCTGGATATTCTGATAATCCTGTTGTTTTGGACAGTATTAGTCTAAAGCTAAAACGAACAGAAAGCATTTCACAACAGCCTCAGCAGACAAGCTCGCCTCGTCAGTCAAATGTAAGTATGGAGGAGCTTGTCGGTCGCTTCGGCAATCTGATTGATTATTCAGGCGCACACGTTCAAGAAGCGGCAGGCGGAGAGTATGGTGTTGCATTTTCTGGAATATATGCGGATAAAGCTTCAATTGACAGAGAAACAAGAGAAATTTTGGTTAAAACCTCAGAGCAGGTATCCATTAATAAAGAGCTAATTGAAAAGCTTGAGAAAAAGCAGGAGCAACTGTATGAGCAGTCACTTAGATACAGTGATATCAGGCATATAAGCGATACGGTGCTTCATGAGCTTAAAAAGCAGCTTCGCCTTGATAAATCAAGATATGTAAGATAAGGGAGGAACGTTAAATGCCATTTTCAAGCACACTGACATCACTTGCGACAAAAGCGGTTGCTAAATTTATCGGCTGTCCCGCCGTTCTTGTTATTTTGAAAAACCCTGCCGAGGCTATTCCGATACAGTTTAATCCGTCTGAGTATAAAATAACCGAAGGCACTAAGTATTCCCAGCGGGAGAGGCTAAGAAGAGATGAGCCTGTTGTCAGCTTCGCCGGAAACCCAATGGCTAAGCTTGAGCTGAAGCTTTATTTTGACAATGACGAGATATACTCAATGATTTCTATGGGCGTGGCAGGTGCTACCGCTGCTATGAATCTTATCAACGGCACCGAGAGTGAGGATAAGGACATCAAGAAAACAATCGACAAGATAACCGCACTCACGAAAATTGACGGGGAGGAGCATGCGCCACCTAATCTTGCATTTGTCTGGGGCTCAATGCAGTTTGTCGGAAACGTTAGCGATGTGGTCACAACCTATACAATGTTTGATAAATCGGGCAAGGCTCTTCGTGCTGTGGTATCTCTGACGATGGTGGGAGGATATAATAACAGCGGCGGTGAAAGACAGAGCCCTCTCATGTCGCCCGACCGTACAAAGGCAAGAATCATGACTGAGGACAGTAATATTTGGAATATTGCCGAAAGGGAATATGGTGACACTCGTGAATGGCGAAGGATTGCCGACGCTAACAATATAATGAATCCTCTTGATGTTCCTGTGGGAACAGTTTTAAAAGTACCTTCTATAAATGACTGACGTAGGATAAGCGAAGTGGGGTGAGGCTGTGCCTGATTTAATGCAAGACAAAACGGATTATAAAACGCTAGAAAACAAGTACGGGAATTTTGCCGTACCCTCATACAAGATAAAAATTGACGGCATGGATACAGTGTCAAAGCTGGATATTACTGTTTCTGAGCTTGATATTACCCTTTCGCTCGACAGCGCAAGCATGGCGGTATTAAAAATAATAGATATATATGATATAAAAAAACATACCTTTGACGCTAATGTTAAGAGCAAATTCAAGCTTGGCGCAAAGGCAGAAATTGAAATAGGATATCTTTCCTCAACGACGGCTGTGTTCAAGGGCTTTATCGCCGGAGTAGGCGCTGAATTCGGTGATGTTCCGGCGTTGGTTGTGAAGCTTATGGATGTACGCTATCTCATGATTTCTTCAGGCGTGAAGAGGGTTTTGCATGAAAGCAAGAACTATTCAGATGTTTTTCAGAGCATTATGAAAAATTACTCTTCACTCTGCTCTGTGAAATGTGAGGCAACAAGCGATACGCTAGAAAAGCCGATATCACAGAACACTGACGATTTTTCTTTTATTACCCGTGAATTGCTTGGAAAAGGAAAGGCTGAAAGAGAGTTTTTTGTTTTTCTTGATAAAGCTTATTTTAGAAAAATTAAGGAAAACACCACGCCTATTATGAAGGTTATGCTTGGAAGAGAGCTTTTCAAATTTGAAATGATGGCGGATTATATCGACATGTTTGTTCAGGTTGTCGGCTATGATCCGGTGAATCAAAAGGAGATTGTTTCGAAGGTTAAGGCTAAATCCCCGGAAAGCATGACATCGCTTTTAAACCCTGCCCCGATAATGCTTTATATCGACCCTGACGTTGACAGCGAAAAGAAAGCAAAAACGAGAGCGGATACGATAGCAAAGTCTGAAGTTGACCGCACCTGCTATGCGGTGGGAGAGCTTGTCGGGCTTCCCGAAATAGTTCCCGGACGATATATTGAAATTGAAGCTCTTGAGAAGATGGCTGATAAAAAGTATTACATAACCGAAGTTGTTCACAAATTAACCAGTTCTGATTTTATAACACGTTTTGAAGCGAAGGGGTGGAGCTGATATGGGCTTATATGATGAGATAGCCGGTGCCGTTCAAACGTCTGAAAGCAACAGTATCAGCAGTATTGTAACAGGAGTAGTCAAGGAAAACTGGAACGAAAAATTCCCCGGAAAGGTTAAGGTCGAGCTTTTTCTCAGCGAAGCCGGAAAGAACGTGACAGGCTGGGCATCGGTTATGTCACCCTATGCCGGTGAAGGCTATGGCGGTTATTTTCTTCCCGAGGTTGGCGCAGAGGTTGTTGTCGCATTCAGCATGGGCGACAGAAACTGTCCTGTTGTTTTAGGCTGTCTTTGGAACGGCAAAAACAAGCTCCCCGAAAAGACGGCTGAAAAAGATAATTTCACTAAGCTGTATCAAACTAAGGGCGGCTGCAAAATTCTCTTGAACGACAAGGAGAAAAAGCAGAAAATAGAAATTCAGACAGGTGCCGGAACAGGCATTGAAATAGATGATGAAAATCAGAAAATTACAATACATGATGAAAAAAGCAAGAATAAGATTTTGCTTGATTCAAAGAAGGGCAGCATTACAGTAGAGGCGGAAAAAAAGCTGATACTAAAAGCGGGTGGCGCTGAGGTTGCGGTTTTTGACGGAACAGGTAAAAAAGCAGATATAAAAACGGGCACGATAAACATAAGTGCTGACACTAATTTAAAAATGAAGTGCGTGGGACTGACAGCCGAGGGAACAAACGTCACCATTAAAGGCTCCGCTCAGGTCAGTGCGCAGTCAAGCGGGCCGATGCAGATTAAGGGTGCGATTGTGAAAATTAATTAGCCGTGCAAAGGATGGGATTTATGGCGGACTTAAATTCAAGCAAAAGCTTTTTGGGGACAGGCTTTAAATTTCCTGTTCAGGTTGACGAGAATACAGGGCGAATGAAAACCTCCTCACACGAAGAGGATATTGAGGAGGCTATAAGAATAATTCTCGGGACACAGCCGGGGGAAAGACCGATGTCGCCTTATTTTGGATGTGCGATTAACTCATTTGTGTTTAACAATGCCGACTACTCAACCCTGAGTATGATGGAAAAAGAAGTTGTAAACGCACTGATTATGTGGGAGCCGCGAATAACTGATATTGAAGCAAAGGTTGTTTCTTCGCCCGATGATGCGGGGATATTGCTGATAAAAATAAGCTATACAGTGCGCTCGACAAACAATCCGTTCAACCTTGTTTATCCTTATTATATCAGTGAGGGCTATGGTGAAGCGGCTGAAGTATAATTTTTTAAAAAAAGGAGGCAGAGCAATGGTGAGCATAGATAATCGCAGCAAGTCGGATATAACTCAGCAGCTTAGGGAGCGTGCCGCCAGCTATACACCCGAATGGAATATGAGCGACAGCAATCCCGATATTGCTTCTGCACTGGCGGCGGCATATGCTGATATGTTTGCCTCCACTCTCAAAAAGGTAAACGGCGTGCCCTATAAAAACAAAATCGCTTTTTATAATATGACAAATGCTTCTTTGCTTTCGTCTGTTCCTTCATCGGGATATGTCAGTTTTGCGCTTGCTAGTTCAGACGTGGGGAATACACAGGTGACGGCCAATACGGTTTTGACCGCACAGACTGAAAACGGTGACATAATTCACTTTGAAACCACTGACGATGTTCTTGTTTCGGGTGCCTCAATAGAAAGAATATTCTGTGCCGATGACAGTGAGGATTATATCGGCGAATATGAATTCAAAGAGGATAAATTTCACCTTTTTGATAAACCGGGCGAGAATCTTCAAAGCCACGTGCTTTATATAGCTCATCCTTACATATTTGACATTGTTCATGGCGCAACCATCGGGCTTGCCTTCTGGCAGCGGGGGGAGGTTGCGGTTTCAGCAGCGTGCATTAAAGCGCTTGCCGATAAGGACGCTGCACTGATTGAATATTATGCCGGTGATGAAAAAGGGTATGTTCCGTTTGAAAAAGTTCATGAAGAAAACGGCAGGCTTTATCTTCACAAGGGTGATTTTCAACCGAGAATATTTCCTGTTCAGGAGGAGGACGGTCAGATTTTCACCATCCGTATAACCGTATTTGATGTTCAAAGATTTGATAAGCTTGCTTTTCTTAGGGCTGAGGCTTCATCAAGCTCTGACAAAATTGAATGCGAAACTGTAAGCGACGGAAATACTTATTTTGAGAAAACAAGGTTTTTCCCCTTTGGTGAGCGCTTTCAGCTTTATAATGAGGTGTATTTCGGCTGTCGTGAGGTGCTCAATAAATGCGGTGCCGAGGTTACCATGAATTTTAACATCAGCTATGAGAATATTCCGATTGAAAACCAGCTTCCCGACGACGAGATTAACTTTAAGTGGATAGCAAAAAAGGATGATTTCAAGAGAAGCAGAGATTATGACATAACAATAACAGAGGTAATATGGGAATACTATAACGGCGCAGGGTGGAACAGACTTTTTAAGGACAGCTCATACAGTCGTGTTTTTAATATAGGACAGGGAGTGCGAGAGCTTTATAGAAACATTAAATTCCTCTGCCCTGAGGATATGAGCCCTGTTTTTGTTGGAGCGGAAGAGAACTTTTTTATACGAGCACGTATTTTAAAGGCTGATAACCTCTATAAGCTCAGAGGGCAGTATATATCCCCTGTCATCAGCAATCTGTCATTTGATTACAGCTTTAGTGATGGGTGGAGAATTCTAAGCCGATTATCAGCAAAAAACAATCTAGAAACAAAAAGCTTTGAGCCGTCTGAAAACTTAATTAACGGCGGGTTTAAGCCGTTTTATCGAACAGGCGTGGATTTTCGCGCAGTGTATCTTGGCTTTTCAGCCCCGCCTGACAGCGGACCGTTTCGGATTTTGTGGGATATAAGCGAGAATGAGCAGACAGAACAGCCGGTGCTTTTATGGGAATACCTTAGCGATAAAGGCTGGCATCCTATGAACATGGCTGATGAAACCACAGGATTTTTAAAAAGCGGGCTTACGGTATTTTTGGATAATCCGAGATTTAAAAAAACAGCACTGTTTTCGAATGAGCTATTTTGGGTTAGAATAACCGATTTGAACAGCTTTTTCAAGGTAATCACAGAGAGCTATCCTCTTGTGAACGGCATATATTCGAATTCAGTGCGTGCAATTAACACAGACAGTCATAAAGAGGAGCTTTTTTCGCTTGGCTTTTATGAGGAAAACGCTCAGCTAAAGCTGTCCGACCAGAACGTTCTTGACTTTGAGCTTTTTGTTAGCGAAACGGATACAATTGCTCAAACAGAGCTTGAAATATTAGAGAGCAAGAACCTTGTCAGAAAAACAACCGACAAAACTGGTCTTGTGACTGAGGTTTGGATTAAATGGACAGAGGTGAACAGCTTTCTTTCGCAAAGCAAGGATTCTAGATGCTACATAATCGACAAAAGCAACGGCATTGTCACCTTTGGAAACGGCAGAAACGGACGGATCCCTTCAGTTTCTGATGAGAAGAATATTCGTGTCGTATATTCAACCGGCGGCGGCGACCACACAAATGTTAGCCCGGGGACGATTAATCATCTAGAGCGTGCGGTCGGATTTGTCATGGGCGTGACTAATCCTAAGAGGTTTAACGGCGGATGTGATACCGAAACGGTTGACGACGCTATGAGACGCTCAGCCGTTATGATAAGGACGCAGGGCAAGGCAGTAACCTCAAGGGATTATGAACGGCTCGCTTTAAATGCCGAGCGCACAATAAAAAGCGTTAAATGCTTTGCTGGGTATAATTTTGAAGGGGAAAGAGAAGTCGGCGCTGTCACGCTTGTTTTGATACGCAGTGACAACTCTGATTTTTCCAGAGTGAAAAAGCTGGTTTACGACTATATGCTCCCCAGAATTTCTGGCGGAATTTCTTCATCAGAAAAGCTTTATATAACCGAGCCTGAATTTGTATGCGTAAATGTTCGCGTCAGCGTTTCGGTGAACAGCATGAACAAGGTTTTTGATACTAAAAAGGCAATTGAAGAAAAGCTGGGGCAGTATCTTGATGCGTTAAACGGCGGCTTCGACAATAGCGGCTGGCGGATTGGAAATCTTCCAAACGAGCAGCAGATAAGAAGCTGTATACTGGGAATTGAAAATATTGTTTATATCAAAAGCCTTTATATATCGCTAAATTTAGCTTCAGGCGGTGAAGAGGCGGAAATAGACGCACAAGCCGCAAAGAATCACAAATACCTGCTTGTGCAAAACGGCAAACATGAGATAGTAATTTCGCTTTCGTAGATATTCATGATGTGAGGAGATGATGAAGTGCTGCCTGATATAACGCTTGACAACGAGAGATATGACGACATAATGGAAACCGCAAAAAACATGATAGTCAGCATGTATCCCGAGTGGACGGACTTCAATTATCATGATCCGGGAGTCACACTTTTAGAGCTTTTTGCTTGGACAAAGGAAAGCCAGCAGTATTTCATCAATAAAATCGGCTCTGACAATTATCACAGGTTTTTAAAGCTTCTGGGAATATCCCGAAGAACGAAAAAGCCGGCTAGAACCTATGCTTGCGTTAAGTTTGACGGTGACATACTTGTTGTCGGCGGAACTAAATTTTATGCTGGCGGAATGTGCTTTGAAGCCGAAAAGGGAACATTTGTCCCGTCCGCTCAGCTAATCTGCTGTGTTATTGAGGACAAAACAAGAAAGACAATAAGCAAAAGTGAGCTTTCCTTTGGGGGAAGCTTGAGGATAAGACCCTTTCCGGCAGAGCCGTCTTCAGACGCCGCCTTCTACATCGGGCTTAGCCGCCCATTGCCTGAGGGTGAAAGCATCGGCTTATATGTCGGGATTCTTGATGAGCATCCCATAAAGAGAAATCCAATTACCGAGCCTGAGGGATTCGTTTCGTTTGTGACGATGATAGCCGAGTATTATGACGGATACTCTTGGTGTGGCGTTGAAGAGTTTTCTGATAAAACCTTTGGCTTTCTTCAGTCTGGCGAAATTTCTATAAAGACAAATAAGAGAATGCAGGAAAGCGAAATCGACGGGAACAAGGCATACTTCCTTCGGTTTAGAATTATGAACGGTGAATATGATATTGCACCGGTTATAAGCAGTATGAGCCTTAATCTTGTAATGCTTTGTCAGCGTGACACAAAGTCTGAGTATCATGATTTCAAGCCGAGTGAAAGCTACACCGTGCACACAGAGCTTGCCATTACGGGGAATACCAAGATTTTTGTTAAAAATAAAGACGGCTTTTTCTTCCCCGTAAATGAGTTTGGTCGAGAGATAAATGAACAAAGCGGTGCGGTAACATATAGTGGTATCGACACTAGCGAGGGTGAGGCTGTTCGAATAGTCAATATGCTTCCCGACTTTTTTCTTCATAGTGCGGTAGGATTTGGAACAGGACTGCCCTTTCAGCAATACGACCTTGAGTCGGACTATATTGAGTATGAAACCTTTGAGATAATGACCGAGCTTCCCGACAGCGGTGGTGCTTATGCTGAGTGGAGGAAGGTAAAGGATTTTTCAGCTTCAACAGCGACGGATTTTCATTACATTCTTGATACTGAAAACGGAAGAATCAAGTTCGGCGATTGTATCAACAGCATGGCGCCAGAGGGAAAAATTCTGATAATCGGCTGCTGTCATACAATGGGTGCCGGCGGGAACGTAACCAGCGGCAAGATTAATCGTATCGGCGACGGTGAAAACAAAGATATTATCGTTTCAAACGACAGCCCTTCCTTTGGCGGTGAGAATGAGGAAAGCATGGAAAGCTGCTTTTCTCGAGCACATATGCTTCTTCAAACAACAGAAACGATAGTAACAAGTGATGACTATGTATCAAGTATTTTGAAAACTCAGGGGCTAAAAATAGAGAAATGTCAGGTCATAAGACCCGTGACGGATAGCAAGGATGGAGGCTCTGATATAAACATCAGAGTAGTGGTGAAGCCGTATTCGTTAAACGGAAAAGGCATTCCGAGCAGCAGATATATCGAAAACATTCACCGTCAGATTGAAAAGGTGCGAATGCTTGGAACCAGAGTAACAGTGGTTTCGCCGGAATATGCTGACTTTTCGCTTTATGCTGACATTACAACAGAATTTCATTATACAAACGCGGCAGAGCTTATTGACAAAACAGTGCGGGATTATTTTCAGTCATTAAAAGATTGCTTCGGGGCGGTGATATCATATAGTGAGCTTTTTGGAAGGCTTGACAGGCTTGAATGTGTTATTTCCGTCAACACGCTTACTCTCGATACATATGGAAGCGGAGTTAAGCGCACGAGGGAGGGTGACCTTATACTATCCCCGAATGTTGCGGCTTTTCTTGTGGAAACTGATTATATGATAAATGCGGCAAGCCGATAAAAGTTTTAAATCCCTGTCAGGAGAGGAGAGGTGATGGAATATGCGGGAAAAGCTAAAGTACTTTGTACTAAACAAGGCGTTTGATTATAACAGGGGGATATGTGTTAATCTCAAGGCTGATGGCAACACGCTGTCTTTTTCTGGCGGAGTTGAGTCAGGTGTGGGACGTTATCTTTCGAGAGTTTTCGACAGCGGCGAGAATGGTATGACATGGCATCGCATGGTTATTAACGCTGAAAATAGCAGCAGCGGTGATTTTCGAGTGACTGTTTATGCGGCGGACGAAACTGAAATAAAATATAACGGTGAGAAAAGAACAATACAAGAAATATTTCGTGATAATGAAATATCATTCGACTTGAAATGTGAGATATTCAGTCCCTTTGAAAAAAAGAAAATATCCGGCGCTTGTGATATTCTTCTTCATGATGTAAGCGGCCAGTATCTGTGGTTTTTGCTTGAGGTTTACAGCAGAAGCGATGTGCCCGCGGCAATAAAGGATATAATGATTTATCTTCCCGCCAATACATGGATAGATTATCTGCCTCAGATATACCGAAGAAGTGATAAAAACGGACGTTTTCTTGAGAGATTTCTTGCTGTGTTTCAGACAATGTATGAGGAGCTTGACCTTGAAATATCAGAAATTTCACGGCATTTTGATCCCGAATGTGCAAAAAGCAGCTTTCTTTTGTGGCTTGCCGACTGGCTTGATATTTCAGACAGCTACTTGTGGCCCGAGGATAAGCTGAGAAAACTTCTTCTTCGTGCGATAAGTCTTTATAGAATCAGAGGAACCAAGGAAAGTCTTTCGCAGATTATTGAGCTTTATACAGGCGAAAAGCCCTATATTATTGAAGAGTTCAGCATCAAGCGCTTTGTGGGGAGTGATTATTATGAAAATACACTTCTCCCAATGTACGGTGACAATCCATATACGGTGGTGGTGCTGATAAAAAGTGAGCTTGTTAAATCAACACGTGACTATAACGTGCTTTTGAAAATTGCTGAGGAAATGAAGCCGGTAACGATGGAGATTAAGCTGGTGCTTTTAGACCCCTACATATTCCTGAACAATTTCTCATATATCGGCATTAACAGTGTGCTGGGGCAATACAGACAGGCGGCACTAGACGGCAAATCCAAGCTAACCCTTTCCATTATTCAACATCAGCTGCAGGAGGAAGAAAAGCATGAAGAACACTAAGCTTTATCCGTTTGAGAGGAACAAATATTTTTATGGCAAGCTACTAAGCGTTGAGGATTTCAACGCAGAGCAGAAGTATATGAATGACAAAAGACGTCTGGCGAACAGACTTCTTCACGGGATCGGCGTGGTAGCGGGAATGAACGTTGTTCGCCTTGATGACCAAACTCTTTCTCTTGAAAGCGGAATGGCATTTGACAGCACGGGAAGAGAAATAGTTGTCGATACCCCTGTTACAAAGAAGCTGTCGCTGATAAGCGGGTATGATTCCGCACTGAGCAATAGTAGCAATGCATATGTGTATCTTTGCATTGAATACAGTGAGAATGAAAAAGGCGAGGCGCATAATATTGCGGCGGCGGATTCGACTAAGCAGGTATATGATACTGTAAAAGAAGCGTACAGCCTTTATCTTACGTCTGCCGAGCCTGATGATGAGGTTTTGTCGAGCGACGATCTTTTTGAGGGGCGAAAGACTGTTTTTTGGGACGGCAACATTCGTATAAGACAGGTTCTTCCCAGATATGTACGCCCTGACGGACGGTTCACACTTAGAGTGGAGATTGAATCCTACACAAAAAGGTATGCCGCCTTTTCATATGATGTTCAGCTTATTTGTCTTAATGAAACAGCTGAAAACAGCTCTATTTTAAGAATTTCCTTTGATGAAATGCTATTTGAAAAAACTGGAAAATACACTCTTGATTATGAGCTTTCGGCGACTGATGTTGTGGGAACAGAGGGGGTTGCAGTTATTGACCCCGCTACCTTCACACTGTCTTATGATAAAAAGCCGGCACAGGGCGAAATCAGCGGCAAAAATATTACAAATATAACTGACAATGATATTGCGCAGGAGGTAAAACAAAGCTGCTTCAGACAGGGAATGGATTCGCTTCTTAGAAGCACGCTGGGCCAGCGCCTTTATCTTGCGAGAATACACCTCATCAACGCTGTCGGCTCAATAATAATTGAAAGCATAGAAAACGTACCGTTTAGACAATATATTTCAGGGCAGATGCTGCTCAGCGCAATGGACAAAATGAATTGCGGCAACTCTGATAATGCCACCGAAGGCAGCTCATTAGGAAAAGATATTGCTTGCAACGCAACAGGGATTCAGAATGAAATAGCAAGCGGAGTATGCCGCATCAATCTTGATTCGGGAAGCTATAAAAACAAAACTGCCGTTTCTGATGAAATCATTCACGGGCTTGGACTTGGCAGCGTTACCATAGTGCTGGGGCTTCTCGCTTCAGACAATTCTATTGTTTATGGCTCACCTTCAGTGTTTAAGGATGATGTTCCCCAGTTTGATGTTGCGGCAAAGCTTAACCCAACAAAGGGCAGCTTTGTTATTGCCGTCATGTCAAAAGCAACCACTGTTGCAGATTTTGTCGATGTGAAGTGGACTGCTATACGTGATGTTGAGGAGGCTGTTTCTGAAAAAAGCAGTATGCGCCTTTCAATTAAGCCGAATTCACTTGTACTAAAACCACGTGAAAGCAGATATCTTGAAACCGTCTGTTCCAACATGACTAATAAGGCAGTAATATGGTCTGTTGCGTCTGAAAACGGCGGCGAAATCGACTCAAACGGGCTTTATGCGGCACCGAACACTGAGGGTGTCTATGAGGTAATAGCACGAAGCGCCGCATATCCTGACATTAAAGCATCTATTATGGTGGTAGTACGTGAATAATTCCACGCTAAATTATTGAGGAGGGGGGCTTAGCCTTGCTTTTACAGACCTTTGAAAATGATTATAAAGTCACCTGCGTTAAGGAACGAGCAATCGAATATGATTATTATATTTGTAAAAATGAAAACAAAGGCGGGTTTTTCTCGGTATTGGCGATAAAGAATAAGAAGCTGTTCCCCTCTGTAATAAGCTTTCTTGCGGATATAGACAAAATAAAAGCATTCACCGATTACATAGAATATTTCTTGTTTGAAGATAAGCTTTGCGTCGTTATGCGCTATACTCAGGGAATCTCTCTCAGGAATAAAACCGCTAATGAAAGCCTCACGATTAATGAACGGCTTGAAATCGGAAGAAAGCTTCTTGAAAGGGTTGTTTTACAGGAAATACCCGACTTTTTTCTTTGCAGATGCTTTTGCTTTGAAAATATTGTTGTTGAGAATGACCTTTCTGTCAGCTTTAATTACCCTGTTAATGATATCAGCGATATAGCCCCTTGCTCTCATGAGGATGCAATGAACAGTATCAGCACTGTTTTGACTGAGCTTTTTTCCTATGAGATTGAAAGAAAGGTGCCAGAGGTGATGGTGGCGTTTTTCAGAAATCTTCCCGCTCTTCTTGAAGAGGACATGATTGAGATTTACAGCGCTTATCATGAAATGATGACCGCTATCGGTAATATCCCAAAGGATGAGCTTGAGGAGCCTAATTCGGTTTGGTTTAAGCTTTGGGATAAAATGAAAGCATTTTTTTCGTTCATGAAAAAGGTTGTCATGGCGGGATTTATTATTGCGGCGCTGGCATATCTGATTTATACAATCGACGGCGCAAAAGCCGATGGCGGTGGCAAAACCTTTGACAGCATCGGTACAGTTGATACAACCTATAAACAATAGTCGGGTGAGAAGATGAATTTTAATTTTTTGTCGGCAGTAAAGCTCTTTTTAAGAAAAAGTCAGCGCGTGTTCCTTGCGCCGATAATGATGTTCTTTCGAAAGATCTGGCGGAAAATCAATCCGCAGAACATAGCAAGCAAGGTAGCGTCAGACGTTAAAACCAACGTCAAAGGCATTACTGCAAAGCCAAGCTCAGTAAAGCAGTATTATATAGTCGGCGACAGGTATGTCGCAAAAAAGCTTATTTATGCGTTGATTCTCGTGGCGCTGATTGGAACAGCGCTCATAATTAAATTCGTTCATCCGTGGCTTGTCAGCAAATATTTCACAAAGTCGATGTGGCTTCACAGCACAAGCGTGGTGGGCTATTCAGGGAAAGTTAAGCTATATAATAGCAGTGATAAGGATTTATTAGTTTTTCAAGGGCGTCTAGTTGAAGGAAGAGTAGAGGGCGCCGGCACTCTTTATGATATGGAAGGAAACCTTGTTTATGTCGGAAATTTTGTTGCCAATAAGTATTCGGGACAGGGCAAGCTGTATTATGATGACGGCACGCTAAGATATAACGGGACTTTCCTTGACAACAAGTTCGAGGGCGAGGGTGTTGAATACTATGAAAGCGGGAATATCCGATATAAGGGAAGCTTTTCAGCAGGAGTATTTGAGGGGAATGGCAAGCTTTATGACAATAAGTCAGGTGCGCTGATTTATGAGGGGAGCTTTTCAAACGGGAGCTATAACGGAACAGGGAATTTATATACTGCTAAAGAAAAGAACGCTCTGCTTTATTCAGGCGGTTTTCTAAATGGGCTTTATGATGGAATCGGAAGACTTTACAGCGATAAAGACAGCTCTCTTATTTATGAGGGTGAGTTTAAGAATGATATGTATAACGGCGTGGGAAAGCTTTATGAAAAGGGTGTGCTTGTTTATGACGGTATGCTCACCGCCGGCAAGTATGACGGGGCGGGAAGGCTATATTTAAAAGGCCGTATATATTATGACGGGAATTTCTTAATGGGGAAATTTCAAGGGCAGGGAACCTTTTATGACGAATACGGAAACGTAACCGCACAGGGTGAGCTTGGCGAGGGGAATATTGTGAGCGGGCTGACCACTGTTCTAGGCGAAAGCGGAAAGATTGTCTATGTCGGGTATATTGCCGACGGAGTTTATCAAGGCGAGGGCAAGCTTTATGACGAAGAAAGCGGTGCGCTTATCTATGAGGGTAATTTCGACAACGGTGCTTTCAGCGGCACAGGCAAGCTCTATGATTTGTTCACAGGCAAGCTTCTATATGACGGTGAATTTGACATGAAGCTTTACAGCGGCACAGGCAAGCTTTATGATCCTGATACCGGAAAGCTTTTATATGACGGTGGCTTTGACGCCGGTGATTACAGCGGAAAAGGAAAGATGTACAACTCGGATAACGGTATAGTTTTCTATGACGGCGAGTTTGACAAGGGCGATTTTTCGGGAAAAGGCAAGCTTTATAACACCGCAACAGGAAAGCTTGTATATGACGGTGAATTCTATGCCGGAAAATATAGCGGCAAGGGCAAGCTTTATAATGCCGAGAACGGACTGCTTATATATGACGGTGAGTTCTATGCTGACGAGTATAACGGCAACGGCAAGGAATTCGGTTTGAGCGGCGTACTTATTTATGACGGCGGCTTTTATATGGGAAAGCATGATGGCGAGGGGCGTGAGTTTTATGAAAGCGGCGCACTCAAGTACATAGGTCAGTTTAGAATGGGAAGCTATTTCGGGCAAGGAGTAATGTATGATGAGGCGGGGAAAGTGCTTTTTGACACTTCTTTGCCACCAGTGTCTGACGAGGGCGAAAATTCTGCGGCTTAAAAAAGACGGAGGAACGGATATATGGCAAATTATAATATTATTTCGGATATAAGCGAAGCGATAATTAAAATTCTCAAGGAAGGCACAGTGCCTGACCTTATTCCAAACGGCGAAAGCATTGGAATGTGCCATCCGAGTGACCGGGGAGACATTGTGCTTGGGGTTAATCTTTATGATATAAAGCGAAATATGGATATTGTTCCGACCGATAAAATATCAATTGGAACGGGAAAGCAGCGCAATCCATCAACCTATATTGATTTATATTATATGATTACCGCATATTCATCAAGCGATATAAAATTCCGCTCTTTTGAAGAGGCTAAGCTCATCGGTAGGGTTATTCAGCTCATGGCGGGCAGAACTGTATTAAAAGGTGATATTTTGAGTGCGGCGGCATCAATGCGCTTTCCGCCGAGAATCGAATTTCAGGATTATGAGAACGATGAAAAAATGCGCCTTTGGAATGTTCCTGAGGTTCCATACAAGCTCTCGCTTTTTTATAAGGTTTATCCCGTCGAGATTGAATCGCTCACTGTAAGCGACGTAACTAGAGTGGTCGAGGCTGATTTTACCGCAACAGAAATTAAGCGTGAGGATTAATCAAGCCGAATTATAAACAGGAAAGGAAGCTTCAAAATGGACACACTTGGGGTTTGCACATCAAGAAATGTGAGAACGGTATCACTTGTTGTGACGGTAATTGACGATTTCACCGGTCAGCCTGTTTGCGGAAGCAATGCGCGGGTTTGGATAGAAAATGAAAAGCCGCCAATAAAGAAAACTGAGGGTTGGAATGTGTTTTTGAATCTTTCGGACGGCGAATACATTGTTAAAGCCAGCGGGGGTACCTATAATCAGTCAGAATGCAGTTGTGTCGTAAAAACGGGAAAGCCAGCAATGCTGAAAATACGCCTCACGCCGAACAGCTCCTATCCTATTCCGTCGGGAACAACCTGTATTGAGGGCACTGCCGAGCTCAATGCCTTGGTGAGAGTGTATTCAAGCGATAAAACTGCGGCATTCAAGCTTCTGAGCGATGTAAAAAAGGGCGGAGCGGAAATCGGAATATATCATACCGACGGCTTTGAGGCAGAGGGTAAGCTTTTCAGAATAATTTCCCCTGATAAAAAAGAGGAATTTATAAGGGTTTCAGGCACGGAAAACAAGGAAAGAAGCTTTTATAGGCTTTCTGAGCCGCTTAAAAATAGCTATCCAAAAATCGGTACCCTTATTATTCCTGTTAACGAAGCGGTCGCTGACGGTGAAGGAAAATTTTTCATACCGATAAGAAACACCTTCAAAGAGTCATGTGAATATATTTGTATGGCGACTAAAAGCAAGGAAATTTCTGTTGCCGCTGAAATACCGTCAGGCAGAAGGACGCAAATCAATCTGACAGAAAATCAGAATTAAAGCAGGATAAGGAGAGTTGTTATGGGAATGGCAGTATGCGGCGGCGCTCAGCTGATGTGTTCTTTTGGGGCTGCCCCTTCGGTGTTTAATGTTCTTCCAATGAATAAGGTTCTGACCTCAATGCCTATCGCCAATATAATGGACAATAAGCCCATGGTTAATATTATGCCGTTTGGAATGTGCACCTCGCTTGCAAATCCGATGGTTGCCGCGGCAACTGCGGCGGCGCTTGGCGTTCTCACCCCATGCCCCTGTGTGCCTATGACAACAGCACCATGGATTCCGGGAAGTCCGACAGTGCTTGTTGCGGGCGCCCCCGCTCTTAATAATTCCTGCAAGCTCATGTGCAACTGGGGCGGAGTAATTCAAATTATTAACCCCGGCACAACAAACATTATGGTCCCGTAGTATTATGCTTGAATAATCAGTGCTGTCTTCTGCACTTATCTATATAACGAAAGGAAGTCCCTTATGCTACTAAAGCGAAAAGAAAGCGAGCTGAGAAATGAATCCGCTCAAAGCAGGGCGAATGTCTCTGATTTTCATATTCCGGCGAAAAGGAAAACCGACCGTCAGTCACAGGTTATGGCGGCTGTGCTAAACGCTAACTCAGAGCCTTTTTCAAGCCTGATAATGAGAATGTCAGATGCTGAGATTTTTCCTTACATAAACGATATGCTGCGCTACATAGGGCCGGCGGTGGATGAGAACAAGGGGCGTTTTGCTCAAATATCCGACAGCGGCTTCTCTGTTGTCTTTGAGGAAAGCTGTGAGGGTGCTTTGCTTAGTGCGATAACAATGTGTCAGCATATTTCAAAAAATAAAAATGAGTTTTTTGATTTTAGTAATTTTTCCGTCGGAATAAGCTATGGGCTTGTTTATACAAGTCCTGTCGGTTACGGTGACTATATCACTCCTCTGACGGTTTCTGAGTGTACCGACCTAGCACGCTATCTTCAGTTGGTCGCCCCGAAATACGGCGCTCATATTCTTATTACCGAAAGCGTTGCCGAGAGAATTCCGGGGTTCTTTTCAAAATTCAACAGCCGCTGTCTTGGGAATATAATTTTTTCAAAAAGCAATCAAAGCGAGGCGCTTTATGATGTGTTTGACGGTGACCTGATTGGGCAAAAAAACAGCAAGAGAAGAGGCAAAATGTTCTTTGAAACAGGGGTGCGGTTATTCCAAAACAAGAAATATGATCAGGCGAGGTCTTATTTCATTGAGATTTTGAAATCTGACCGCGATGACTCTGCCGCTAAGGAATATCTCTTTTTGTGTGACAGCTGTATTTTGGGCGATGAAAAAAGCGCCGAAAGAACCAATATTGAGGTATGGTGATAATACAATACGCTGTGCAGTCCTGCTTGCATTATGTTTAATATAAAAATGGCTGATGAGGTGTCATGATGGAAAAAAAGATACGGCGACACAGTTTAAGTGTCAAAATAATGCTGATGTTTCTTGTTATGCTTGTTCTTGTTGTTGTGGCGCTTGGCTTTGCGACATATAAAATAAGCTACAATAAGGTCATTAAGGAGTATAGCGGTATCGCTGTCAGCGCGGGAAAGCTTGCGGCGGAAACCGTTGATACAAATAATTTCGATACATGGCTGACAAAAGGCGCCGACCAGCAGTATTTTAGCACCGAAAAATCGTTAAGTCTTATCAAACAGAATTTCAACCTGAAGTACCTTTATATATCAATGCCTGTGTTTGATGATGACGGAAATATGATAAACGACGCAAGATATGTTTTTGACGTAATGGTAGATGGAGAGGATGCGGAGAATTTTTCATCTCTGGGCTCATACAGCGGTGCTGACGAGGTCGGGGATATTTATGAAATATGCAAGCAGCTTTATTACAGCAATGAAATAATTCAAAGAGATGTCATCACAATGTCTGATTTCGGTTGGCTTTTGTCATGCTATGTGCCCCTGACCGCAGATGACGGAGATGTCATCGGCTGGGTTGGAATTGATATTGATATGAAGACGCTAATCAAGAACATTCAAAAGGATACACTGACCATGGTTTCGCTGATTGTTGCTTTGATAGCGGCATTCGCTGTAATTTTTCTTATATACATTTCAAAAAGCGTAATAAAGCCGGTTAAAGAGCTTTCTGTTAATATGAACGAATTCGTTCTCGGCGGTTCAGAGCTTAATTATAAACCGGTTAACTCAATAAAAACCGGTGACGAGATTGAGCAGATGGCAGACGATTTTAACAGTATGGCAAAAGCAATTATGGATTATACCGTCAACCTTAAAAAGACAACAGCCGAAAAGGAAAGAATGCGTGCCGACCTTGACGTTTCTGAACAGATAAGGGCATCACTCTCAAGCTTTTCCTATCCGGCATTCCCTGACAGGACTGATTTTGACGTTTATGCCAGCATGAAGAATACTATTTTTAACAAGAGCAGCTTTTGTGACTGTTTTCTTTCTGACAAATCGCATTTATTTCTTGTGGTTGGCGAGTCTTCGGGAACAGGGCTGGCTTCAATGCTTTTCTCAACACTAGCCGCAACAAATATTCGATGTTTCGCCCGTATGGGTTATCAGCCTTACAGAATTGCAATGGAAACAAACAATCAGCTTTGCGGCTTTGGAAGCAATACGAAGGAGCTTTCTGTTGAAACTATCATTGCACAAATTGACCTTAAAAACGGTGTCATGAAATATGTTAATGCTGGTATGCCGCCTGTTCTGTTAAAAAAGACCGGTCAGGATTTTGCTTTTGAAAGCTCACCCCCGCAGTTTAATATCGGTGAAATGCCGAATGTAACCTTCTCACAGGAAAGTGTAAGTCTGTCACAGGGGGATACCGTTATGCTCATGTCAAAGGGCGTTCCTCAAATGTGCGACATAAACGGCATGGAATTCACAACAGCGTATGTTCAGGAGGGTATTTCCTACATAGCAAAAAAGCACTATGACCTAAAGGAGATTATCGATACCTTGGAGGATGCACTTGAAAGATTCAGGCGGGGCGCTGCCTTGAATGCGGACACTTCAATGCTGATTTTCAGATATTTCGGTTAAAAGCCTAAGTGGCGGAAGGGATGTGAAATAATGCAGATAGGTGACTTATACAGTTCGTTTTTTTCGAAAGCCGAGCTTTTAAAGCCGTACAAGAGCAACAGCGATTATCTTAAAGATATGTTTCGTTTTCTTGATTTGTGTCTTTTGATAACCTGTGCGGCAAAAGGCTTGAGCGGCGGTGATATTCCACAGGGTGTTTATAGTGGAATGTTAAGGGGCTTTTCGGTTTCATCGGCTGATATATTGTCGAGTCTTGGCTCGAAAGCTCTTTCAGAAGAGGAAAGTGAGCTGTCCCCAATAGCGAAAGAACAGTTTGAGAATGCGTTTTTTCACATTGAAAGCCGCAGAAGAAGGAGTGTTAAGGGCGGCTTTGTTCCGCCCTTCGAGGCGCTTTGCATTAAGCTTGAGCTTAACAGCTTTGAAAGGTTTGTGATGCTCTTGGCATTCTCAGTTGTCTATGACAGAAAATATGAGGGGATATTCGCATATCTTCACAATAACGCAGCTGACTATCTTCCCACAAAATGGCTTGGAATAAAGCTCTATCAGTTTTTATTCAGCGACAGCACTATAAACGGTGCAGACCTTTTAGGCGGAGCAAGCAGGCTTTGCAGGTTTATTCTTGAAGATAACGGTGAGGTTAAAAAGAAGGGCGAGGCTGCCGAAAGGCTTATTATGCGACGGCGGGCGGCAGCATACATTCTGGGGAACAACAAAATGGACAGTTCGCTTGAAGCTTTTGCCGAAACCGTATCAGCGGACAAATCAGATAGCTTCATCCCTGTACGCGAGGATAGCTTTAGCCTTGCAATAGATTATTTTAAAACCAATTTCACAGCTTGTGACAAAAAATGCAGCATTTTGAATATATACGGCCCCACCGGAATAGGCAGACGGTATATGGCGAGTCTTTGCGCTTCTAAAGCAGGGTTGCCTTTGATTGTGATTGATGTCCGCCGGCTGATAGCCTCTCTTCAAATAATAAAGCTGACTCAGGCTTTGGATTATATACGTGCGGAATTTTTCTTTCTTGGCGCCGTTCCATGCTTTCTTCTTGACCGAAATGAGGACATCAGCGAGGACGAGGAGGATAAAAAGAGCGAAAGTGATTTTGAAGTCCGCCTAAAGTTTATTGCGGAGTATATATCTTCAAATTATCCGTTTGCTTTTTGGGCTTCAAAGGAAAAAGAAACTGTTTTTAGTGAAACCTCTGTTTCTTTCATGGGGATAGAAATGCCCATGCTGACGGCGAATGAAAGAATGCGTTTTTGGAATGTGTGGTCAGCAGGTCTGGAGTTTTCAAATGATGTGAATCTTGAAATCTGTGCGAATCAGTATATACTTTCTCCAAAGGCTATACGGTCTGTTCTTGATTCATCAGCGTATTTAGCGGGCTTTGAAAATAAAGCGATTGACGCTGAAATACTCAGAAAGAGCGTGCGGTTACATTCAGTCAACCAGCTTGGAAGATATGCGACACTGATTAACGCCGTTTTCACTTGGGACGATCTTGTGGTGAGCGACGAGCAAAAGCGACAGATGATGATGCTTTGCAATCAGGTTAAATATCGGGGCAAGGTCGGAGAGGAATGGGGATTTCATAAAAAAACGCCTTATGGGCGGGGGCTGTGCGCTTTGTTTTATGGCTCACCCGGAACGGGGAAAACAATGGCGGTTCAGGTCATGGCGAATGAGCTGGGGCTTGATTTATACCGAATTGATTTATCCCAGCTTGTCAGCAAGTATATCGGAGAGACTCAAAAGAACATTTCAAATCTGTTTAGAAAAGCAAGAAACATTAATGCCATGCTTTTCTTTGACGAAGCAGACTCAATGTTTGCAAAGCGTTCAGAGGTGAAGGATTCAAACGACCGCTATGCGAATGCCGACACCGCACACCTTTTACAGAAGCTTGAGGATTATGAGGGAATAACAATTCTTGCCACAAACTATGTCAACAATATTGACGATGCGTTTAAGCGACGTATAAAGTTTATGATAAACTTTGTTTTCCCCACTGAGCAGGTTAGGCTTGAGATTTGGAAAAAGGTTTTGCCTGTGACAGCGGCACTCGATGAAAGCATTGATTTTGAATTCTTTGCGGATAAGTTTGAGCTTTCGGGGAGTAATATTAAGGAGATTTTGACGAATGCGGCGTATCTTGCCGCTGCTGAAGGCGGCGGGCTGAAGAACTGTCACATTGTCGAATCAATAAAGCTGAATTTTTTCAAGTACGGAAAAGTTCTCACAAATAACGATTTTGGCTATCTCGGCCAATGATAAGGAGATGCGTTTATGTCTGAAAAATGGGAAATCGAATATCTTGAATTGCTGAAAAATATTTTCAGTCAAAAGGTTTTGTCAGCAGATATTGAGGAGCTTGAGGGAAAGCCGTCGCTTGTGCTTACTCTTCATTCACCGGTTAAAGGCGATATGGTGGATATTCAATTCACGATTGAGCATTTAATTGAAAACACTGACCAGATGCAGATTATGACATCGATGTTCACTGGTGTTGAAGAAAGCAAGATAGGCGGACTTGAGAAAATTATCATGAAGCTAAATGAGTTTTTGACACTCGGCAATATCGGGATTTTTTATGAGGCAGGGCAGATTTTTTATAATCACGCATTTGTATTTGACAGAAACACAGAGGTTTCAGCGGTAACGGCTATTCTAGGCACAACTCTTGATATAATAACCGCAACCGTAATAAACGCAATGAAAATTTTATATCCTGTTGTTTCGGGGGAAATAACTGCCGAAATCCTCTTAGCGCAAGAGCTTGACATTATTCAATAAAATCTAGAAGGGAGGTTTTTGTTATGCCCAATACAGATACAACCACACAAGTTCAGGATACGGCGGTTGCGCCAACTGATACAAGCGGTACGGCACCTGTACAGCCCGATGATGACGATGACGCACAGGCACCCGTTTCGGGAACTCCTGTCGCTGCATCATCACAGACTGATACGTCGCTTCCTCCTATGCCACAGACTTCTGCACCGCAGCCGCCTCAGGATGCTCAAGCGCAGCAGAGTGTGGCTTCATCAAGCACGGGTCAGGCTTCTCAGGCTATTCCGCCCCAGCCTACTACTCCCCCTCCTCAGCCGCCGAGTGCGCCTTCCTCTTCAAGTGCGCCCGCTGAAACTCGAGGCAAAAAGCTAAAGAGGATTTTTGTAGACGAGCATAAGGCGAGAAAAGAACGCGAGGACCAGGAGGTATCGGATTTATTAAACCCTGGTCATAGCGGAGGTTCAGGCGGTTCAGGCGGATCGGGCGGTTCAGGCGGATCGGGCGGTTCAGGCGGAGCCGGCGGCGGTCAAAGAAGCAAGGCGGGCGAGGTTTTTGATTCCGCAATGGATTATGGCGGCTGGGCATTCGAAGGCCTAAGTGACCTTGTGGAAGTCGGCGGTGACTCACTTGACATCTCAAATGAGGGTAAGGAAGATGAGGATAAAAAGGCAGACAACTATGGCTCAATTGCCTCGACGGTAACTGGCGGCATAGGCTCGCTTTTCAGCATTTATAATCTTGGAAAGGCATCAAAAGGGCATAGCGATAATAAAAAGAAGGGCAACAGGATTGAATCGAATGCTTCAGGCTGGGACGTTGCAAGCAATGTTTTTGGCACTTTAGGCTCGTTCACTGGGCTTGCTGGCGGAATATGCGGTCTTGCAAATGCTGGCGGCAAGGATCACAATGATGATATTACTGGCGGCTTGGGTTTTGCTTCATCGGGGCTTGGGCTAATCGGCTCATTTACTGGACTTATGGGTAATGCGACAAAAAGCAAAAACTACTCAAAGGCGCAAAGTGATCTTTCGGGAATGTCCTCAAATGTTTCTGACGCTGACATGGCGGATTCAAAGAGCAAAGTCGACGAAAAAAAGAACGAGCTTCAGGCTGCTTCCACCGATGATGAAAAGAAAGCAAAGGCGCAGGAGCTAATGCAGGCAAGAAAGCTTCGCGCAAGTGCTAAGGCACGAAAGTATGCCGCCGCACAGGCTTCCTCAAATGCTGGACTTAAAGGGGCTGAAGCCGGAAGATCAGCAAAATACGGCGGAATCGAAATGGCGGCAGGCTTAGGCTCTCTAGCCGGCGGTCTTCTCAAGCTGGGAAAAGGCGCAGGCTTTCAGATTGCCGGCTTGGTTGTGAAAACCTTGTCCGCAATAGGAAAGCACGCTTCAAAGATAAGCCAAAAGGTTGAGGAAAAGAAACACGAGCAAGATAAAGATGTTATGAAACAAAAGATTATCGCTGATTTTCTTTCTGAGCTTGACGGAAAGGCACAGGGGATAGCAAGCGGTGAGGGCGTGGCAGAAAATGTTACTCAGGCGGAGGCTAAGAATATTGCTTTGGCACGTTTGGGAATAGATATGCCAGAAATAGGCGATGCCGAAACTCAACCTGACAATGATGTGCTGTTTAGAAAGATTTCAGAAAAGCGACTGAAATACATAAAGGATGCTTCGGACAAGGCAGATATTTTAAACGCAATGGGGCTTGAGCCGACTGCCACCGACGATGCAATTCTTGAGGCGATGGGCTGCGACTGATGATGACCGACAAATACATATTTCCAAAAAGCCGATTTCAGCTAAGCACACCTAAAGACGGCTTTGTCCAGAGGAAAATCAAGAGCATACAAGACTGCTCACTGATTCTTCTTCATGCTTGTGCGGGCTTTGGGAAAACTGTTTTCCTCGCACAGGTCGCAAAGGAATACGCTGGGAAAGCCGCTGTTGTGTCATTTTGTGAAAACGACAGCGCAGAGGATGTTGCGGCACTGCTTAATATTTCGTTAAGCAAAGCATTGAATGAAGAGCCTTTTTGCGTTCAAGAAGCGGATGCCATCGCATGTGTAAAACACGTTGTTAAGCAAAGCGGCGGGCGAGGAATAACATTTTTGCTTGACAATATTGACAAGGTCAGCCAAAGCGGTGAGGAAGTCTTAGGACTACTGACTGACGGTGCGGCGTTCGGCGAATATCGTATTATAGCGGCGGGGCAAGCTATCCCGAATTTTATGCTCAGGCATATTTTAAACGGTGACTGCTTGGTAGAGGGTAGAGATGCGCTCTCCTTCAACCTTAATGAAACCGCTGAGTGTGTTGACCTGTTACTTCCCACCGGTGAAATTCGCAGTATGTTTTTAAACGACGGCTCTGCTGTGTCAGATTCTGTAAAATCGTTAAATGACTATACAGACGGTTGGCCCGCACTTACTGCAATTCTATTAAAAACCGTTGCTGGCTTTCCTTTTGTGAAGGAGCTTAGCTGGCGGTCTGTCGCCGAAAAATCATTTCTCAGACAGTATATTGAATACAGTGTTTTGAGCGATATGAGTGCAGATTTGGTGGCGTATATTAAAAGCACCGCTTTTATTGAAAAGTGTGAAAGTGATATGTGCAGATATGCCTTTTCCATTTCAGATGCTGGTGAAAAGCAAGGCTTTCTTGTCGCTAACGGAATTTTAGTCAGACGTGACGCAGGCTCGTTTGACTATCCCATTTATCCACTTGGTGTAAAGCAGGCTTTGTGCGCTTGTCTATCACATGAGGAAAAGGGCAGGCTGTCTGACGATGCGGCAGAGTATTATATTGACAGAAAAATGTATGCAGAGGCTTTTTCAGTTCTCGGTGAAAACGGAAAAGCGGAGGGTGCTGCACAAATCTTAAAACGGTACGGCAACAGGCTAATTGATAACGGTGAGTTTGAGCTTGTGGGCTATTGCGGTGAAATGCTTGATACCTATGGTGTGCCTTATGATGCTGAAATACTTGGATTTTTGGCACAATATCATTACTACCGCGGGAATTATGAAAAGATGGAAAGCTGTTTTAATTCAGCCGACAGCATGTTCGGAAAGGAAAATAAATATAGTGCCTGCCGAAGCTTATATAACGGACTATTACGTTTTAATAATAATGCGGAGCTTTACTCAGAGAATATAAGAAATGCACTGTTTTATCTTAGAGAAAATAAAATAGCTCTTCCGTTTTTGTATCAGCGTGAGCTTGATGTTTTAAAGCTTGTCCAGAATATACATGATGAGTCAGTCGAAAGTGAAAAGCCGCTTTCGGTAAGACGCTTCGGGAATTTTTGTATAATCATAAATTTCAGCGGAAAAGAACTTCAGTGGCGAACAAAAAAAGCAGCAGAGCTAATGGCATATATGATTGAAACAGGCGGAAAGCCGGTGGAAAGGGATACGCTGTTAAACCTTTTGTGGCCTTTCGGAATGCCAAACAACGCTGTCGCAATGCTCCACAATATATTCTACAACATCAGAAAAGAGCTTGCGGCTTATGAGCTTGACAGCTTCATTATTTATAAGAACCGCCGTTACAGCCTTGATATTTCAATGCTGTCAGAAGATTCTGGTGACATCGGGTTGTTTTGTAAGCTGATAAAAAACGGTGATTTCGATGATCTTCTCAAACATGAAAAAGTCGTTGAGAATTACTGGGGCATATATCTTCAGAATATCGACAGCGAGTGGGCAAATAACAAAAAAGAGTACTATGACAGGTGTTACAGTGAGGCTTGTATCAGGCTTGCTGAATACTATCGTGAGAATGCTGAGTATGACAGAGAGCTTGTTTTTTTAAAAAACGCCTTATTAATTGACCCGTATTCCGAGAAAATTGTGCTTAGCATCATTCTTTGTTATTTTGCGATGGGAAAGCCTGACAAGGCTAAAAACAGGTATGAGGACTATTGCAGGCTGATTGACAGTGAGCTGGGGGCAACGCCGAGCGACTGGCTAAGAAGAGAATATTTATCCTGTTTTGCGGCACTGTGACGAGGTGAAAAATGAACGATAGAATCAAGATGGTTATTACTACTGCCGAGGATTATATACACGAATATGCACAGAATGGCTATTCCGAGAGCGGACTGAGGCGGCTTATTGCCGTTCTTGAAAAAGACAGTGTTCAGGATGGCGATTTTAACGGCTGTGACCTGTTTGGCATTTTCAAAGCGTTTGACTGTGACTTGTTTGAAAGGGCGTCTTTGCTGATAGGGCTTTGTGCGGCGGTGAGCAAAAGCTCAGCAACGGCGCTTTCAAAAATGGGCGGACAGCCAAGCGGCTCGGTCACTCCAGGTCTGCTTTGCAATATGCTGTTTGGAACAGACAGTATAAGTGAATATGCAGGGTATTTTTTAAATGAATCCGTACTAAGCTGCTTTTTTTGCGGCGTGGAACCTGTTTATAATGCCGTAATGCGAGTAAGGGATATGATATGCGGCTATGCCTTTGGCGAGGCTTTCTCTGAGCATAATTATATAAGACCTCTAAAAAAAGAAAAGCCTTCTGATTATATGCCCTTGTCATATGAAAACGCTGTTGAAAAAATAACTCAGGGACTATTAATGATAGGCGGCGAAGCACCGCTTGTTATCAATGTTTCAGGCTTATCAGGTTCGGGGAGAGGGAACGCACTTGCTCTAGCGACAGAAAAGACAAGCATGGGCTTTGCTGTCATAGACCTTCCCTTTCAGGCGGCAATAAACGCTGATTTTTTGAAAGCCTTATGCACCGAGCTTGTTATACTAGGCTTGTATCCAGTTGTTACCGGCTTTAACTCCGCTAGGCAGGATGACAGCCGGCTTGTAAGCTATCTTGCTGATGAGCTTGGGTTTGCGGCGGTAATAAGTGAAATGCCGATAGACAGCGATAGCATAAAAGCCGACGTGTTCACCGTTGAAATACCACCCCTTTCACTTGAGGAGCAGCGAAGCATTTGGCTGTCTGAAAGCTCATCCTATGATATTTGTGATGAAATTGACTTTGGTGAAATAGCAGGTGAGTTTTGCTTAACAAGGGGGGGCGTCAGAAAGGCTCTGCGTTACAGCTCGATATGTGCCGGCGGATTATCTGTAACTGAGGAGCATATAAAAAAAGGCTGCTATATGTCGATTAATTCATCGATGGGGAAAAAGGCAGTTAAAATTAACAGCGTTTTTAAGTGGGAGGATCTTGTGCTTCCCGATAAAACAAAGGCAAGGCTTAAGGCAGTTTGCGATCAGGTTAGGTATAGATATACGGTTTATGACAAGTGGAATTTTGGCGGGGGACTTCCTTATGGACGGGGAGTATCGGTTATTTTCACCGGACGGCCGGGAACAGGAAAAACAATGGCGGCACAGGTTTTGGCGGGTGAGCTGGGACTTGAGATTTATAAGGTCAATCTCGCCGCTGTTGTAAGCAAATATATCGGCGACACAGAAAAAAACCTTGAGGAAATTTTCGACCGCGCAAAGAAAAGCCGTGTTATATTGTTTTTTGACGAGGCAGACGTGCTTTTTAGCAAGCGTACTGAGGTGAAGGATTCCAACGATAAATATAGCAATATGGAGGCCGCCTTCCTACTCCAAAAGCTTGAGGAGTATGACGGCACTGCAATTTTAGCGACGAATTACGTTCAGAATTTTGATGAGGCGTTTAAACGCCGTATGAAGTTTTTGATAGAATTCCCCTTCCCCGAAAAGAAAGAGCGTCGTATTATATGGGAAAAAGTTTTTCCGCCAAAAGTGCCTCTTTGTGAAATAGATTATGACTATCTTGTTGACAACTTCGAGCTGTCGGGAAGCAATATCAAGAACATTGCGCTTCACAGTGCTTTTCTTGCGGCGGCAAGCAATGAGCCTGTTTGCATGAAGCATATTGTTGCGGCGGTGAAAAATGAGTTTGAAAAGAGCGGGAAGGCTTTTACACGTGTTGAGGCAGGCGAATATTCCGATTATCTTCCCGTTAATGAGGAGTGAGGCAGGCTGTTATGGAGTATGAGGGTTACAGAAAAAGCGATGAGAACAAAGCTCTGACAAGCTCTGAGGGTATGCTTCACGATACCGGTATGGATGACTTTTCAGCCGGAAAAAAACCGATGCACGGCTATGAGCCGCACCCTGAGGATAAAAATAGCGAAGCTGAGCCGAGCGAGCTTGTCAATATAAGCAGCTCGTATAACAATATTTCTGTCGGCTCAAGCCAAAACGGAATTATGACAATTGCTATGAGCGCAAAGCGCAGGCATGACAGCACCTCTCTCGACGGTGACAGGAAGGTTTTGAGAGGCTCACGGAAAAGACGCAGGGCAAGCTATTTCGGCGAATATATGACAAACAGCCGAAAGCCTTCAGAAAGTGCGTTTGCATATCGGGTTAGCAAGAACGTGTCTGAAGTCCGTATGCTTGATGAAATGCGCCAAAGAACGACTCAAAACGGATTAGAAACAGCGATGGAAGCTGCACCGTTTCTTACTCTTGAAAAGGATACTGAAGAGCTGAGGCTTCTACGAGAGGATAATTCAAAGGGGAGGGCGAATAAAGAGGATGTTACCGCTCTTGAAAGGGCGGTCAATGATAAAAAGATTCTTGAATGCAGGTTTTTAAGGCGGCTGAAGCTAGCAAGGCTAAAAGCGGTCAAGCTTGATGATAATATAAAAAGTGGTATTATATATAAATCGCTTTTGGAACTTGATACCGAGGGCGATGAGGATAACGGCTCAGATGATATAGGGGAGAGTGAAGCCTCCTCAAATTCTAAGACGAAAAATAAAAAAAATAAATAATTCTTCCCTTAATTATAGCGTTGTTTATAATTTTGTTTAGAATACAAGGCTATAATTACATTATTATTTGAAGAACTAGGAATATCTTAATGATTTAAAAAACGAAAGGGGGAAGAGTTTTTCGTCTAAACGAAAAACCTATCTTATGGCAGAATATTTATCTCCTGGTGTATATGTTGAAGAATTTGAATCCGGTGGCAAGCCAATGGAAGGCGTCGGTACCAGCACAGCCGGCTTAATCGGATTAGCGGAGAGAGGCCCTGTTGAGGGTGTGCCTCAGCTTGTCACTAATTTCGCTGATTTTAAGAGAACCTACGGAAGCTTTCTTTCAGAAAATGAATTCGGTGAATACCGTTTTCTCGCTTATGCTGTCGAGCATTTCTTTATAAACGGCGGCGCACGCTGCTTTGTTTCACGTGTTGCTCCGGCAAGTGCAAAATGTTCAAAGGCGAAGGTTGCTGATTTAAGCTTTACAGCAAAAAACCCTGGAATTTGGGGCGACAGCATCAGCATAAAAATTGCCCCTGCATCAAAGGCTAAGACACAGGTTTTCGAAGCTCTCGGCAGTAAGAAGTACCGTGTCAAGAATGCAGCAGGCTTTAACCCTGGTGACATTATTGTTTTTGTTGACGGTGAAACAACAGAGCTTAACAAGATTGAAAAGAATCAGGATAATGTCCTCACATTTGTCAACGAATTTACAGCAGATGTGACAGACGACAAAATCCTCCCCACAAAGACGATCAGCACCTGTGAAATTTCAGTTGAAATCAAGTATGACGACATTGTTGAATTTTATGACAATGTTTCTTTCAATATCGAAGCTGCAAACTACATATCAAAAAGAATGGCAAAGTCAGAGCTTGTTTGTGCTGAATATTCAGAAAGCGGCAAGACAATAGTCACGCCTTATGCTTCTCTTGGAAGTGAAGAGGCATCATTTGTTGCTGTTGAGTTTTCAGGCGGAAGCAACGGTTCAGTAGCTGACATTTCAGCGGGTGATTTTATCGGCGTTGACAACGGTGCCGGAAAAAGAACAGGAATTCAGTCCTTCCTTGATAATGACGTGGTTGCAATTATGGCTGTTCCGGGCGTAACCGACCCGAACGTTCAGCTGACGCTTGTCGCACATTGTGAGAACCTTGGAAGTCGTTTTGCTGTTTTGGATATTCCAAAAAACGCAAAGAAAATTCAGGATATTATCGCTCACCGTGATATTTTCTCAAGCAGCTATGCAGCATTATATCACCCGTGGCTTCAGGTTTTCGACCCCCTTGACAAGAAGAATATCGCTATTCCGCCTTCAGGCTCAATCATCGGCGTATTTGCAAGAAGCGACAATACAAGAGGCGTTCACAAGGCTCCCGCTAACGAAGTTGTCAGGGCTTGTGTCGGGCTTGATTGTCAGTTTAACAAGGGCGAGCAGGATATTTTAAATCCCAAGGGCGTCAATCTTATCCGTGCTTTTCCGGGACAGGGCATTCGTGTATGGGGCGCAAGAACGGTTTCAAGCGACCCAAGCTGGAAGTATGTCAACGTCCGTCGTTTGTTCATCTTTATTGAAGAAACAATCAAGGCGAACACAAACTGGGCAGTATTTGAGCCAAACGACGAGGCACTATGGACCAGAGTGCAGAGAACAATCAGCGTATTCCTCACCGGAATGTGGAGAAACGGCTCACTTGCCGGCACTTCAACCGATGAAGCGTTCTTCGTGAATATAGGCAGAAACACAATGAGCCAGGATGATATCGACAACGGAAGACTTGTCTGCGTAATCGGTGTTGCACCTGTCAAGCCGGCTGAATTTGTAATCTTTAGAATTACACAAAAAACCGGCAGTGCTGAATAATTAGCGGAAGGAGTATAGAAAATGGCTTACCCAAATACCAGATTTAGATATAAAGTTGAGATTGACGGTCTTGACGCAGGCGGATTTTCCGAAGTTACAGGCTTTGACGCTTCAATAGATGTTATTGAATACAGAGAAGGCGATATGGTAACCACCCCTTTAAAGGTTCCGGGACTTAAAAAGTACGGAAACATTACATTGAAACAGGGGCTTGTTGATTCAACAGTAATTTATGATTGGATGATTACAGGTGTAAACGGCGCTGTTGAAAGAAAAACTATTACCATAACTCTTCTTGATGAGGAAGAGGCTCCCGCTGCTTCGTGGCAGGTTATTAACGCATGGCCGATGAAGTATTCAGCTCCTGATTTTAATGCGACTGCTTCCGAAATTGCGATTGAGTCAATTGAAATCGCTCATGAAGGAATGACAAGAGTATCATAAAAGAGTAATAAAATGCTGTTGCTGATTAGTTTCGGTGACAGCATTTTTTTACTTTCACAACATTGAAACGCGCTGACTGGATAAACTTTCATAATTTAGTAGTTTTATAGTTGCAAAAAATCGTTTATTATGATATAATTAGTCGTTAATTTAATATCGGTATTTTATTAATATCTAATTAATACAATCACACTAATTTTAAAGCGGAAGGCTATATTATGATTATTATTTCGAAAATGTACATAACACTTATGCCGGTGATATTTGCGGGTGTATTAAATATGGTATGGTGCAAGCTGTCGGTGCTTAATGTTCTAAGAAAACCGATAGATGGCGCTCGCTGTCTGTCTGACGGCAGAAGAATTTTCGGCGACAATAAAACCTGGAAAGGTTTTTTCGGAATGGTCATGCTGGGTGTCACATGCTCATTGCTGTGGGGATTTCTCTGCGATACAAGCGGCTATCTTCTGGCACATAATTTTATATATGAAAATTACGATAACACACCCTTGTATAATCTTGTTATAGGCGCATTGCTTGGTCTTGCTTACGCTGTTTTTGAATTGCCGAACAGCTTTATAAAGCGAAGGTTCAGCATCACGCCTGGTAAGACGAGCAAAGGTTTTTTCAAGGCTTTATTCATATTTTTTGATCAGGCAGATTCAATTTTCGGATGTGTATTGGTCATATGCTTAGTATATCCTATGCCGTTGTGGATGTATTTTTTATACGTTTTTGTCGGCGCAATCACACATGTTGTCATTAACGTGCTTTTGTATTTTTCTAGGCTTAGAAAGAATATGTTTTAGAATGAAGAGGGAAGATTGTTTTGAAATTTTTTACACTAGGTGAAACACTAGATACAAACCAAGTCGGAAATAAAGCGGCTTTCCTTTCGCACATGAAAGAAAAGGGGTTTAATGTTCCAGACGGAATAGTGCTTAGCTGCGCAGTTTTTAACGAAACTCTGCTTGAATGTGGAGTAAGCCATGAAATCAAAGCGCTTTTAAGCGGGCTTAATGAAAAAAAATTCAGTGAAATTTCCGTCAAAATAGGCAAGCTGACCGAAGGTCTGACGCTTTCAGAAGAGATTATTGAAATCATATCCATGAATACCAATTCCGGAAAAAAATATGCGGTGAGAAGCAGCGGTATTAAAGAGGATCTAGGGGGTTATTCCTTTGCGGGGCAATATAATACATTCATCAACGTTTCTGGAACTGAGGATATATCAAAAGCAGTAGTCGGATGTTTTCGTTCAGTGTTTTCAGACACGGTTCTTTCTTATCTAGCAAGCAACGCAATATCGGCAGATGAGCTTGGAATGGCTGTAATCATTGAGGAGATGGTGAATTCTGAAATAAGCGGAATTGCCTTCACAATAAATCCAGTTACAGGAAACGATAAGGAAATTGTTATTGAGGCTACCTCTGGACAGGGAGAGAATCTTGTTAGTGGAAAGGTCAAAGCGAAGCGTTACTGCTTTGATTGGTATAATGAAAAAATCACATCTTTTGATGATGACTTGCTTGATGAGGCTGAAGTCAAGACAATCGCTCAAAAATCACTCGAAATTCAAATGCTTTTCGGCTATCCCTGTGATATTGAATTTGCATTTGAAGATGGAACGCTTTATATTCTTCAGGCGAGAGCAATAACAAAGGTGATGTACGGCCAGATAAAAGATCAGTGGACCACCGCAGATTTCAAGGACGGCGGAGTTTCAGCGTCGGTATGCACGCCTTATATGTGGAGTCTTTATGAATATATCTGGGAAAGTGAATTCAGAAGCTTTCTTGTTGAATCAAAAATACTAAAAGACTCACAAATGCAAAAGCTAGGCGATATGTTTTATGGAAGACCATATTGGAATCTCAGCGTGGGAAAGGCCGCCATGTCACGTGTTCCAGGATATAAGGAGCGTGAATTTGACAGCGAGCTTGGTGTGAAAATTACTTATGACGGTGATGGAGTAACCACAGGTGTAACCTTAAAGTCAATTGTCGGGATTATCATTATGGCTGTCGCACAGAAAAAAATTGTGAGTGAGCGCAATAAGAATGCTCAGTCGCTAAAAGACGGTCTGCTTGAAAAATACCAAATGTATTACGACAAAAAGGACAGCAGTTACAAACAAGATGAAATCTGCAGTATCTGGAAAACACTTGTTTTTGAGGATTATTTAAAAAGTGAAAGCATATATTTTCGTCAGATTTTCATTAATACTATTCATCAGTCGCTGTACAAGGGGAAAATTCTCAAACACACAACAAGCGGCGGTTATTTTCATCTGATAGGCGGGCTGAACAACATCTCGCACCTTCTCCCATTTTATGATATGTGGGAAATAAGCAGGTCTATTCAAAATGACCCATTAGCCTTTAAATTTTGGAGTGAAAGCAGCACTGAAGAAATTCAAGAAATGCTAAGTAATAAAAGCAGTGATTATTATATTGATAAGCTTCGTGAGCATATTGAGAAATTCGGCTATCATTCTCAAAAAGAGCTTGATGTGACATTCCCATGCTATTGTGAGGATACAAAAACAGTAATCAATGATTTGAAGGAGGCTGCTAAGCTTGACAACAGCTGTGCACCCTCCGCCGACAGAGAAAAGCTTCGCCAAAGCTTTGAGGGTGAGCTTGACGCAATCAAGAAAAAAACACGCAAGGGCAAATTTAATAAAATCAAAAAAAGCATTAAGGATATGCGCCGCATGCTTTGGTGGCGGGAGGAGTTTCGGGATATCTCAACAAGGTTCTATTATATCATCAGGGTATATACAATTCACCTTTCAAAACAGCTTGTATTGGATGGGTTTTTAAAACAGCAAGAAGATATTTGGTTTTTGAAAATAAGAGATGTAAGGGATGTAATCGAACAAAAAATTACAAAATCTCAAGCAGAGCAAATAATTGAAAGAAATAAGAAATACTATAATTCATTTCGCAATTATACAAGTGAAAATGAAATCGGACATGTTTTCGACGGGAAAGTCTTTAACAGAAAAAAAGACGGACTTCACGGTATCGGCTGTAATAACGGATGCGTTACGGGGACGGCGCGTGTTATCGCTGATATTGAACAAATTGACAGACTTCAGGTGGGTGACATTCTTGTCACAAAATTTACCGACACAGGCTGGACGAGTAAATTTGCTATATTAAACGGAATTGTAACAGAGTACGGCGGCATTTTGTGTCATGCCGCAATTGTTTCACGAGAGTATGGAATACCATGTGTTGTATGTGCTGAAAATGCAACCAAGCTTATTCACGATGGCGCAACAATAACAATAAACGGCGAAACGGGAGCAATACAGATTATTGAGGATTGCTAACGCTAAACAGAAGCTTGGCGAATATAAGATAACGAGGTAAGCATATGGTTAAACGGCTTCATATTTATTTTAAAGAAATGTATCCGCTTGCGTTACGGTTTCTTCTTGGCATAATCGTGTTTGGCGAGATATATTTTATACTTCTTTTAAATTATGGTGTGACTGAGTTCAACATTGGAATTCAGGAGCTTGTGGGGAGCTTTTCTATATTCGGCTTTTTAATGTTTCTGCGTATTGCCGACGACTTCAAGGACTTTGAAAGCGACAAAAAGCTTTTTCCAACCCGCCCTCTTCCAAGTGGAAGGGTTCAAAAAAAAGACCTTATGGTCGCCCTTGTAATAATGCTCACGGCAATGACCGTGCTAAATGCTGTGTTTATGAACAACCTGCCTTTCTATGCCTTTTTAATGCTGTATGGCTTTCTAATGTCGGTGTGGTTTTTTAAAAAGTCAAAAATACAAAACAGTCTGCCACTTGCACTCATTACTCACAATCCAGTTCAGATGGTCATGAACATTTATATCATTTCATTCGCCTGTATCAAGTATCAGCTTCATCCGTTTTCGCTCACAACCTTTCTGGTGGCAATGACCTTGTATTTCCCCGCACTTATTTGGGAGGTTTCAAGGAAGATAAGAGCCCCTAAGGACGAAACGGAGTACACAACATACTCAAAGATTTTCGGCTATAAAAAAGCCACGAAATTCGTCATGATAATGACACTTGTTGACATTGTAACAAACCTTCTGCTGGTTTACAGGCTTAATATGATTGGGTTTGCGGTGCTATTAATCAACGTCAGCTGGATGACATGGCAGTTTGCTTTATTTATGAAAAATCCTGAAAGCTTTCAGCTTGTCAAAAGGGTTGAAATCTATACTTATATAACAGAGGGAACAATGCTGTTGATAATACCGGTATATCTGTTAGCGGGGCGAATATGAGTATTATAATTAATGAAAAAAACTATAAAAATAAAAACGTGGGAAAGAAAGCAGAAAGACTGTTTGTCATGAGAGAGCAAGGGCTGAATGTTCCCGAGCTTATTTGTATAGACAGTAACGCTTTTGATAATTTCGTCACAGCAAGTTTTGATATTGAACGTGAACTTCTTGAGTTTGTAAATGAAGATGATATCACACTTTATGCCGTTCGCTCGTCATCGTTTTGTGAGGATTCAAGCGACTATTCCTTTGCTGGACAGTTTTCAACCTTTCTTAACGTTTCACGTCAAGATATAGCCGATAGGGCGGTGCAGTGCTATAATTCAATTAGGAATGATTCGGCGGCAGAGTACTGTAAGCAAAGCGGATGCGATATAGAAAGCATTAAAATGAGTGTCATTGTTCAGAAAATGGCAAAGGCAGAAAAATCGGGCGTTATGTTTTCGGCAAATCCACAGGGGCTTCTCAACGAAACAGTAATTGTTGTAGGTGAGGGTGCAGGCGACGGTATTGTCGGCGGAAGTGTTGCTACAACAGCCTATTATTATAATCGGACGGATGAGAAATTTTATTTTGAACGCAGTGAAAATTCACCTCTTTTAAATAACGATGAGGTTTTAGAGCTTATAAATATCTGCAAGAGGCTTGAAGGGCTTTTTGGCAAGCTAATTGATGTTGAGTTTTCAATATTCGGCGGGGAAATAAGTATCCTTCAATGCCGTCCGATTACCTCACTAAGCGGCAAAGCCCCCTTGATTTATGACAACAGCAATATTGTTGAAAGCTATCCGGGAATAACACTTCCGCTGACTGTGTCATTTGTAGAGGAGGCTTATTACGGCGTCTTTAAGGGCTTGGCAGACAGAGTTTTAAAAAATAAAAAGCTGACAAATCAATACGACGATGTATTCAGAAATATGGTCGGGAGCGCAAACGGACGCATTTATTATAAAATAAGCAACTGGTATTCTCTAATTGAATTTTTGCCGTTTAGCAAAAAAATCATTCCCGTATGGCAGGATATGATGGGCGTTTCAGAAAAAAGCTACTCATCAAAAGCCAAAGGGCTCAGTGTTTTTTCGCGGGCAATGACTTATTATAATTCATTTTATGAGGCTTTGAATGTTCAGCGAAACATGAAGAGGTTAAATGCTAATTTTACTGCTGTTTCTGAATTGTTTGAACGTGAGTTCTCAGAAAGTGCCGATATTTCGTGCATTAAGGAAATGTACGGAAAGATTTCCGACATGGTTTTAAAAAGCTGGGATGTTACACTTTTAAATGATTTATACGCTTTTTTATATACAGGAATGCTAAAAAAGACGCTGAAAAAAATAGACCCGCTTGAATATGAGCGGGAAACTAATGAGCTTATAAGTGGAATTTCTAATATTGAGAGCCTAAAGCCGATTCGCTCACTTCTAAACCTTTCAATTCTGGCGGAAGGTCGCTTAAATGAGCTAAAGAGAATAAGCAATGAAAGCGACTTGAAAGATTATTTTAAGAGAGATACAGAGTTTTGCGAGGCGTTTTGCGATTATATTCGGCTTTATGGCGACCGTTCGCCTGAGGAGCTTAAGCTCGAAACGGCGACCTTTCGAACTTCTCCGCTTTCTCTTTTAAAAAAGGTGATTGAATACATTTCGGACAGTGCTAGACTTCATGAAATGGAAAAAACACTTTCAGTCGAAAGAAAATCCGTTTCAGATGCACTGCTTTTCCAATGCGGCATGAGAACAAGAAGAAAAATAAGCAGGCTTTTTAAAAAGGCAACTCTCGGAATAAAAAATCGTGAAATTTCACGGCTTAACAGAACACGCATTTATGGAATGGTGAGAGCGATGTTTATACGCGCGGGGGAGGTGTTGTATCAAAACGGTGCGATATCAGCGCCAACAGATGTGTTTTGGCTGAAAAAGGACGAAATATTTGAGTATGACAAAGCATCTGATTTCAAAGGGATTGTTTTTGAGAGAAAGCGCAGCTATGAGGTTTTTGATAAACTCCCCGCATTTTCAAGATTGATTTTTGACGGCAGGGCTTTTGACAAAAAACACATCAGCGTGAATTCACAAACGCTGTCGGAGTTTTCTCAGGGTATACTTTACGGCACGCCCTGTTCTAACGGAAAAGCTAGGGCTGAGGCTGTTGTTATTGATGATATAAGCAATCCGCCTTGCGTTAAGGATAAAATTATTATCACAAGAATGACCGATCCGGGCTGGGTATTTTTGCTTGCAAACGCAAAAGGAATTGTAAGCGAAAAGGGCTCTCTGCTATCGCATACGGCAATTATTTCACGCGAGCTAAAAATTCCGGCTGTTGTGGGAATTAAAAATGCAACTGAGTATATAAAAACAGGTGATATAATCACTATTGACGGTGAATCAGGGTACATTAAAATTAACGAGGTTTAACATTATGCTTGAAACTAAAATAGCCGAGGGTTTGGTTGTTAATGATTTTCTGCTGCTTCCACGGCTTTTGTACAATAAAAAAAAGCTTGTGCAAAACGAGCGTGAAGAGCGTCAGCTGCTTTCTGCTGAGCATATTCTCAGTAAGTATTTTAGCTTTACGGGCTTTGTATGTTATCAGGACGGCGAGCCATGCGCTCGGTGTGCGGTTACGGTTTATCCCGAAAAGGATTGCGCTTACATCGGATTTTTTGAGTGCATAAATGATAAGCAAGCGGCAAAGTTATTGTTTGACTGTGCCGAAAAATTTGCATTTGAACAAGGAAGACAAATACTTGTCGGCCCTGTTGATGCGAGTTTCTGGATAAAATATCGCATGAAAGCGAATGTATTTGAGGATAGAGCATATTTTTCAGAGCCGTACAATAAGGATTATTATAAAGACCTCTGGGAAAGCAGTGGTTATGAAGTTGATGAAAGGTACATCTCAAATAAATATGAGCGTTTTTCTAAATCAGATTTGAACAACAAAAGATTTAACAACAGATATAATGAATTCATAAAAAAGGGGTATGAAATATCCTCGCCCGAAAAAAAAGACTGGGACAAGGTTGTCGGAGAAGTTTATGGACTTATTATTGATTTATACAGCGGTTTTTCTGTGTTTTCATATATTTCAGAAGAGGATTTCAGAAAATTATTTTCAAGTCTTAAGTTCATTCTTGATTTTTCAATGGTGAAAATGGCTTATCTAAACGGTGAAGCGGTTGGCTTTTTTATTGGCTCACCCGATTATAAAAACAGACTCTGCGGGAAAATTGGTTTGAAAGAGCTTCTGTATATCCTATTAAAAAGATTAAAAAGCAAAAACTATGTCATGCTATATTTGGGCGTGAAAGATAAGCATCTTGGGCTTGGAAAGGCGATGACACAAACAATCATACGAAATGTTTATAAGAAAAATGCCACTTCAATCGGCGCCTTTATTAAAAAAGGGAAGGTAACCGAGAAATATGCCGCAGAGAAGGTTAACGGTGTTTTTGAATACCTGACGTTTAGAAAACAAATGCAATAATAAAAGCCGTCACCATTTATCCGGTGGCGGCTTCATTAGTATGTAATTGTTTAGAAGTTAAACGGTGACAAGGGAAAGGCACTTGAGCTTTTCGCTAGTTTCAATAACTTCATTTTCGACCTGAACAAAGGGGAAAGCAAGCTTGTTGCTGTTGATATAAACTATCTTGCCGGTGCGCCCGTCTGAGAGAAGCACATTTTTCCCAGAAAGCTCTGAGGGCATATTCTTCAAGAAAATGTTTATTAGACAGGTGTCAAGATTTGAGAATTTATCCTGTGAAAGTTCACTTAGTATTTCAAAAGGTGAGTGAGCGTCTTTATATACACGCTTTGCAACCATAGCGTCATAGATGTCTGAAATGGTTGTTATTTTTGTGAAAAGGTTAAGCTCGTTGGCTTGAAGTCTGTCGGGATAGCCTGTTCCGTTGGTTTTTTCGTGGTGCCCTCTAATAGCCCGCAGTATATCCTCGTCACATTCGCCGGAGGCTTTAGCCATTTCATGCGAAAAAACCGGATGCACTTTCATTATATCAAATTCCGCTGATGTTAATTTTCCCGGTTTGTTGATAATTTCATTTGGCATTCGTATTTTCCCGATATCATGCAAAAGCCCAATTTTTATCAGACGTTCAATATCATTATCTGAAAGCCCCATCCATTTCCCCATAAGACCGTTAAGAATGGCGACGTTTTTGCTGTGACTGAAAAGATATTGATCCGAGTTTCGAACACCGCTAATAATCTGAATTATATTAGCCGCCTTCACGGTATAAAGGTTGTTTTTCAAATTGATTGCGATTTTTTCAGATGATTCTAGGTCAACCTTGTTTGTCTTTAACGCTTCGTCATAAAGCGAACAGGTTGCTCCTATTATCCTGTCATGCTCTTCAACAAGCTCGTTATATTGCCTTTTTTCAGCCTGAGCGGAAAGCAACTCAATAAACCCTTGACTTTCGCCGCTTAGAACATATAAGCCGCCGTAAAGCTTCTCAAGCCCCCTAAGCTTTGATAGAATTGAACTGTTTATAGTGGAGTTTTTAAAGGCAAGAACGTATTTCCCGTTAACATAATAATAAATCTCAGCATTCACAAACATGCCGTCATAAAAATCCTCAAGGCTGATTTTGTCGTAGTTTTTCTCTGTAAAGCTCGTCAAAGTAATCACCCCTCTGTTGAAAAAATATGTACATTTTATCTCTTTCTATTATATCACGTTTACAAATGAACTTAAAGATGTTTTATACTTTACAAGAAAATTTTACTTCTTGACAACAGCTTTACAACTAATTAATACTATTGATATTTTTAAAGAATATATTTCAATTATTAAAGTATAAAAAAGACACAAATATTACTAAAAAATTTATAATTATATAATAAATTCTGAGGTAATAAAAAATAGTTTCTCTGAAAGAATATATTATAGGATCATTTGTAGGATAAACGGCAATTTTCACTGTTAATATTAATTTTGGAGGATTAGTTGTGAATAAAAAATTAACAAAAAAAGGATTTACACTCGTTGAAATTATAGTTGTTCTTGTAATACTGGCGATTTTAGCGGCGGCGGCTATTCCGACGATGCTTGGCTTTGTTGAGGATGCAAGAGGAAAGACGCAGATTGCAAATGCCAGGGCGGCTTATGTTGCGGCACAGACGCTTGCAACAGAAAAATATGCAGTAACAGCAGGCTCCTCATCCGAAAAGGATGCGGCGGCAGTAGCGGCGGTAACAGTATCAAAAGTGAGCGAACTGACGGGAATAGACTCAAGTGAAATTACTTCGGTTACCCCGACAGTATCAAGCGGAAAAGTGACAAGGCTAATTTATGAAACCGCTGAATATACAATAACCATCAACGTTGGCGGCGACGCTGTTATCGTGAAAAAATAGCGCTTTGAGGAGTGTCTCATGCCTTTATATTTCTATACCGCACTAGACGCTAAGTCACGAAAGGTAAAGGGTAAAATTCGTGCCGAAGGTTATTTTGAGCTTATCGGTCTTTTAAAATCACAAAGGCTTTCACTGACGGAATATTATGAAAAGGCAGAGGAAGTAAAGGGAAAGCTCAGATTGAAAAATTCTGAGCTTTCGGATTTTTCTCAGGAGCTTTCATCGATGATTTCAGCGGGAGTGCCAATACTCAGGGCGGTCGAAATTATGGCTGCGCGTGATGTGAAAAAACCAATCAGAGAGCTTTATACTGCTGTTTATAATGAACTAGGCGCGGGAAGCTCTTTTTCTGGCACGCTTGAAAATCAGAACGAGGCATTTCCGCCACTTTTTATCAACATATGCCGGTCGGGCGAAGAAAGCGGCAGGCTTGACCTTTCACTGCTTAAAATGGCGGAGTATTACCGTCGGGCTCATCGTCTGGACAGCAGGATTAAAGCGGCGACGCTTTATCCAAAGCTTCTAATTGTTCTTATGACGGTTGTCGTGCTTGTTATTTTCACGCTGATACTCCCTAGATTTTTTGGATTGTTTGAGGGGGTGGAGCTTCCGCTTATAACAAGAATAGTCATTGGCTTCAGCGACTTTATCGTCAGCCGCTGGTATATTGTTTTAAGCGTGGTGGCAGTTACTTTTGTGCTAATTAAGTCGGCGCTGAAAAATAAAAAAACACAGCACTATATTGATAGAATGAAACTAAGAATACCTGTATTCGGGCGGATATTCAAAATCATATATACCGCAAGATTTGCACAAACCTTTGGTTCGCTTTATTCAAGCGGACTTCCTGTTACAAGCGCAATGCAGATTTCATGCCCGACGGTGGGAAACTCTTATATTGAAGGCCAGTTTGGCATAGCGGTTGATAAGCTAAGGGGAGGAGAAACAATTTCTGACGCAATAGCTTCAATTGACGGCTTTGACGTTAAGCTCTCGCTTTCTATAACAATCGGTCAAGAGTCGGGAAGTCTTGACAGAATGCTTGAGGCGGTCGCCGCAGATTTTGAATATGAGGCTGAAAAGGCGGCTTCGTGGCTTCTTACAATGCTTGAGCCGGCACTGATTGTCATTATGGCGGCGGTTGTCGGGGTGATTGCGCTTGCTGTTATGCTTCCGATTATTACGCTTTATCAGAATATCGGGTAGGAGGATTGTGATGACCACAATATGCTTTCAAAACGACAAAATAATATTGCTTTTCGGAAAACACAGCGGCAAGAGCATTTTTGTAAGCTCAGTTAAAGTTGCCGAGCTTTCGGAGGGGAGCGTTATAAACGGTGTTGTAACAGACCGCACCGCAGTATCACAGGCGCTTATTGAGCTGTCACGACAAGCCTCCCCACGGATAAAAAGAGCGGCACTTATTCTTGACAGCAGTCTTGTGTATTCTCGGCAGGCTGTCATACCGTTAACGTCGAAAAAGAGAACTGATATTATCGTCGCTAATGAATTTTCTGAGCATGAGCTAAGGGATAAGGAACTTGTGTTTGACTATTCGTTTATTGGGAGGCAAGAGGGAGAGAAAAGCATATCTGTTCTTTGCTATGCGGTTGAGAAAAGTTTTGTGGGAAGCTTTATTGAGCTTTTCAAAGAGGCTGGAATAGGCTTATCCTCAATTGATATTTCGACCAATTGTATTGTTAAATATATGAGAATGATGAGAGTTCTTAACGAAAAAAGCTATATAGTTTCAGTCGTTGACAAAAATGCAATTTCGCTTTATCTTTTCACTGGAAATGTATATTATTATTCTGTGAAGGGCAGGCTGCTGTCCGAAAAGGGCACGCTCGATTTTTATCAGGAAATATCCTCTCAAATTTCCTCAATCATTCAGTTTAACAAATCACAAAGAAACGGCTTTGAAATCAGCGACGTTTTTTTATGCGGGCTTGAAAGCAGCTATGCGGCTGAATGTGCGGCTTTTATCAGCGATCTGGGAATAAATACAGCGCCGGTTTTTATTTTTAACAATATTATAGAGCGTAAAAAGGGAAGCTCTTCTGTCAGTGCCTCGGACTATCTATATAATATCGGCGGATTAATCGGAAGGTGAAACTTGAAATATGGATTCTCTCAAAAAAAAGGATGTAAACCTCCTCGAAAGCTATTATAGAAGGCCTGTTTTAAAAACAAGAGGAGAAAGGTCTGTAATATTTCCGACTGTATTGATTATAGCTTTTATTTCAGTGTCCGGTGCGACTTATTATCTCACGAGTATTAGAAATAAGCTGTCAAGAGAACTAGCACAGCTTGAGCTTTATTTTGAAAATAACACAACTCAGATAAAATTCAATGAAGCAAGTAGGCTTCTTTCCGAGAATGTGAAGCTTTCAAGCATAATTGATGAGCTAACAGCGGCGGCAGAGCGAAGCGCCCCGGACAAGTCAATATCCTCATCAGATATGAACAGGGTTTTTTCATGTCTTGAAGAGGGGGAGAGCTTTTCACAGCTTGATTATTCGAGGGAGCTTTCAAGGCTTTCGCTTACAGCTGTGGTAGGCTCCGCCCAAAAGGTGAGAGAGCTTTCAATCAGGCTGGAGGCGACAGGGTTATTTAAAAAGGTCAATTATTTCGCTTATGGCTATGACATATCGGGCGGGGGATATTCTGTGCTAATAGAATGCGTTCTCATTGAGAAATAAAGGAGCAGTAATATGAGCCGACTTTCAAAAAGGGAAAAAACGATAATCAAGCTTATGATTGTTATTGCAGTTGTGTATGTGTTTTTTGCCTTTTATATACGTCCTATTATTGATGAAATAAACTCGGTTAAAAATAAAAAGTATACTCTTTCTTTTCAAATAGAGGGAGTTAAAGCCGACATATTCGCCTTGCCTGACAGACAGGCTGAAAATTTCAGACTTTCTGAGGTGGCTCAAGCACTCTTTCCGCTATTTGAGGAGGGTGTAGATATCAATGATGTTGATTTATTTCTGACTAATGCATCATCGGGGGGCGGGTTAATGCCGATGTCTTTTTCAATATCAGAAATCACAGGGCTAAAAACTGAATTTTTAACAGCATATTCGGTCACTCTGACCGCACAGGGGAGCGAGCAGAGCGTCTTTAGCTTTTTAGAAAACATCAGAGCAAGCGGTCGCTTTGCGCCTGTTTCGTTTCACATGACAAAGCTTTCAGACGGGTATTCATTGAGCATGAGCCTTGAGCTTTTCTCAATAACAGAGGATGCTTTAACATGAAGGCGATGACCAAGAATGAAAATGGCTCTGTTCTTGTATGGGCGGCGGCGGTTGTGCTTGTCGCTTCAGTTCTAATAATGTCGGTGATTGGTGCGGCATATTCTTCACATAAAAGAACGGTTGAAAGAAGTCTCCGCCGACAGCTTGAGCTTTCAGCCTCCGGCGCTGTTAGGCTTGTTGCTGAGGTTATCGTTAAGCAGGAGGGGGAAGTCCTTAGAAATGCGGTTATAACACGCTCGCCTGAAGTGATTTTCGCAGAAAACATATTTGACGAGCAGGGAATGGGAAGCTGTGTAATTTCAGTCCGTTTAAACGAGAGCGGTGAGCTTGTTGTTGAAGCGCTTGCCCAAATAAACGGGCTTTCAGCGGAATATTCAGCTTATATTTCACAGTCAGGCGGCGAGTGGGTGGTTTCACGCTATGCAGATAAATAGTTTTAAAAAGGCTCAAGACGGTTCAACGCTTGTTGAATGTATAGCGGCGGTGCTGCTTTTCTCATTCTCGGCAATGATATTATTGACGGGGGTTTTGACCGCCGGCGGTATAACAGACAGTGCGGAGGCTTTTCGTGAGGCATCTGACAACGCGGCGGCTTCAATAGGCGCTAAAAATGCCATGTCTGACAGCGTGCTTACACAAAGCGATGAAATCACCTTTGAAATAAATTTTGAGGGAATTGTTATAACATCAAAAGGAAGGCTTGTTACGGCAAGAAGCGGCGAGGTCAGGCTCACTGCCGTTGACGTGACAAAAGCTCAAGGCGGGGGAGCTCATATTATTCCGGATACCGGCGTTCCCGTTAACGGTGAATGGCCGACGCCCGAAAGCTTTGTTGACCAAAACGGTTATCAAAAATGGATAACTATAAATAAAGGCACAACATTTTATTATGACGGGGTGTTTTATATAGTAACCGGCGATATTAGCGTTGGTCTTGGCTCTGGCACGCCTCTGCCCACAAACGGGTGGTGGTACAATAATAACGGAAGCGGTGTCGCCGTAATTTCAAGCCGCCCGGTTATTGTTTGGAGCGGCGGCGACAGCACACAATTTTACCAGGCAACAGGCGGCGCTATCAGTATCGGCGACAAGGTTTTATGGAATGGCGACTATTATGTTTTCACAATTAAGAATCAGTCGTGGGCAAATCCGCCGAATATATCGCTTACAAACTGGGAAAAAATTGTTGCCCCATAAATATAAATGAGAAATAAAAATGAAAAAGAAGAATAGTAAAAAATCAGGGTTCACGCTGGTTGAAACAATCGTATCAATGCTTGTTATAACAATAATTCTTGGCTTTGGCGGGCTTTATCTTTTCACGGGGGGAAGCTTGTTTTATTCCTCCGCTGAAAGAAACAGGCTGAAAATTGTCGGGGACGGAGCATTGTCACTTTATAAACAAATATTGCAATTCAGCTTTGAGATTGATGTTTCAATGAACGCTGGCGGCGAGAGCCTTGAAAGCTCAATTTCAATTTCTCAGGAAGGCAGAGTTCTTTTAAAAAACAACGGTGGCAGTGAATACGACGCCTTCGGTGACGCTTATTACAGCGGCGGGACAGTGTCGGCAGAGGTAACGGTTTTGTCGGACGAGTGTATTTTAATTAAAATAACCGTCTTGAAAAACGGCGATGAGTATTACAGCACTAAAACAGCAGTGACTCTTGATAATTTAAAGCTTAATAACGGCGTTGTCGGCGGAGAATATATTATGGGACAAGCTATTGTGAATCCTGTTGTTTCATTTAACAAGCAAAGCTGAAAATTATTTTGGGGGTGAGAATGTGAAAAATCTGCCGATTGGTGAGGTTCTCAAGGAGTATGGCTATATATCAGAGCAGCAGCTTGATAAGGCACTTGAATTTCAAAGGAGCAATAAAGAAAAGCGACTTGGTGACATTCTCATAGAGCTTGGCTATGTAACAGAAAACCGTATGCTCGAAGCCCTCGGAAAGCGGCTCGGTATTAAAAAAATCAGCTTTGGTGAGGTTCCTGTTGATATTGATGCTGTTAGGCTTGTCCCAAAACAGCTTTGTGTGAAATATGTGCTGATACCATTTTTGGCTGAGAATAAAACTCTTAAAATCGCCATGAACGACCCGCTCAATTATTATGCGATTGAGGATATCAGGCTTCTGACAAATATGAATACAGAAATATTTTTGTGCGAAAAGCGTGAAATTCTGGCGCAGGTTGAGTTTTTCTATGCGGAAATTGAAGCCAGACACATGGCGAAGTCTGTTAATCCAGTTGTGGAGGCTGTACAGCCCGACGAAGTAGCTGCCGCCGATGAGCCGCCTGTTGTCAAGCTTTTGAACTCCCTTCTGTTAAAAGGCTTCAGCTCAAACGCAAGTGACATTCATATCGAGCCGTTTGAAAGCGGCACAAGCGTCAGAATTAGAATTGACGGAGTGATTCAAGATTATCTGAACATTTCAAGGTCGCTTCATCAGTCTATTATCGCCAGGACGAAAATAATGGCAAATATGAACATCGCCGAACGAAGAATTCCTCAGGACGGGCATTTTAAAACCGTAATTGACAAGCTCGAAATGAATGTTCGTGTATCAGTTATCCCGACGGTTTATGGTGAGAAAGCAGTGCTTAGATTTCTGAACACAAATACGCAAGTTCCGGCAAAAGAGCATTTTGGAATGACCGAGGATAATTATAAATTGATGAGAAGGCTCCTCTCCAGCCCTCACGGAATGATACTTATTACAGGTCCGACCGGTTCGGGAAAAACAACAACGCTTTATCTTGCTCTTGAAAGATTATCAAGAAAGCAGGTCAATATCTCGACTATTGAGGACCCTGTTGAAAAGAATATTCCTAGAGTGAATCAGATGCAGGTTAACATTCAAGCGGGACTGACTTTTGAAACGGGACTCAGAGCGCTTTTAAGACAGGACCCCGATATAATTATGGTGGGAGAAACAAGGGATGCACAGACGGCGGCGATATCTGTTAGTGCCGCTATAACAGGACACCTTGTCCTCTCGACGCTTCACACAAATGATGCGGTTTCAGCGGTGGTGAGGCTTTCTGACATGGGCGTTGAGGATTATTTAATAGCGGCGTCACTAAAGGGCGTTGTTGCACAGCGGCTTGTCAGAAGAATATGCCCTAATTGCAAAGCAAAATACTCCCCCTCGCCTGAGGAGCAAAAGCTTTTAGGGAGAAGATCTGATATGCTTTATAAGGGGACGGGCTGTCATGTTTGCAGCTATACAGGCTATAAGGGGCGTCTGGCAGTTCACGAAATACTGGCTGTTGACAGACAGGTGGCAAAGATGATTTCTTCAAAAGCATCACCCGACGAAATTTTAAGCTATGCCGTTAATTATTTGAAGATGAAAACACTCGCCGAGAGTGCCGCAGAACTTGTTTTAAACGGTGAAACCACTGTTGATGAGTATTTAAAGCTAAGCTTCGGATTTTAAATAAAAAAATTCTCAAAACACATTTGCTTTGAAGGAATAATATGCTATAATGTAAGCATAAGGGTAAAATGTTAAGAGGGTGGAATATATGAAGCTTGAATTCACAGCGGTAAAAACCGAGGAGCAGATTGCTAAGCTTGCTTGTATTGCAGACGAAATATGGCACGAGCATTTTTCTTCAATTCTGTCGCCGGAGCAGATTGATTATATGGTTGATGTGTTTCAGTCGCATAACGCAATCAGCGATCAGATGGTTAAAATGGGGTATCAGTATTTTTTTCTTGAGGCGGATGACGTGCCGTTTGGTTATATCGGGGTAAGGCAGGATGGCGACAAGCTTTTTTTAAGCAAGCTTTACATTCTCAAGGAATACAGAGGGAAGGGTTTTGCTAGCCGCGCATTTGAATTTTTAGAGCAAATGTGTAAAGAGCTTGACTTAAAAGCAATCTGGCTGACAGTCAACCGTAACAATGAGAACCCTATCAAGATTTATGAGAAAAAGGGCTTTAAAACGGTGCGAGAGCAGGTTGCGGACATTGGAAACGGCTTTGTAATGGATGATTTTGTAATGGAAAAGGAAATATAAAAACAAACAGGAATGCGTTTTGCATTCCTGTTTTCTATTTGCGGTTGCTGATTTTTATGCATAACAGTTTTGAGTTATCAACTGGCATTATTCTTGTGAGTGATATACTGCTGGCTTTTGAGATATCACCTTTTTCTCTTGCATATAAAATTCACCTTTTCTGTCAAATAACATAAGCTGTTTTTGTTTAAATTTGTTTGTTGACTCAAATAATACCATAAAGTTTAAAATAAATCAATAAATAATATTCTAAAATTGAAATATAAACAAAATGCGAGATATTTTCAAAGCATAACTCACCCTTATCTGTCAATAATATTGCATATATATGTTTTTAAGGGGGAGAAATATGCAGGCTATTATTATGGCGGGGGGCGAGGGAACACGATTAAGACCAATGACGTGCAGTATTCCCAAGCCGTTGGCACCGCTTTGCGGACGCCCTGTTCTTGAATATATTCTTGAGCTTTTGAAAAGTCATGGTTTCTCAAAGGCGACGCTGACACTTATGTATAAGGGCGACAAAATAGTTTCTCATTTTGACGATGACAGCTTTGATGGAATGAGCCTTGATTATTCCTTTGAGGATTCGCCTCTCGGAACGGCGGGAAGCGTCAGGCTAGCTTCAAGGGACGATTGTGTGTTGGTAATCAGCGGAGATGCAATGTGTGACTTTGACATTACGCGTGCGATTGAATATCACAAAAAAAACAATGCTGATGCCACCATAATAGTCAGGCGTGTTCACGATCCGCGTGAATTCGGCTTGGTGCTTTATGATTCACAGGGGCAGATAACTGGCTTTGTTGAAAAGCCCTCATTTGAAAGCTGTACCACCGATATGGCGAATACCGGCGTGTATATACTTTCAAAAACGGCGCTTGAGCTTATCCCTGAAAACGAAAAGTCAGATTTTGCACAGGATATCTTCCCCATGATGATGAGAAAGAAAATGAGGCTTTTCGCGTTTGAGGAAACAGGCTATTGGTGTGATATCGGGGATTTCAGGTCGTATATTAAATGTCAGCGTGATATGCTTGAGGGGAAGGTTTCCTGTCGGCTTTCAGGACATCGTGAGCTTGACGGCACGATTTATGCGGGCACAGCTTCTTTCAGAGGCGTGAAGATAATTCCGCCGTGTTATATTGGAAAGAATGTTTCAATCGCTGAGGGCAGTATAATTGAGGCGGGTTCGGTTATTTGCGACGACGTATCTATCGGTCGCAACGCTAAAATTCACGGCGCAATTATCCTAAACGGTGGCTTTGTCGGCGACAGGGGGAGCTGTGTGGGGTGCGTGCTGTGTGAAAACGCAAGAGTCTTGAAAAGCTCATCGGTTTTTGAGGGCGCCGTTGTCGGTGAAAACGCCGTTGTTGGCGAAAGCTCTGTCGTTGAGCCGGGCGTTCGTATCTGGAACGGTAAGCAACTTGATAAGGGCAGTAGCGCTTCATACGATATTAAATACGGAAATGCAAGAACGCTTTTTATAGATGATGACGGTATAACAGGCGAAACAAATGGCGATATTACACCTTCGCTTGCCACGGTAATCGGCGCTTCTGTTGCTTCATGCTGTGAAAACAGGACGGTTGCCGTCGGATATAAGTCGGACTGTGCTTCACATGCTTTGGCACTTGGCTTAATCTCTGGGGTGATGTCAGCGGGGGGGACAGTCCTTGACTTCGGTGAATGCACCGAGCCACAGCTTGTATATTGCATGAAGCCTGCCGATGCGGGAATAGCGTGTTTCATAGATTCCGGCAATATGACAAGAATTAGAATTCTTTCTGAAAACGGACTTCCGCTCACCAGAGCGCAGGAGAGAAAAATTGAAGCAGGCATTAACCGAGGCGAATTCAGAAAGGTGTCGCACAGCGAATTCGGAAGTTATCGCAAGGCTGGGGATATTATTCAGCTTTACGCGGCGGGAATACGAAAGCTTCTTTCGCAAGATTTAAAGGGAATTAGGGCTGAATTTAAGACAACAAGCATGAACACCGCAGAGCTGATTGACCGCACAATAACTCCACTAATCGACATCTACGGCGAGAGAATGGTTATTCACATTTCAGGCGACGGAAAGAAAGCCTCTTTATACACCGATGCGACGGGCTATATTTTTTATGAAAAAATGGTTCTCCTCGGCTGTAAGATTATGTTTGAAAAGGGGCTTGACGTTTCTCTTCCGTTTTCATTTCCGGCTGTGGCGGATGAGCTTGCAAAAATATACGGCAGACGGGTTTTGAGATATTATAACTGCACCTGTGACAAAAGCGACAGCGAGGCAAGAAATCAAGCGCCGGCATCGCTATTTGTTCATGACGGGGTAATGCTCTCGGCAATGCTTTTAGGTTATATCAGAGAAAAAGGAACCAACATCAAAAGTGTGGCTGAAAATATTCCAGAGTTTTTTTCGACCACTCGCTTTGTCACTATGGAAGCGCCGCCGTCTGGTATTCTAAAAAAATTATGCTCAGAGCGGGCGGGGCTTGGTGAGGGCGTTGTTTTAAATGAGGAAAAAGGGCGTGTGCTTATCCGCCCGTCAAAGACAGGAAAAGGCGTGATGATGTTTGTCGAAAGCATGAAAAGCGAAACCGCCAGTGAGCTTTGCGACAGGTTTGAGGGGCTTCTAAAACGCGGTGACTAGCCAGATTATGCCATATTTCACTTTTTATATCTTGACAATGGTCTGATTATGAAGTAAAATATAAAGTATATATGTGATCGGAAAAATTCTTACGCAAAAACAATATTATTTGTTAAAGAGATCGGTATTTGTTTTGGGCGATATTTTGAACGGACATTATTATTCCGTCGGGGGACGTTATCCTGACGGGAATACATACGACATTGATACCAGTCATTTCTTTAACAGCATGATTATATAAAAGCTCAGGCGGTTTCCCCTGAGCCTTATGCGAGTGTGCGCTCAAAATCTCTGTGACGCTCTTAATTGTTATGCTGTGCGGAAAATGTCATTGTATTGCGTGTTAATAATTAATTAAGGAGTAAGTATGGAGAAAGAAAAAACCGCTGTTTCTTCACAGCAAAAAAGTGAAACGCAGGCACCCTCAAAGCCGGCAAGAAGATATTATAAGAACAGGCAGAAATCAAAACCAAAGACAGATATTAAGGTTGAAGCTTTAAAAGAGCCGGCTTTAAAGACGGAAGCTAACGAGGCAAAGCCGATAAAGAAGAATGTAAGAGCACAGAGAAAGACGCCGGTAAGGATTATTCCGCTTGGCGGACTGGGTGAGATAGGAAAGAACCTAACCTGCTTCGAATGCTCAAACGATATGTTTATCGTTGACTGCGGGCTAGCTTTTCCCGATGTTGAAATGCTTGGCGTTGATGCGGTAATACCCGACTATACCTATGTTGAGAAAAACAAGGAAAAGGTCAGGGGAATTGTAATCACACACGGACATGAGGATCATATCGGCGGACTTCCTTATTTTTTAAAGAAAATAAACGTTCCGGTTTATGGAACAAGACTAGCAATTGGTCTTATTGAGGGAAAGCTCAAGGAGCATGGAATTTTATCCTCAGTTAAGCTCAATGTTATTACCCCCAAGCAGACAATCAGAATGGGCTGTATGGCCGTTGAATTTATCACCGTAAATCACTCTATTCCCGATGCTTGTGCGCTTGCTATTCATACCCCGGCGGGTACGATTGTTCATACGGGTGATTTTAAGGTTGATTATACACCAATTGAGGGCGCACCTATTGATCTTGCACGCTTCGCTGAGCTTGGAACCAAAGGTGTATTAGCGCTCATGTCGGATTCGACAAACGCCGAAAGAAAAGGCTTCACAATGAGCGAAAGCAAGGTTGGTGAGTCTTTTACCCGACTTTTTTTACAAGCCGAGGGCAAAAGGATAATCATTGCCACATTTGCATCTAACATTCATCGTGTTCAGCAGATTGTTGATGCCGCTGTTCAGTTTGGGCGGAAGGTGGCTGTTTTCGGACGAAGCATGGTTAATGTAATGGGCAAGGCTATTGAGCTTGGCTATCTAAAATGTCCGGAAAATGTTATAATAGATATTGATGCTATGAACCGATATCCCGCTGAAAAGATTGTTCTTATCACAACGGGAAGTCAGGGTGAGCCTATGTCGGCACTCACAAGAATGGCGATGAACGACCATAAAAAGGTGAGCATTAATTCCCACGATTTTATAATTATTTCAGCGACGCCTATTCCCGGAAATGAAAAGCTCGTCACTAAGGTTGTTAATGAGCTTATGAAGGCTGGGGCTTATGTTGTATATGAATCCATGTATGACGTTCATGTTTCAGGTCACGCCTGTCAGGAGGAGCTAAAGCTTATGCTTTCTCTGACACGTCCTAAATTTTTCATTCCCGTTCACGGTGAATACAAGCATCTCAAGCGCCATGCCATGCTTGCTGAGGAAGCGGGTGTGCCCTCTGGCAATATTATTATTGCTGAAATCGGCAATGTCATCGAAACCGACAGCGTTGACATGAAAATCACCTCACAGGTTCAAGCGGGGAGAGTTCTTATAGACGGGCTGGGTGTCGGCGACGTCGGTGCGATAGTTCTTCGGGACAGAAAGCATCTTGCACAGGACGGACTTATTATCGCTGTGGCAACGATAGAGAGCACCACTGGTCAGATTCTTGCCGGCCCTGATGTTGTGTCACGAGGCTTTGTGTATGTTCGTGAAAGCGAAGAGCTTCTCGACGAGGCAAAGAAAATTCTTTTGAGAACGCTTCAAAACTGTCTTGAGAATAACACAAGAGAGTGGAATGCAATTAAAACAAAGATGAAGGATGCACTTTCTGATTATATATATGCAAAAACCAGAAGATCTCCCATGATTCTCCCGATAATTATGGAGGTTTAGCGGAAGGTGCAACCCTTCCGTACATATTTTTGACAGGCGGTGATTTTTTTGAGAAGCAGAAGCGGTTTTGTATTGAAGCTTACTCTGTTAACGCTTTCGGTTTGTGCTGTGTCGGCATCGTCAGCGCTTATTAACTATCATAAGACAGCGGCACTTATTTTGTTATCGGTGTCAATACTTGCATCTCTGCTTGTCTTGATTGAGGTTATCATTGCACAGAGAAATATTAAAAAATACATAGTCCGCATGGATAAGGAAATTTCCGCAACCGAAAAGGAGTCGCTGAATAATTTTCCTGCTCCGACCGCTATAATCGACGATACCAATGTTGTTTTATGGTTTAACAAGCGGTTTGAGAAGGTGTTTTTCGGTGAGGAGAAGGCTTACGGCGAATATATAACCAAGCTGATGGACATTGATGTCGAAAAGACCACAACCGAAAACGGTACTGTTATCTCTCATGGCGGAAGATATTTCAGAGTTATTGCACAGAGGCCTGAGGATGAAAGACTTAGACTCATGATGCTGTATTTTGAGGATATAACTGAGCTAAAGGAGCTTGAGGAGGAGCATTATCTCAGCCGTCCATCGGTTATTCTTATAATGATTGACAACTATGAGGATTTGCTTCAGAATGTAAAGGAAAGCGAAAAGGCGCATATACTTGTTCAGCTTGAGAAGCTTTTTGAGAATTTTATGGAGGAAACAACAGGAGTTATCAGAAAGATTTCAAGCGATAAATTTGTTGCTGTAATAGAAGAAAGACATCTTCAGGATATGATATCAAAACGATTCAATATTCTTGATAAGGCAAGGGCAATAATGGTAAACGACAGGCTGTGCGTTACTCTTTCGATCGGTGTCGGACGAGGTGCTTTCACCCTTTATGAAAGCGAAATTTTCGCAAAGCAGGCGCTAGATATGGCTTTGGGAAGAGGCGGGGATCAGTGTGCTGTTAAAACTGAAACCGGCTTTGAGTTTTTTGGTGGTGTTTCAAAGGGCATCGAAAAGCACGCTAAGGTTAAGACAAGAATAATTGCCACAGCGCTAAAAGAGCTTGTTGAAGCAAGCGACACCGTTTTAGTCATGGGGCATCGCTTTGGCGACCTTGACAGTGTCGGCGCGGCAACGGGAATGTGCGCTCTTGTCAGGAAAATGTCAAAGCGCTCATTTGTGGTAGTTGACCTTCAAAAAAACCTTGCTAAGAAGCTTATAAATCATATTTCCGAGCATGGCATTCCGGATATGTATATTTCACCCGAGGATGCGCTTAACAAAATGACTGAGAAAACTCTGCTTGTTATATGCGACACACACAACCCTGAATTTCTTGACAGCCGTGAGCTTTTTGACAGAGCGAAACAGGTTGTCGTCATTGACCACCACAGAAAAATGGTGAACTATATCGACAATGCGGTAATTTTTCATCACGAGCCGTATGCATCGTCAGCTTCGGAAATGGTGGCGGAGCTTATTCAGTATTTCGGCGATAACAGCAGAATTTCCGCTCCAGAGGCTGAGGCGCTTTTATCTGGAATCATGCTCGATACCAAAAATTTCGTTATGAGAACAGGTGTAAGAACCTTTGAGGCGGCGGCTTTCCTTAGAAAACAGGGTGCTGATACGGTTGCGGTGCGCAATATGTTCTCAAGCTCAATTGAAACTTATCAGCAAAAGGCAAGGCTTGTTGCGAATGCCGAGATTTATCACCGTTGTGCAATAGCAAGCAGTGATGTAAAAACTGACGATATGCGTATTGCGGCGCCACAGGCGGCTGACGAGCTTCTCGGAATAAGCGGTGTTGACGCTTCGTTTGTTCTTTTTGATGTAAGCGGTGTTGTAAATATTTCTGCTCGCTCACTGGGCGCTTTTAATGTTCAGCTTATAATGGAGGCTCTGGGCGGCGGCGGTCATCAGACAATGGCGGGAGTTCAGCTTGAGGGCGTCAATATAGAAAGCGCAAGGCAGAGTCTTCTTCAGGCAATAGATGATTTTATCAGAAAAACTGTATAATATTACGGAGGGTATAAAATGAAGGTTATATTACTTAAAGATGTAAAAGGCTCAGGCAAGACAGGGGATATTGTTAATGTAGCAGACGGATATGCTAGAAATTTTCTGATAGGAAAAGGGCTAGCCATTGAAGCTACTGCAAAGAATTTAAGCGACCTTGAGGGCAAGAAGGCTTCGGCACAGCATAAGCTTGACGTTGAGAAGCAGCAGGCTAAGGATGCTGCAAAGCTTTTAGACGGCAAGGAGATTGTTGCAAAGGCAAAGGCGGGTGCCGGCGGACGTCTATTCGGGGCGATAACCGCGGGGACTATTGCTGAGCTGATTGAAAAGCAATATAACATTAAGGTTGACAAGAAGAAAATTTCACTGGGAAGTGATCTGAAGGGATTCGGTGATTTCAGCGGAGAAATTAAGTTTCCTCAGGGGATATCATGCAGTATTAAAATTAAGGTTATAGAGGAAAACGAATAACTCTGACCTTGAAACAGGAGTGGAAGAATGGAGTTCATGACTGCCGCAGACAGCCTTATCGGGAGAGAGCTTCCGTATAGCCTTGAGGCTGAACAGACTGTTTTGGGTGCATTGCTTCTTGACCCGTCGGTGCTTTCGACGGTTCTGGATTATTTAAAACCCGAGTGCTTTTTTCGAGAACAGCACAGAGAGATTTTTTCGACTATTATCAGAATGTTCTCAAACGGGCAGAATGCCGATATTATCACCGTTATGAACGAGGCTGTCGCCGCTGGTGTATTTGAAACCACCGCCATGGCGAAAACCTATCTAAAGGGGATAATGGAAGGCGTTCCGTCTGTATCAAATATTGAAAGCTACTGCCGAATTGTTGAGGACAAATATTATATTCGCTCGCTTATTTCAGCGGCAAGGGATATTATTGAGGATGCTTCAGACGGCTCGACTGACGCAAAAACCTTACTTGACAGTGCGGAGCAGAAAATATACGACATCAGACAGGGGAAGGACACAAAGGGGCTGACGAAAATTGATGAGGTTGTCATTGAAGCTTATGACAGACTTCAGAAAATTACCGGCCCTGATCGTGAAAAATATTTAGGCGCTAAATCCGGATTTACCGCTCTTGATTCAATTACGTCGGGACTGAATGATACAGACCTTTTGATTATTGCGGCACGTCCCGGAATGGGAAAGACTTCATTTGCGCTGAATATTGCTACTAATGTAGCCAGAAAAAGCAATAAGGCTGTTGTTATTTTCTCGCTTGAAATGGGAAAAGAACAGCTTGTTACCCGAATGCTTTCGTCTGAGGCGCTTGTCAACAGTCAGTCGCTGAAAAGCGGACGGCTTACCCCCGATGATTGGGGAAAGCTAGCAATGGGCGCTGAGGCAATCGCAAAAATGCCGATTTATTTAGACGACGGCGGCGGAATAACCGTCCCCCAGATGAAGGCAAAGCTAAGGCGATTGAATAATTTGGGACTTGTTGTAATAGACTATCTTCAGCTTATGGAGGGTTCAAAAAAGAACAGTAACAGAGTTACAGAAATATCTGAAATAACAAGACAGCTAAAGCTCATGGCTAAGGAGCTGAGAGTGCCTGTTATTACACTTTCACAGCTTAATCGTGGAGCGGAGGGAAGGCAGGACCATCGCCCTATGCTTTCAGATCTTCGTGAATCAGGCTCAATTGAGCAGGATGCAGATGTAATTTTGTTTTTATATCGTGATGGATATTATAACAAAGAGGAAGAAAATCAGAGCCTTTCAGAATGTATTATTGCGAAAAACCGTCACGGCGAAACAGGAAAAATAAATCTTATCTGGAATGGTGAGTTCACACTTTTCAGAAACTATGAAGGTTACAGGGATGAAAACTAAGGCGTCACAGACCATTGATAAGTATTCTATGCTGAAAAAAGGCGAAGCTGTTCTTGTCGCTCTTTCGGGCGGGGCGGACAGTGTCGCTTTGCTTTTTGTGCTAAAAGAGCTGGGGTATGAGGTTTTAGCCTGTCATGTCAATCATAATCTTAGAGGTGAGGAAAGTGACAGTGACCAGCTTTTTTGTGAAAAGCTCTGTGACAGCCTTGGGATTATACTTTACGTCGAAAGCGTTGATGTTAATACATTTTGTAGTAATAATAAACTCTCGACTGAAGAGGGAGCAAGGATTTTAAGATACAACGCACTTGAAAAATATTCTTGCGGTATGAAAATCGCAACAGCGCATACACTGTCTGATTCGCTTGAAACAACGCTGTTTAATTTAGCGAGAGGAACCTCTCTTAAAGGCTTGTGCGGTATTCCCCCAGTGAGAGGGAGTATTGTTCGTCCCTTGATTGAATGTACAAGAGAAAAAATTGAAAGCTATCTTCAAGAGAAAAACCAGCCGTATGTTATCGACAGTACGAATAGTGAGGTTTATTATTCCAGAAATAGAATTAGAAACCTGATTGTTCCTGAGCTTATAAAAATTAACCCGTCACTTTTTAAAAATTATCATAAAACTATCACATCCGTATATTATGATAATCAGTATCTTGAGAAAAAGTCGGTCGAGCTTATTGATAAAGCCGAGGTTTCTCTAGGGGAATATTCTGCTGATATTCTAATGAAGGAAGATATGGCGGTTCTTTCAAGGGCAGTTGCAATTATCATTCAGCGGGCGGGCTGTGAGGTTAATTCAGAGCGAATTTCAAGCGTAATTGAAATCTTAAAAAGCGACGGTAAAATCAATATCGGAAAGAACGTTTATGCAGTGTCAAAAAGGTCAAAGCTATCTATAAAAAGTGGTGTAGCTGTTGCTTTGCCCTTTGAATTTGAGCTTATTCCCGACGAGGAATATGAAATATCGGGAAAAAAAGTGAACTTTGATTTAAAAAAAGTTAATTTGTCTTGTGAAACTGCAAACGTTAACAAAAAATTTGCAAAATACACTTTCGATTATGATAAAATACAAGGTAAAGCTGTCATAAGAAACAGGCGTGATGGTGACAGAATCAGATTTGCCCGCCGTGAGCATACTACTTCAATTAAAAAGCTCTTTAACAGGGATATTCCCATTGAAAAAAGGGACGAGATTATTTTTCTTTGCGATGAAAAGGGCGTTATTTTTGTTGAGGAATATGGAATTGCCGATAGGGTTTGCTGTGATGAGAATACAGCAAGGTTTTTGACAGTGAAAATAGATTTGAGGGAATAGCATGGACAATATTAGTGTAATGATATCAAAAGAAGAAATTTCAGAAAAAATCAGTCGGATAGGACAGCAAATAACCGAGGAATACCGCGGGAAAAACCTGATGGTAATCGGTATATTAAAGGGCGCATTCGTTTTCATGTCTGATCTTGTCAGGGCGATTGATCTTCCTTGTCAGATGGATTTTATGCAGGCTCAGAGTTATAGCGGAACGACATCGACAGGGGTTGTTCACGTAACTAAGGACATTGAGCTTGAGGTTGAGGGAAAGGATATTATCGTTGTTGAGGATATTCTTGATACTGGAAGAACACTGCGTGCAATTTGCGATACTTTATTAGCGAAGAAAGCCAACTCGGTGAAGGTTTGCGTTTTTCTCGACAAGCCCTTGCGCAGAGTGGTTGATATAAAGGCTGACTACTGCTGTTTTGAGATACCCGATAATTTTGTTGTCGGATACGGTCTTGATTATGATGAGGATTACAGAAATCTTCCCTTTGTGGGGCATCTAAACAGCAACGAAGGATAATTTAATATTAAGGAGCTGAAGCTTTTGACACCAAAAAAGAACAGTAAGGGTATTATTGTATATTTTGCTCTTGCGGCTGCCATTTTGTTTTCGTTGTTTTATATTCTCAGCACTGCTGAAAGCAAGGCAACAAAAACAGATTACGGCACGATTATGAAATATTTTGATGACCTCAAGGTTGAGGAATTCAAGCTGAATCTGGGGACAGGTCGTCTTGAAATCAAGGTTAAGGAACAGGAAAATACAATTAAGTTTGACATTCCGAACGTTTCGATTTTTTATAACGACTTATTCAACGATAATTATAATTATCGTGATGAATACAATAAAGCAAATCCTGACAAGCAGCTTATATATGACTATGAGCCTGTTCAGGATAAGAGCTTTCTTCTCCAACTTCTCCCGACGATTATTTTAATAGGGCTGATGGTTTTCTTTATCTTCTATATGATGAAGCAGACAAGCGGCGGCGGGAAAATCGGCAACTTCGGAAAGTCTAATGCCAAAAAGCATCTTGACGCAGGGAAGAAGGCGACCTTTGAGGATGTTGCTGGTGCTGACGAGGAAAAAGAAGAGCTCAAGGAGATTGTTGATTTTCTAAAGGATTCAAGAAAATATAATGAAATCGGCGCAAGAGTGCCAAAGGGTGTGCTTCTTTTAGGCCCTCCCGGTACCGGAAAAACCTTGCTTGCGCGTGCCGTGGCTGGTGAAGCCGGAGTTCCGTTTTTCTCAATTTCAGGCTCTGACTTCGTTGAAATGTTTGTCGGTGTCGGTGCTTCAAGAGTACGTGACCTTTTTGAACAGGCAAAAAAAGCGGCTCCCGCTATTATATTCATCGACGAAATCGATGCTGTCGGAAGGCACAGAGGTGCCGGCTTAGGCGGCGGACACGACGAACGTGAGCAGACTCTAAATCAGCTATTAGTTGAAATGGACGGCTTTGGCGGAAATGAAGGCATTATAATTATGGCGGCGACAAACCGCCGAGATATATTAGACCCTGCGCTTTTACGTCCGGGACGCTTTGACAGACAGATTTTAGTCGGCTACCCTGATTCAAAGGGGCGTGAGGAAATCCTAAAGGTTCACACGAGAAACAAACCTCTAGCGCCTGACGTTGAGCTTTCGACTGTTGCGAAATCGACCGTCGGCTTTACCGGAGCAGACCTTGAAAACCTTGTAAATGAAGCAGGACTATTGGCCGCTAGGAAAAATAGAAAGGCAATAACCAAGGCTGATATGGACGAAGCAGCTATTAAGGTAATCGCCGGACCTGAAAAGAAGTCAAAGGTTGTCACCGAAAAGGAAAAACGACTGACAGCATATCACGAGGGCGGTCACGCTATCTGCACATACTTCAGAAACAAAGAGGATAAGGTTCATCAGGTTTCAATTATTCCAAGAGGTATGGCGGGCGGATATACCTTGTCGCTTCCTGAGCATGACAAGCAGTTCATTTCTAAAAATGAAATGCGTGACAGAATTATTGTTCTTCTCGGCGGACGTGTTGCTGAAAGGCTGATTCTTGACGATATTTCCACCGGCGCATCGAACGACCTTGAGCGTGCTACTGGAATTGCCAGAAGCATGGTTATGCGGTACGGCTTTTCTGAAAAGCTCGGGCCTGTTGTTTACGGACAGGATGAGCATGAGGTTTTCCTCGGACGTGATTTTAACAGCAACAGGAATTACTCTGAGAATGTTGCCGCAGAAATTGACAGCGAAATTCGTTCAATTATTGAGGATAGCTATCAATCCGCTGAGGATATTCTTAACGAGCATATGGATGAGCTTCATTTCATCGCTAAGTATCTGATGAACTTTGAGAAGATTGACGGCGCTGACTTTGAGAAGCTGATGAAGGGCGAGCTCTCTGAGGAGATTTTCAACAATGTTGAAGAACTTAAAGTGGAGACAGGCGAGGATATCGGAAAAAACCTTGATGTTACCATTGACGGTGATTCTGAAAACAAAAACGATGAAGAATAAGAAGTAATATAATAAAATATAGCGGCTGACCATAAAGGTTAGCCGCTATTTATGTGTGTTAGCTTATTGGGTTGTCGGTGGAAACTAGATCTTTTATTGAGATAATATTATAATTGTTTCCGTTTTTGACAACAGTATATATCATGTACTTTTCAGGCTTTGAAGGGTTATCAGGCAGCCATGAATTAACGATTGAGTTATAGCCGACCTTTAGCTCAAACTTCTTGTCGCTGATTTTTGTAATGTTTTCAACCACCGGCGAATAAGGCAGATAGTGAGGAGATACAGGGACTATATAGGACTTGATAGCTTCCTCATAATAAAAATAAAGATCAGGATCGCCTAGTGTCTGATGCGGAAAGTGTATATCAGAGCCGAAAAGCTTTGTTGCGTGAACCTCAACATCACTCGCGGGAACGGTTATGTATCCGTATTCATTTTTATAAACCGATTTATCTTCGTTTAAAATTATATCCCAGACGGCAGCGGTGAGCATTATGTCAGCTGGGAGCTTCTCTCCATCTGCAAAGGTGGGAGGGTCAACAACAACAACTGGGAAAATTATCGACGCAAAATTATTTTTCTGGTCAGTGTTATCAGCAATTCGCTTGAAAGCTTCAACGCAGAAATTGACAGAGAAAATGATTCCTATTATCGACATGACTGAAACAAAGACCCCCAAAGCAAAATACAGCTTTCTTTTAAAGCTAGGCTTTTTTCTGGTGGATTTCTTTTCAACAGGCTCGGCGGTAATTTCTTCGATTTCTTTAATGTCCTCATCAAGAGCATTGTCAATCGCTTTTTTTATCGGCCCTGCTGTAATATCTGAAAACTTCTCTCCCGCTTCAATACGAGCAAGATCCTCCGTAGTTGGAGCTTGAATATATTTAGGTTTTCTGCTTCTTCCCTTTGACAATTTATTGCCCCCTATCTAATCTGTCCGTTGCCGTTAATCAGGTACTTAATTGTTGTCAGCTCACGAAGTCCCATCGGGCCTCTAGCGTGAAGCTTCTGCGTTGAAATGCCGATCTCTGCGCCCAATCCGAACTCACCACCGTCGGTGAAGCGTGTTGAAGCATTGACATAGACTGCCGCCGCATCAATTCGCTTTTGAAACTCCTCAGCGCAGACAAGGTCAGAGGTTACTATACACTCCGAATGACCTGACGAGTACTTCTGAATATGCTCAATAGCCTGCAAAACGTCATCAACGACTTTAACGGCAATTATATAATCAAGAAATTCTTTATAATAGTCATCTTCCGTCGCCAAAACAACACAGTCACCGAGAATCATTTTTGTTAAGTTGCAGCCTCTGATTTCAACATTATGTGCGTCAAGCTGTTTCTTTAGCATAGTGAGAAACTGGTCTGCTACATTTCTGTGGACAAGGCAGGTTTCGACAGCGTTACAAACAGACGGGCGTGAGGTTTTTCCGTTATCCACAATTCTCACCGCCATTTTAAGGTCGGCTGAGGCGTCAACATAAACATGACAGTTCCCAGTGCCTGTTTCTATAACAGGAACAGTTGAGTTGTTAATTACGGCATTTATTAATCCTGCACCGCCTCTTGGAATAAGCACATCGATATATTCGTTGCACTTCATCATCAGCGCTGCCATTTCTCTAGAGGTATCCTCCACCAGCTGAATGCAGTCAGCCGGAAGCCCGACAGAGCAAACAGCCTCCCGCATAACGTTAACAAGGCATTTGTTTGAGTGAATAGCTTCTTTTCCGCCTCTTAGAATAACTGCATTTCCGGCTTTAAGACACAGCACCCCAGCGTCAACTGTGACATTCGGGCGAGATTCAAAGATAATGCCGATAACGCCAAGAGGAACTCTTGTTTTAAGAATTCTAAGCCCGTTCGGGCGAACTCCTCCGCCGTCAATGACACCGACAGGGTCATCAAGGCTAATTATTTCAAGAACCGAGCTTGACATTGCTTTAATACGGCTTGAATTTAAAAGAAGTCTGTCCTGCATCGCCTGTGACATATTATTCTCTTTTGCCGCCTTGATATCAAGCGCATTTTGCTCAATGATCCTATCCATATTATCAAAAAGCGCTTTTGAGATTGCGGCGAGGGCATCGTTTTTAAGCTGAGCGCCGGCTGTGGCAATTTCATATTTCGCCTGTTTTGCCTTGCTGCCAAGCTCCTCAATATAATTCATGAACACAATATCATCTCCTGTTCTGCGCTAAAAAAATCGTTCCGACCGGTTTGTTTTCAAAAACGTCATAGAGTAAGTTCGGGTCTTTTCCGTTCATAATTATCATGTCAATTCCAGCCTTGTTGGCAATTTGAGCAGCATGAATTTTTGTAATCATTCCGCCTGTTCCAAGAGAGGTGCCGGAGCCGTCGGCAAGACACAAAATATCGTCGTTTATTTCATTGACAACGGGAATAAGCTTTGCGGTTGGTATTTTAGCGGGATTTTTATCAAAAAGCCCGTCAATGTCGGACATGATAATCAAAAGCTCAGCGTCCACAAGCTCAGCAACAATCGCAGAAAGAGTATCATTGTCGCCAAATTCAATTTCTTCAATAGCGACGGCGTCATTTTCATTAATGATGGGAATAACACCAATTGAAAGAAGTTTTGACAGAGTGTTCTGACAGTTGTGTTTTCTTTCGTCGTTCTCAACGATATCCTTTGTCATCAGAACCTGTGCGACTGTGTGATTATACATTGCAAACTGCTTGTCGTAGAAATACATAAGCTCACACTGACCGATTGAAGCCATGGCTTGCTTTGTGGGCGTATCAGTAGGCTTGGTTTTCAGACCGAGCTTTCCGCACCCTACGCCTATTGCGCCAGAGGTAACCAGAATTATTTCCTTCCCGCAGTTTTTTAAATCAGACAACACCTTTGCGAGAAGCTCAATTCTTCTGATATTCAAAAGACCGGTTTGGTGTGTGAGGGTTGAGGTCCCCACCTTAATTACTATTCTGTTTTTATCAGATGTTTTTTTCATGAAACTTCCCCGTTCTCTGATTATATTTTTCTTAGTTTTTTATATTGACAACGTTTTTTGGCTCTCCGTTTAACCATGCCTTAAAATTGTCAGCAACCATATCCACAAGTCGCTGTCTTGTCTGACAAGGTGCCCATGCGATATGCGGGGTAATAGTGCAGTTTTTTGCAAGCCTTAAAGGGTTATTTTCAAGCATAGGCTCTGTGTCGATTACATCAAGTCCAGCACCTGAAATAACACCGCTGTTCAAAGCGTCGGCAAGCTCTTGTTCATTTACGGTTCCGCCACGTGAGGTGTTAATTAAATATGCTGTCTTTTTCATTAATGAAAGTGTGTCTTTGTTGATTATATGGCGAGTCTTCTCATTAAGCGGGCAGTGTACCGATACGATGTCAGACCGCCTCATCAGCTCTTCAAGCGTGACAAACTCAGCGTTTTGATAGTCTTTAATGACAGTTCTTGTATGCACAAGGACCTTCATGTCAAACGCTTTGGCAATTTCACAAACCTTGCGTCCGATTTCGCCAAAGCCGATAATGCCAATGGTTAGACCGCTTATTTCATATGTCGGAATGTGAAAGTAGCAAAAGGATTCTGACTTTATCCAGTCGCCTTCATATACAGTTTTTGAATAGTCTGAAATCCGGCTGTAATGATTGAGAATAAATGCGAAAACATGCTGTGCAACCGCGTTGGTTGAATAGCCGGGGACGTTTGTTACGGTAATATTCTTTTTGTTTGTGGCATTTAAATCAACAGTGTTGAAGCCTGTTGAAAAAAGCCCGATGTATTTAATGTTGGGGCAGCTTTCAATGACATCGGCAGTCATAGGTGATTTATTTAAAAAAACTATTTCAGCATCGCCGATTCGGTCAATGAGAAGCTGTCCGCTTGAATAATCATAAAAACTGACATCGCCCAGAGCTTTTAAAACTGAGAGATCAATGTCACCCTTTGTCACTGTATCATTCTCAAAAATCGCAATCTTCATAAATCTCTCCCGATTACTAAGTGTTATCTGAAAAAGCGTCGCCGACTATACTTTGATTAGCCGGAGGCAGGGGAGTATTGTCTTTTTTACTGAGCTTTTTATTTCGCTTTGAAACAATATACATCGACGAAAAAATCATTACTAAAAGAATAGCTTCAGTCACTGCTAGGCTTCGTATAAAAATCGTCTGTGTATAGAAATGAGTCAATAGAGTAAGATCAATCGCAATAATCAGATAGAAATAATGCTTATGCTTTTTCCTGTAAAACTGTGCGGCGTAAAGCAACGTCGCAAGAACGCAGAAAGTAATGTGAAGAGGCAAAGGAAAAGGTGCATAAATGTTATTGATCAATAAAAACACTTCCTTATATTATTACCTTAAAAAAGAAAAAGTTACGTTGGTTTAGATATTTATAACCATAAAAAATGCAAATTAGCAACTTTCATTATATCATTATGGATTCTTCTTGTCAAGAAAACAGGCATTTACAGGCGCTTGTTTCCTGCTGTATGCATTCAAACTAGTCTGATGAAACATTAGTGCCGATGCCAATCTCTCTGAAATACATATCCTGATATTTTTTTGGTGTCATACCTACTTTTTTCCTAAAAACCTCCACAAAATAGCTTTGATTTGGGAAGGCTAATATTGACGCAATTTGTGAAGGTCGATAGCTTGAGTATTTGAGCATATTCTTTGCGGTTTCAATCTTTTTAATTTGAATGTATTCTGTAACAGTTTCACCGGTTTCCTTCTTGAATAATTTAGAAAGATAGCTTGGGTTTAGGCTTGTATATTCCGCAAGATCTGAAATATATATTCGTCTGTGAAGATTATTATAAATATAATCGACACAGCGTGTAATTTGCTTTGAAAAGATACGACTTTTACTAATTTGCTTCATCCGCTGGGCATAGTCTGATGACATAGTGGCATGAAGCTGTGATATCTGTTTTGTTGACGTGCAAACATCAGCCTTTTGAATGTATAAGTCGCTTAAACTGTATGCTGTTTCATGCTCCATTCCGCCTTCAATGCAATATCTTGAAACTAGTGCGGTGGTAACAACAAAATGGTATTTTAAATTCTGAAGGGGGTTTTCAGACAGCTTTCCGAATCCGTTTTTATCCGAAAACTCATTTTTGCATAGCTGTAAAACCTTATTTATGTCGCCGTTTTTTACGGCAATATAAAATTCAAATTCAGGACCGTAGGGAGCGTGAAAGGTTTCATTCTCTCTCATTATAAATTCTTTGTAGCTAAGCTCTTTTTGAGAGTTCATATAATCACATCCGTTTCTGTCAAATATTATATCACAATTTCAATAAAAAAACAATAAAAACGGTATACATATATGTTATTAAAATGATACTATTAAATTGGATAGTAAAGGTAAATAATAAATAACGGAGGGGATAGTATGAAGGAATTTAAAGGCTACAAAAGGGGAATAAATCTCGGCGGATGGCTTTCTCAATGTGAACACAGTCAAGAGCATTATAAGTCGTTTATATCAGAAAATGATTTGAAAGTCATATCAGAGTGGGGGCTTGACCACATTAGACTCCCGATTGATTATCAGCTTGTCAGAGCGGATGATGACAGCTTTATTGAAGAGGGCTTTGCTCATATTGACCGCTGTTTGCAGTGGTGCATGAAATACAAGCTCAACATGATATTGGATCTTCATAAAACAGCTGGATTTTCATTTGATGAAAAAGCGGATGACTTCTTCAGAAGCTCAGTGCTTCAGGATAAATTCATAAGTCTATGGGAAGAGCTTTCACGCCGTTATGGAATATTCAATAAGGTGATGGCGTTTGAGCTATTGAACGAGGTTGTTGACGAAAACGTTGCGGATATTTGGAATGACATTGTTAAAAGAACAATTCCAGCGATAAGAAAGAATGCGCCTGATACAAAGATTTTGGTCGGTGGCGTAAGATACAACAGCGCTCTTTATGTAAGAAAGCTTGATGAGCCTTATGATGAGAATGTAGTTTACACCTTCCATTTTTATGAGCCGTTGATTTTTACACATCAGGCTGCTTATTGGGTTGGCGGAATGTCACCGGATTTTTCAACAGAATATCCAAACGAGCTTAATAAGTATATTGAGGAAACATCAAAGTTCCTCCCCGAGATAAATCAAGGCTTTATTGAAAGCGTGGGCTCAGAGAAAGCGGATATCGACTTTTTCAGAAAGGCATTTGCTGATGCAATCAGTACGGCCGAGGAAAGAAACGCCGCATTATACTGCGGAGAATACGGCGTAATTGACAAAGCCTCACTCGACTCAACACTGAACTGGTTTTCAGACATCAACAGCGTTTTTGAAGAATTTAACATATCAAGAGCGGCATGGACCTATAAGGGCAAGGATTTTGGAATAACAGACGAGCATTATTCTGAAATTGCACAAAAGCTTATCAAGCTTTTATAATTAAGGAAGAGGGGTATTATTTATGAGCTTTTTGAAGAAGGCATGCGTGTTTGTATCTTGTGTAATGATTTTAGTAACAGCCTCCGGATGCAACGGAAAGACCAAGTCGCAAAGTGAAGCGACTTCTAAGACTGACGGGCAGATTGCTGTTATCGACATTCCTCAATATGACGGGTATTCATTGCTGTGGAATGATGAGTTTGACGGAAAAAGCCTCGATACTGCTATTTGGAGTATGGAAGCCCGTGAGCCAGGCTGGACAAACAGCGAGCTTCAGGAATATCGGCTTTCTGAGGAAAATATTTTCCTTAAAGATGGAAAGCTAATTTTAAAGGCAATAAAAACAACTGATGCAAACGGCAAGGACTATTACACATCGGGAAAAGTAAATTCTCAAAACAAAAAGGATTTCACATATGGTAAGGTTGTAGTAAGTGCAAAGGTTCCTGAGGGACAGGGTCTTTGGCCGGCAATCTGGATGATGCCTCAGGATGAAAGCTTTTATGGCCAGTGGCCTAAGTGCGGAGAGATTGATATCATGGAGGTTCTCGGAAATCAGACCGATACCGCATACGGCACCATACATTACGGCGAACCGCATGCCGATCAGCAAGGCACTTATAAACTCACGAGCGGTACTTTTGCAAGTGACTTTCATGAGTTTTCAGTCGAGTGGGAACCCGGCGAAATGAGATTTTATATTGACGGGAATTTGTATAAAACCGTGAATGACTGGTTTACCGCTGTCGATGGTGAGGATGATAAGCCCTATCCGGCCCCTTTTAATCAGCCGTTTTTTGTACAGATGAATCTTGCGGTAGGAGGCACATGGCCCGGAAATCCTGATGAGACTACCGACTTTGAAAAAGCAGAGTTTGAAATTGATTATGTAAGAGTATATCAGAAGCCAAGCTATGACTTAAACGTAAAGAAGCCTGAAAAGCTCTTCCGTGAGCCGCTTGAGGACGGTAACTTCATATATAACGGCAGCTTTGAACAAGCAGAGGATCTCACTGATGATATCGACTGGAAATTCCTTTTAGCAAAGGGTGGTGAGGGAGCAGCAGAAATTAGAGACGGAATGATAGTAATTACTTCAGAAAATCAAGGCACTGTTGACTACTCTGTTCAGCTTGTACAGCCTCAGCTTCCGATGATAAAGGGCAAGAAATATAAGGTGAGCTTCGATGCATATGCTGATGAAGCAAGAGATATCATAGTTTGCATTTCTGCCCCGAATAATGGTTGGGTTCGTTATCTGCCCGATACTGTTCTGACTCTTTCACAAGACAAGCAAACATATACCTATGAATTTGAAATGACAGGGAAAGACGACGCAAACGGAAGGCTTGAGTTCAATCTTGGAAATAAAGGCTCAACCGCAACAGTATACATAACAAATGTGCGAGTTGAAGAGCTGAAATAGCATTATAAAAAAATCCCGAAAGCTAGCATTGCCGCTGACTTTCGGGATTGTTGTTTTTCATTAAATAAACCTCATCAGCGGGAGGATATTTCCGCTCTTCATTTTCCACAGGCAGGATTCGATAAATATCATGGTTAAAAGCTAGGCTTTACTTTAAATCAGATATATGGTATAGTAAATAGAAAAAATGAAAATGAGGTATTGCTAGTGGGTAGGTTTTCAGAATATATCGGCTCCCAGTTTGGAAATCCAAGAGGTATAATTGGAACAATATGTTGTCTAATAATGAATAAAATAAACCGGAGAATGTATGAGAGTATTTCTTCGTGCATAAAAATTGATAAAAATGCAACTATATTAGATATCGGATATGGCAATGGTTATCTGATAAATAAAATTTATCACAAAACCCACGCTAATATATTTGGAATTGATATATCTGATGATATGAAAAAAATAGCATCAAAAAGAAATAGCAAGGCTGTTAATGAAGGGAAAGTAAAGCTATCTATCGGTGATTGCTGTGACTTAAAGTTTGACGATAAATTGTTTGATATTGTAACCACGGTGAATACGATTTATTTCTGGAGTGATACGAAAAAAGGGTTGTCTGAAATATATCGTACATTGAAGGATGACGGTGTTTTCTATAATGCTGTGTATTCTAAGCAATGGCTTAATAATTTATCATATACAAAAAAAGGTTTTAAAATCTTTGAAAAAAATGATTACATAGAACTCGGCAAGAAAGCAGGTTTTTCCAAAGTAATTATTGATGAAGTATCATCAGGCAAGAGCTATGTGATCAAGTATTTAAAATAATCAACAATGTTTTTCTTTGCAGTCAGGCTTAAATGTCTGACTGCTTTTAATATGTTATAAGCGGAAAATTTATATAAAGATATATGAGCTAAAAGCATATTGTTACAATTATTGCAATGCTATTCTTGTTTATGCATGGTGATAATTTTATTAAAATTCAATAATTTGCTCCCCAATAAAAACGGTTTTTTGTTGCTAAATGTCGCTTTTAGTAGTATAATGCAATTATAGTAATTTTCTGAGTGGTATGAACTTTACGTCTTTTTAATTAGACAGATACGGAAAGCGGGGAGTAATATGGCAGACAAGAATAGAAGGCAAGTTTACGATGAAGAGTCAAATAATCTTTTGCAAAATCTCCATTCTTTTTTGGAAATCCATAAGAAGGTAAAACCCAAATCAGTAACATTAAAAATTATATTTATTTATTTTATCTTCGGATGTCTCTGGATTTTGCTGTCTGATACGATTTTGGGGAAAGTGGCAAAGGACCCTGAATTGTTTAAAGAAATTCAGCTTTATAAAGGCTGGATTTACGTCATATTATCAAGTGCTGTGTTTTATTTAATTATAGTAAAAAAACTGAAGCTGTTTAAAAGCGCAATTGATAAGATATTCGAAGGATATAAAGAGCTTAGCGAAGCTCATGAAGAGCTGATGGTGATGGATGAGGAGCTGAGCGAGCAGTATGAGGAGCTTGAGTTGCAGCGCAATGATCTTGTTATAAGCGATCAGCGTTATCAATTAGCGGTAGAAGGCGCAAACGACGGAATATGGGATTGGGACTTAAAAACCAATGGTTATTTTTTTTCTTTGAAAACTAAAAGAGTATTCGGGTATGAACCGAATGAGCTTGAGGATACAAATGAGCAATGGAAAAAACTTCTTCATCCCAATGATACAGACCGAGTAATGAAGGTTGTTCAAGATTATCTTGAGTCTAAAACGGGCATCTATGAAAACACTTATCGAATTCGCTGTAAAAACGGTCAATATCGCTGGATACTTAGCCGTGGAAAATGCGTCTGGGATATTGACGGAAGACCACTTCGCTTTGCCGGCTCTCACACTGACATTACGGATCATATTGAAATGCAGGAGCATTTGAGGAGCGAAAAGGAATTATCAGATGCTATTATCAATCAAGCGCCGATGATTATACTCATCTTAGATGTGAAAGGTAATATTATTCAGTTTAATCCCTTTGCCGAAAGCGTAACAGGATATAAGCAAGAAGAAGTTCTAGGCAAAAACGCTACACAATTATTATCGCCGGAATTGAAAAATGAAAACCTGCAAGAATTATTTAAGAATATTATCAACGGAGAAAGCCTTTACAACAACGAAATCGAAACACGCTGTAAAGACGGTCATTCGGTTTTAATTTTGTGGAACAACAACCTGCTGCACGATACAAAAGGTAACATTCAAGGGGTTGTTTCTATGGGAATGGACATTACCCAGCGCAGAAAGATGGAGAATGAATTATATTCTCTTGCGTATCATGATTCACTAACCCGAATGCCAAATCGAGAAATGCTAAAAGAAATGGCTGAAAAGCAATTTCAATATGCAAAAGATAACAATAAAAAATCGGCATTTATTTATCTTGATATCGATAATTTCAAGCACATAAATGATACGATGGGGCATTCCACCGGGGATAAGCTTATTGTGCATATAGCAAATATTCTTCTTGAGCAAATTAAAGCTCCTCATTCTGTTGCAAGACTGGGCGGTGATGAATTTGCGATTATTCTTGCTGACATTGAAAATGCTGAAAATATTACTTCAAAGCTTGAAGACCTCCACGAGAGCATAAGAAAGCCGTGGACTTTTGAAGGAAAGGATTTTCATGTGTCTCTAAGTATAGGTGTCGCTATTTATCCGGAGCATGGAACGGATTTAGAAACGCTGATGCAGAATGCCGACACCGCCATGTTTCATATTAAGGAAAACGGAAAAGATGGCTATTCCTTCTTTAACTTTAACATGCGTGAAAAAGCCCTGTATTACATTCAGATGAAAAATCAATTGATTAACGCAATGAACAATCAGGAATTTCAGCTTTATTATCAGCCGCAGATTAATTTGTTAACAGGCGAAATTGTTGGCGTCGAAGCATTAATTCGTTGGATGCCACCCGGCAAAGACTGTATTCCCCCGATAGAGTTCATACCTTTTGCTGAAAAGACAGGCTATATTTGTCATATTGATGAATGGGTAATCAAATCAGCCTGCTGTCAAAAAAGGGAATGGAAGAAGCTTGGGTTTCCTAATTTAATAATGTCAATTAACCTATCAGGTGTCAAACTGATGCAGGATGGCTTGGTTTTGTTTATGCAAAAGGTGCTTGAGGATAATAATTTGGACGGTAGTAATATAGTAATCGAAATTACTGAAACAGCCGTTATGAATGATTTAGACAAAGCTATTGAGGTTTTAGTTGAATTTAAAAAGCTAGGCATAACAATCGCACTTGATGATTTTGGAACAGGATATTCCTCATTGACATATCTTCAAAAGCTACCTATTGACATACTCAAGATTGACAGAGAGTTTGTCAGAAATATTATCAACACTGATGATGAATCATACATTTTTAAATCTATCGTTGAACTCGCTCACAATATGGGGCTTGAGGTTTTGGCGGAGGGTGTTGAAACAAAAGAGCAAGAGGGCTTTATTCTTAAAAACAGCTGTGATGTCGGGCAAGGCTATTATTTCAGCAAACCTATCACATCGATGGAAATAGAGCGTCTGATAAAAAATAAGCAGGCTGTTATGGCTGAATAAAAGAGAATGGCTTCAAGCAGAACAGTGCAAAAGCATAAAAGGGATTGTCAGCAAAATGACAATCCCTTTTTTATATTTGCTAAGAATAACATTGATTTATAAAAGTCAAATTTGGTTGAGCCGTCACATAAAAAGTCAGTGTCGATTAAACGCTTAAATAATTATTCCGATATTCTGACGGAGTGTGTTTTATCCGCTTTTTAAACACTTTGCAGAAATAGCTTTCATCACTGAATCCAGTTCTTTCACATATTTCTGCAATATTAAGCTGTGTATCCCTTAATAATGCTGTTGCAATTTGAAGCCTTTTTTCAATAAGATAATTTGAAAGAGATATACCTGTGCTGTTTTTGAATTCGTTTAACAAGGTCGTCCTATTAGTGTGAAAAATTCGCGCTATTTTTGTTGAGGAGAGCTTTTGGTCGTATGAGCTTTGTAAAAAAGTGATAACGTCAACCGTCAGCCTTGAGTAATTTGGCGGTATGCAGACGGAGCATGAGGTGTCTTCATCATCGACAGGCTTAGAAAAATAAAACAACAATTCAAAAAGTAATGCTCTGCTTCTGCACGGCCAAGAGGGAGTATCCTGAAGAGTAAGCTGTTTGTTCAATTCACTTATTTTTGTTTTTATTACATTTGATGCTAACTCATCAAGATGGAAAAATTTTGCTTCATTTTTAACGCTGTGCTTGAAGTGATCAACAAAATAAACATCCTGATAATCTGTCAAATTCATATCTTGATCAGAATTATTACATGTGCTATAATCCAATCTCATATTAATTACTGTTGGATTGAATAGTATTATACTCACCGTTTCAGCGTTGTAATCATCAAAGGCAATGATATCCTTTTCGTTTATGCAAAGAATATGAGGCCCTGACAGAATGAATTCCGACCCGTTTACTGTAATTTTATTTATTCCGGATTTTATATGTATAATTTTATAACAGCTTTGAGAAAGCACTGTGTCATTATTGCTTACAAATATTTCAAGAGTATAGTCGGGAAAGTAATTAAATCCTTTGGTGGCATAAAACAAAAAATTCACCTTCAGTCTGTTCTTAATCGAAATGATTATATCAGATTAAAGGTGAATTGTAAACATTATTCCTAATTATATTTGTGAGTGTTTGTAATATGGTAGAAATTAAGCGGCGTATCAGGCAGCTCGTCTTTTGAAATTGCGAACACATTTTCAAATTCAGTAACTGTTTTTCCGTACCTTTTTTCAATCTTAGGGAATGCTTTGAATGTATAATGCGTTGGAATAACAATGGTGGGGTTAAACTGCTCAAGAAGAATAAAGCCTTTTTCATTAATAATGTTCATATTTGAAAATGAGTTCTCAAGCTGCATAAAAGCAATGTCGATTTTTCCAAGCTCCTCTAGCTGTTGCTCTGTGATTTCTGTTTGACCTATATCGCCCATATGTGCAATACGAAGACCGTCAACCTCAAACACCACTATTACATTCCCTGAATTTTCAGCGAGTGGTGTTTCATTATGCTGTGACCATATGGTATAGATATGAAAATCCCTTGTTGTAATATCTTCTTTTGTATACATGATTTTTGGGCAGTCATATGAATCTGAAAATGCTATATCGACATGGTCGCCATGAGCATGGGTAGAAATTATTGCCGCCGGATTAAGGTCAATAACATCCTTGCTCGGCATCTGTGTCGGATCAACTACGATAGTTTCGCCGCCGATCGAGGTAATTATGTATGAATTGAATGGGTAACCAGTGCTTTTTGATACTGTTTGTATCATGACTTTTCCCGAATCATTTGTGGTTAAAGGCAAAACAAGCAAAGGCTCGGGTTGAATTGTTTCAGAGGTTGTCGCACTTGTTACAGTGATGGCTTCCGGTATAGTGGTTGTTTCTGGCGAAGCATCGGTCTTTGAAGTTGAATTTGATTTTGCTGTCGTGCCGCAGCCTGTCAAAAGCATTAAAAACAAAAACAGGCAAAGTGATAACGGCTTAATTTTAAATTTCATAAAAAAATCCTCCAATTAATAATTTCAAATAAATTCTATCATATTAAGAAATATAAACGAATGTAAATTTTACAATTATTATTGTAATAATAGCTTTTGCCACATCAGAAACTGCTGTGGTTGATTTACTATTAAATTATTTAAGGAGATTTCTAAAATGACACTTATCTGAAATTATCAATTCTTGCTTTGTTGACGAGCAAAAATTTTTTCATAAATTACTGCGGTTACCCAGGTTATCATTGGGTTTATGAGTATTCCTGAAAGCGATAGCAAAACAGTAGCAAGCTTTGTGCTTCGCTTGTCTGCTTTAAAAATGTTCATCAGTGACGCAACGATAAAGGGAATAAATATTCCAAACAACAAAACAGACCATACAAGGGGCGAATATGACAGAATACTAACGGGCAATGATGTGAGACTAAAAATTATTCCTAGAAGCCCCATAAGTATTGCGCTTGCACGCATCGGTCTTTTAATCATAAACAACGGTATTAGAAAGCTCCGCCACAATGAGCCGGTTTGTGCGCCGCCAAATACAGCACCGGCTGTGTTTCTTATAGCGACTATTATAAATGATTGCTTTATTTCAATTTCCTGCTTTATATCGCCTTCTTGATAGCTGCTTTCCTGAAGGACTTGAATTGATACTGTATCAATCGTCCACAAGAATACTACAAAGAATGCGAAGGGTACGGTTACTAAAATAGTTTTAATATCAAAACCGTATCCTATTCCCCACATCTCATTCCACCAATATGACGGGCTTAGATTAAAATCAGCTTTGACAAATGAAAAATCCAGTCCTAATCCAAAAACAACAGGAATAATAATTGAAATTACCGCTGAAATCGGGATAATGTAATATGCTATTTTTAGCTTGAACAGTATTATATAAATAGCTGATAGAACGACTAATAGTGCGATTAGTGCCAAAGCTTCTTTCTGAAAAAAAGAATGAAGCTTTTGAATGCATAAAATTATTCCCGATACCCCAAAAGCAAGTGTAAGACTGTTCCTGCTGATTTGACCTGAAATACGTGTTAGCTTTAGAAGAATGCCTGTTTTTGCCGCAATTATGCCGATTACACCGATAGATACACCTAAAACAAGCGGGTGAACACCAAAGGTTATCATTATGGGAACAAGCACTATCAGCGGTGCAAGCGTACCCGTCGGTGATGCTTTTGGGAATATCAGTGCTGCTATCAGGGTAACGAGGCAGCCTATTAGCAGCTCGACTCTAACATTTTCAAAGACAAAGCTTTCATTGTCAATGCCAAGCCCCTGCGCCCACATAAATGCGAAGGAGGACGCTAGGGCGATTTTCCCCACCAGCCCGGAAACTGCTGGAATAAGGTCTAAAAAGCTTAAACCTTTTTGCCGATTTTTATTCATTACAAAACAACCCCACAATTTTACTTTTTTAAAAAATAAAAAGCCGATACCCATAATTAATAGGTATCGGCTTACTTACAACTTAGTATACACTACTTTGCATTGTCTTCCGAATTTATTATTTTGAACACATTTCTTCTAGATTTCTATCAACAGCAATAACAATAACTTTTTCGCCGGTTTTTGTGCTTATATCAGAATGAGTGCTGATAATGGCTTCATCAATAAAATTAGTTATCAATGCTTCCAAAAACCCTCTCCCACCTTCGTATAAGGTTGTACGCACTTTTTTAAAAAGCTCAATACCTTTCGGATTGTCAGCAAGCTTCTGCTCTGAAGGGCTTAAAAACCAGAAAGCCTTATAAGAATCATATCAGCCATTATATGTGTTTTTCAGCCTTAGCCCACGACCCATATTTTCTTTCTCAAATGTACTGATTAATTCGCTTGATTCTAGCTTTCGTTTGACCCTTTGTCATTAAAATCCACTGCCTACAACAATTAAATTATACTATGTTTTTAAATACAAGTCAAGATTGTATACACGCATGATTATACCTTAACAAACAGAAATTGACATATGGCAGTGTTTTTTGTATAATAAATCTGATTGGAAAGAGCTTTAAGTCATTAAGCAGACCACATCTTCTTCTAAAGCTTATAGTAAAGGACGGCTCAATTTGAATATTTTTATTCTTGATGAAGATATGACAAGGAATGCGCAGTATCATTGTGATAAGCATGTTGTAAAAATGATAACGGAATATAATCAGCTTCTTTGCTCAGCTTATTATTTTACAAAGAATATTCCAAACGGCATTTATAAGCTGACGCATCAAAACCACCCATGCTCCAAATGGACGAGAGAATCGTTGTCAAACTGGGTTTGGCTTCGTGATATGAACTTGATATTATGTGAGGAATACACCTTTAGGTACGATAAAACGCACAAGGGCGAGCTTTTGTGCAGGTCGCTTTTAATTCCCGACATTGAGGACAAGGGCTTGACTGAATTTGTTCAGGCTTTGCCTCAAGAGTATAAATCGGATAATCCGGCAGAAGCATACCGCAAGTATTATAATGCTGAGAAAAGGCATATCTTTAGCTGGCAAAAAAGAGATGTTCCCGACTTTATAGAAAAATTTTAAAATACCTATTGACTCTCACGCAACGTCATAGTATATACTCATAATCGAGGTGATGAAATGAAAATGTCAATAAGCGAAACAGCAAAGCTCACAGGAGTAAGCGTGCGCACTTTGCATTATTATGATGAAATAGGAATTCTAAAACCCGTTTGCGTTGACGAACACAACGGTTACCGCTTTTATGATGAACGTTCTCTGAAGCGGTTGCAGACGATTCTTTTTTATCGTGAGCTTGATTTTTCGCTAAAAGAAATCGACACGATTATTTCAAACCCTGATTTTATTATGAGTGAGGCATTGTCAAGGCAGAAGGAACTGCTCAAGCTTAAAAAAGAGCGTATAGAGCGATTGATAACTGCTATCGACAATAACTTGAGAGGAGAAGATACTATGAATTTTAATGCGTTTGATAACAGCGAATTTGAAGCGCAAAAGGAAAAGTTTGCGACAGAAGCAAAAGAAAAATGGGGCGATACCGATGCTTTTAAGGAAAATGAAAAGAAAACCTCCGACTATTCAAATGAGAAATGGGCGGAAGTGAACAATGAAATGAATTCAATTATATGTGAAGCAACTGAGTGCATGAAAAAAGGCAACTTGCCTGAAAGTGATGCAGCACAGGCCATTGTTCGCAAGCTTCAGGAGTTTATTACCGAGAATCATTACAACTGCACAAAGGAAATTCTTTCAGGACTTGGGCAGATGTATGTTGGAGATGAACGCTTCAAGGCTAATATTGACAAATGCGGTGATGGTACTGCTGAATTCATGAGCAGGGCGATTGAATACTACTGCAATAAGTAAAGAATGAAAAAACACATCGGGAGGGGTTTGGGCAATGCAGTATAATTTAGACCTAGAAAAGATATCTTTACATGATTACAAGGAGCTTTTGAAAAAGCAAAATTTATTACCGGGGCGAAGAATACTTTTAGATGATATTGATGAAAGATTTTCATTGCTTCTCAATCATGGAATTTCAAATGTGTTGGAGCTTAGAAAGGCATTGTCTGCGTCTAAAAAAATCACTGTATTATCTTCTCAAACCGGTATTCCAGAAGACTATCTGGTTATTTTGAAAAGAGAAGCGGGAAGTCTTGAGCAAAAACCGATACCTCTTGACAACTTCCCCGAAACAGACAGCGAGCTTATTTTTTCACTGAATCAAGAAGGTATAAAGACTTCGAAAGATTATTTTGAATTAAAAAAGCCGTTTGACGAAATGCTCTATTGCTTGTGCGATCTTGTGAGAATTAATGGAGTAGGACCTGCTGCTGCCAGAGCTTTTTTTGAAGCCGGATACAAGTCCGTTATGGATGTTGCTAATGCAGATGCTACCCAGATGTTAAGCGCAGTGTCAAAAGTCAATGAGCAAAAACAATATTATAAGGCTAAGCTTGGGGTGAAGGATATGCAGTTTTGCATTGATTTTGCGACGGTGCTTATAAAGCTTTCATGACAAAAAAGCTCTTCAAGTACAAACGGTGTACTTGAAGAGCTTTACAATTGAGGGTTAATGCAGGATATTCAAAGGCTATTTTAGGGCGATATAAATCTTAACGTCTGCCACGCCGTTCTCGTTACTGATATATTCTTCAAAATCAGCGCTATAAGTTCTTTCAAGCGGCATCGCCCAAATATCCTCCCAAGCTTTTGAAACGTCCTTAACCACATCGCCTCTGACGTTGAATACGGCATATTTTCCAGCGGGAATCGTTTTTGTTGAAAGCTCAGGATTGCCGTTTTCAGAAACCTCAGCACCGACGGTAACGTCAAATTTCATGTTCACAAAGTCATAGTCGGTATAAAGTCCAACGCAATACTCGTTTGACTTGTTATTCAAAGAAGCCGCAATGCCCTTGCCCATGAAATCCTGCCACAGTCCGCCGATTATTTTCTGACAGTCTGGGTCGTTGTTGCCTGTTCTTTGAGTTAGCCCGACAATGATTTTTTCCTCAAGATTTACAATTTCATAGTTCATAGTTTTTACCTCTTTCATTTAGTTTGTAATTCCATTATAAACCGTTTAATATGACAATAGTGCGTCATATTAAATATAGTTCTTCAAAGAATTTTCAAGTATTTTTTTCATTTCATTGACAGCCTCAGCGGGTGAAATAATCGTACAAAACTCGCCGAAGGATGACGCATAACAGCAAACTGTGTTAATGTCAGGCAAAAGCAACTCACAGATAAAGTCGTCGTTTTCATCGCGCACAAAGTGTGAGACTTCATCAAAGACACGAAACGCCATTTCTTTAGATATTTTCAGCATTGTTTTTATGTAGGAGCTTGTGTCAATTTCCTGTCCGCTTAGAATTTTATCGGGGGGAGTTAAATCAAAATGCTCATCGGTAACATTCAGGCTGTCAATTCTGCGAAGCTTGAAAAAGCGGTAATCCTCACGCTTTTTGCACCAGCCATAAAGATACCACGCCGCACCTTTGAAAAGAAGCTTCAGCGGTAAAACCTCGCGCATGAGGCTTTCAGATTTTCCGCTTGAGTACATAAAGGTTACGACAAGCTTTTCGATAATCGCCGTTTTTATACTCTTGAAATTCTCGGCATCATTCTCAAAATAGCCCCATGAAGAAAAATCAACTTCAATCCAGTCTGTGTTCTTTCCACCAAGCATACTGCAAAGCTTATTAAAAGCTGAATCGCTTTTTGAAAGGTCTACTGCACTTACAGCTTTCATTGATGAAAGTATATCGCTCTTTTCCTGTTCTGTTAAGACTGCCTTATTGAGAATAAAATCAGGCAGAAGTGAAATTCCGCCACCCTTGCCCTTGCTCATGTATATAGGTATTCCAGCCTGTGAAAGTGTTTCAACGTCTCGATAAACCGTTCTCGCTGAAACCTCAAAGCGCTGTGCCAGCTCAGCGGCGGTCACTGTTCTCTTTTCAAGAAGTATATAGATTATTTCAAATAGTCTGTTTATTTGCATACACTACTCCGTTTAATCATAATAATGTCGTTTTCTTCATCAAAGCTGTATCCAGCCGAAAATAAAGTGTTTCTTGAAGCTGAATTTTCCTTCTCAGGCGCAACAATAATCTGTTTAGCTGGTGTTTCCGAAAAGACCTTGCTTGTCAACAGCTGAATTATTTTTGTACCGTTGCCTTTTTTGAGAAAAGCTTCTTCGCCAATAAGATAGTCAATGCTGTATGTATCGCTTATATCAATTTTTCCGTGCCAGTTTTCGCCGCCTTGAGAATAGTCGTAATACTGACAAAAGCCGAAAGGTATTTCATCCTCTAAAACAATAAAATGGTGAATAAAATCAAACTTATCACTTGAAACCTCATTGAGCCAATCCTCTGTATCTGTGTACCACTTTTTTATATAGGGCTTGTTCAGCCACTTTGTGAACAGGGGAATATCGTTGTTTGTAAAATCCTTCAAAGTAATCATCTCAAATCCTCCATTATATTGCTATTACGTTATCGTTAAAAATACGTCTTCGCCGCATTTCACCTTCTGATTCTAACTTCATTCTGACAAGAGGGTTTCATCGCCAATTTAATCAATTATAGCATGATTATTCGGGCATTTCAATTGCTCAAGAAGATGGCATTATTGTTTTAATATTATAATGTGGTTGATTTTTTGATATAAAAATGCTATAATATATTAAATGTATATACTGTTTGTGGTTTAATTACCGCAATAATCGAAAGATGTGATTAGATGATAAAAAGCATGACAGGCTACGGCCGTGAGCTTGCACTTTCTGAAGGAAGGGACATTCTTGTTGAGATACGCTCGGTAAATCACAGGTATTATGAATTTTCAGCGCGTGTTCCGAGAATATACGGATACCTTGAGGAAAAGCTAAAAACCTTTCTGAACGGGCGGATTGCACGGGGAAAGGTTGAGATTTCAGTTTCAGTGATAAACTCAGCGTCAACAGAAGAGATAATTGAAGTAAACAGGTCGGTCGCAAAGGGATATATTGATGCGCTGACATCTGCAAATGAGGAGCTTGGTTTGAATAATGACCTATCCTTATCGCATCTTCTAAAGCTTTCAGATATTTTTACGGTTAAAAAGGTTATCGAGGACGAGGAGGCTGTTTGGGGGCTTGTTAAGCCCGCCGCAGAAGCCGCACTTAATAAGTTTATTGAAATGCGTACAATCGAGGGCGAGAAGATGAAGCTTGACATAAGCGGCAGGCTTGATTTTATTGAGCAAGCCGTCTCGAAGATAGAAAAAAAATCTCCTGAGGTAACCGAAGGCTTCAGGCTAAGACTTTGTTCAAGATTATCTGAGCTTTTGGCGGACAAAAATATTGATGAGGGGCGTATTCTCACTGAGGCGGCGATATTCTCTGAGAAAACCGCCGTCGATGAGGAAACAGTTAGGCTGAGAAGTCATATCACTCAATTCAGCACGCTTATTGAATCTGATGAAGCAGTTGGAAGAAAGCTTGATTTTCTGGTTCAGGAGATAAATAGAGAGGTCAATACAATCGGCTCAAAGGCACAGGACCTTGAAATCACAAGGCTTGTTGTCGATATGAAAGCTGAGATTGAGAAAATCAGGGAGCAGATTCAGAATATTGAATAGGGGGACGGGAATTTGAAGCTGATTAATATTGGGTTTGGAAATATGGTTTCGTCGGCTAGGCTTATCGCAATCGTCAGCCCGGAATCTGCACCGATTAAGAGAATTATTCAGGAGGCTAAGGAGAAGTCTATGCTGATTGACGCAACCTATGGGCGGCGGACAAGAGCGGTAATTATTATGGATAACGACCACGTTGTTCTTTCGGCGGTTCAGCCTGAAACAGTAGCGGGAAGGCTTGACGTCGGCGAGGAGGATGACGATGAGTAAGGGCGTTCTTTATGTGGTGTCGGCGCCCTCAGGCTGCGGAAAAGGCACAATTCTCGACGTGGTTTTGAAAAATAACGACAAGCTATACTATTCGGTTTCGGCAACGACCAGAGCGCCCAGAGAGGGTGAAATCGAAGGCGTGAACTATTATTTTCACACCAAAGAGGAATTTCTAGCGCTTGCCGATAAAAACGGAATGCTTGAATTCGCCAGCTTTTGTGATAATTATTACGGCACGCCAAGAAAACAGGTTGAAGAAAAGCTTGAACAGGGCTATGACGTAATTCTTGAAATTGAAACAAATGGCGCTATGCAGATTAAGAACAATTTCCCCGAGGCAGTTCTGATTTTTATTCTTCCGCCGTCAATCAGCGAGCTTAGAAGAAGACTTAACAAAAGACATACCGAGACAGAAGAGGTTATTGAAAAGCGTATAAACAAAGCCGGTGAAGAAATAAGGTGCTCTGAAAACTATGACTTTATTATGGTGAATGCCGAGCTTGAAAAGGCAATACTTGATTTTGAGGCTATTATTAGGGCTTCAAAGCTTACACAAAAAAGAAATAAAAAGATTATTGATGAGGTGCTTGAAAATGCTTAGACCAGCCGTAACACAGATACTTACTAAAAACGAAAGCTATTATTCGCTTGTTCTTGCCGTTGCAAAAAGGGCTAGAGAAATTGCGGAGGAATATAGCTCCAACAAGCAGATTATTGAAGAAAAGCCGGTTAAAATCGCTGTTGAGGAATTTGCCAGTGCAAAATATAGGCTCGTTGAAGACCCTTCTGTCGCAAAGAAATAGCAAATGATTTGAGGTGTGGTAATGCTTGGGAGAGTTATGGCGGTTAAAGCGGCGCTGAGCGTTGCCTCATATGGTTTTGATATTGAATACACATATATCGTCCCGCGTGAGCTTGAGAGTGGTGCAAAGGCGGGCTGTCGAATTCTTGTTCCGTTTGGACGCGGCAACAAAAATCAGATTGCCTTTATCACAAGGGTGTATTTTAAAGAGGATTATGACCCAGCAGTTAAGCCTGTTTTGAGCATAATCGACCCTGAGCCTTATGTCAATGAAGAAATGATGAAAATTATATTCTGGCTTAAGGAGAACACCTTCTGCACATTCTTTGAGGCATTTAGAACGGTTATCCCGCCGGGGCTTGGTATTAATTTCAGCCGGAAATTTCGCTTGACGGGGGACAAGCCAAACGAGCCTTTGACAAGGGCGGAGAGTGCGCTCTATTCCGCTGTCAGCGATTGTGTTGACATGAAGCAGCTTGATGAGCTTCTTGATATCACAGGCGACGCCAGAAAGAAGACCGCTGTTGAAGGGCTTATAAAAAAAGGCGTTTTGATTGAGGATGATCAGTTTAAGAGAAAAGTCGGTGACGAAACTGTCAAAATGGTTCGGCTAGCCGATGACTATATTAAGGGCGAAAAAAAAATCACCGAGAAGCAAATTAAGGTTGCGGAGCTTATTGAGGAATGCGAATGTGCCTCAATCAAGGAAATCTGCTATATGTGCTCGGTCACGCCCGCCGTTGTTAAAAAAATGTGCGAAAACGGTGTGCTTACCGCTTATGATTATGAGGTAATGCGTGAAACCGGTTATGAGGGCGAAAAAACCGCTGAGCCTGATGATATTATCCTATCTAATGCACAGAATAAGGTATATGAGGGGCTCAAGGCTCTTCTTGATGAAAGAAAACCGCAGGGTGCGCTTCTTCACGGAATAACAGGAAGCGGGAAAACCTCTGTTTTCATAAAGCTCATAGACTACACCTTAAAACAGGGAAGACAAGCGCTCATGCTTATTCCCGAAATATCTCTTACACCACAAACGGTCAAGAAATTTCACGAGCTGTTCGGTGATTTGGTTGCTGTGATTCACAGCGGTCTTTCTTTGGGACAGCGCCTTGACGAGTTCAAGCGAATCAGATCGGGGAAAGCAAAGATTGTCGTCGGAACTCGCAGCGCCGTTTTCTCACCCCTTGATAATATCGGTCTCATTATAATGGATGAGGAGGGGGAGAGGACTTATAAATCGGATAATTCGCCACGTTATCATGCCAGAGATGTTGCAATTCAGCGGTGCGGTGAGCATAATTCGCTTCTTCTTATGGCGTCGGCAACACCGTCGGTTGAAAGCTATTATTATGCAAAAACAGGGCGGTTCAAGCTTTTTGAGCTTAATGAAAGATATTCAAACGCCAAGCTTCCCGACGTTGTTGTAATTAATATGTCTAGCGAAGCCGCTGACGGAAACGACAGCATTTTTTCAAGAGAGCTTGCCGGAAAAATAAGTGAAGCTGTCGCCAGAAAGGAGCAGGTCATACTTCTTCTTAACAGGCGCGGCTTTCACACATATATAAGCTGTGCCGAGTGTCACGAGCCGCTCGTTTGCCCTAACTGTTCGATTCCGATGACATATCATAAAAGAAACGGACAGATGATGTGCCATTACTGCGGATATTCCAGAGAGCTTGAAAAAACCTGTTCTAAATGCGGGAGTGAGTATCTCCGTCCGACTGGTGTGGGAACGCAAAGGCTTGAGGAGGAGCTTTCTAGGCTTTTCCCTGACGCTGATATTTTAAGAATGGATGCAGACACAACCTCCTCACGCTATTCCTATGAAAAAAAATTCACAGATTTTGCCGATGGGAAATATGATATAATGGTCGGCACACAGATGATAGCCAAAGGACTTGACTTCCCGAATGTGACTTTAGTCGGTGTTCTCTCGCTTGACAAAGCGTTGTTTGCTGGTGATTTCAGAAGCTATGAGAGGACGTTTTCGCTTATTACACAAGTTGTCGGAAGAAGCGGCAGGGGCGATAAAAGCGGTGCCGCTTATATTCAAACCTTTGTACCGGAGCATTATGTGCTTAGTTTAGCGGCGCAGCAGGATTATCAGGGCTTTTATGAACAGGAGGAGGCACTCAGGCGAGTGCTTGTATATCCGCCGTTTTGTGATTTGTGCGTCATCGGATTAAGCTCACTTGTTGAAGCTGACGCTATGAAGGCCGCTGATGAGTTTGTTGCTTTAATGAAAGAGGAAATAGAACAGCGCGACATACATATCCCTCTGAGAGTATTAGGACCCGCAAAAAGTGCGGTCGGGAAAATCAATAATCGTTTCAGATTCAGGATAATAATTAAATGCAGAAATTCTCATGAGTTTAGGGGACTTGTCAGTGCTTTGCTGATAAAAGCTTCAAAAAGAAAAACATTCACCGAGGTCAGTGTTTATGCGGATATAAACGGCGACATTGGTATTTAAATGGGGGAAATAATATGGCGCTCAGAGCAATTGTAACAAAAAATGACGATTTGATTAGAAAGGTTTGCCGTCCTGTTGAGAAATTCGACGAAAAGCTTTGGACTCTTCTTGACGATATGGCTCAAACTATGTATCAGGCGAACGGCTACGGACTTGCGGCGCCGCAGGTCGGAAAGCTCAGGCGGCTTGCTGTTATCGATGTCGGCGAGGGGCTAATAGAGCTGATCAATCCTGTCATCACCGAGATTTCAGACGAAACACAAAGAGGGCCGGAGGGGTGTCTTTCATGCCCAGGCGAATACGGATATGTGACAAGACCGCTTAGATGCAAGGTCAAAGCACAGGATAGAAACGGAAATTGGTTTGAGAAGGAGCTTTCGGAGCTTTTTTGCCGTTGCGCTTGTCACGAGCTTGACCATCTTGACGGACGGCTGTTTTTGGATATTGTCGATGAAATGCTTGAGCTTGATGACGAAGAATAAGCGGAGGTCTTAATGAAGATAGTTTTTATGGGAACGCCTGACTTTGCGGTTCCTGCACTTGAAGCGGTATATAGGGCGGGGCATGAGGTTTTGGCTGTATTCACTCAGCCTGATAAGCCTAAGGGGCGGGGGTATAAGCTTACTCCCCCGCCTGTAAAAGAGTGTGCGTGCAATCACGGCACACGGGTTTTTCAGCCGTCAAGCTTAAAAAAAGGTGACGAGGCAAAGGAAAGCATTAGCTTTCTAAAAGAATGCTCACCTGATGTTATAGTTGTTGTCGCTTTCGGAAAGCTTTTGCCCAAAGAGGTTCTTGAAATTCCTAAATACGGGTGTATAAACGTTCATGCGTCGCTGCTTCCGAAATATAGGGGAGCGGGGCCGATTCAGTGGAGTGTTATTAACGGTGATAAAATTACCGGTGTGACGACTATGCTGATGGCAGAGGGGCTAGACACCGGGGACATGCTATTAAAAGCTGAAACCGAAATCGGTGACAATGAAACAACGCCGGAGCTTCATGACAGGCTTTCAAAGCTTGGGGCAGAGCTTTTGGCTAAAACACTTGATGGTATAGAAAAAAATGAAATCTCCCCTGAAAAACAAAACGACTGCCTATCCTGCTATGCTCCGATGCTGTCAAGGGAGCTTTGTGCGGTTGATTTTTCAAAAACGGCGTGTGAGGTTCACAATCAAATAAGGGGACTTTCGGGCTGGCCTTGTGCGACGACAATTATTGACGGAAAAAAAATTAAATTATACAGGTCTGAAGTTCTCGACAAGGATACTGACAATGAAAGCTTTGGCGTTGTCACCGATGAAAAGAACTTTACGGTCTCCTGCAAAAAAGGCTCTGTGAGAATTCTTGAGCTTCAGGCAGAGGGCGCAAGGCGAATGTCTGCCGCTGATTTTTTAAGGGGCAATCCTATAAAAAAGGGCACAGAACTTACAAAATGTGAATGAAAAGGATAGTATAACAAATGAAATCATCACGCAGTCTGGTTTTAGAGCTTCTTGTCAGAATGGAAAAGGACAGTGCATTTTCAAATATACTTCTTGACGACGCTTTGTCAAAAAGCGGTCTTGAACCGGCTGACAAGAAATTTGCCGCGGCTCTGTTCTATGGAGTTATCGAGAGAAAGCTGACGCTTGACTCTGTCATTAAAAAATACAGCAGCAAGCCCGCGGACAAGCTTTCGGTCGAAGTTCTTCAGATATTGAGAATGGGAATATATCAGCTCTTGTATCTAAATTCTGTCCCCGACAGTGCGGCTGTGAATGAGAGTGTGCTCCTCGCTAAAACCAATAAAAATCCAGCGGTGAGCGGTTTTGTTAACGCTATTTTGAGAAATTTCATTCGTGATGATAAGAAGCTCCCGAGCGTTTCGGGGAAAATTCCGAAGCTTGCGCTTGAATATTCAGCGCCCGAATGGCTCATTCTCAAATGGATAAATGAATACGGTGAGGATATGGCGGTATCAATGCTCAAAGGCTCATTGTGGCGTGCGCCTGTTACCGTCAGGGCTAACACGCTTAAAGCGCCGCTTGAGGAAATTATTCAAAAGCTTGATGCTGACGGTATAAAGGCGATAACCATTGATGGGTTCCCCGATTGTCTTGAAATAAAATCAGGCGGCTCGGTCGAGAACAGCGAGGCTTATAAAAACGGTCTTTTTCATGTTCAGGATATCTCCAGTCAGCTCTGCTGTATGATGCTTGACGCTAAGGAGGGGGAAACTGTTCTTGATTTATGCTCTGCTCCCGGCGGAAAGGCATTTACTATTGCCGAAATGATGAAAAAGACAGGTCTGCTAAACGCTTATGATATTACCATGAAAAAAACCGGGCTGATTGCACAGGGTGCGAAGCGTCTTGGTCTTAAAAATATAAAATCTCGGGTGAACAACGCGAAGGTCTTTAATTCCGAAATCCCTTTGGCGGACAGGATTTTGTGTGATGTTCCCTGCTCTGGTCTTGGAGTAATAAGAAGAAAGCCTGAGATAAAGTATAAAAATCCGGCTGATTTTTCAGCACTGCCAGAAATTCAGTATCAAATTCTTGAAACCTCATCAGGCTATCTAAAAACAGGCGGGGTGCTTGTGTATTCAACCTGTACGCTGAGCAGGGCAGAAAATGATGAAGTTGTTGAAAAGTTTTTAGAAAACCACAGTGAATTTGAAGGCGTTTCGCTGAGTTTTCCTAACGGGAAAAGTCCCGACGGATATAAGGCGACTATTCTGCCAGACCTTTATAACAGTGACGGCTTTTTTATTGCAAAGCTTAAAAAAACGAGGTGAGCTTTCTGACATGACCGACATTTTATCACTGACAATTGATGAACTTGAATGCGAAATATTAAGGCTTGGCGAAAAGAAATTCAGGGCAAAACAGGTTTTTGAGTGGCTTCACAAAAAGCGAGTGACGAATTTTGACAGCATGACCAATATTTCTTCACAATTAAAGGATATGCTTAAACAAAACTTTTGTTTAAAATCACTAATCATTACCAGAAAGCTTGAATCTATTAAGGATAATACGGTAAAATATTTATATGAGCTTTCTGATTCAAACCATATAGAAACAGTTTTAATGGATTACAGCCACGGTGACAGTCTTTGTATATCCACTCAGGTGGGTTGCAAAATGGGGTGCAGCTTTTGTGCTTCAACAATCGCCGGCTTTAAAAGAAATCTTGAGCCTTCAGAAATGCTTCTTCAGCTTTATGAGGCTGAGCGCGATTCGGGCAGAAAGGTTTCAAGCATTGTGTTGATGGGAATCGGCGAGCCTTTAGATAATTTTGAAAATGTCATAAAGTTTCTAAACATCCTCTCTTGTGAAGATGGGACAAATATGAGCCTTAGACATGTTTCGCTCTCAACCTGCGGATTATGCGACAGGATTGACCAGCTGGCGCAGTTAAGACTTGGTCTGACGCTTTCGGTTTCGCTTCACGCTTCTTCGGATGAAAAGAGAAGCGAAATAATGCCGGTGAATAATAAATATAATATAAAAAGACTTATTTCCTCCTGCAAGAACTATACTGAAAAAACGGGGCGGAGAATATCATTTGAATATGCGCTGATTGACGGAGTTAATGATTCGAGGGAGCAGGCTGACGAGCTTTCAAGACTTCTTCGAGGAATGCTTTGTCATGTTAATATAATTCCGGTTAATAAAATCAAAGAAAGAAACTTCACTTCAACAAGAAATTCAGCAATGAAATTTAAAGGATACTTAGAAAAATCAGGCATAAATGCAACAGTCAGACGTACCCTCGGTTCGGATATAAATGCAGCCTGCGGGCAGCTTAGACGTGAATATGAGGTGTAGCAAAGGAGTGGAACAATGCACGCATCAGCAATAACGCATGTGGGATTGGTCAGAAGCGAAAATCAAGACAGGGTTAAATTTTCTGTTCTGTGTGACGGTGCCGCTGTCGTGGTGGTCTGTGACGGAATGGGCGGAGAGAATGCAGGCGGTGAGGCAAGTGAGATAGCTTGTGGAATAATTTACGAGCGGTTAGTGGCGAATTATCGTGCGGACGCCGACCTTAACAGCATCAGAAACCTTATTCTCACTTCAATTAGTGCAGCGAACTCAGTCGTTTTTGAAAAGTCACTAGCTGACGAGTTTAAAACGGGAATGGGAACAACTTGTGTTTGCGCAATAATCCGCAGTCAGATCGCATGCATCGCTTCTGTCGGCGACAGCAGAGCATATATTATCAATGATGCGCAAGTAATGCAGATTACAAATGATCATACTATTGTTAGAATGCTTGTTGAGAGAGGGCAAATCAGCGAGGCTGACGCAAAAAATCATCCCGACCGAAATAAAATCACAAGAGCAGTCGGTATTGATGAGAAAATTGACGCTGATTATTTTGAAATTGATTTTTCACCGGGAAGTGTAGTGCTGATGTGTACCGACGGATTGTCAGGATACTGCACCAATGAAAAGCTTAAAGAACTTGTAGTGAACAAAAGTTTGGACCAAGCAACAACCGACCTTGTTTCATTTGCGATTGAACAGGGCGGAAAAGATAATATAACGGTTGCGCTAGTGTCCGATAAGATAATACGGGAGTGAGAGTATGGATCATAATATAGGGAAGAAGCTTGCCGGACGCTATGAAATCTGTGAGCTTATCGGCATCGGCGGAATGGCAGATGTCTATAAAGCAATTGATATCATGGAAGAAAAGCTTGTGGCAGTGAAAATACTTAAGAATGAATTTGCGGGAAATGAGGAATTTCTGCGTCGCTTTAGAAACGAATCAAAAGCGATAGCTGTGCTGTCACACCCCAATATTGTCAGAATTTATGACGTTGATTTTACTGACAAAATTCCGTATATAGTAATGGAATATATTGATGGAATCACACTAAAGGAATATATGGAACAGCAGGGCGTATTGAAATGGAAGGATGCTGTTCACTTCACTGTTCAGATACTGCGGGCTTTACAGCACGCACATGACAGGGGAATAGTCCACAGGGATATAAAGCCACAGAATATTATGCTTTTTTCTGACGGAACCATTAAGGTAATGGATTTTGGAATTGCTCGCTTTGCAAGGGAAGAGGGCAAGACGCTTTCTGACAAAACAATAGGCTCCGTTCACTATATCAGCCCTGAGCAGGCTAGAGGCGAGATTACCGACGAAAAAAGCGACATTTATTCAGTCGGCGCTATGCTCTATGAAATGATTACGGGCAAAAAGCCATTTGATGCAGATACTCCGGTTGCGGTTGCGCTAATGCACATGCAGGAGGTTGCAAAAAGACCGAGAGATATTGTTGAGATCATTCCAGAGGGGCTTGAAGAAATCACTCTTCATGCCATGCAAAAGGATTCAAGAAAGCGTTATCAGTCAGCTTCAGAAATGATAAAGGATCTTGAAACATTCAGAAATAACCCTTCTGTTGTTTTTGGATATTCAAATGTTCTCATAAAAAAAGAGGATTCTGAGCAGACTATTTATTTCAAACCTATTGCTAAGCCTGTTCCTGAAAAGCAGCGTCCCGTCCCAATAGTTGATGAGGAAGATGAAGGCGAGGACGAGGAGGACGATGAGCCGACAAGAAGCAATATGCTTATCCATGCGCTGACAGCGGTAACTGTTGCGGTGGTAGTAATTGCAGCTGTGCTTATTGCACTTATTCTCTTTGATAAAATTAATGTTGATACGCAGGAAACCTTTGTCCCGAATCTTGTGGGAATGAAGTACATTGACGCTTCGGCGGTTTATGACGATTTTATTCTTGAGGAAATCGGGCAGGAGTATTCAAACGAATACGGCGAAGGCTTTATAATTTGGCAGGATAAATCCGAGGGGCGTCAGATTAAGGTCGGCGAGAAAATTAAGGTTAAGGTCAGCAAGGGCGCAAAAATGGTTGAGATTCCCAATGTGGTGAACTCAAGCTATGACAGTGCCTCTGCAATGTTAAGAAATCTAGGGCTTGAACCGGTGAGAGAAGAAAAATTCGATGACGCAATAACAAAGAATTTTGTAATCAGCACCGACCCCGCAGTATATACTAAAATCCCTGCGGGAAGCTCAGTAACTGTTTATGTCAGCTTAGGTCCTGTCAGCAGTGAGGTCATTGTCCCTGAAATTGTGGGAAGAACACGTGAGGATGCTGAAAGTATTCTTAATTCGTTTAAGCTTACTCCGATATATGTTCCCGTAAACCAGCTTGCTGACGAAGGTATGGTTATTTCACAGGTTCCTGAAAAGGGCACTGTTGTTCAAAGGGGAAGCACCGTACAGATTCATGTCAGCACAGGCACGCTCGGCGAAAGTGAATATGTATTAAATCTTCCTGTGGCACAGCCTGCGACCGGCGCGTATAAGGTTATTTGCTATATAAACAACAACATTGTCGCTCAGGACACTATTCAGGACGCATCAACAACAGAGTGGTTCCCCATTAATATTCCGGGGACAGACACTCAGGACGTTAGAATCGAAATTCAGAGTCTTCAGACGTTCAGGTATCAGTACTATGCGACATATCGAATTGATTTTAAAAATGGAAATGTAATGGAAAGACTTGAATATGACGTAAACGCGTTTATAAAAGCAAACTCGGGTGCGACAACAACCACTTCCCCGACGACGACAACGTCAGATTATTATACTGATCCGACAACCAGTTCAACCCATCCGCTTGAGAATACAGATTGATGAAAATGGGTATCACACAATGACTTTAAAAGCAGGAGTAATTGTAAAATCCATCGGTGGGCTTTATACAGTTGAAGCCCCCGAAGGCATTTATGAATGCAAAGCAAGAGGGATATTCAGAAACAGGGATATTTCCCCCTGTTGCGGTGACAGGGTTGATATCGAATGTGACTCTTCAGGGAATATTATTACAGCTATTTATGAAAGAAAAAGCCATATTATCAGACCACCTCTTTCAAATCTCGACCAGCTTGTTTACGTTGCCTCAATATCTCAGCCTAATCCGAATTTGCTTTTGATTGATAAGTTTATTGCCATATCAGAATTTAAGGGGATTTCACCAGTTGTAGTAATAACGAAAATTGACCTTTCAAATTTTGAGGAAATAGTCAGCGTGTATGAAAAAGCTGGCATTACTGCTTTCGCCGTGAACAACCTGACAGGTGAGGGAACAGACACTGTTCTTGAGATATTAAAGGGAAAGTTCAGTGCTTTTACCGGCAATACAGGCGTGGGGAAGTCATCGCTTTTAAACAACATTCTCCCCGAAGGCGACATTCAAACAGGCGAGATAAGCAAAAAGCTGGGAAGAGGTCGCCACACCACTCGTCATGTTGAGCTTTATAAGCTCGGCGCCGACACTTATATTGCCGATACGCCCGGCTTTTCAACCTTTGAAACTCAAAAATACGATATAATTTTTAAAGATGAGCTTGCTTCATGCTTTCGCGATTTTTCAAAGTATGAGGGAGAGTGCAGATTCCCTGACTGTTCTCACACAAAGGAAAAGGGTTGTGCTGTTATTGATGCTGTTAAAAGCGGTGAGATTGCTAAATCAAGGCATGACAGCTATGTTCAAATGTATGAGGAGGCAAAGCTTTTAAAGGAATGGGAGCATAAAAAGCAATAAGGATAAGATATGAAAAAATGTGCTGTTTTCACAGGCGGAGAAATATTAGATTATTCACGTATTGACACATCGCTTTTTTGCGATAGAATGATAATATCTGCTGATTCAGGCTATATTCACGCAAAAGCCATGGGCATAAAAACTGATATACTGATTGGGGATTTTGATTCTCTTGAGGCTTTGCCTGATGATGTCGGCGAAATTATCAGCTTTTCCAGTGAAAAGGATGATACGGACACTATGCTTGCTGTTAAGCTTGCTTTAAACAAAGGCTTTGATGATATAATTATTGTCGGGGGGCTGGGATACAGGCTTGACCACACGTTCGCAAATATTCAGACGCTTGCATATATACACGAAAATGGGGCTGAGGGCTTTATTGTTTCAGACAATGAAAGGATTTTTTTTCTTCAAACCTCATCACTCAGGCTTGAGAGGCTTGATGGATATTCACTTTCAGTTTTTTCTTTTGGGGAAGAGCTTTCAGGCGTAACATTAAAAGGGGTAAAATACCCGCTTAATAATGCCGCTGTCACAAACTTTTTTCCGATTGGTGTTTGCAATGAAATTTCAGCAGAATTTGCAGAGATTGAAGTAAAAAGCGGAAAAATGCTGATTATTCAGTCAAAAATTTAATCACGCATTTTCTCATTCTGAATACTATGAACTATGAGATTTAATACATAGTATTTAGGAGGGGCACCATGAAAATTGTTGTTGTTAAGCCACCGCGAGTTATCAGCGGAATTTTAAGGTTCATTTTTGGCATAAAAAAGGATAAGGACTAATGAATAAGCACTCCTTCATACAGAGGGGGTGCTTTTCTATTTCGAAAATTAAGACAGGCTGTACTATTTTCTTCATTATATTAATAAAATTGATAAAGGGGGAATGAGTATGGAGCAGGACAGATTTGAAAATGAGCATGAAGAGGGTAGCATTGAATACGTCACAACTCGAAGGTCGCTAAAGCTTGGGGATATTATTATGCTTCAGTGTATTCTGGGCTTGGTGATAATTATTGCGCTTGTGATTTTGAATATCTTCAGCCCTGAGAAAACTAATCAAATTCTAGGTATATTTAAAGAGCAGCTTGACAAGCCTTTTGAGTTTTCAGACGAAATTGAAAAATTCTTCTCACAAGTCAGAGGACTGCTATGATAAAAATCAACGTCAAAGGCGTGAAGGTAGCCTTTTGTTTCAGCTTTTTTGCTGTTTTGGCAATTCTTTTTTCGATAGAGGGGACAAGCTATATAGTACTTGGACTTATCGCATGTATGCTTCACGAGCTGGGGCATATTGCTTTTATGTGCATTTTCGGTGTACCGCCTAAGGAAATGTATTTTTATGGTGCGGGAATCAAGATAATTCCGAATTATACGCGCACTCTGTCAGTAAGAAGGGAGCTTGTGATTTTACTGGCGGGAAGCTTTTCAAATCTTCTCATTTTTGCGGTTATTTATTTTTTCTCACGGGGGAGCTTTCAGGCACAGCTTTTTTCAGCAATCAATCTGATAATCGGCATTTTCAATCTGATACCGTTTCGCCACTTTGACGGGGGCAGGATATTAGAGTTACTGTTAAATGACAGCAGTATTAATAATCCCTATATTATCAGACGGTTTGTCAGCGCTGTGATGATTATTCTTCTTGGCGGTCTGGCGGGATATATGACGCTAAAGGGCTCGGTCAACCCTTCGTTTTATATATCTATAGGATATATAATTTTTTCTGAGATTATGCTTTAGTTGAATTATCCCGATTTTTATTGTATAATATATTTTATGCAGTAAAAACGGAGGAAAAGATGTTAAAGAATAAAATTGAGAAGATTCTGTTAGAGGCGCAGAAGCCCTCACGCTATATAGGCGGCGAATTCGGCAGTATTATTAAAGACAAAGCAAAGGTAAAAACACGTTTCGCCTTTTGCTTTCCGGATACCTATGATGTCGGTATGTCGCATCTTGGAATGAAAATTTTGTACGGACTTATAAATTCTCGTGAGGAATATTGGTGTGAGCGTGTGTTTGCGCCGGGCGTTGATTTTGAAAAGCTCATGCGTGAGAATTCAATACCGCTTTATGGACTTGAGAGCTTAGAGCCAATCAAGGATTTTGATTTTATCGGCTTCACTCTTCAGTATGAGCTTTCATATACAAACGTGCTGAATATGCTTGATTTAGCTGGGCTTCCTGTCAAAGCAAAGGACAGGACAGCTCTTTTTCCGATTGTGGTTGCCGGTGGCCCATGTGTGTGCAATCCCGAACCGCTTGCTGATTTCATCGATATTTTCATTCTTGGTGAGGGTGAGCAGGTAAATATTGAGCTTTTGGAGCTTTATACGCAAATGAAGCCGTCAAACCCCACAAAGCTTGAATTTCTTGAAAGAGCGTCACAGCTTGAGGGCATATATGTTCCCGCTTTTTATGAAGTTAGCTATAATGAAGATAACACAGTCAACTCCATAAAAGCTAATAACAGCGCCCCAAATAAGGTCAAAAAGCGTGTGGTAGCAGATTTTAACGATATTTATTACCCCGAAAGCTTTGTCATGCCCTTTTCTGAAATTGTCCACGACAGAGCGGTGGTCGAGGTTATGAGAGGCTGTGCGAGAGGCTGTCGCTTTTGTCAGGCGGGTTTTATTTATCGCCCATTGCGTGAAAAAAGCATTGATACAATAGCTTCTGAAACTGTATCACTTTGTGAAGCAACCGGATATGAGGAGGTTTCACTTTCTTCACTCAGCACAAGCGATTATTCCGAAATAGAAAATCTCTTGAGCAGGCTGGTTGATTATACAGAGGGTGAAAAAATCAATCTGGCTCTTCCCTCAATGAGAATTGATAATTTTAATAAAGAGCTTCTTGAGAAGATAAAAAAAGTCAGAAAAAGTGGGCTTACCTTTGCTCCTGAAGCGGGAACGCAAAGGCTTCGTGACGTTATAAACAAGAATGTCACTGAGGAAGAGATAATGTCAACCTGCCGTATTGCTTTCGAGGGCGGATACACTAACGTTAAGCTTTATTTTATGCTTGGGCTTCCGACCGAAACGATGGAGGATATTGAGGGGATTGCAGAGCTTTCACAAAGAATAGTAGATATGTTTTACAACCTTGAAAACCGCCCGCGAGGAAAAGGCGTGAGCATTTCTGTGAGCTGTGCAACGTTTGTTCCAAAGCCGTTCACCCCGTTTCAGTTTGAACCGCAGGATACCGCTGAAATTATCAGCAAAAAGCAAAAGCATTTACTAGACTGCATTAAAACAAAGAAGATTTCAGTGAGCTGGCACAAGCTTGATGTCAGTCTTCTTGAGGCTGTTCTTGCAAGAGGTGACAGGCGAATTTGCGACGCAGTTTATCTTGCGTGGGAAAAAGGCTGTAAGCTAGACAGCTGGGATGAACACTTCCGCTTTGATTTGTGGAAAGAGGCTTTTGAGGAGTGCTCAATTGACACCGCTTTCTATGCAAACAGGTTGAGAAGCTATGATGAAATACTCCCCTGGAGTCACCTTGATTATCTTGTTTCACCTGACTTTTTCATTAGAGAAAACAAAAAAGCACATGAGGCTGTCACCACACAAAGCTGTATGGAAAAATGCGCAGGCTGTGGCATTATTAACAAGTGCGGGGGGTTATATTGTGGCTGATATTAGACTTACCTTCTCAAAAAGAGGAAGAGCACGCTATATCTCTCACCTTGACCTCAACAGAACTATGCAAAGGGCATTTAAGCGTGCGAAAATTCCGCTTTGGTACACTGAGGGCTTTAATCCGCATGCGTATATTATGTTTCCGCTTGCTTTATCACTAGGCGTTGACAGTGATTGTGAGATTCTTGATTTTAGGCTAGACGGCGAAATGGATTTTGACGATATAAAAGTTTCATTGAATAAAGCCTTGCCTGAAGGGCTTAAAATCAATGCTGTTGCTCTTCAAATAAAAAAACATACTGAAATATTAAAGTGTGAATATACAATTAGTATAACTTCTGACGTTTCAGTAAGCATTTTAAAAGAAAGCTTTGAAGGGTTTATTTCAGGCGAAAAAATCGAGGTTGAAAAGAAAACCAAGAAAAAGGGCATAACTAAGATTGATATTAAGCCGATGCTTGAGATATCATCAATTGAAGTCGAAGGAGACGCTTTAAATATATCAATCACCTTGCCTTGCGGCACACAGATGACGCTTAACCCGTCGCTTGTGATTGATGCTTTTACTGAAATAACTCAAACAAAGCTGGAGTCTGTTTTAATAGAGCGCACAAAAATATTGTGTGAGGATGGCGAAATTTTTGCATAAAAGCGCTTGCATTGATAAAATTAATGTGGTATAATATTTAAGCATTTAGGTATCCGTTGCTTTGGCAATGGGAGTTTATGCCTGGCCGATAGGCTAAGACATTTAACCGGATGGTCCTCTGGCTTTGTAATAGGATAAAGTATATGAACATCTGCATATTTAGGAGGAATAAGAAGTGGACGCACTTAAGCTGATTTCAAACAGTAGCATGAAGGCTGAGCTCCCCCAGTTTTCTATCGGTGATACCATTAAGGTTCACGTTAGAATCAAGGAGGGTGACAAGACTCGTATTCAGATCTTTGAAGGTACAGTAATCGCCAAGAAACATGGCGGAATCACTGAAACTTTCACTGTTAGACGTGTTGCACACGGCTGTGGAGTTGAAAGGGTTTTCCCTCTTCATTCACCATCTGTTGTTAAGACTGAGGTTGTCAGAAAAGGTTCTGTTCGCCGTGCGAAGCTTTACTATCTGCGTGACAGAGTCGGTAAGGCTGCTAAGGTTAAAGAAGCAATCAAGTAATTTAAAGGGACGCAAGTCCCTTTTTTGCTATTTGTCGGATAAGAATTTTTGAAATGAGGATTGACATGGCTGATTTAAAATCAGAGGCTGCATTCTATACAGACAGAAAAGCTGAGAATAACAGTGTTGTTGACGAAATTTTTGAATGGTTTGAATCAATTGCGTTTTCATTTTTCATTGTCATTCTTATTTTCACTTTTATATTTAGGACGGTTGACGTACTAGGCTCGTCAATGAGCCCGACACTTAAGGGTGCTGATAAATACGATCCTTCGTCTACCGGCGACAAGCTCATCGTGTCGCACATGTTTTATTCGCCGAAGGTGGGGGATATTGTCGCAATCAAAAATGATTATCTCAATGAGAATATTATTAAAAGAGTCATAGCACTTGAAAATCAAGCTATAAAAATTGATTATACAACCGGAAAGGTTTATGTTGATGGCGAGCTTGTTTATGAGCCTTATATCGCTGAAATGATTAGCGTAAACCCGTCACTTGGGGTGTATGAGGCGGTCGTCCCCGAAAACTGTGTTTTTGTCATGGGGGATAACAGGAACAATTCATTGGACAGCCGTGACGCAAGAATCGGATTCATCAGTGAGGGTGATATTCTTGGCAAGGCGGTCTTTAGGATATTCCCGCTGAATTCATTCGGTGGATTATATTAACGGAGGTAAAAATGTCAGAGGTTTCATCAATTCAGTGGTTTCCGGGGCATATGGCGAAAACAAGGCGACTGATGCAGTCAAATCTTTCGCTTGTCGATGCTGTTGTTGAAATCACCGATGCAAGAATCCCGCAAAGCAGTCGCAATCCCGAGATGGATAGGCTGGTCGGACAAAAGCCGAGGCTTATTCTTCTCAATAAATGTGATACGGCGGACGACAGGATAACCTCAATGTGGCTTGAGCACTATAAAAAACGCGGGATATTGGCACTTGCGGCAGACTGTCGAAGCGGCAAGGGGATTAACAAATTCCTCCCCATGTTAAAAGAGCTTTTGAAGGAGCGTATAGCAAGCTGGAATGCAAAAGGAATGGTCGGACGTCCGATAAGAATAATGATTGTCGGAATACCAAATGTCGGCAAGTCCTCATTTATCAACAGAATGGCGAAGTCAAAAAGGGCAAAGGTTGAGGACAGACCGGGCGTTACCAGGGGAAAGCAATGGGTCAGCCTTGGCGCAGAGCTTGAAATGCTTGATATGCCGGGCGTTTTGTGGCCGAAGTTTGAGGATAAGCTTGTTGGTGAGCGTCTTGCGTTCACTGGGGCTGTCAAGGACGATATTATGGATCTAGAGCATTTGGCATGCCGACTTCTTGAGTTTATCTCTAAGGATTACGGCGAAAGGCTTATCTCAAGATACGGCATTGAGATAAAAGAAAATGCTCAGGGGTTTGAGCTTTTGCAGGAAATCGGACGTAAAAGAGGCTTTTTGATTTCTGGCGGTGAAATTAACACCGAAAGAGCAGCTATTACTGTTATTGACGAATTCAGAGACGGAACAATCGGGCGAATATCACTTGAGTTTCCCGAAAGCTGACGGAGGGGTTATGGAGCTTTATGAGTTTGACAGCGGTTTCAGAAGTGATTTTGAAATAATCTGTGGCGTTGACGAAGCCGGAAGAGGCCCTCTCGCGGGGGATGTTTTTGCGGCGGCGGTGGTTTTTGACGATAATACCGTCATAGACGGAATCAACGACAGCAAAAAGCTTTCAGAAAAAAAGCGTGAACTGCTTTTTGATATTATAATTGAAAAGGCAAAGACATACTGTATTGCGACGGCGACGATTGAGGAAATTGAAAAGCTCAACATTCTCAATGCTGCAATGCTTGCGATGAAAAGGGCGGTTGATGGTCTTTCAATAGCACCTGAACTGGTTTTAGTTGACGGAAACAAGCTTCCCAAGTGGGAATATTATGCTAAGGCGGTTATCAAGGGCGATGCAATTTCGCAGAGTATTGCGGCGGCGTCAATTCTCGCTAAGGTCGCACGTGACAGATATATGAAGGAGCTTGATTTGAAATATCCGCAGTATCTCTTTTCAAAGCATAAAGGCTATGGCACGAAGCTCCATTATGAATTGCTTGATAAATATGGGATTAGCCATGTCCACAGAAAAAGCTTTTTAAAAAAGCTGACAGGTGTCAAATGAACAGGCGTGAAAAAGGTGACATCGGTGAAAATGCCGTTTGTGAGTATCTTTTATCAAACGAGTGGGAAATTGTTGCTAGGAACTATACGATAAAGGGCGGAGAGGTTGACATAATAGCAAAGAAGGATGATATTATCGCATTTGTCGAGGTTAAGACAAGGCATGAAAATGCGGTTGAATCAGGCTTTTTTGCGGTAACAAAATCAAAAAAACTCCGTATAATAAAAACTGCTCAGCATTATTTTTGGAAAAACGCATGTGAGCTTCAGCCGAGGTTTGATGTTGCCGCGGTTGAAACGACAAACGACGGTGCGGTTTCTGTTGATTATATAGAAAACGCTTTTGATATGAGTGACACACATATAATATTTTAAAGTAAAGGTGACTTGAAAATGTATTACAAAAGCACACGAAACAGTAACGTGAATGTATCTTCGGCGCAGGCTATTGCTCAGGGAATATCAGCCGACGGCGGTCTTTTTGTCCCCTCAGAAATTCCTGCGGTTTCACCAGAAGAGATTATAAAGCTTGGTGAAATGCCCTATAATAAAAGGGCGGCTTATGTTTTTTCTAAATATCTCACCGATTTCACAGAGGCTGAAATCACTTACTGCTCAGATAATGCCTATAATGACACGAGCTTTTCAACCGATGACATTGCCGAGATTGCTCACCTTTTTAACGGGACGTATATGCTTGAGCTTTGGCATGGCCCGACATGTGCTTTCAAGGATATGGCACTTCAGGTGCTTCCGTATCTGCTGACGGTTTCTGCTAAGAAAATTAAGCTTGAGAAGAAAATTGTTATTCTGGTCGCTACTTCAGGAGATACCGGCAAGGCTGCACTTGACGGCTTTAAGGATGTTGAGGGTACTCAGATTCTTGTTTTCTATCCTGAGGACGGCGTGAGCGCTATGCAGAAAAAACAGATGACTACTCAGGACGGTGAAAACGTCGGGGTATGCGCAATAAAAGGTAATTTTGACGATGCTCAAAACGGCGTTAAAATGATTTTCACAGATGAAGAAATCAAGAAAAAGCTTGACGAGAACTCAATGATGTTCTCAAGTGCTAACTCAATAAACTGGGGAAGGCTTGCCCCTCAGATAATTTATTATGTATCTTCATACGCACAGCTTGTTAAGGATGGAGAAATAGCACAAGGCGAAAAAATTAACATTGTCGTTCCGACAGGAAACTTCGGGAACATTTTGGCAGCTTATTATGCAAAAATGATGGGTATCCCAGTCAATAAACTAATTTGTGCTTCAAATTCAAATAATGTTCTTACTGATTTCTTACAAACAGGCGTTTATGACCGTAACAGGAGTTTTTATACAACAATTTCACCATCGATGGATATTTTGATCTCAAGCAATCTCGAGAGGCTTCTCTATCACCTTTGCGGCGAGAATGATTCGCTGATAAAAGAATGGTTTTCAAAGCTTTCTTCCGATGGAAAGTATGAAGTTAACGACGAGGTTAAGGCACTTTTAAAAGAGCATTTTTATGCCGGATTCTGTGACGATGAGCAGACAAAGGCGACAATTAAATCAGTGTTTGACAAGTACTCCTACACCTGCGATACACATACTGCCGTTGCCGTCAAGGTTTATAATGATTATAAGAATAAAACAGGCGACGAGGCGAAAACAATCATCGCTTCAACGGCAAGCCCTTATAAGTTTAGCTCAAGTGTGCTTGAAGCGCTAGGCGGCTTTGAAGGCACTATGGACGAATTTGAGATGGTTGAAAAGCTCAATGCACTTTCCGGATATGAAATTCCCGCCGAGCTGTCTGAGCTAAAGAATAAGGAAATAAGATTCTCTGATTCAATCGAAAAAACTGATATGAAGAAATATGTTTTGAAAACACTAGGACTTTAATCTGGTTTAGGAGGACCGCAATTGTCACTTTATGTAATAGGCGATCTTCATCTTTCACTTTCAGTAAACAAGTCTATGGATGTTTTCTCAGGGTGGGAAAACTATGTTGACAGAATACTTTCCGGCTGGAATAATACTGTAAAGCGTGATGACACTGTTGTACTGGCTGGCGATTCTTCATGGGGGATGAATTTGAACGAGGCGAAAGCGGACTTTGAGTTTATCAATAACCTCCCCGGAAGAAAGATTATTTTAAAGGGCAATCACGACTATTGGTGGACGACTGTGAATAAAATGGAGAGATTCTTTTTTGTAAATGGTTTTTCCACGCTGAACATTCTTCACAATAATCACTATGCATATTGCGATTATGCTGTCTGTGGAACCAGAGGCTGGATTAATGAAAACGGCGAAACTGCCGATAAGAAGGTGCTTCTTCGTGAAGCGGGGCGACTTGACGCTTCAATAGTATCTGCAAAAAAAGCAGGGCTCGAGCCGATTGTGTTTTTGCATTATCCGCCGGTATTTTCATCAGACTGCAATTATGACATTCTAGAGGTTTTAGACAGGCATGAGATAAAAAGGTGCTATTACGGACATATTCACGGGAAGAGTTGTTACAATGCCGTTAACGGAATGCGTGACCGAATTGATTACAAGCTAATTTCCAGTGATTATTTACAGTTTACACCTGAAAAAGTTATATAAAATAGCAAAATTGACGACTTTATTTGTAAGGTGTAGAAAACATTATATTTTTGTGATATAATGAAACGGATTTATTTATATTGGAGGATTAATAATGAGCCTGAAAACAACTAATAAAACTGATACAAACAAGTACGAGCTTGAAATTGAGGTTAATGCTGCCGACTTTGAAGCGGCTGTTGAAAAAGCGTACCAGAAGGCAAAGAAGAAGATTGCCATTCCCGGTTTTCGTGCAGGAAAGGCACCAAGAAAAATGATTGAGAAAAATTACGGCGAAGGTGTGTTCTATGAAGATGCCGTTAATTCTTTATATCCTGATGCGGTAGCCGCAGCTGTTGAGGAGGCTCAGCTAACACTTGTTGACCGCCCTGACATTGAGATAGCATCTGTTTCAAAGGAAGACGGCGTTGTTATCAAGGCCGTTTGCATTACCTTCCCTGAAATTGAAGTTTCCGGCTATAAGGGAATAGAGGTTGAAAAAATTGTCAATGCTGTAACAGACGAAGATGTTACCGCTGAAATTGATAAGCTCAGAGAAAAGGGTATCAGAATTTTCAACGTTGACGATAGAGCGGCTCAGACAGGCGATGATGTTGTCATTGATTTTGAGGGCTTTGTTGACGGTGTTGCTTTCCCAGGCGGAAAAGCAGATGCTTTTGCACTTGCTTTAGGAAGCGGACAGTTCATTCCCGGTTTTGAAGAGCAGGTTGTCGGTCACAGTGTCGGCGAAGAATTTGATATAACCGTTACATTCCCTGAGGATTATCAGGCTGAAGAGCTAAAGGGAAAAGAAACAGTTTTCAAAATCAAGCTTCATGAAATTAAAGCGAAGGAGCTTCCTGAGCTTGATGAGGATTTTGTTAAGGATACAACTGAGTTTGATACCGTTGATGAGCTTAAGGCTGATATAAGAAAGAAGCTTGAGGATGCCGCTGAAAAGAAGGCTGAAAACGAAGTTGAAGGAAAGCTTGTTGATGTTGTTATTGACAATATGAAGGCTGAAATTCCTGAGGTTATGTTTGAAAGAAGAATTGACGAGATGGTCTCTGATTTTGAGCATCGTCTTTCACATCAGGGCATGAACCTTGACGTATATCTTCAGTACACAGGAATGGAAAAGGACGCCTTTAGAGCTACATTTGAGGAGCAGGCTCAGAAGCAGGTTAAGCTAAGACTTGCACTTGAGAAGATTTCTCAGATTGAGGCAATTGAAGCAACCGATTCTGAAGCTGAGGCTGAGTTTGAGAAGCTCGCACAGCAGTATAAGATGGAAGTTGAAAAAATCAAGAGCTACATCGGGGTTGCTGACCTTAAAAAGGATATTGCTGTTGGAAAGACAGTTGAATTTATTAGGTCACAGGCAATTATTAAGTAATTTATCGCAAAATATGATTTTTGGAGGGGTTAATTATGAGTTTGGTACCTTATGTTATCGAACAGACCAGCAGAGGCGAGCGTTCCTATGATATTTTCTCAAGGCTATTAAATGACAGAATTGTCATGCTTTCAGAGGATGTCAATGACGTTACAGCTAGTCTTGTTGTCGCACAGCTTCTCTATTTGGAGGGACAGGACCCCGAAAAGGATATAAATCTCTATATTAACAGCCCCGGCGGCTCTGTTACTGCCGGAATGGCAATCTATGACACCATGCAGTATATAAAGTGTGATGTTTCAACAATTTGCATTGGTCTTGCGGCATCCATGGGCGCATTTTTGCTTTCATCGGGCGCAAAGGGAAAGCGCTTTGCTCTTCCGAACAGTGAAATTATGATTCATCAGCCGCTTATTTCAGGCGGTCTGTCAGGACAGGCGACCGATATAAAGATACGCTCGGATCATATTATAAGAACCAGAGAGAATTTAAACAGAATTTTAAGTGAAAATACAGGAAAGCCGATTGAATTAATTCAGAAGGATACCGACCGAGATAACTTTATGTCGGCTTCTGAGGCTTGTGAATACGGCTTGATTGATAAGGTGATTACAAAACGATAAGGAAAGGTGAACAATGGCTGGGAATGACACAATAAAACGCTGCAGCTTTTGCGGGAAGTCGGAAAGCAAGGTCAAGAATATGTTTTCTGCCCCCGGCGTTAATATCTGCGATGAATGTGTGGTTTACTGCTATGAAATTCTTGAGGAGCAAAACGGCATTTCAGGCTCGTCTGTTCTTAACAGGAAGAATCGTAACGGAAGCGAACTTAAGCTTACAAAGCCGGCACATATAAAAGAGGTTCTAGATCAGTATGTTATCGGTCAGGATCAGGCGAAAATTTCACTTGCGGTATCGGTGTATAACCACTATAAGCGCATAACAAACGAAACTGACAGCGATGTCGAAATTCAAAAGAGTAATGTGCTTCTTCTTGGTCCTACCGGTGTCGGAAAAACGCTTCTTGCTCAGACTCTCGCAAAAATACTGAATGTTCCTTTTGCTATTGCTGATGCAACCACTCTAACTGAAGCGGGTTATGTCGGTGATGATGTTGAAAACGTGCTTTTAAGACTTATTCAGGCGGCTGATTTTGATATTGAAGCGGCTGAGAACGGGATAATCTACATTGATGAAATTGACAAGATTGCCAGAAAATCTGAGAACACCTCAATTACCAGGGATGTCAGCGGTGAGGGAGTTCAGCAGGCTTTATTAAAAATAATCGAGGGCACTGTTTCAAATGTTCCCCCACAGGGCGGAAGAAAGCACCCGCATCAGGAATTTATTCAAATTAACACAAAAAATATATTATTTATTTGCGGCGGTGCCTTTGACGGGCTTGAAGCTGCAATAAAGAAAAGAACTGATTCATCTTCTCTCGGCTTCGGCGGTCAGCTCAAGGATGATAATAAGCTAAAGTCAAACATCATGAAGAAGGTTGTTCCTCAAGATTTGGTTAAGTTCGGGCTTATTCCTGAAATAATAGGGCGTTTGCCTGTTATTACAGTTTTAGAGGAGCTTGACGAGACAGCACTTATCAAGATTCTCACAGAGCCTAAGAATGCGCTTATTAAACAGTATGAAAAGCTGTTTTCATATGACGGAATTGAGCTTGTCATTGATGATGATGCAAAAAAAGCGATCGCTCAGAAGGCTATTGAGCAGAAAACAGGTGCTAGAGGACTTCGTTCAATCATTGAAAATGTGCTTTTGAACGTTATGTTTGAGTCACCGTCTAATTCTGAGGTTGCGGTTGTCAGAATCACCGAGGACTGTGTTAAAACAGGCGCTGAGCCTATTATCACACTCGGGAAGAAGAAAACGGTTAAAAAAGCTATTTAAAAACAGAAATGAAATAATCCTCCGGAAATTACCGGAGGTTTTTTCTGTCTTTTAACCATCTTGCAATTTTTGCTTTTTTGCGGTATAATAAATAAGAATATACAATTGAGTAATTCAACATTTTATTTGTAACAGGAGATATAGATGAAAAAAATTACAGAAACTAAATCAAGCATATATATGCCTGCTCTTGCGATGCGGGATCTAGTAATCTTTCCAAAGATGGTAATGCACTTTGATGTTGCAAGGGTGAGGTCGGTTAATTCTTTGAAATCAGCAATTAACGGCGACAGAAAGATTTTTCTCGTCACTCAGCGTGATGTTTTTATTGAGAATCCGGAATATAAGGATGTTTCAAAAATCGGTGTTGTTGCCGAAATTAAGCAGATTATTAAAACCCCTGATAATGTTACACGTGTTCTTGTGGAGGGGCTTTATAAAGCACGCCTTGTCAAGCTTGATCCGGTAAATGAAAATGAGCTATATGCCGAGATTAAAAAAATTCCGTCACCGAAGAAGGTTCAAACAGACGACACTGAGGTATCGGCACTCATGCGTGCTATAAAGGATATTTTTGAGCGGTATGTTTCGGTTATGCCGAGAATGCCGAAAGAGCTTTTTGCGTCGGTTATCGGCGAGAACGAGCCTGAGAAATTCTTTGAGAGTATCGCTTTTAATGTCACACTTATGACTGAGGACAAGCAGCATCTTCTAGAATTAAACAGCACTGCCGAGCGTCTTAAAATGCTCATCAGAATTTTAACTAGGGAAGTTGAAGTTCTGAGCATTGAAAAACAAATTCATGAGCAGGTTTCAGAGCAGATTGACAGAAACCAGCGTGAATATTATCTTCGTGAACAGTTGAAGATTATTCAGAGTCAGCTTGGGGATAATGACGATATTCAAGATGAGGTGTTTGATTATCTCGAAAAAATTCACCTTCTCAATGTTTCTGAGGAGTTTAACGAAAAGCTCTTTTATGAAGCTAACAGGCTTTTAAAGCTTCCGCCCAGCTCACAAGAGGCTGGGGTAATAAGGGGCTATCTTGATACTGTCCTTTCTCTCCCGTGGAATAAGTCTTCAAAGGACAAGACTGATATAAAGAAAGCTAAGGCAGTTTTAGATAAGGATCATTACGGCCTTAAAAAGGTAAAGGAGAGGATACTTGAAATTCTCTCTGTGCGTGCTCTTGCTCCCGATATAAAAGGGCAGATAATTTGCCTTGTGGGCCCTCCCGGCGTGGGAAAGACATCTATCGGGCGCTCAGTCGCAAAGTCACTTGGACGTGAATATGTAAGAGTTTCTTTAGGCGGAGTTAAGGATGAGTCTGATATCAGAGGACACAGAAAAACCTACATCGGCTCAATGCCGGGAAGGATTGTTACTGCACTAAAACAGGCAGGAACGAAAAATCCGCTGATTTTGCTTGATGAAATAGATAAGATGAGCAACGATTTCAGAGGCGATCCGGCTTCTGCTATGCTCGAGGTTCTTGACAGTGAACAAAACTGCGCTTTCAGGGATCACTATATTGAGCTTCCCTTTGATTTAAGCGACGTTCTTTTTATAACAACCGCAAATACGACAGATACTATTGCGCCGCCGCTTCTTGACAGAATGGACGTTATTGAGCTTTCAAGCTATACTAGAGAAGAAAAATTCAATATAGCGAAAAAGCATCTTATTCCAAAACAGCTAAAGAAAAACGGGCTAAAGGCCATGAACATGAAGGTTTCGGATACCGGCGTTTATATGCTTATAGACAGCTATACGCGCGAGGCAGGCGTAAGAACGCTTGAGAGGACTATTGCTTCGCTTTGTCGAAAGGCGGCTAAGGAAATTGTTGAGGATAATGTTAAAAAAATCGTCTTTTCACCCGAAAACATTGAGAAATATCTGGGAAGCAGAAAGTACCTTCCCGATCTTTTTCTTGACACTGATTCTGTCGGGGTTGTCAACGGCTTGGCTTGGACTTCGGTCGGCGGCGTAATTATGCCGCTTGAGGTTTTGATTTTAGACGGAAAGGGTACAATTGAGCTAACGGGAAGTCTTGGCGAGGTAATGAAGGAAAGTGCTCGAATTGCTGTAAGCTATTGCCGAAGTGTCTATGAAAAATACAATATCGACAAGGATTTCTATACAACAAAGGATATTCACATTCATGCGCCTGAGGGTGCTGTTCCTAAGGACGGACCATCCGCTGGTGTCGCGCTTGTGACTAGTCTTGTTTCTGCGCTTTCACTGATTCCTGTGAGAAGTGATGTTGCTATGACAGGTGAAATTACACTTCATGGAAAGGTTCTTCCTATTGGCGGGCTTCGTGAAAAAACAATGGCGGCATATAAATCAGGGATTAAGACGGTTATTATTCCTAAAGCGAACAAGTCAGATCTTGACGAGGTTGATGAGATTATCAAGGCATCAATTAGATTTGTATATGCAGAAACTCTTGAAGAGGTTCTTGACGAAGCGCTTGTCAAACCGCTTGATAATCCGCATGACGAATTTCAGGCAGGATTAATTAAGAAAACGGGCGGAGATATGATAATCCGTTCATAACAGAAAACGGGAGGGTATATGAATTTCAATACGGCTGAATTTTATACTTCATTTGGGAAGCTTTCACAGCTTCCCCCGTCTGAGCGTCTTGAAATTGCTTTTTCCGGTCGTTCCAATGTCGGGAAATCCTCATTAATTAACAAAATTTTAAACCGAAAGTCTTTGGCAAGAGTAAGCTCAATGCCCGGAAAGACAGCGACAATTAATTTTTTCTCACTTGAGAATATTTATATTGTTGATCTTCCCGGATATGGCTATGCTAAGGTTTCAAAGAGTGAAAAGGAACGTTGGGGAAGGCTTATTGAGGGTTATTTTCATTCTGACAGACAGCTTGTGCTGTTGTTTCAGCTGATTGATATGCGTCATCCGCCTACGAAAGACGATACAATGATGGTGAATTTTCTTATTGAAAGTGAAATTCCATTTGTTATTGTGCTGACAAAGGCTGATAAGCTTTCAAATAACGAGAGGGCTAAGCGTCTTGAGGCACTCAAGGATGAGCTTTTAGCATATGATGATATAAAAATCGTTCAGTTTTCGGCGCAGACAGGTGAGGGTGTCGACGAAATACGTTCAATAATCGAAGATGTTTCACAGGAAGAAATTTAATTTTCAACATACTAATATGAACAGGGGTTTCAATATGCTTCTAAATGATAATCTCGGAATAAATGAGAACGGTAATTTGACAGTCGGCGGAATTGATACGGCGGAGCTTGTCAAGGTTTATAAAACTCCTCTTTATGTAATGAACGAGGAGCTTATTCGCGAAAGCTGTAAAAGCTTCAAGTCGTCAATTGAAAAATACTATAATTCAAACGGACTTGTATGCTACGCGAGCAAAGCTTTCTGCTGTAAGGAAATTTGCCGGATTATGCATGAAGAGGGTATGGGACTTGACGTTGTTTCGGGGGGCGAGCTTTTCACGGCGATAAGTGCGGGCTTCCCCACAAATCGAATATGCTTTCATGGGAATAATAAAACAGAGGATGAGCTAACCCTTGCGATAAGATACGGTGTTGACAGAATCGTCGTTGATAATTTTACAGAGCTTGAAGGGCTTTCACTGCTTGCTTCAAAGCTAAAGAAGAATGTCGGCATAATGCTTCGAATTAAGCCTGGAATTGACGCTCACACACACGAATTCATAAAGACAGGTCAAATCGACAGCAAGTTTGGCTTTGCGCTTGAAACAGGCGAGGCTTTTGATGCGATAAAGGCGGCTATTGCCGCTGAAAATCTGACACTTAGGGGAGTTCATTGTCATATCGGCTCACAGATATTTGACATTCAGCCATTTCAGCATGCGGCGCACGTCATGCTAAAGCTTATGGCCAGAGTGAAAAGAGAGCTTTCTTATGAAATGTCTGAGCTTAATCTGGGTGGTGGTTTTGGAATAAAATATACACCGGATGACAATCCCCCGCCTTATGATTCGTATATGGAAAAGGTTTCAGAAACTGTTTTTGCAACCTGTAAGGCGCTCGACATTACGCCGCCGTTTATTATTATAGAGCCGGGGCGTTCAATTGTCGGTCAGGCGGGGCTTACCCTTTATAAAGTCGGCTCTGTTAAGGAGATTTCGGGTGTACGCACCTATGTTTCAGTTGACGGGGGAATGTGCGACAACCCAAGGTATGCCCTTTACAAGGCGAAGTACGATATGATTATTGCTAACAAGGCGTCAGAAGAAAAAAACTTTAAAGCAACTATCGCAGGGAAGTGCTGTGAAAGCGGTGACTTGCTTGGTGAAAATGTGATGATTCAAAAGCCTGAGCCTGATGATATTCTAGCTGTACTTTCGACGGGGGCTTATAATTATTCAATGGCTTCGCATTATAATAGGATTCCGTCGCCGGCTGTGGTCATGCTAAATAAGGGGAAAATCAAGCTAGCTGTTAAGCGTGAAACCTATGATGATATAATGAAAAACGACGTTTAAGCTAAATTGCCTCTTTACTTTCACATTGTAATGTGTTAAACTATCAATGAAGATAGCGCTTTAGTCCGCTATATTGCCGAAAGGGGAAGTTTTAATATGAACAGCAAGCTGAAGGATAAAAATCTTGACGATCTTTTTAAGGCGGTTTTATGCCTTGAATCAATTGAGGAATGCTATAATTTTTTTGAGGATCTTTGCACCGTGCTGGAGCTGAAGGCACTTTCACAGCGACTTCAGGTTGCAAAAATGCTTAGTGAGCATCATGTTTACAGCGATATTGTCAGCGTAACGGGTGCCAGCACAGCGACAATCAGCCGTGTCAATCGCACATTAAATTACGGCAGTGACGGGTATGCTGTGATTTTCGACAGGATGAAAAATAAGGCTGATGAGTAGATATTCGGCATTTGCTCGTTTTTATGACAATCTCACTTCAAATATTGATTATAAAAAGCACTCGGAGTATTATGTTGAAATTATAGAGCGTTTCGGCGGTGAAAGAAACGGCATTCTTCTTGATTTAGCCTGCGGGACGGGGAGTCTTTCTGAAAAAATGTCGGAAGCTGGTTTTGATGTCATCGGCGTTGATTTTTCTCAGGAAATGCTGTCTATTGCGATTGATAAAAAGATAGAGAGCGGACTGGACGTTCAATATCTTTGTCAGGATATGACAAGGCTTGATATGTTCGGGACTGTTGACGTGACAATTTGCGCCCTTGACAGCTTAAACCACCTCGATGGTATGAGCTCAGTTCAGAGAGTGTTTGAGAGAGTATCGCTTTTTTCAAACCCCGATGCGCTTTTTATATTTGATATGAATACTATTTTCAAGCATAGAAACGTACTTTCGGATAATATATTTTTATATGACACACCTGAAGTATATTGCGTGTGGGAAAATGAATATTCCGAGAAAGACAGCAGAGTTGATATCTCTCTGACTTTTTTTGAGTGTATAGACGGCTGTTATAAGAGGAGCAGTGAGAGATTTTTTGAAAAAGCCTATGACGCTGATGAAATTTTAGCCTCTCTTGAGAAAGCAGGCTTTGAGGTTTTGGCAACATATGATTATATGACAACGTGCCCTTTTAATGATAACAGCGAGAAAATTACCTTTGTAGCAAGAAAGGCAAGATAAATTTATGGGAAGAATAATCAGAACAATCAGCAAGGACGCTTCTGTCGTCGCTAGTGCTATTGAAGCACGTGACATTGTCGGTGAAATTGAGAAAATCCACGGCACATCTGCGGTTGTTACGGCGGCGCTTGGGCGGCTTTCAATGGCAGCTTCGTTGATGGGATTTGGCCTAAAAGGCAACGACGATACAATTACTGTCAGAATGAACGGCGGTGGCCCTGCCGGAACGCTCATTGCGGTTTCAGACAGTTTTGGAAATGTAAAGGCATATGTTCAAAACCCTATTGTTGAAATTCCTCTGAATTCATCGGGAAAGCTTGATGTTGCCGGCGCAGTCGGAACGGACGGAACGCTATCAGTAATAAAAGACCTCGGCTTAAAAGAGCCTTATTCAGGGCAGGTGCCGATTGTCTCGGGTGAAATCGCTGAAGATGTCACAAATTATCTTGCGACAAGCGAACAGGTTCCGTCGGTGTGCGCACTTGGCGTTCTTGTGAATCCTGATTTATCGGTCAGTCAGGCTGGCGGATATTTAATTCAGGTGCTTCCGTTTGCTGGTGACAGCGTAATTGAGATTATTGAAAAGAATATAAAAGAAGCTTGCTCAGTGACAAAAATGCTCTCTGACGGAATGACGGTCGAGGAGATTGGCTTGAAAATTCTTGATGGACTTGAGTCTAATGTTCTTGATGATTTTGAGGTTTCATATAGGTGCGACTGCTCTCGCGAGAGGGTTGAGAGGGCGCTTATCAGCCTTGGTTCAAGTGATCTTTCCGACATGGCGAAGGATGAAGTTTCTCAGGTTAACTGTCATTTTTGTGGGAAGAACTATAAGTTTTCCTCAGAAGAAATATTATCTTTGAAAGACAGATAAAAACATCAAAAAACGCTTGACATTCTTCTTGGGATGTTGTATAATAAATATCGTCGCTAAAGACGAATATGGTGCGGGAGCATAGCTCAGCTGGGAGAGCATCTGCCTTACAAGCAGAGGGTCATAGGTTCGAGCCCTATTGTTCCCACCATAATGGCCTGGTAGTTCAGTTGGTTA
>JAEXUW010000017.1 GCA_023439835.1 Bacillota bacterium | reverse complement strand
GATATCACCCATCCTGATGATCTGAAGGCGGATCTTGACAATTATGCAAGACTGGCAAACGGCATAATCAGCGGATACGATATGGAAAAACGGTATGTAAAGCCGGATGGATCAATTGTCTGGGTTCATATGATCATGTCAAGGCTCTATCTGGAGAACTTGTCGGATTTCACCCACTTGTGCATTGTCGAGGACATTACCGAGCGCAAGCAGCATGAGATCAAGCTGAAGTATATGAGCGAGCATGACCCTTTGACAGGCAGTTATAACCGGAATCATTTTGAGGAAGTGTTCAACTGGGATCTTCAAATTCATCCCTCCATAAAAAGGGCGCTTATTCTTTTAACGTTAAATGGTTTCGGCAGGGTTAACGTGATCCATGGATATCTTTACGGGGAAGAATTGCTAAAGAAGGCAGCCATGAAACTGGCCGAGCTTGCCACACCGCACCATCACCTGTTTCAAATTGCCGGTGACCGGTTCCTGTTTTATATCAGGCGGTATGAAAACAAGGAGGAGCTTCAAAGGCTCTGCAGCACTGTGATCGGTGTTTTGGACGCATGTCTTGCCGAGGTGCGGGTATACGGCTCTGCCGGTGTTTTGGAACTGGAGAGCACGCAAACAAGCGTGGACGAAATTTTAAAACTGGCTTCCATTGCAGCAGAATACGCGGCCGCAAACCATGCCCAAAGGCTCAGCTTTTTTGACAGGAATATGGAGGCCTCAGTCAACCGGAAGGAGCTTATCAAATCTGAGCTTTTGAAATGCGTGCAAAACGAAAGCGACGCATCCCTCTATATGGTGTATCAGCCGATTTTCCACTCGGAAACAGGAGCAATCCATGGGTTTGAGGCATTGGCGAGATTTACGGGCGGAACGGTGGGCCAGGTGCCCCCCAACGAGTTCATTCCCATCGCAGAGGAAGCGCAATTGATCGTTCCCCTGGGCAAGAGGATCATAAAGCTTGCCTGTGGTTTTTTGAAGCGGCTGGAATCAAGCGGCATTCATGACAAAACGGTTGCTATCAATATTTCCGCTATACAGCCCATCAGGGATGATTTCCTTTCCGACCTTCTTAATGCGGTTGACAAGGCCAATGTCAATGCCCGGAATATTACGCTGGAAATTACCGAATCCGTATTTTCTGACAGCTATCAAAAGATCAATGAAAAGCTTGGCGCTATCAGGGCAAAGGGGATCGCTGTCTCCATCGACGACTTCGGGACAGGGTATTCATCTCTTGCCCGGGAAATTGAATTAAATGTAAACTGCCTGAAACTGGACAAGCAGTTTATCGACGGGCTCTTGGCGCCGGATACCGATGCGATGATCGTTGGGGATATCATATCCATGGCACACAAGCTTGGCCACAGCGTGATTGCAGAGGGGGTGGAGCAGGAGGAGCAAAGGCAGTATCTGATCCATCATCATTGCGACTATATACAGGGTTATCTGCTCAGCCGGCCGCTTCCCGAGGAAAAGGCATTTCAAATGTTTGATTGATTTTTCTGCACCGATGCCAAAAAATCATGCTTGCAACAAATCATGCGTTGCGATATAATATCTTAATAAAGGCGATGACGGAGAACAACGCCTGCTAAATATGGCCAAGCCAAAGAGAGGACGGTCGCCGGCTGAAAGCCGTCCGCAAAGCCAGCAGGAAATTCACTCCCGAGCTTCCCCGCCTAAACCATCGTAGGTCTGGTCCATTATCAAATGGCCCGACCGCACCCGGCGCCGCCAAGGCGGCAACGGGCGCAGAGGCAGTAGGCAGGGACGGGCACGCCCCCGTTATGAAGCGGCGAGCGCATAAGCTATACGCCTGTGCGGAAATTGGGTGGTAACACGCGGCAGTATGCCTTCGTCCCATGGCTGGTCCTATGGCCTATGGGATGAGGGCTTTTATATTGCCTGCCAAGAGGAAAGGGGAAAGCAAAATGGATATCCGGGAACAAATCGCCGGCTTAAAGGACCGTCTGTCTGCGGAGCTTCAGGAGGCTGCCTCCACCCAGGCGCTGGAAGGCCTGAAGGTGAACATGCTGGGCAAAAAGGGCGACCTCACGGCGCTGCTTCGCATGATGGGGCAGCTGAGCCCTGAGGAGCGGCCTCAGGCCGGGCAGCTTATCAACAGTGCCCGGGAGGAGTTTGAGGCGCTGCTGAATGAAAAACAGGCGCTGCTTGGCAAGAAGGAGCGTGAGGAAGTGTTAAGGCGGGAAGCCATTGATGTGACCGAACCCAGGGAAATGCCTGCGTATGGCACGCCCCATCCTGTGACGCTGGTGCTTCGCGATATGGTGGAATGCTTTGCCGGCATGGGCTTTGAGGTGGTGGAAGGCCCGGAGGTGGAACTGGACCACTACAACTTTGAACTGCTCAACATGCCCAAAAACCATCCCGCAAGGGATGCCCAGGATACTTTTTATATTGATGAAAACACAGTGCTGCGTACCCATACTTCCCCTGCCCAGGCCCGCACCATGCTGTCACGTAAACCGCCCATCCGGGTCATATGCCCCGGCCGGGTCTACCGGGCTGACGAGGTGGACGCCACCCATTCCCCGGTGTTCCATCAGTTGGAAGGGCTTGTGGTGGATAAGGACGTGACCATGGCAGATCTTAGGGGCACGCTGGAGGCGTTTGCCAAGCGCCTGTACGGGCCGGATATGCAGATCCGCTTCCGCCCCTCCTTCTTCCCCTTCACCGAGCCCAGTGCTGAGGTGGACCTTACCTGCGTGGCCTGCCACGGCGCAGGCTGCCGAATCTGCAAGGGAACCGGCTGGATTGAGGTGCTGGGCAGCGGCATGGTGAACCCCAAGGTGCTCGATATGTGCGGCATCGACAGCAGCGTCTATTCCGGTTTTGCTTTCGGAATTGGCCTTGACCGCATCGCAACGCTGCGCTACGGCATAAGGGACATGCGGCTCATGTTCGAAGGCGACGTACGCTTTTTGTCGCAGTTCCGCTAAGACGAGGAGGGATGAAGATATGAAGCTTCCCATGCAATGGATCAAGAATTACGCACCTGTTCCTGTGGACGCAAAAACCTATCAGGACCGCATGATCTGGACCGGCACAGCGGTGGAAGGCGTTGAAAGCCTGGGCGGGGATATTGAAAAGGTAGTAGTGGGCCGTGTGCTCACCGTAGATAAGGTGGAAGGCAGCGACCACCTGCACGTATGTACCGTGGATGCCGGACAGGGGGCTGTTTTGCAGATAGTGTGCGGTGCGCCCAATGTGAAACCCGGCATACTGGTCCC
>JAEXUW010000010.1 GCA_023439835.1 Bacillota bacterium | reverse complement strand
TTTCTTCGTTACATCGTTCAATTTTCAAGGTCCCGTGCTCCCCGCTAAAAGTTTACCTTCTCTTGGGGTGCTTTACTATTATATCACTTCAGCTCGCTCTTGTCAACTCTTTTTTTCAATATTTTTTTAAAAAGTTTTTTGACCTTAACTCGCCTTCGCCTTTTTTTCGCCACCTCTCTTGAGGCGACTTTCATATTCTATCAGATTATTGATGGGTTGTCAACATATATTTTTCAAATTACCGTTTTTACTACAAAAAATCGATATATTATTAAAATAGTATGCAAATTCAACAATATTTCCTCAGGCTGATATATTCAGCCCTTAAAACAAAAGAAAATATTCTACAATCTGGATAATTTTTGATTTTGTGACAATACTATATATACCTTATAAATCGGAGGATTGTTATGAATACGAAGTCGGCGTCATTTTTCAAACTTGCACTAATTATTCTACTTAACGTTCTCGTCATACGCTCATGTTATATAATGTATGACTTTGACACGTATGATGTTCTTTCAAAATTAGGTTCAAGCGGTTCAGAAGTAACTGCAATTCAGGAGGCTCTCAAGGATAGGGGGCTTTTTAAAGCCAATGTAACAGGCTATTACGGCTCAATTACAGAGGAAGCAGTCCGCAAATTCCAAAAGCAGCAAGGGCTGACCGTTGATGGAATTGCGGGTCCTCAGACATTGAGAGCGCTTGGAATAACAATCGGAAGCGTTCCGGCATCGACGGAAGCAAATATAAACCTTCTTGCGAGAATTATTTCTGCAGAAGCCAGAGGCGAGCCTTATGTCGGTCAGGTAGCAGTGGGAGCAGTTGTTCTCAACAGAGTTCAGCACCCATCTTTTCCCGACACACTCTCAGGCGTAATTTATCAACCAGGTGCCTTCACCGCAATCACCGACGGTCAGTTCAATGAGCCTGTATCCGATTCTGCCTATCGGGCCGCACGTGATGCGATAAACGGAACAGACCCCTCAGGCGGTGCAATATACTATTATAATCCCGCAAAAACAGATAACAAATGGATTCGTTCACGCCCTGTGATAACAACCATCGGCGCTCACCTGTTCTGTTCATAAAAATGAAAACAGCCGTATTGCTCTTTCTTATTTGAAAGATGAATACGGCTGAATTATTTATTATCTGAAATTATTATACATTTTCAAGAGCCTGCTTGATGTCAGAAATAATATCCTCAACATTTTCAAGACCGACAGAAAATCTTATCATGCCGGGGTTGATTCCCGCTGCAATAAGCTGCTCATCAGTGAGCTGGCGGTGTGTTGCCGATGCCGGATGAAGCACGCAGGTTCTGATATCAGCGACATGAACAACATTTGAAGCAAGCTTCAAGCTGTCCATAAATTTGACTGCGTTTTGTCTTCCACCCTTAATAGTGAATGAAATAACACCACTGACACCGTTGGGAAGATATTTTTTAACAAGCTCTGTATATTTACTCCCCGCCAATACAGGATAACTAACACTCTCAATTTTAGGTGAGGAATCAAGAAATTGCGCGACAGCCGTTGCATTTATACAATACTGCTTCATTCTAAGCGGTAAAGTTTCAAGCCCGAGATTTAAAAGAAAAGCTGAATGTGCCGCTGGATAACAACCCATATCTCTCATCAGCTGCATTCTTGCTTTAATAATGTATGCGATATTCCCGAAATCCTTTGTGTAAATTACGCCGTGATAGCTTTCATCAGGCTCAGTGAATTCAGGGAACTTTCCGCTCGTCCAGTCAAACTTACCGCTGTCAACAATAACTCCCCCGACCTGAAGCGCATGACCGTCAAGATATTTTGTGGTGGAATGAATTACAATATCAGCACCGAATTCAATCGGCCTGCACAAAATCGGTGTCGCAAAAGTATTGTCAACTATTAGCGGAACGCCGTTTTTATGAGCAATATCCGCAAATTTTTCAATATCAAAAACTGCAATCGCCGGATTAGCAATAGTTTCACCGAATACCGCCTTTGTGTTAGGCTTGAATTTCGCCTGAATTTCCTCTTCAGAGGCGTCGGCACTCACAAAGATACACTCAATTCCGAATTTTTTTAGAGTAACAGCAAACAGGTTTACCGTTCCGCCATATATTGTTCCGGTTGAAATGAAGCTATCCCCTGACGAACACACATTTAATATAGAAAGAAGTGAAGCAGCCTGTCCGCTTGATGTGCACATTGCAGCGGCACCGCCCTCAAGCTCGGCAATTTTCTTTTCAACGGCATCAACAGTCGGATTTGAAAACCTTGAATACATATGCTCTGTCGGCATATCAAAAAGCTGACCGATATGGTCAGTGGAATCAAATACATACGTTGTGCTTTGAACAATAGGAACAACCCTTGGCTCGCCGTTCTTGGGTATGTATCCTGAATGCAGACATTTTGTTTCAATGTTCATCAAAACAGCTCCTTTACATTTAATATGTATAATAAATAGTATACATTTAGCATTAGACATGAATTATAGCACAAACACCCTCTGCTGTCAATAGAACGACATATTTGTATACGGGTTAACAATTTTAGTAATTCATATTAATATTCTTTGAAATACGATTATTTTACACATAAGGTTACATTTATTAATAAAATATTCAAATATCTTTGCCCAATATGTTGTAAAATTATAAAAGTTAAATTTGTAAATTTAGTTATTTTTTTGAGAGGGTGATTAATCTGGAGCAACACGGCATTAGCAAACTGGATTTAAAACGTCAGAACAGAATGCAGGTTCTGAGGATTTTAAAGCAGAACGGCCCGACTTCAAGAATTGATATAGCCGGTCAGCTTGAACTGACAAGAGCTGCTGTAACCATTATTACCAATGAAATGATTGAGCAGGGGGTTATCGTTGAAATCGGCGAATACAAGCATCTGACCGAAAGAGCTCCACGGGGCAGAAAAAAAATACTTATAGATATTAATCATAATTATAAATTTGTGGTTGGAATAATTATCGAAGAAAAAATTGTCGGAGTCGGGCTTGCTACACTAGCCGGTGAGGTTTTGGATAAAAGGAATTTCAACATCAACAAATCTGTCGGCTATAATGAAATTATCGACTTTATTAAAGCTTCATACGGTGAGCTGATGACTTATAACTGTCTGGATGCGGACAGGCTTTTAGGTGTGGGACTTGCAGTGTTCCCCACAATGTATTCAAGAATGGGCGTAAATTCCACGAAGGAAAAATCAGACTTTACAAAGCTTATCGGTGAGATATATGAGATATGTCATCTTCCCGTTGTTGCCGACAATTCAGTCAAAGGAACGGCAATGGCGAATATTGATTTTGACAAGGAAGTTAACCCGAACCGCCACAATCTCGCCTTCCTTCAGTATGGGGAGAGCTTTAATTTTGTAGTAACCGACCGCCACGACCCTATTGTTTCATATGATAACAGAACGAATTTCGTTGATAATATTATTATTAATCCAGGCTCTGAGGTTGAGCTTGAAAATTTCAAAAGAAAAGGCAGTGTCAAAGCAGAGCTTTCGCCTTCAGGAATAATTTCAAAGGCAAAAAAGCTCTATTCAAATGAAAGCACGCCTGTTTTATTTAAGGTAACAAACGCGAACATTAACAAGGTTGTAATGGACACGATTCTTGAAGCGTATCATTCAGGCGACAAGCCTATTATTGAGATGATTGACAAATGCAATGAGCTTCTTGCCGTTTTAATCAATAATCTTATTTACACCACAAATCCTCAAAGGATTGTTCTTCACAGCTTCAAGCTGATTGACAATCACATTGATTTTCTCAAGGATATCATCAAAAGAATCGGCGGTGAGGATGTAGCCGATATAATTACCCTTAGCTCGATTGACACAAAAAACAGATTTCTTGCCGGCGCTGCAATAGCAATCAGAGAGCTTTTCTATAATAAAGGTGGCTTTGACAGAGTCGAAGCATTATAAAAATACCCGCCCTTTCTTTAGAATGGGCGGGTTTTGTTTGTAACGCTATATGCCTTTACTCTTCAAGATACTTCTGATAAAGCTCACTTTTTGTAAAGTCAGTTGCCTTTGCAATCTCTCTGCACGCATCAACTGAGCGCATACCTTTTTCGACCAGTGCCTTGACGCTTTCTATCGCCGATTCAATGGTCAGCGCTTCAGCATTTTCATCGGCATTAGCGCCTTGAATAATTAAAACAAACTCGCCCTTAGGCTTGTTCCCCTCATAATAAGCAAGCGCCTGTTTAAGCGTCGTTCTGAATACCGTTTCGTGAAGTTTTGTAAGCTCACGACACAGCGAAATTTTCCTGTCGCCGAAAAACTCCAGCATATCCTTTAAGGTTGAAACAAGCTTGTGCGGCGCTTCATAAAATATCAGCGTGTGGGTATCTCTCGCCGCCTGAGCAAGATGCTCAAACCGGCTTTTTTTTGCGGTGGAAAGAAACCCCTCAAACGAAAACCTTGACGTCGAAAGTCCGCTAATCGCAAGCGCAGAAACAACTGCACTAGGCCCCGGAACAACCGCAACGCTGATGTTGTTTTCATAACATAGCTTCACCAGCTCTTCGCCGGGGTCTGAAATGCAGGGCATACCCGCATCGGTGACAACAGCACAGCTTTCACCAGAAATAAGCCTTGATACTATATTCTCTCCGCTTGCCTTTGAGTTGTGCTCATAATAACTCACAAGCGGTTTTTTTATTTCAAAATGGTTTAAAAGCTTTGATGAAACCCTAGTGTCCTCACAGGCGATAAAGTCAACGCTTTTTAGTGTTTCAACCGCACGAAAGGTCATGTCGGAAAGATTACCGATAGGGGTTCCGACAACATAAAGTGTTCCGCTCATTATTTAACCCCGTTTCCGTATATTTTTTTTAGCTCGTCTGAAAAACCGTTTTCTCCTTGAATAAATAACGGCTTTTCCACCTGTAAAAACGGCTTTGCTCCCTTTTTCCCTTCTATCAGAAAAAGCCACGGCTGTGATGACGGATTCTTGCTCACAAACCTTAGCCGTTTAGGCTCAAGCTTATATTTTTTCATTGATATAATTACGTCGCATAATCTTTCAGGTCTGTTACAAAGGCAAAGCCGACCGCCCGGCTTTAAAAGCTTTGACGCAGCTTTGCACACATCGTCGGCGGTGCATAACACCTCGTGTCTTGCGATTGACGAAGCCTCATTTTCGTTTTTTGCACCTGTGTTGTCAATCTTGTACGGCGGATTGCAGGTAACTAGATCAAACTCGCCATGAGAGGGCAAGCGGCTAATTTCACGAAGATCGGCGCAAAGCGGTGTCAGCCCTGTCAGCAAGGATTTTTCGATTGATTTTTCAATCAAGCTGACAGCCGACTCTTGAATTTCAACGGCTAGTATACTCTTTGGCTGACTGTTTCTTTTCATAAGCAAAGCAACAATTCCGCTTCCTGAACAAAGGTCACAGACGTTATCCTTATGCTTAGGTCTTGAAAAGTCCGCAAGAAGAAATGCGTCTGTTCCAAAACGGTGTTCGTCACTGATACATATTTCAATTGTGTCGCTGAGTTTTTCAAAGCTATATTTCACAAAGCCCTCCGTTACGGCTTGATGACAAGGGTTGTCATTCCGTTATTAAGCGATAGTATTTTTTTAACCAGCCGCGGGTGCTTCAAATCCTTGCGAACAAGGTTTAAGAGTGCCGTTCCGCCGTGACAGCCGTGAATGACGTCAATTTCATGAGTTGACTTGTCACAGCGTGATATTAATTTCTCAAGCTCCTTCTTAGCTTCCAAAACGGTCATGCCGTGAATGTCGGCTTCAAGATTGTGCCCGATTTTTTTAACCGTCATGCTCTTCCCCCTCCGGCTGGATTCTTATTTTATCTGAAAGCCTTTCAAGATCGACAAGGCTTGTGAGCTTTCCGCATTCGTTTCTGAAAACAGCGGCGTTCTTCATTCCCTTTATATATAAAGCGCAAATTCTTCTCGCCTCTCTGATTCCGACGCTTTCACCCTTGAAGGAAACCATCATGCGTGCATGCCTGAGCATAATTTCAATTCGCTCGTTCACGTCAGGCTCTGGCGGAACACTGCCGCTTTTAAAAAACTCATCAATCTGATGAAAAAGCCATGGCCGTCCATAGCTCCCCCGCCCTATCATGACAAGGTCACAGCCGGTTTGCTCATACATTTTGACACAGTCGGAAACCGATGAAACATCACCGTTCCCGATAACTGGAATGGCGACAGCCTCCTTGACTTTTCTGATAATCTCCCAATCAGCTTTTCCGCTGTACATCTGCTTTCTTGTTCTTCCGTGAACGGTTATCGCCGCCGCACCGCTTTGCTCAAGCATTTTTGAGAACTCAACGGCGTTTATGCTGTCATCATCCCAGCCTGAGCGTATTTTCACCGTTACAGGAACCGCCGCTGCCCTTACTGCCGCTTTCACTATTTCACAAGCAAGCCCCGGATTCTTCATGAGTGCGCTTCCGCTGCCGTTTCCGGCAATTTTCGGGACGGGACAGCCCATATTAATATCAATTAGACAGGGTGTATATTTATTTATTAATTCAACTGAGCGTTCAATGTGAATTGGTTCTTCACCAAAAATCTGAAGTGCCATTGGCCTCTCAATTTCAGTAACCACACAAAGCTCGGCTGTTTTCTTATCGCTAAAGCTCAGCCCCTTTGATGATATCATTTCGCTGACGACATATGAAGCGCCGTATTCACGGCATATAGTTCTATAAGCTCTGTCGGCAACCGATGCCATCGGCGCCAGACAGGCTGTCTGATTAATTTCAACATTCACAATGGTAATTTTCTTCATTCATTGCTCCAAAAAAATCAATATATTCCGAACAGACGGTCAAAGAAGCTGTACGGAATTAAAAAGGTATACGGTGCGGTGAAGATAGCAAGCTTAATTGCCAACGACTTTTTATCATTAAGCCTTAGATTTGTACTGTTAAATGAAAGCTTTTCGTTTAAAAAGTAAATGAGAAAGCCCGCAATCAAAATCGACACAATTACTATTGCCAAAGCAAGCGGAGTGTCAAAGGGGCTGTATGCGACAGCATTTGATGTTCCGGGGACTATTGAGTCGAGAAAATCAGCGAAAACAAACTGAGACAGCGCAAGAAGCCCTGCTCCGACGGCATCGCACAAAAATCCGATTATACAAACCTTGATGATTGACCTTTTGTAAAATTCCTTTACGCCCCTTGTGTCACGGCACACGAAAATCAGCGAAATTAAAAGCACAATAGTGTCAATTAGAAAATTCGCGGGAATGACTATAAGCCATACCGGCGGAAGAAAAATTAAAAACCATATGGGGAAGATAACGTTATAAAATTTTGTTTGCTTTTTCATAAATGTTCCTTTTCACTTTTTATTTTTGTCTATCTTGTTTTTCAGTGAAGCTCTCAGCTCTTTAAGCGCTTCGTTAAACTTCGATGAGGTCGCCATCGGGTGAGCCTTCACAATCGACTTAACATAGTAGTTTATTCTCGCAAGAAGCTTCTGACGCTCAGACTTAATTAATGCGATTTTTGCAATAACTGCCTGTGTTCTTTCAGACTCCTCAGCCTTTTGCGAAATAAGCACGCCAAGCTCATTTTTAAGCTCTGTCATTCTTGAAAGAATATTTTTAAGGTCTATTGCCGACTTAAACGAATAGATTAAATCTGCGAGAAAAACAGCGCCGATAATGCAGTCGATTATAATAACACTCCTCTGAGAAAGCCTTAGCACAAGACTTTCGGTGAAAGCGTGAAGCTGAAATGTCAAAAGGAGAGATAGAAAGCCCCAAAAGAGCGACGACATAAGACAAATACGACCGCTTAAATTATACTCATATTTGCTGTAATCCCAGTACTTAACCTTAAATATAATCTCCATCGCAAAGCCGGTTATATATTCAAGGAGAGTAGCGCTCAAAGCACCGCATATATACACAAGTGTCGGGTTCCCCCTGACGGGAAGCACCGAAAAAAGTATTGCTATTGCCCCAAAGCCGTAAAGCGGGAGCATGGGGATTCTGAGAAAGCCCCTGTTGACAGGCTTCCTCTCCTCTAATGATACAATAGAAGATTCTATTATCCAGCCCACAAAGCAATAAATGAAAAAGAAAAGTATCCACTGATAAGGTGTGTATGATAACATAATTTCCCCCAGCTTATTCAATAGAAATAATTTTATCATAAATCGCATAATAATGCAATGCTACAACAATCAGTCGCAGAAAATCGCTTATTCTGTCACAATATATCGAATTATACATTGGCTTTACAATAAGCTTACATTATTTTCATAAAAAAATATTATATTCTTGACAACAGCAACAGCGGATTTTATAATGAATAATAAGTGCAGGTTGTCTCAATAATTTAAGAATAAGTGTTTCTTCCTGCATTAAAATTAAAATTCAGATTGGATGTATTAAAATGGCAATCATTATCGGATTGTATCTTGTTCTTGCCGCTACCGTTGTTGTTCTTTCAATTAAGCTTGCACACTATGTTGATTTAATAGACAAAAAGTCAAATCTATCTGGCGCTTTTATCGGTGGAGTTATACTTGCTGCTGTCACTAGCCTCCCCGAGCTTTTCACTAGTATATCTGCTGTCACTATTGTTAATCAGCCTAAAATGGTAATAGGAAATATTCTGGGTAGCAACATTTTCAATATGTTCGTTCTTGGCGTTCTCACACTCTTCGCCGCAAAGAAATTCAGCCGTGCCACAGTCGGAAAAAGTCATATACCGACAGCCGTTTTCACACTGGTGCTTTTTATTCTTATGGCGGTGCCTGTTTATTTTCAGAAGGACTACACATATTTCAACATCAGCATTTATTCAGTAATAATCATTGCTCTTTACGCCCTTTCAATTCGCTTCATGGCGGGCGATACGGCGTCAGAGGATGGTGAAAGCGATTCGCCTCTGACATTAAAGCAGATTGGCATAAGATTTTCTGCGCTTGCGGTTTTGCTGGTTTCAGTTTCAATAGGGATAACAAAAGTCACCGATATGCTGGAAAAGGAGCTGAGCCTAGGCGCAACCTTTGCCGGTGCCGTTTTCTTGGGGGTTGCGACTTCACTTCCTGAGCTTACCTCATCAATCGCACTTGTCAGAAAGGGGAACTTCAACGCCTGTGTCGGTAATATAATGGGAAGCGGAATTTTCAATTTCTGTATTCTCGCCGTCGGCGACTTGATTTACCGAAAGGGTTCAGTATATTCAAGCGACACACAGTCAAAGCTGCTTGTCGTGCTTGGCTCTGTCAGCGCGATTCTTGTCGTTGTGACATTGGTTATTAAATCAAAGAGCGAAAATGGAAATAAAAAGCTTGTTCCTTTATACGCGCTATTGGGCGCAGGAATAACACTAAGCTATGCTTCATTTATAATACTATCACAGCTTATTCATTAAAAATTAGAACGCGGGGGATATTATGGCAAATCAGATTTATGACAACAGAGAGCTTTCGTGGCTCAAGTTTAATATGCGAGTGCTTGAGGAAGCACAGGATTCGACTGTCCCCCTGCTTGAAAGGCTGACCTTTGTTTCAATTTTCGGAAGCAATCTAGACGAATTCTATATGGTTCGTGTCGGCTCATTATCAGATCAGGTTCTTATCAATCAAAGAACAAGAGAAAACAAAACCAACATGACCGCACAAGAACAGCTTGACGCGATATTCAGAAAAACCGATGAGCTTGCTCCTCAAAAGGACCGCACCTATGAGGAAATTATGTCAGCACTCGGTGAAAGAGGTATTCGTGAAATCAGCTTTAAGGATATCACAAAAGAAGAAAGTGATTATTGTGAGCAGTATTTTATTCATGAGGTAATGCCGCTTATTTCAGCACAGGTTATTGACAAGCGTCATCCTTTTCCCTTTCTCAAAAACAAGGATATTCACGTCATCGCAAAGCTTGAGTCAAAAACCGGCGTCAAGCTCGGCATAGTTCAAGCGAGCGGGGTTTTTAACCGACTTGTATTCCTCCCCGGAAGCGAAACAAGATTCATGCTAGTGGAGGAGCTTATTCTTCACTATGCATCAAAGGTTTTTGACAGCTATAAGATTCAGGAAAAAGCCCTTATGCGTGTCACAAGAAACGCAGATATTAACGCGGAGGAAGGGCTTGTCGACTATGACCTTGACTTTCGCTCTGTAATGTCAGAGCTTATCAAGAAGCGCAAAAAGCTCTCCGCCGTCAGGCTTGAAATAACACGAGCGCTGTCTGAAGCCACCCTCACAGAAATCTGCAATCGTCTGGAGCTTGATTCAAAACAGGTTTTTCTCACAAAATCACCGCTTGAAATGTCATTTGTCTTTCAGCTCAAAGAAAAGCTTGATGATAAAAAGGATTTGTTCTTCACAAGGGCAGACCCCCAAAAATCACCTTATGTGAACGAAACAGAGCCGATGATAAAACAAATACAAAAAAATGATATTCTGCTTTCCTATCCGTATGAAAGCATGAAGCCGTTCATACGCTTTCTTCAGGAGGCTGCCGTTGACCCAAAGGTTGTTTCAATAAAAATAACTCTTTATCGTGTCGCTCAAAACAGCAAAATCATTGAGGCTCTTATCGACGCCGCCGAAAATGGCAAAGAGGTTCTTGTTCTTGTTGAGCTAAGAGCCAGATTTGATGAGGAAAACAACATAGACTGGTCTAAGCGTCTTGAAAATGCAGGCTGTCATGTTATATACGGGCCTGAAAATCTAAAGGTTCACTCAAAGCTTCTTCTTGTCACAAGAAAGTCGGGAGCAAGAGTGGAGTTTTTCACCCATGTCGGAACAGGCAATTATAACGAAAAGACAGCAACACTTTATACCGACCTTTCGCTGATGACCGCAAATTCAGAAATTGCGCTTGAGGCTTCGGCAGTGTTCAATGCGCTATCTCTTGGAAATCTTGTTGAGAACACAAAGCTTCTTCTTGTCGCACCGCTTTGTCTTCAAAATAAAATTTGCCATATGCTTGAGGAGGAAATTAATTTCGCAAAAGCCGGAATGCCCGCATATTTCGGCGCAAAAATAAATTCTCTCAGCGACAAGGTTCTTATCGACAAGATAATTGAAGCTTCGCAGGCGGGGGTTAAAATCGACCTTATTGTCCGCGGAATATGCTGTCTTATCAGCGGAGTTTCAGGGATTACCGACAATATCAGGGTAATTAGCATAGTCGGGCGATATCTTGAGCACTCACGAATATATATTTTCGGCGCACACGACAGACGAAGGCTTTACATATCCTCGGCTGATTTTATGACGAGAAATACAACAAGGCGTGTTGAGGTTGCGGCACCTGTGTTAGATAAAAAAATCAAAGACAGGCTTTTTGAAATGTTTCTGACCATGCTCAGCGATAATGCCAAAGCCAGAATTCAACAGCCCGACGGCAACTACACAAGAAATGAAGTCGGCGAAACAAGGCTTGACTCTCAGGCATTTTTCTTCATGCAGGCTTACAAAACCACTCAGCTTTCAGAATTACAGCTTCAGCGTCATCAAAGCGGCGGCACGCCATTTAAAAAGCTTATAAGCAGGATTAAAAAGTGGTTTAAAAAGAACTGATAACAAAACTTTGCCCGATTCAGATAATTGCTTCAATAGCTAGTTATCCAAATCGGGCTTTATTTTTTTACTTTAAAAGTCAATCTTGCTATGATATTTCAGATGTGCTATAATATAAGGACGGAAAGATTTTTTGTATTTTTTTGGAGGAATTGCTGTGATACTCACCGTCGATGTAGGGAACACAAATATTGTACTCGGAGCATTTGAAAACGACAAACTCAAATTCACTTCAAGGGTCGCAACTGAAGCCTCAAAGATGGAGGATCAGTATGCGATTGAATTTGCGAGCATTTTAAAGCTCTATGGCTATAAGCCGAGTCATTTTGACGGTGCTATTATTTCAACAGTTGTTCCGCCGCTTATTACCGTTTTAAAAACCGCGGTTTCAAAGCTTTTAAAATGCAGGGTGCTTGTCGTCGGCCCGGGAATAAAAACAGGGCTTAATATCAAAATTGACAATCCTGCAATTTTAGGGGCTGACCTTGTATGCGCCGCAGTCGGTGCTCTTAAAAAATATAAGCCGCCGATGATGATTTTTGATCTCGGCACAGCAACGACTATTACCGCAATCGACAAAACGGGCGCACTTCTCGGCGGGTCGATTTTCCCCGGTGTCAGAGTATCTTTAAGCGCCTTGTCAAGCGCAACCGCACAGCTCCCCCATATCAGCACTGAGCTTGACAGCGACATTGTAATCGGATCTAATACCATCGACAGCATGAAATCAGGTCTTGTGCTCGGCACTGCTTCGATGATGGAGGGTATGGTTGACAGATACCGAGAAATTCTGGGTGAGGATACGCTTGTTCTTGCAACAGGCGGACTTGCGGCGGGCATTGTGAAATGCTGCCGAAGGGATGTTACGCTAGACCCTGACCTTTTAAGCGACGGACTATACGCAATTTACAAGAGAAATACTGAATAATCGTCCGAATTTTACGCATTGTATCGGTAAAGAGCCGAACAATAGCAAGGAGGAATTATTATGGTAAACGCACGTGTTAAAAAAAGAGAAGCAATTGTTAAGGTGGCTCAAGCAGCAATGATTATTGCCGTAATGCTAGTGCTTGACCTGACAAATTTAGGCATGATAATTACGCCGACTGTTGCAATCACAACCTATCATATTCCAGTGATTGTCGGGGCGATAATTATGGGCCCTTATTATGGAATGCTTTTCGGCGGATTCTTCGGGGCATTGTCAATTTATGCTGCAAGCACAAGAGGAGTAAGCATTGCTGATCTTGCATTTTCACCGTTTTACAGCGGCGATCCCGTATCGTCACTTATTATGAGCGTTGGAGTCAGAATACTTATCGGTCTTGTTGCGTCTTTGGTTTTCAGATGTTTAACCAAGCATAATATTAACAGCATTGTGTCATGTGTTATTGCCGCCATTCTGGCGACGCTGACAAACACAGTTGGAGTGCTCACGTGTCTTTGGCTGCTTTTCCCTGAGCTGTCTCTCACATTTAAAACTGTGCTGAAAATAATTATTACTGTCAACTGCTTTCTTGAAGTGGTTTTAGCTGTTATTTTTTCTCTTGCTTTTGCTAAAGCTCTCCCCGCTTTGAGAAAATATATGAATAAATAGAAAATTTAATTTTTAAAGCGCTCCCTACTTGAACGGGGGCGCTTTTCATTTTGGTGTCAGGATTGTTACAATTGTGTCAATCTGGTGAAATATTGCCTTATAAGGTTGTTTTTTTCATTTATTTCTGGTACAATTTGCTTATGTACATATATATGTATAAATATAGTAACAGGAAAGGAGAACTCATGTCAGAACAACAAAACGTAAAAAATGAGGAGCATACTTCTTCAAAGCCAATTATAAAAATAACCGGATTGAAGAAGATTTATCACTTGGGAAAAGAAAAGGTTGTCGCACTTGACGGCATCAACCTTGAAATTTTTGAAGGTGAGATTTGCTGTCTTCTCGGCACATCAGGCTCAGGAAAATCAACGCTTCTCAACATGATGGCGGGACTGGAAAAGCCCTCGAAGGGTACGGTCAACATCAAGGGCGGTATGATTGATAAAATGAGTGAAAAGAAGCTCGCAATTTTCAGACAGAAATATATGGGCTTTGTTTTTCAGTCGTACAACCTTCTGCCAAGCTTAACGGCAATCGACAATGTCGGGCTTCCGCTGGCTTTTAGAGGGGTACCGAAAATTATCAGAAACAAAAAAGCAAAAGCAATGCTCAAAAACGTCGGTCTTGGAAATCGTATTAAGCACAGACCCACTCAAATGTCCGGCGGACAGCAGCAGAGAGTCGGCATAGCGAGAGCTTTTGTCGGCAAGCCGGCGATTATTTTCGCCGATGAACCGACGGGAAACCTTGACACAAAAACCACACTCGAAGTCATGCAGATGATGGTTGAAATGGCAAGAAAAAATAACCAAACGCTTATTATCGTCACTCACGATAATGAAATCGCTGTTTATGCCGACAAAATCTATCATATTATTGACGGTAAAATCGATCGGGAAATGACAAAGGATGATTTAAAAAAATCAGTTTTGTTAAACAACCTGCCTTCAGACTGCTTTGAGGCGGACATAACAACAAGCAGTGTCACAGAAGAAATTAATGAAAGCAGTATTCCAGAGAAACAAAATGAAACAAACGCAGCGGTTAAAGCAATCAATGCGCTTGAAAAGAATACTGCCGCAGAATAGTTTTTTATAGAGAAAGGAACAAAAACAATGAAGAAAGTTATATCAATGAGCCTTGCGTTTTTAACGCTTAGTGCTTTTTTATTCTCGTTTACAGCACTCGCCGAAATTGAAGAAAAACCGGAGCTTAAAATCAGCTATTTCAACACGATCGTTGATAATATAAAGGCTGGCGATGAGTTTAAAATATCATTTGTATTGTGCAATGTCGGAAATAAGTCCGCTGAAAATGTTACTGTTGGCATAAGCAACTATGATTCTAACACCTTCACTCCTGTTGGTCTTGAAACAGTAAAAAACATATCCTATATTTCAAGATACTTCGGTGAGCAAACTGTTACATTTAATGTCAACACAAACAGCTCAATGAAGACCGGTTCTTATCCGCTTACTTTCACTTATAACTATCCCGGCGGAAGCGGCACCTACACAACCTACATAAACATAGTCAACGAAAATTCGGATGAGCAGAGCGACCCGAGCGTTACCATTGGGGGCTTCACCTCTCCTGCTTCGACGGTAACCGCCGGCAAGGAATTCGACCTGAGTTTTTCAATGATTAACAACGGCGGTCAGACCGCTAAGGACGTTTCGGTTTCAATCGCAAATCTTTCAACCGAAACCTTCATTCCGACAAAGCTTGAAACGGTTGAAAAGGTCGGCGATATTGCAAGCAAAAAAACCGTAAACAAGACAATAAGGCTTAAAACCTCTGAAAACCTTAAGACGGGCTCGCACCCGCTTGAAATAAGCTATACATACATAACCGGCGACGGAACGGTTGTTAACGGAAAATATACAACATATATTAGCATATACAACGCCACAAAGCCAGAGGATACGGATGAAGGCTCAAAAAGCACACCCAGAATTATTCTTGATAACTACTCTGTTGATGCGGACAGTATTGTTGCCGGAAAGCCTTTTAATTTCTCTTTCACTCTGAAAAACACAAGCACATCTACTGCTGTGGGAAACATGAAGGTAACCATTGAATCGGCTGACGGTATTTTCACCGCAGTTGAAGGAAGCAGCTCATTTTATACTCAGTCGCTGGGAAGCGGACAGACAACAAGCTATTCAATCGACCTTCTCCCCAAGGGTGGTGTCGAGGCAAAGTCATATCCCCTAAAGCTTCAAATCGATTATGAGGACAGCAAGGGCTCACCGTATTCATCCTCAGAAACAATCAACCTTCAGGTGACACAGCCTATCAGGTTTGAGGTTTCAAACCTGAATTATCCGCCGATGTCATACGGCTTTAACCCATGCTTTATTTCATTCAGATATTATAACAAGAGTAAAACCGCTCTTTCAAACTTTTCTATTACCGTTGAGGGCGATTTCATGCTTGAAACCGGCGAAGAATACATCGGTGCTCTTGCCGCGAACAGCTATGACGAATATGAAGGCATGCTTTACCCGAACGGAACAGGCATGCTAAACGGCGTTCTCGTTTTTAAATATGAGGATGCATCCGGCAACGAGCAGAGAATTGAAGAGCCTTTCACAATTGAAATAATGGAGGAGGATCCCTACATCCCCTCTGACGGTGACATTATCATCGACCCCGACAAGCCGTTTGACCCCGGATTTGAAGGGGACAAGGATTCGTCAGGTATGCCCGGATGGGTTATCGCCGTAATAGCTGTTGCCGCTGTGGGTGTAGTTGTCACAGTAGTGATTGTTATCGTTAAAAAGAAAAAGAACAAACAAAATGAAGATCTTGATGACGAAGAATAACGGTGACAGTCTATGAAAAAAATAGATATAATGCTTTTTGCGCTGATGAATTTCCTGCGGCGCAAGGCTAGATCCGTGCTGACGGTTCTCGGTGTAATAATCGGAACTGTATCGGTAATTATAATGATTTCAATAGGAATCGGAATGCAGGAGGGCTTCAAAGAGCAGATAAGCCAGTGGAGCAATATTCGCCAGATAACCGTCATGAAGGGCGGAATGTGGGGCGGTGATCAAGAAACCGTCAACGATAAAGATAAGGTTATCGGATATTTAGACGATAAGGGCTTTGAGCTGGTTAAATCACTCGCCCATGTTTATGCCGCAACACCGAGGCTTTATGGAAACTTCCCTGTTTTGAAAAATAAGAAGGAGGGCACCTCCGCCCTTTCTATTCAGGGGATTTCAGCCGCCGATATGGAGGCTTTCGATTACAAAATACTTTACGGAAGAGCTCTAAACGAGTCTGACGTCGGAACAACTAATTTCGTAATGTCATACAACGCTCCTTTTTATTTCGGAAAGCTAAAAAACCCTATATGGTGGGTTGAGGTTACCGAGGGGCAGGAGCTTCCGTTTAATCCGGTCGATATGAGCTTTAGCTTTGTGTGGGACTGGTCATACGGACAGGGGCCTGTTTCTGGCGACGCACCAAAGGTTAAATTCTATGATGGCAAATGCGTCGGAATAATCGCACAGAAAAAGGGCGGTGACTGGGACAATTCAATTTATATGGATGTCAAGGGACTTGCGGAGCTTAATAAAAAAATGGAGAAGGAACGCGAGGAATACGAGAAAAGTCAGATGGGTACAGAGGATTATATGGCATGGCAGGATCAAATCGCCAAATATTCCTCAAACACACCGGATTCAAGCGGGCGAAAGGATATTTATTCTGAATTCATCGTTCTCGCTGACAAGACCGACAATGTTCAGGAGCTTGAAAAGCAGATTCGTGAGCTTGGCTATGAAACCTATTCCTCAATGACCTATCTCACCGAAATGGAAAACCAGACTGCGTTTTTAAGAATGATTCTCGGCGCTATCGGACTTGTTGCGTTTATTGTTGCGGCAATCGGAATAACAAACACCATGATAATGTCAATATATGAGCGCACACGTGAAATAGGAATTATGAAGGTGCTTGGCTGCAGACTGTTTGATATTAGAACAATGTTTTTAATCGAGGCTGCAATTATCGGCTTCTTCGGCGGGCTGTTCGGCATTTTACTCAGTAACGGCGGCGCAATGGTCATAAACCACTTTGCCTCACAAAGTGAGGAGTTTAGCGGCTTCGGCGAAAGGATTTCTATCATACCGCTATGGCTTGACGGGTTTGCGCTTCTTCTAGCTACTGCGGTCGGAATAGTCGCCGGTCTTTATCCCGCAATCAGAGCGACAAGGCTATCTTCCCTTGATGCAATTAAAAATGAGTAAAAACCCGTGATATTATTGTAATATTTGTGCATTGAAAAAAGTCGGTTTTTGATGTAAAATGAATATACTGATTCTGCGGGGTGAGGATATGAATGTGACAATTAAGGATGTAGCCAAAGAAGCTGGTGTTTCTGTTGCAACTGTTTCTAGAGTGCTAAATAAAACATCAAATGTAACTCCAGATACTATTATGTTAGTAAAAGAGGCAATAGAAAAACTGCATTACCGACCAAATTTTCTTGGAAGAAATCTAAGAAAGTGCGAAACAAACGTTATTCTCGCCATATTGCCGGGCGCTGAACAGACTTTTTATGCCGATATCCTCAAAGGGATGCAGTACAAAGCCGCCGATTTGGGATATGACATCATTTATAGTATCAGCTCCGGTCATTTTGAAAACGAAAAGCGTCAGCTTAATATGCTTTATAACAAAACAGTTGATGCGGCGATTTTGTTTTCATCAAAAATGCCGACAGAGGAAATTAAAAAAATCAACGCAAATTACAATATTGCTCTGGTCTGTGAGGGTATTCGTGAAGCCGGCGTATTGACGGTTTCTGTAAATGACGAACAGGCTGGGTTTGAGGCTGTTAAAACTCTTTTCAATAAAGGGTACAACAAAATCGGCCTCATTACATCACAGTTTAGTGTTAAGTCTTCATTTGACCGTGAGAACGGATATAAAAGAGCCATCGCCGAATTCGGCGCAGTTTATCGAAGCGAATACATATTCAGTCAGGATTATACATTTAAGTCGGGACAGGATGCAATGGATTATTTTTTAAATCTTCCCGAACCGCCTGAGGCTGTCTTTGCCATTTCAGACATTCTCGCTGTCGGCGCAATCAACAGAGCAACCGCAAGAGGCTTGAACGTCGGTAAGGACATTGCTATAATGGGATTTGATAATATATCGCTATCCGAAATTTACACACCGTCGGTTTCAACTGTGACACAGCCGTGCTTTGACATGGGTTCTCTTGCTGTTGAAAGACTAATACATAATATCGGCAGTGAGAATAAGGACAACAGGCATTACATAATGCCACACAGAGTGATTCTAAGACAGTCAACGGGCGACTGAAATATATGCAGGGAAGGCAGAATACATGATTGACAATTTAGCAGCACAGCTTAACTCTCTTCGGAAGGAATGTGAGTCCGATTTAGAGGGAACACTTAAAAATCTCAAAGGAATGGGCTTTCGTGGTGTTGAGTTCAGTGGTTATTTCGGGAGAACCCCCGAAGAAATAAGAGAGGCTCTCAATAACAGCGGGCTTGAGCTTGCTGCTTCACACGTCCCGATTGAAGACCTTCTTGACGAGTTTGAGGATGTCATTGATTATCATAGAAGACTCGGCGGTGAAAAACTTGTAATTTATTTTGGCGATATTCACGGGAGTGAAAGCTTATCTCTTCTGATTGACAACCTAAACGGTCTGAACTGCCGATTAAATCAGTATAAAATTGATTTGTACTATCATAATCACTCTCAGGAATTTAAGAATTACGGAACAAGTAGTATTGCTCTTGACGAAATAATGGACAGGACGGATCTTCTTCTTGAATTTGATGCCTTCTGGGCAAAGCAGGCGGGCGTTGATGTCATTGAAGTTATGAACAGGTTCAGCGACCGTATCGGGCTTGTGCATTTAAGGGATGGCGAAAACGACCGCCCTTGTGTAATAGGCAAAAGCGATATGGATTGCAAAAGCATTTTTGAGCTGTCAAAGAAAAACAATGTTGAGTGGTTGATTATTGAGGTATCAAACGGCGAACACGATGCCTTAAAGGCTATGGAAGAATCAATCAGCTTCATAAAAAACAATTATTAATTATAAAACTGCGGCAGGCTTAACGCCCGTCGCAGTTTTTTTATAGCTTATTTACTTACAGAATATTTCAATGTATCTGTCAATAGACTGCTGAATTATTTCAATGGCGCTAGCTGTTGATTTAATTTCGTCTATTGCGGTATCTTTATTCTCAAGAGCTTTATATACCGAAAAGAAGTGTGACATTTCATTGAAAATATGCTTGGGAAGCTGCTCTATATCACTATAAGAATTATATGTCGGGTCATTAAAGGGTATAGCGATTATTTTATCATCGGCAAAGCCGCTGTCTATCATTGAAATAACACCGATGGGATAGCATTTTACAATTGAAAGCGGATAAAGCGTTTCTGAACAAAGTATCAGCACATCAAGCGGGTCGCCATCTTCAGCAAGCGTTCTCGGAATAAAGCCGTAATTCGCCGGATAGTGAGTTGACGTGTGAAGAATCCTGTCCATAAGCAAAAAGCCTGTGTCCTTATCCAGCTCATATTTAACCTTGCTTGATTTTGGTATTTCTGTTACCGCGAAAAAATCGTTCTTATTAATTTTTTTGGGAGAAAAATTATGCCAAATGTTGTTCATGAAAATGCTCCTTTTAATTTTGTAATTTATGCAAAGACCTAGTCTTCTGAATAATGCGAAAAATAAAGTCCTGCCTCCTTCAAATTCTCGACGGCGTCATAAATTGTTTCTCCGTCATATTCAACGCAGACACACGTCCCCGGTGAGCTTTCAGAAAAAGTATCCCATGCGGTTTTTATTTTATCCAGCTTTGGAATGCCATTAGCAGACAAAAGCTTTGAATAATCAGAAATATGCTCGCTAAATATCCTGACAATTTTATATTTCAAAACATAAACCTCGTCGCCGCTTTCATGTGAAGCGAACCCAAATTCACACAGACCGTCGTTTACAAAAAGCTCACCGTATCTTTTCAATACTGCAAGAATTACATCCTTCGTACAGCCGTCAAGATAATAAACCTCTTTATGAAGAATGCCCTCGCCACCCTTATTCAACGAAGCTTCTGTGGCTTCATCGCAGGGTATTTCTATAAAAAAGAATAACGGCTCACATAATACGGGGCAGATTTCTTTTAGTACCGGCAAAATATTCTCCGCACTTATGTTTGCTATTATTGAATTTTCGTCAATATGATGACACTGGGTTATTCCTTCACCATCAGAAACGTCAACGCCGTCTGCAAATCTGAACACTGACAAACTCATCCCTCCTAAGTTAAAGATATAGTACCATATAAATTGAAAACTTGCAAGAAGAATGCCAAAAACATTATTGTAATTGCCCCTTAATAATGTTAAAATCAGTCTGAGGTGATTTTTGTGGAAAGTAAAACAGCTTTACTCCTAAAAAAAGCAATTGATTATAATAAAGGTGACGCAAGGCGCATTTCACATCTTGTAAAGGTATATGCCTTTTCAGAGCTTATCGGTATAAGCGAGGGCATTAATTGCAAAACGCTTGATATTTTAAACGCCGCCGCAATTCTTCACGATATTGGAATACATGAGTGTGAGCGTAAATATAACAATACCTCCGGTAAGTATCAGGAAGTTGAGGGCCCGCCTGTCGCCGAAAAAATATTATCTGAGCTTGATTATTCAGATTTCGAGAAGGAAAGAATTTGCTGGCTGATAGCGCACCATCATACTTATAGCAGCATAGACAGCCTTGATTATCAGATTCTTGTTGAGGCTGACTTTCTTGTTAATATTTTTGAGGACAATATGAGCGTCAAGCAAATAGAAAAAATTAAATCAAAAATTTTTAAGACGAAAAGCGGTATTGACCTTTTAGACACCATGTATCTAAACAATTAATGTGTAATATTACCTCGAGAGTTGATACTGACTTTCACTACAATTCGGTTCATATCCTTATGCTGAGCAGAAAAACTGCTCAGCTTTTTTTCATAATAACAATATGACATTTGTCATGGCAAATTTCTGTTGAATGTCACTTTGAAAGCTCTCCCCTTTCTGATATTATTAATACAGACGAGAATACGAATGGAGGAAATTTTATGCCATCAATAGTTACTGTTGAAAATCTGATAAAAAAATACGGGAATTTCTGTGCGGTCGACAATCTTAGCTTTGAGGTCAAACAGGGCGAAATATTCGGTCTCCTTGGCCCTAACGGCGCCGGAAAATCAACAACGCTCAGTGTTATCACAACGCTTTCAGGCTTTGAGAAAGGAAATATAACTGTAAACGGGTTTGATATTATCAAGGATTCAAAAGAAATCAAGAAGATAATCGGTCTTGTTCCTCAGGATATCGCTGTTTATGACCATCTGACGGCTATTGAAAATGTCAAGTTCTTCGCTTCGCTTTATGGCTTCAAAGGGAAAAAACTAAATGATTCAGCCGTTGAGGCGCTTGAATTTGTCGGGCTTTCAGACAAGCACAAGCTAAAGCCGAAAGCAATGTCGGGCGGAATGAAAAGACGCCTTAATATAGCCTGCGGAATTGCACATTCGCCTAAATTAATAGTCATGGATGAGCCGACCGTTGGTGTTGACGCTCAATCAAGAGAGCATATACTCGGCTCAATAAGAGTTTTAAAAGAAAGAGGAGCCACTGTAATATACACCTCGCATTACATGAATGAGGTTGAAGAAATCTGCGACAGAATTGCAATTATTGACAAGGGAAAGCTTGTAGCCTGCGGAACCAAGAACGAGCTTGTTTCGATGGTTACCGACATAAAAACCTTTATGATTGAAACAAACATTCCTGCGGGGTTTAATACAGAGGATTTGAAGAAACAGCTTGCTTTTGTTCCCGGGGTTAAGGGTGTTGTAATAGACGATAATATAATACGTGCCGACGCTTCAATCGAGCATGACAATTTCGCTATGATAATAACAAAGCTCACCGACCTAAAGCTCCCCATTAAAGGCGTAAGCTCACAGGTGCCTAATCTTGACACAACCTTTTTAACCCTGACCGGGCATGAGCTTAGATAGGAGGAGACAATGTTAAGCATAGTAATTAAAGAAATCCGCGAGGTTCTAAGAGATAAAACAACGCTGTTTTTTATGATTGCATTTCCTATCATGCTTGTTTTTTTTCTGGGCAATCTTCTCGCTAACCTTGACAGCTCTGAATCCCCAATCGGCGAGCTAAAGGTGCATTACATTTGTGAGGACCTGAGCGTTCAGGACAATATGGTGATAAGCGGCTTCATCGACGAAATAAACTTAGGTGAGGAAATCTCTTTTGAGCAGTCAGCCAGCCTGTCAGATTCCGATAAGCTTGTCGGTGAAGATGAAATTTCAGCTGTCATTGTTTTTAGCGGAAGCCCGATGGAAATTAAAATTCACGAGGGTAGAAGCGGTATTCAAAACAAAACCATATATGCTATTATGACAAGCTTCGTTCAGACAAACAAGTCAATTTCTGCAGTAATTAATACCGCCCCCGCCGCAATCGCCGATTCACTTTCTTATGAAGGTGATTTGACAAGGCAGAAGGACTTTGGGCACAACCGCACAATGCTCGACTATTATGGAATATGTATGGTCGTCATGCTCACTGTTAACTCTGTACTTACCGGTGCTTATGGCTTTTTGGGCGAACGCCAGATGAAAACCATAAACCGCTTAATACTCTCACCGAAGAGTCGTCTTTCGCTTTTTGTGCAAAAAATATTCGGGCTTCAAATTCAATCTATAATGCAAATTGTAATAGTCATGTCTCTAAGTGCTCTGTTCTTTAACGTTCATTATGCAAGCAGCATCGGCGCTAACCTTCTGCTCTTCCTGCTGCTATTTATGGGTGCGTCAGCCTTTATTTCAATCGGCGTTCTTCTCGGGCTTCTTATGAAAGCAAACCCAACAGCTATCCTTATGCCGATTTGCTGGGTAATGCTCTTTATCAGCGGCTCTTACTCAAAAGAAATCTACATTGAAGGCGTCACAGATAAAATGCCGCCGAATATTATTCAAAGCGCCGCTTTTGACCTAACCGTATTCGGAAGAACCACTAAAGCACTCACTGTCATAGCAGCAGCAGCGATAATCTGCTTAATATTTCTTGCCATCAGCGCTGTAATCTTTAGCAGAAAGGAAGAAGAACGATGAAAAAAATAATCCTTATGCTTAAAACTCAATTCAAGAAAAACATAGCTCATGTGTTCATTGCACTAGGCTGTGCGGCAATAATGCTGATGATTCACAATATGTTCACCGACTTTGCGGGGAATGAAAGCTATTACCACATGAAGATTGGAGTAATTGACAACGATAACTCGGCACTAAGTCAAGACCTTAAGAGATATCTGACCGAAGAGCATGATATGGTTTTGACAGAAAATTTGTCCTATGACGAACTGTCAACGGTGTTGATTGAAAAGCGATTATCCGCTATAATAGAAATAGAAAGCGGATTTGAAGCCTCTGCCCAAGCGGGAGCAGTCAAGCCCCTTGTGATTACAACGCACGGCGACTATGAGAATACGGCATTTCTTAAAGTCTATCTTGAAAGCTATATGCGGTCTGTTCAGATACTGTCATCAGCCTCTGCGGGGGATACGGTATTATTTAATACAATGTTTTCAGACTTTCATACCGAGGGAATTGAAATCAGCACAATCGACGCTGAGTCTATCAACCGAGAAGACGAAAACAGAAAAATGATTATGATTGCTTCAATCGGCTTTTTCTCAATGCTAATCTTCGGCATTGGTCTTGCCCTGGCTTATTCAATCATAGATGACAGGCTTCTGGGCGTTTATAACCGCATTCAATCGTCACCCATTAAGCCTTATCAATATCTGACAGGCAACATCATCTTCGGAATACTATTATGCTTTCTCACAATATTTACTTATTCGGGAATGCTTATGATTACAGGCTTTAAAATTGGAATTAGCTTTACGGTCTTTAACCTCCTGCTGGTTTTATATTCGATACTGTCAATTGGCTTTTCAATAATGGCGGGTATGCTTCTAAAGTCAAAGAATTCAATTATGGCGCTGATAATAGGCACCACAACACTTGGATGTATACTCGGGGGTTCGTGGTTCCCGCTTGATTTTTCGCCAAAACCCCTTCAGACACTTGCAAAAATCACCCCACAATACTGGTTTATGGACGCTTTAAGAAAGCTATCTGATAATCCTGATGCGAAAATTACCCTTCATATATTGGCTCTTGTTCTGTTCGCTATGTTGTTTTTCCTAATAGCACTTTACAGCTTTACGAGCCGCAACAAATCAAAATAACCCCCTAAAAAAATAAAGGCAGGATAAAAATGTTTAGAAAGCCTATTCTATGTGCATTGCTAAAGCTTTGTGCGCTTATAGTTTGCTTGGTGTATGCTTATACGCAAAACTCCGCTGATATGACCTTTTGTGTCATATCGGCTCTTGCCTTTTGTTGCGCATTGGCTGTTGAGCTTATGTTTTCAACATTTATAATAAATCCGCTTCCTGTTGTAATAATTAATGCCGGAATAATTATTGCCGCATCAGTGCTTGGGCACGTATTTTTTCTTCCGCTTATTACCGCAGCATGCGCTCATATTCTCTTTATAATAATCCACGGAAAATATCTCTATGCAATTACAGTGACTGCGTTTTTATTAATCTTTGTTGTAATTTATCCGCCGCCTGTAATACTTGTTTTCGCAGCGGTGTTTTCGGCGCTTTTTTTATATCTTCTTGAGTTTGAAAAAAAATTAAGCTTAACTGAGGATGATAATTATTCGCTTAAGGAACGCTTAGCTGAACTTGAGAAAAAGCTTTCTGACAACAAAAGGCTTGTAAAATCGCTCAAATATTCAGCCGCTCTTGAGGAGCGTAACCGCCTCGCCGCTAAGCTTCACGATAATGTCGGGCATGGAATTTCAGGCAGTATCATTATGCTTGAGGCGGCAATGCTCACGCTTGACAAAAAGCCGGATAAAGCAAAGGAAAGTATTCAAGCTTCTATTTCAAACCTGAGAAAAGGCGTTGACGATATACGCGCCGCATTGAGGGAGGAACGCCCCGTAAGAAGCACAATGGGACTGACGGAAATTCAAAATGAAGTGGATACCTTTGCGCTTTCCTTTGGCACTAAAACAGAATTTAAATACAGCGGTCAGCTTGAGCTTATCAGCCCTGAAATATGGGTGTGCATATACAATAATCTTAAAGAAGCAATGACAAATGTCCTCAAACATTCAACAGGTGACTGTTTTTATGTAACCATTGAGGTTAAGAACAAGATAATAAAAGCTGAATTTAAAAACAACGGCAAATTACTTGATGCTATAAAAAAAGGCATGGGACTTGAGGCAATTGAGGAGCGGACTATAAAATGCGGGGGACGCTGTTATTTCTCAAGCGGAGAAAATGGGTTTTCTATCTCAACAATTTTTGTTATTTAGGGAGGTGGCAGTTTGATCAAAATAATTATCGCCGATGATGATGCAATCATTCGTGACGGGCTGAAAATGATTCTTGAATCTCAGGATGATTTTGAAGTTGTGGGGCTTGCTAAAAACGGACGTGAGGCTTGGGATCTTTGTAAAGGCAATGACATTGACGTGGCTCTTCTTGATATCAGAATGCCCGTTATGGACGGTATTGAGTCCGCTGAAAATATAATGCGGGACAGCTCAGCCTCCCCCCTGATGCTGACCACCTTTGACGAGAGCGAGCTTATTATCAGAGCGCTGAAAGCAGGGGTCAGCGGATATATTCTTAAAAACAGCCCGGCACAGCGACTAATATCGTCAATACGTGCTGTCGCCTCAGGCGGAACAGTATTTCAGCAGGATGTTCTTGAATATATCAGGACATCAATTTCAAGCAAGGACAATCGTAAAAGCTCAGTATTTGAGCTTCTCTCAATTCGAGAGCTTGAAATTACAGAGCTTATTTCGCAAGGACTCTCAAACAAAGAAATCAGCGCGCGACTTTTTATTTCAGACGGCACAGTCAGAAATTATATCAGCACAATTCTTGAAAAAACCGCTCTAGAGCACAGGACTAAGCTTGCTGTTGTATATTTAAAAAATAATGGATAATTTTTCTTCTCGATTGTAAAATGCTCTTGTTAGTTTTGCATGTATATGTTATTATGATATTATGTATTTGTTGACGAGTGGAGGTGTGGACATGAGAGTAACAGCTTTATTTCTATCAATTGCACTTATTTTATTTAGTGCTAATATTCAGGCTTTCTGTGAAGAAGGCGATGAAGAGTCCTTAACTATCGTTTATAATGGCTATACTCGTATTTCAGACCATTCAACACTTATCAATTTAACTTTTATTCAGCCTGAGAACGGTTCTACTTACTCTGTTTTTTCTGACGCTGAGGTTGTTGTGAGAACAACGTCTGGTGTTCATCGATGCCCCTTAATGATAATTAGTAACAGTTCAAAGGAATTCACCCCATATATTATCATTCACGATTTTGAAAGCGAAATAGTAAGCATTGATTTTTTAGGCAAGATAATAAATGACAATAATCTTTACAGAATACTTAATGTCAATACTGTAATTTACCGCATTAAAAACGAAAATACCTATCAAGGCGGTATTGAAATCAGCCCTACTGGTTATTACACCGAATTGTTTTTTGACAATAAAAATGACGTGATATTCAACTTGACAAACAAAGATAATATTGATAGCTTTTTTAGGAATTCCACCGCTAAAAAAACCGCAAGCGCATTGGGACTTTTGCTACTCTCAGCTCATTTTATTTATGTTTTCTATATATATCATTACAGAATGAATATAATTTTAAACAAGACAAGAGAGATTTATTATCTTCCCGATGAAAGATATATATGGCGTGTTATTTCACTTTTGAATATTGAAAAAAACAACATCAAATTCGTAGTTTTATTTCGAAAAAGCTTTCAAGACACTTTTTATGAATTTGAAGAAAAAATAATGAACTCAGATCGAATAAGCGACCAAGCAAGAGGCCAGCTTCTTAAAGTTTTATATAGCTATATGCTAAAGCCTATTAACACAAAAGGAAAAGATTTTTTATCCGTATAAAAAAATTAGCCTGAACCGTCAATTCGGTTCAGGCTTTTACTTTTTATATTAATATTTATTTTATCATGCTTTCTGAAAGCCAGCGATAAGCGCTGTCCATCATTTCATCGGTGCAATTATGCTCAGTCCATTTATAAAGCTTTAGTCTGACATTGTCCGGGGCATCCTTATACAAGGTTTTTAAGCTGTTATAAAACTGCCTCACCCTGTCCGGTCTATAATGTGCATCATTATCGCCTATCTGCATTAGAATTGACGTCGGATAAAACTGATTTATGTAGCTTGCAGGCTGATAGTTCTTTGAATACACCATAAGCTCTTCAGCGGTGCTTTTATATGTAATTTCAGGCATGTCACCCGGTATGTCATCCCAATAAGGAGACGCTATTATTGGTGCCGCTGCTTTTATCCTCTTATCATTTACAACCGCGCTGTATGCGGCAAAGCCGCCCATAGAAACACCAAGTACAGCCGCATTTTCAGAGTCAGCAAACTGATTGTCCGAAACCATGTCAAGTAAAGCGCTCATGTCCTCAGCGGTTGCTTTGATTGCTTTTCTTGTTTCAAAAATGTTGAGCTGCTCATCTTCATTCATAAGAACTTTTTTGAAATCGTCGCCTTCTCTTTCGCCGTGAAACCTGTTATCCATCGACAAAACAAAAAATCCCGCCTGTGCAAAGCTATAAATAGAGCCCTTTCGTTCAAAGCTTTCCTTGCTTCCCTTAAAGCCGTGTGACATTATGAGCACCGGGCGTTTCCCCCCTGAATCATCATAACAGCAAATGACAGGAATATCACCGAGCACTAACTTTTCTTTATTAATCATTTCATATCCCCCAAATTCTTTACAAAACACCACTAATAATAAACAGTATACCTTAGTTTCTTTACTTTTTCAACCCCGAATTTGTTCTATACCTTAAATGAATCTTAAAATTTGCTGTGAGCTTATCAAAACAGCAATATATAATGAAATAAACAAACCCGCCTGATATCAGACGGGTTTTTGGCTGATGAAATTTAAGTCATTGACCTCAGATGAGCGGCAACCTTAACATCCTCACGCTTGATATGCTTGACAAGCCAGTCGCCTATGCTTGAATTAACTTTTCCTAAAAGAGCGATGGTCGCGCCTTGCTCGTCCAGCTCCTTTGAAATCTGAATAACAACATTTTTAAAGCCCTCATGATAGAGCTTATGGTTTTCATAATCGGGGTAACCACTTTTCTTCTGAAGCTCCTCCTCATCGGCAAAGTGCTTGGAAGTATAGTCGTAAAGAAATTTTGTAACGGGCGCAATTACGCTTCTTCCCTGTCCCTTTGCGCAAGCATCAAGAACAGCATTGATTGCGTCAAACAACTGTTTGTGCTGAGAATCAATTAGATTGTTTCCGGTTTCTAGGTCTGCACTCCACGAATAAGCCATAATATCACTCCTAATAAATTATTTCATCAAATTCTACTTATTTTGTATATTTTCAATTATATCATCTGTATTAAAAAAGTCAAGAGTTATCATCAATCCATTTTGCAATATCATTAATAACCTTGCTGTCAACAACACCGGCTATGTTATATTCATTTAAATCAGTATACCCGTTTGATTTCATGAAGAGGTGATTTAGGTTTTCATATAAGATGAATTGAGAATTGGGATTTTGTGAAAGAAGGTTTTTCCATTCTTCAAAGTCCTTGTCAGCATATACCTGAAAATCATCTGCTCCCTGTAAAAACAGCATGGGAATATCAAGCTGAGATAAAATCGCGGGCGTATCAATCTTATTTAGACTATACCAGTACTTCGCCGGGGCGCCGTAATACAGGGCTGTGTCATTTTCACCTGCACTTTTTATGGAGCTGTTAATGCTATTGAGTGTCTGCTCAACATTGTCAAGCTGCTCTTGGGAGCTATAAAGCTTCTGAGCTTGTGCCATTTGCTGATCAAATATAATATCCTCAAGCCTTCTTGGACTTCCCGCCAGTGAAATTAAGCCCATAATCTCGGGGTTGTCGAGTGCAATTTTGGGTGCTAGCATTCCGCCTAAGCTGTGACCGATTATAAAAACCTTGTCAGAATACTGCGCCGCTAAATCAATTGCAAAGCTTGCATCCTCGAGCACCTCGGCACTGATGTCCGTGGCTTCTGACATCGGATACTGATTAGACCTTTTATTATAGCGTATCGTGGCAATTCCCTGCTCCGCCAGTGCTCTGGCAATATCACGAAAGGGCTTGTTAGTGCCAACGGTTTCGTCCATGTCATTCGGGCCTGAGCCGTGAATTAACACCACAATCGGATAGCTCTGCGTATCCTTCGGGATGGTCAACAGGCCGTCAAGGGGATAGTTATCTCCCCCGACGATTATCGGTATCTCTTCAAATATTTCATTTGAAACAGGCTCGCCCTGAATAGCACGGTAATTAAGCCACAGTCCGACGATTCTGCCGTTTTCATCATAGGTTAAATACAGCGACAGACCATTATTCTCATATTCAAAAATAACGGTGATAGTAATCATATTATCACTTGGCTGTTTCGGCTGTTGGCTGATGTCATAAATTCCTATATAATCGCCGAGAGAAGCGATTGTGCTGTTCCACGCAGTTTTAAGCTGATCCTCGCTAATCTGTTCTTTCATTTCTTCAGAAAGAAGGCTGACTATTTCAGAAAAATCCCCCGCCTGCATTTTTTCGGCAAGCCCCCTAGATTGCTGTTTATAATCAGTTTCTGATACAAGGCTTGTATCTGTTGTTATTTCTGTTGAAATATCGGTCTGGGAATCTAAAACAGAGCTTTCGCCGTTTGTACAGCCAACAAATACAAAACAAAAAACAAGAAAAGCAGTAATTATTCTTTTCATAGGCGCCCTTTCATCATGTCACAATACCGTTAATTCTTGCCGTCCTTCTTGTCGAGCATCTTCATAAGCTCCTCAAGAGTTTTATTTGTCGTGGTCTTTTTGGGACGGGGGGCAATATATACATCATCAGCACCCTTTTCCTCAGCCTTTGGAGTGCTTGACGCCTCAGTTTTAACAGGTTTTATTTCCGCTGTTTTTGACTCATCATCTGCTGAAATCGGCTTCTTATTCTTTGAATTATAAAGAAAGTCCGGCAGATTACTCGGATGTTCAATTGATTTTTTCAAATTATCTATGCTGTTTGAAGCCTTGATAGGCTGTGATTCAACAGGAGGCAAAACTTTATTGAGCGCGCTTAAATCGGACGTGGGCTTCTGTTTAATATACTCAGCCCTTCCGTCACGGTCAAGGTCAACCTTAGGCGGCTCAGGCTTAACCTGTGCGGTTGTATTTTCTCTATTAATAGCTTGTACTGTTTTTGTAGCTTGTTCTGTTGGCGGTTGCTTGAAAGCTTCGGTTTCTTTTTGAGTAACCTGCTTTTCCTTCTCGGCGGATTTTTTTGCTTCAGCCTCCGCCTTTTTGATTTCAGTAATAACGTCATAAGAATTCAACGGCGGCTTCTGGTCAGCGTCAAGCTTCCTGTTGTTAACTTCCATCTCGGCACGCTTTATGTCTGAAATAACCTGCTCTGACTTGAGCTTGGCTTTTTCTTCTATAACAGGGGGAGCCTCAATAGCCTTAGTGTATGTGCTAGGCTCAGATTCGTCATAGCTGTCATAATTATCCTCACGATAATCATAGTCCTCTTCATAAGCAATACTGTTAGTGTCAGGCTCGTCCTTTTCATTGATTTTCTTTAATACCGAAACAAGCTGAATTATCAGAAGAATAGCACAAGGCAGTATAACCAGAACAAGTATACCCGTCTGTGAAGTGATAAAGCTCAATATTACGCCTGTTGCTTTGCTCACATAAAGAGCCTGACCGACAACCTTGTCCGCCTTGACTTTAATAAGCGTTCCGCTTGAGCTTTTGTCGCTTTTCATCAGATAAACCTTGACTCCGTTCTCCTCCTCCACTCCTGCTACACGAAGAACCGTTGTCAACTCATTGTCAACAACATTGCACAAAGCAACGCTCCCTATCGGGTCATCTAAAAGGGGGCCGGGGCGTGAAAATACAGCAGCCTTGTTCGGAATAGCCGGCTCCATTTCCGTGCCGTTCATTATATATATATTGTATCCGAACAGCTCAGGAGTTGAATTACTGTCCTTAAAAACATAGGACACGGCAAGGATGGCTAAAATTGCAATGAACATTAGAATCATTACTATTAATCCGACTATGTGCATCGGCGATTTTTTCCCTCTGCTCATTTTGCACTTCCTTTCACTATTTTTTGTTCTACAAAATTTATTATATCATATACGCCTGTAAAATTCAAACATTATTATAAATTTTCAAGCATGATATCTTTATACGCATTACGCTTTATTTTTGCATTATGCTGTAAATATTATAAACATTGGGTAACATTTTTGGACACTATTTATTTTTATGCGACAATATGTTATAATTAATTGAAAATTAATTATAATCTATTTATGATTAATAACTATTAAGGGGGACATTATTAATGAAAAAAACTAGTAGTCTTCGTTTCAGATTACCTCTTCTCTATGGCGGAATTATACTTGTTTGCGCTGTTTTATTTAATGTTATGTCGATTGTTTTTTCCATTCAGTCTACAAAATCAACTTTAGAGAGTATACTGACTCAAACGGCGTCGGGAATATCCAATAACATATCTCAATACATAGAAATTAGAAATGCACAGACGCTAGCGGTTGCTTCCGACTTAACCATCAAATCAACTACAGCAACAAAGGACGAGAAAATTGCCGCTTTGACAAACTATAAAAACGAATTCAACGTGAAAAATATCGGTATTATTGCCCTTGACGGAAAAGCAATATCAGTTTCGGGAGATGTTGACCTAAGCACAAGAGAATACTACAAAAAAGGTCTTGAAGGTATCGTCAGCATTTCTGAGCCTGTAACCAGCAAGCAGGACGGTTCTTCTATTATCGTTGCTGCAAGACCAATTTTGGGAGATGACGGAAAGGTTCAGAGCATTGTTTATATTTCTGCTGATGCTAGTGGCATGAACAGTATTATTGAAAATATTGAAATCGGCAAGACGGGCTCAGGCTTTGTTGTAAACAAGTCCGGCGTTGTTCTTGCTCACAAAAACTATGACCATGTTCTTAAAAACACAAACTTTGTTTCTATTTCTGAAGAGGACAAGTCTTATGCTGAGCTTTCAGCGTCTGTTAGTGAAATACTTCAAAATGACTCTGGTATAACACATTACACATTTGACGGCGATGATAATATCTGCGCTTATTCGGCTGTTTCAGGAAGCGACGGCTGGTCACTTGCTATTTTCGCACCGCAAGGCGAGTTTATGGAAGCGACTTATAAAAACTCAATTATGTTCAGTATTATTACCGTTATCTTAGTAACAATCGTGCTGATAGTCACAGTAATTGTTTCTGGATTTATCACAAAGCCGATTGCTAAGATTACCAAAAGGGTTTTGGAGCTTTCCGAGGGCGATCTTAATACACAGATGCCGGATGTTCACTCTAAAAGTGAGATTGGTCTTCTCTTTAATGCACTTGACAGCACAATCACAACACTGAAATCGTATATAAATGATATTTCGGGTAATTTGGCAATGATATCTGACGGTGACCTGACGGTAAGAGTTTCAACACAGTATAAGGGCGATTTCCTTCCTATAAAAAAATCTATTGATAATATTTCTTCTTCCTTAAATGAAGCTCTGTCACAGATTGACGTTTCCGCTCAGCAGGTTAATTCCGGCGCGGGACAGGTTTCAAACGGAGCACAGGCGCTTTCACAGGGTGCCGCTGAACAGGCTAGTGCGGTTGAGGAGCTTGTTGCAACAGTTGAAATCATATCAAGGCAGACAAATGATAATGCCGCAAACGCCTCTAAAGCAAGAGAGCTTTCTGAAGATGCGGCAGCAGAAGTCAGCGACGGCAATCAGCAGATGTCAAGAATGATTGAGGCAATGAACGAAATTAATAATGCCTCGGCTGAAATATCAAAGATTATCAGCGTCATTGACGATATCGCTTTTCAGACTAATATTCTTTCGCTTAACGCCGCTGTTGAGGCGGCAAGGGCAGGAGCCGCAGGAAAAGGCTTTGCGGTTGTCGCTGATGAAGTTAGAAATCTCGCCGCAAAAAGTGCCGAGGCCGCTAAGAATACTACTGCACTGATTGAAACATCAATACGAAAAATCTCCGAGGGCGCAAAGCTGGCTGACGGAACCGCGCAATCACTCAATCAAATTGTAAACAGCGTGAACAAGGTTTCAGAGCTTATTCATAACATTGACATTGCTTCTGCTGAACAGGCTTCATCACTTGTTCAGGTTACACAGGGGATGGATCAGATATCGGCAGTAGTTCAGACCAACTCCGCCACTGCTGAAGAAAGCGCAGCCGCCAGTCAGGAGCTTTCAGGACAAGCTAGTATGCTTGAGGCGCTTATAAATAAGTTTAAGCTGTAATTAACACCAGTCAAACGAATTGATTATCCAATAAAAACACACTGTCCTCACATTTAAGCGAGGACAGTGTTCTTTTTTGGTTTAAATATTAGTGCCAGATACGGCTTGGTTTTTCTGACTTAGTCGGATTATTTCTTCTTCCTTTTACGGCTGATTGCCACTCCCGCTCCCGCTGAGAATAACATTACCACGCCCATAAGAGGTAATCTAGAGCCCATGTTCGGATTGCCTGCAAGAGGTATGCTGGTATCGCCAAAGTCGACTACATCGTCCGCAGAGGTCGTGTCAGCCTCATCAGAGTCAGCAAGCGGAATGCTAGTGGTGCTATCAAATGTTATAAGCGATGAAGGCTCTGACGGAGTAGACTGAGATGGTGTTGAATCATCAGTGCTGCCTGAATTATCATCGACACTTGTTACAGCCCTTATTGTTCCGGTTGTGTCAGAATATTCATTGATTGAGTAGTTTCGCTCCCACGCTTCGTCAAGTACGACACTGTCAATAATTACTCTCTTGTCGCTTCCCACTGTTGCAGTCTCAAAATGTCCTGAGGCTGTTCCTGTCGGGTACTCGCCCTCTACTGCGCCGGAAAGTGTCATTGAGATTGTTGCGTTTGTTGTGCCGTTATAATCTCTGGTAGCTACTGAGAATGACGGAGTGAGTCCTCTTGTGTAAATATTTGCAGTAATAATGTCAATTGCATTCTCGGGCAGTTCATCTGTGGGAATTCCCATATAGGTTGTGCTTGAATATGTGCTTGTTATCGGATCAAACTCACCCATTGGTATTCCATAATAAATATTAATATAGTAATTTGTATCCCAGTCGCCGTCTAATGTTATTCCTGTGATAATAACCGGCTTCTCGTTTCCTGCATTCTTGTCATAGAAATATCCTGTGACTGTTGCAGTCGGGCTTTCGCCTTCCATTGCACCATATAGAGTGTCAATTGAAAGAACTACATCTGTGTTTCCATCATAGATTTTATCCTCTGCAAAAATGACTTCATATCCAAGCCCAAGCTTATAAATCTCAGCCGTTCCAACAGTGAATGAGCCTTGAACATTATAATAATCAGTAATTGATGAAGGAATTGAATAGCTGATTACATTAACGTTTCTAACGCCTGCGTTTCTGCTGTCAAATGCTAGTGCGAGAACAATTCCGCTGAGATTTTGTGATATTCTTGCCGGAGTTCCTTCAGTGGATACTATTGAATAGTCATACACAGTTGTCGAAGCGTCATAATCCCTATCTTCAGGAGCTACAGAAAGATTTGAAAGATTAAATTCAGCTTTGTTAACCAAAACGGTTATTTCGGGAGTGTTAATTGTATAGTTTGACGCATCTTCGCCTGTAAGAGATATTGCTGTTAATATTACAGGAACGTTTTCGCCTGGCATATAGTCAGAATCAACGCTTGCTGAAAGCTCACCGTCGATGGATACATCGTCATCACCGACAATGCCGCTTAAGGTATATCCTGAAAGCGCAACCGATAAATCTGTTTCACTGTAAGTCTTATCTAAAGCTGTCAAGCCTTCAATATCAAGCTCCTTAGCCTCTACTTCAAAGCTTTCACTGGCGTTAGCAACCGCATATGCAAAGTTGCCGTTATAGGTTGCTGTTATTGTTTTTCCGCCGGCTGTGAGGAGTGCGATATTATCAAGAGTGATTGAAGCCGTTCCGTCTGGTCCCACATCTACTGTGCCGATTACTGTATCACCAATTTGGAAGGTTACAGTTCCGGTAAGCTCGGGTCCAAAAGCAGGACCGGGTATAACTGACATTACTGTGTCGAGACCGTTTCCAGCTCCCATCACAACGGGGGGAATATCGCTGTCATCATTTTCTGAATCGTCTGAATCGTCATAATCGTCTGAATCATCGGGGGTTGAATCGTCTGTGCCTGAATCGTCAGAACCAGAGTCATCAGGAGAAGCGGAGTCATCTGAAGGTGCTGCTGACGCTGCAAAATAAACCGGAAGCATAGGAGTTAATCCTGTTACTCTTGCTGTGAATGTCACTGTATCGCCATAGGTTATATCAGAAACCGGATCGAGAGTAATAATCGAAGTGAAACGTTCTGAAAACTCGATTGTTACTTCGCTTGAGCTAACGCCGTTATAGTTTGCTGTTTCTTCAACAACCGCCGTTAATGCAAGTGTTTGATAGTTGTCACTTGAAATGTCAGCTTGATATACGCCGTCAGCAACATAGTCCATTGCTTCGTCATTAAGGTATATCGTTCCCATTTCTAAAGGAGAACCGCCAAAAGTCAAGCTCGCTGTCAAAGTGATTGTTCCACCCACAAATTCGACGTCCTTATCCGCTGAAAGCATTAGAGTGGGGGTAGCCTTGTTAACGGTTATATCTGTTGCCTGAGAGGTTGCGTTATTGTAATTGTTGTTTGAGCTTGTAAATATAGCGGTTATGCTGTATCCGCCTGCATCAAGTCCACTGACGGACAGAGAAGCAATTGCACCTGAAACTGCACAGCTTCCGATAAGCTCTTCGCCGTTATAAAACTCAACTGTTCCTGTCGCATCCGCTCTGTCAAGAGTAGCTGTTAAAGTTATTTCACCCGGATAAGTAACGGGAGAGGTTGAGGTCAGTGTCAGCACTGGAGTAACTGCATTAATTTTTGTAACGAGAATAGGCGGCATGAATACATAATCGTCGCTGAAATCAGAATTGTTCAGCATATATACAGCACTTCTGTTTGCGACGGCAATTGAACCATAGCCTGCGTTTGCCGTTGAAGCAGAGCCTGTTGCCTGCCTGATATTGCTTGAGTTAAATGAATGGGACTTTTGCAAAGGCCAAACACCCGTCTTAAATGAAACGCTGAAATTGTTGTAATTATCAGTAGGAACGGTGACAGTATTTGTACCGTTATAGTCCTTCTCAACCGTTAAAACTCTGTTAGTCGGAAGATACATATTGACCTTTCTCGAGTTGAAAAGACCTAAGCCGTCTTTAGTATATATACAAGAGGTGTCACAGCTTACAAAAGAAACTGAATTGTAATCATTGACTTTTCCGTATACATAAAGCCTTGAGCCTGTGATTACAGATACCTTTTCAACACTTCCGTAAACATAAGCATAGCTGTTTTGAATGTTGATTTTAGTGTCGAGCTTAAAGCTTGTGCTAATCGAAGCGTTGCTGAAATCCGAGAAAGCCTTTGCCACTATAACGCGGCTGTCTGTTACCTTAAGTCCTCTAAATGAGTCATAATAATTCTTTATCAGTCCCCACAGATAAGAGTTGGCGACCTGATTTTCAAAGGAAACATTATCAAAAAGGAGGGTGACATCGCTGTTGTTTGAAACAGTGATTGCTGTCTGGTCATTACCGTTTGGAATTAAAGTAGCGTCTTTAATTGTAATGATACCGTTATAGCCGCTGACATTAAGCTTATTTGCGGTATAGGTGCCATTCGCAGTAACAGTATAGAGCCCCGAATGCTGTGTTGTAACACCGTTTTGTGTGTATCCGGTTGCTGTGATTGTTATCTGGCCCTGTGTAAGGTCTAAAATCACGCTGTTATCAGAAAAAAGTGTACTATCAGTAGCCGCAGAAACATTGAAAAGCCCCGCCGAATAGCTGACTATTAGTGCCACGAAAACCAATAAAGCCGTGAAAAAGCTAATGACCCTCTTGCTATGCTGTTTAGTCATATTATCCCTCCATAAATTGTTACAATAAAATGGTTTAAATTGTATGTCTTTATTATTATATCACGGTGCATTCTCTTTGTCATTATTTTTGACAAAAAAAATCAGCTTAAAATTGAGAAAAAAATATATCTAAAGTTATCGCATTTGTTTGTTTTCTACAAAAAATGAATATAATAAAAACTAACCATGTTTTTTGAGTTAATGCAAAAAAATAACCACCCCGATATTCTCGGAGTGGTTAAATATTATTTGGAGGTTATAGTTTAAATTATTAAGAAAGTCTTGCCTCAAGCTTTGAAAGCTCTTCAGACATTTCTTTAGGAAGCTTGTCGCCGAACTTAGCAAAGAATTCATGAATTCCTGCTGCTTCTTCCTTCCAAAGAGCTGTGTCAACTGAAAGAAGTCCCTTAACAGTGTCAAGAGTGATATCGCTTAAGCCTTCAATGTTGATATCCTCAGCCTTAGGCTCATATCCGATTGCTGTTTCTACTGCCTCTGCATTATCGTCGCAACGCTCAATAATCCAGTCAAGCACTCTCATATTATCGCCAAATCCAGGCCAGATGAAGTGACCTTCATCGTCTGTTCTGAACCAGTTTACATTGAAGATTTTAGGAGCCTTGTCACCGAGCTTCTTGCCCATTTCAACCCAGTGTGCCCAGTAATCGCCCATGTGATAGCCGCAGAAAGGAAGCATTGCCATAGGGTCACGACGTACTACACCAACCGCACCGATTGCTGCTGCTGTTGTTTCAGAAGCCATTGTCGCACCGATAAAAGTACCATGCTGCCAGTCAAATGCCTGATAAACCAAGGGAGCAGTCTTTGCTCTTCTTCCGCCGAATACGATGGCAGAAATCGGAACGCCCTTAGGATTGTTGAATTCAGAGCTGATACAAGGACAGTTGATTGCAGGTGCGGTAAATCTAGAGTTCGGCTGTGCGAGCTTTCCGCCGGCAGCAGTAAATTCTTTACCGTTTACCTTTTCGCCCTTCCACTCTGTTGCATTCTCTGGAGGATTCTTGTCAAGACCTTCCCACCAAACTGTCATATCGTCGTTATTTATAGCAACATTTGTGAAGATTGTATTCTTCATTGTTGATTCAAGAGCGTTGAAGTTTGACTTAACATTTGTTCCGGGAGCAACGCCAAAGAAGCCGTTCTCAGGGTTGATTGCCCAAAGACGTCCATCCTCACCGGGCTTGAGCCATGCGATATCGTCGCCGACTGTCCAAACCTTATAGCCCTTCTTTGTATAACCCTCTGGAGGAATAAGCATTGCAAGGTTGGTTTTTCCGCAAGCAGACGGGAAAGCCGCAGAAACATACTTAATATCGCCGTTTGGCTTTTCAATTCCGAGGATAAGCATATGCTCAGCCATCCAGCCCTCATTCTTGCCCTGATATGAAGCAATACGAAGAGCAAAGCACTTTTTGCTGAGAATTACGTTTCCGCCGTAGCCTGAGTTGATTGACCAGATGGTATTGTCCTCAGGGAAGTGAGTGATATATCTCTTTTCAGCGTCAATGTCAGCTCTAGCGTGCAAGCAACGAACAAAGTCGTTTGAAGTGTCGCCTAAATCGTCAAGAGCATTCTTGCCCATTCTTGTCATGATATCCATGTTAAGAACAACATAGATTGAGTCTGTAAGCTCAACGCCGACCTTAGCCATAGGTGAGCCGAAGGGGCCCATTGAGAAAGGAACAACGTACATTGTTCTGCCCTTCATTACGCCGTCAAACATAGGGGTAAGCTTAGCGTACATTTCTTTTGGGTCACACCAGTTGTTTGTCGGGCCCGCGTCATCCTGACTTTTTGAGCAGATAAAGGTTCTATCCTCAACACGTGCAACGTCATTGACAGCGGTTCTATGATACAAACATCCGGGAAGCTTTTCCTGATTAAGCTCCATAACCTCGCCGGTTGAACATGCCTCATTCTTTAGTGCTTCAAGCTGTTCAGTGCTTCCGTCTAGCCAGACAACCTTATCAGGCTTTGTGAAAGCGATCATCTCATCGACCCACTTGAGTACGTTTGGGTTATTTGTCAACATAATTTTTGCTCCTCCGTATTAAAATGTTTTTGGATTTTGTATAAAATACAAATTTCCCACATATACCATTATAATTTATTTCTTTCAATATGTCAATAGCTTAATTGTTATTTAAATAACATTCTTTGAATTTTAGAAACATTAATACTGCAAAAACGCACTGCTTTTCATGGAATTTCACATGTTTACTACATTACAATGCAATTATATTTATTATTTTTTGCATATTGACAGTTAATATAATTTTCAACAAAATTTTAATGCACATTACACAAATCAGTCGCAATTCCAATTCATAGACCTTGAAACTGCCTTTTTCCATCCTGATATGAGCCTGTTTCTTTTGTCCTTTTCCATTTGCGATGAAAAGATGCCGCCTGTCTTCCATTGGCTTTTTATTTCATCTTTTGATGTCCAAAAGCCTGTGGCAAGTCCCGCCAAAAAAGCCGCACCCAGAGCAGTGGTTTCCGCTGTTCCCGAGCGAGTGACGGTAATATCGGAAATATCCGCCTGAAGCTGCATTAAAAAATTATCACGGCTTGCTCCGCCGTCAGTTCTCAACGCAAAAACCGCCTCGCCTAAGTCAGCCTCAACCGCTTTAATTAAATCATTCGTTTGAAGGGCGATTGCTTCCTCTGCCGCACGAATAATATGAGCCCTGTTTGTTCCTCTTGTTATTCCGAATATGCTTCCTCTTGCATACATATCCCAATAAGGCGCACCAAGACCTGTGAAGGCGGGAACTATATACACGCCGCCGCTGTCTGCGACCTGTGCCGCTATTTCACCTGCCTTTTTCACATCATCGATAAGCTTCATCTCGTCACGAAGCCACTGCATAACCGCACCGCCGATAAAAACGCTTCCCTCAAGCGCATAGCTGATTTTGCCGTCTATTCCAATAGCAATAGTTGTAAGAAGCCTATGCTTGCTTTTTATGGGGGTATCACCGGTATTGAGAAGGAAAAAACAACCTGTCCCGTATGTGTTTTTTGCCTCTCCCTTGTCAAAGCAGGTTTGACCGAACAGTGCCGCCTGCTGGTCGCCCGCTATTGACGCTATCGGAATTTCAGCACCGCCTATTTCAATACTCCCGTATATTTCGCTTGAATTTCTAACCGTTGGAAGCATACAGCGCGGAATATCAAGAAGCTTTAAAATTTCATCGTCCCACTCAAGCTCATGAATATTGAAAAGCATTGTTCTTGACGCATTAGTATAGTCGGTAATATGAAGTCCTCCGGCTGTAAGCTTCCAGACAAGCCAGCTATCAACAGTGCCGAAGAGAAGCTCTCCCTTTTTTGCTCTTTCTCTTGCTCCCTCAACATTGTCAAGAATCCATTTCAGCTTTGTCGCCGAAAAATATGCGTCGATAACAAGCCCTGTTTTGTCATAAATCATTTCGGAATATCCTGAATTAATCAGCTCCGAGCATATGTGCGAGGTTCTTCTGCACTGCCAAACTATTGCATTTGTTATGGGTTCACCTGTTTTTGCATCCCATACTATTGTTGTCTCACGCTGATTAGTTATTCCTATGCCAGCAATTTCATTCGGGCTGATACTTGCTTGTGACAAAGACTCTTCCAGTGATTTATATTGAGAAGAAAAAATTTCCAAAGGATCATGTTCCACCCATCCCGGCTTTGGATATATCTGTCCAAATTCATTCTGACCGACAGACACAACATTCTGATATTTGTCAAAAATTACTGCTCTTGAGCTTGTTGTCCCCTGATCCAGTGCCATTATATACCTTGACATTTGTATCACTTCTTTCAGTTTTGTCGTTAATTTATTATATCAAATAATTCAAATGTTGAAAAGTATAATAACACATTCGACAAGTTTTGCATAATATATACAGGGTTCTCTCTGACAAAATTTAATTTAAAGGTGATAAATAATGGCTAAATACTATGACGAACTTGAAAGAAGCGGCGGTTGCTGCTCTTGCAGAAGGTTTAACAACGTCGAGGAGCTTGAAAATATTGAAACTACCGTTTACAATATGAGAAAGTGTCCTCCTCCATGTCCTCCTCCGTTCCCTCCTTGTCCTCCTCCATACTGCCCAGACAGTATTTGTCTGAGAAATATCGCAAGGGAGGTATGCATAAATCAGGCACTTCTGACAAACCCGCTTTTTGGTCTTGCTGAAATCAAAACTGAAGTTGCCGCAATTGAAGCCGCTGTGCTAAACGAAGATTTCGGCCTTGAAGAAATTAAAACTGAGGTTGCCGCTATTGAAGCCGCTGTTTTAAGCGAAGATTTCGGTCTTGAGGAAATCAAAACTGAGGTTGCTGCTATTGAAGCCGCTGTTTTAAGCGAAGATTTCGGTCTTGAGGAAATTAAAACTGAGGTTGCCGCTATTGAAGCCGCTGTTTTAAGCGAAGATTTCGGCCTTGAGGAAATTAAAACTGAGGTTGCCGCTATTGAAGCCGCTGTTTTAAGCGAAGATATCGGACTCGAAGCAATTTCAGATACTCTGGAAATATTCTCATCGGTTAATAAAACCACTGGAATAGCAAGACTTTCACCTCAGTCTGTAAGCTTTGTGCTTGAAATTTATAACAGATCAGGCGCCGCTGTAACCTCAACCGTCAGCATATACAGCATAGCCGCTACAACAGTACAGGTCTATGCCTCCGGCGCACAAATTATTGCTTCTGGCGCAACCTTCTTTGTTGAACTACCTATTGCCGATTTCATTGAAATACCATTGAATTTCGAGGTCAGATTCACAAATCTCCCCGAGGGTGTATATGGTTTTGCCGCAACAAGAACAGGAGACGTAGGAACAGGTAATTTAGTAGCTGCAAACACTTACAGAAGCAGTGAGCTTCTTGGATTCTAATTATAATTATACTAACTGTAATATACGGCGGAATAATCTTCCGCCGTATATTTAATTTCGCAGCTTTTCCACAATTAACATATCTGTAATTTAATCGCCTTGACATTACAATAAAAAGAGTATAGAATATAAAAAAATAAAACTATATTAATCTGGTATGCTTTCAAGTAATAGTTTAAACAAAAACGGACAAGCTATACTTTGATATAGGATGTATGAGTGAGGGAATTTATGCTGGATTTTCAACCAATAAAAATTGAAGACAAGTGCCGGGTTGAAGCTGTTTTGAATAAAATCACTTCTCCTCTTTGTGCGCATTGCTTCGTTGATTTATATATCTGGAAATGTGAGTATGACACACAAATATGCATCAACAATGATTTCCTCTTTATCAAACAAAAGCTAAACGGTGAAAATGTTTATACTGTTCCTTTGGGAACAGGTGATATGTCAGATGCACTTGATGCTCTTAAAAAAGATGCCGAAGAGAGAGGCAACGAGTTTATTCTCTATGCGCTTAATGAAGAAATAAAAAATCGTATGGAAGAGCAGTTCCCGAATAAATTTTTATTCACAGAACAACGTGACAGTGAGGATTATATTTATTCAGGGGAAAGTCTAATGACTTTACAGGGAAAAAAGCTTCACTCAAAAAGAAATTTCATCAACCGTTTCAAAGCCGAATATGAAAATCGGTGGAGCTATGAAGGCATAACGCCCGAAAACATTCATGATGTTTTTGACTATCACCTTTCATGGTGCGAAATGAATCGGCAAGGAAAAAAGGATGAGTTCTGGGGTGAAACGTGCGCGGTTTCAATTGCTCTGAAGGAATTTGACGAGCTTTATTTAAAGGGCGGGCTTATACGCATTGATGGAAAGGTTGTTGCCTTTACAATAGGCTCAAGGCCTTTTGCGAATATGTTTATTGTTCATATAGAAAAGGCAGATTACACTATCCCCGGACTTTATCAGATGATAAATAATCAGTTCGCCCTTGAAAATTTTGAAGGGGTTGAGTTTGTCAATCGTGAGGAAGACCTTGGGATTGAAGGGCTTAGAAAAGCTAAGCTTTCGTATCAGCCCGTAAAAATGGGATTAAACTATAACGCTGTTTTAAAATGAGGTTATTATGATTAGGTTTGCTGAAAAAAAAGATGAGGAAAATATAAGACGTCTTCGTGAAATATCATTCCCGAAGGATACCGCTTTTTTCGATTGGTATATTAAAAAAATGTCTGCCAAACAGAACATTCTTGTTTTTGAAAAGGATGGTGAAGTTGCATCCATGCTTGACAGATTGCCTTTCGAGATGAATAATTTGGGAAAGGTGACGTATATTTTCGGAGCCTGCACTCATCCTGATTATCGTAAAAAAGGACTAATGAGCGAGCTGATTTCTTATTCAGAAAAGCTCGATAAGGAACATGGCATCGCCGCTTCTGTTCTTATTCCGCAAAACAGTGAGCTGTTTCATTTTTACGAAAATTTGGGCTATAAGCCGCTGATTAATCGCTATCAGAAAAAATATACTCTGGGTAATGCCAAGGACAATTATTACAACTTCAGAAAAAGCTCGCCGGGCGATATAGAAGGTCTTGATTTCATTTATCGGCAAAACGTAAAGGACACAAATTATATAAGGAGAACGGCAAGCTATTGGAATTCGCTCTTCTCACTATTTAATGAGCTGGGCGGTGATATTTTCATGCTTGAGCTTGACAAAAATCCAGTCGGCTACGCTTTTGTGTGGAATGAAGATGAGCTTATCGCACAGGAGCTTTGCTGTCTTAACAACGATGCAAAAAAAATTCTCTGTCATAATATTATGGGGCTGTATGGGAAAAATGAAATAACCGCTTATTTTCCTGAAGAAAACTGCGGCTTTGAAAAGCACGGCTGCATCAAGCTTTATGACGACTTTGACAACGGCGAGCCCTTTGTAATGAACCTGATGCTTGACTGAGTATTTTAAATCTATTTTGGGGGACAGCATGGAAAATTTAATCTATATATTAATAATAGCCTTTGCGCTTTTCACAGTTTTTAGATTTGAAAGCAAGGATAAAAAAAGCAAAAATTCTGAAATTCAAAAGTATGCAAATAAGCATGGCTTTAAGATTACGAAAAAGCTTGACATGCTCATCCTAGATAAAGAAAGCCGACGCTTTTTTATTGCTGACTATAAAGGAATGAGCGGTATTGTTAGCTTTAACGATGTTACTTCTTTTGAAATAACCACTTCTTATTCGGACAAAATTTTTAGATACAGCTATCCCTTTGACGGTGAGAACGTTCAAAATGCTGTTGATGAGCTAAGTTCAATAGATTCCGACACTGTCGAAAAATTAAGCATTATAATTCCAGTCAGCAGTACAAGCTTATATATTAACATACTGTCTGAAAATTCTAAAACCCGTTCATATAAATATAAAAAGGCAGTTTCTCTCACCAAGAAAATTTCAGGTGAGCTTGTCGGGATTACTAACGCAAAATAAAAACAGAGAGAAAACATTAAACCGCTGTGAAGCTTTGTAGCTTCACAGCGGTTTTTTAACCCAAAACCTTTTTAGCAATATCAACAGATTCTTTTGCATCTTTAGCATAAAAATCTGCACCGATTTTTATAGCATAGTCAGGTGTCAGCACTGCTCCCCCGACCATGACCTTACAGTCGAGCTTGTTTTCACGAATAAGTGAAATAGTATTTTCCATGCTTTTCAATGTTGTCGTCATCAGTGCCGAAAGCCCTGCAAGCTTACAGTCATACTCCTTTATCGCATCGACAACCGCCTGATACTCAACATCCCTTCCTAAATCAATGACATTATAGCCGTAATTCTCCAAAAGCACCTTGACAATATTTTTCCCGATATCGTGAATGTCACCCTTGACTGTTGCGATGACTATATTCCCCTTTGAAACCGGCTCACTGTTCTCGCTCACCAGCCTTGCTTTGATTACTTCAAAGGCAGATTGCGCCACACCCGCCGACTGAATAAGCTGTGGAAGAAATTTCTTCCCCGATTCAAATTCTTTTCCGGCTTTATCAAGTGCCGGAATAAGATAGCCGTTGATTATTTCCATCGGGGTAATTGTTTCTAAAAGCTCTTGTGTAAGCTTAGCTCCCTCTTTTTTAAGACCGTTTTCAATAGCATAAAAAATATCAATGTCGGCTTTTTCTTTTGGCATGGAAGCCACTGAAGTCACCGAACCGAATTCCGAAATAAAATTAACGGAGTTTTTGTCTATGTTCGCAAGAAGCTTGTACGCTCTCACCGCTGAGGTCATTGAAGCAACATTTGGATTTATAATCGGAAGGTCGAGTCCGCTTGTGAGTGCCATTGTCAGAAAGCTATGGTTGATAAGCTCACGGTTTGGAAGCCCGAACGAAATATTTGAAACGCCGAGAACCGTTTTAAGCCCCAGCCTTTCCTTAACCATTCTGACCGCCTTTGTTGTTTCAAGCACAGCCGCCTGTTCAGCCGAGGCTGTTAGCGTGAGACAGTCTATAAAAACATTTTCCTTTGGAATTCCAAGGCGGAGCGCTTTGTTCAAAATTCTTTCGGCGATTTCAAAGCGTGCCTCGGCTTTTGGAGGAATACCATTCTTGTCAAGCGTTAAGCCGACAACCGCCGCACCGTATTTCTTCACAAGCGGCAAAACAGTATTTAAGCTATCCTCCTCACCGTTAACAGAATTAACGATAGGCTTTCCGTTATAGACTCTTAAAGCAGCTTCAATAACCTCAGGAATAGTGGAATCTAACTGCAAGGGCACATCGACAACGCCCTGAACCGCCTTGACAGCCTTCACCATCATTTCTTTTTCGTCTATGTCGGGAAGTCCAACGTTGACATCAAGTATATCAGCACCCGCCTTGACCTGTTCGATTGCCTGACCAAGAATATAGTCAATATCTTTTTTCAAAAGAGCTTCCTTGAAAAGCTTTTTTCCCGTCGGGTTTATTCTTTCGCCGATAATTCTCGGTTCGCTTATAACAACCGTATTTGTCGGACTGCACACAGCGGCGGTGAGTGAATTGTCGAGCAAAGCGCTCTTCTTATTCTTGAGAATTTCCTTTACTGCTATAATATAATCAGGAGTAGTGCCGCAGCAGCCGCCGATAATTTTAATTCCATAAGGAATAAGCTTTTCTATTTCAGCGGCAAAATCCTCAGGAGTAACGTCATACTCGTCGGTGACTGGGTCGGGTAGCCCGGCATTAGGCTTGAAAACAATCGGCAGATTAGTCCACTTTGAAAGCTCTGCTACAACATCAGAAAGCTCTTGCGGCCCAAGTGAGCAGTTAATGCCGATTGCGTCCGCCCCGAGTCCCTCAAGAGTCAGAGCCATTGAGGACACACATACTCCCGTAAAAGTTCTTAAATTCTGCTCAAAGGTCATTGTGCAGATTACGGGGAGGGTGCTGTTTTCCTTAACCGCTAGAAGCGCCGCCTTTGTTTCATACAAATCCGTCATGGTTTCGATTACTATCAAATCCGCATCTTTGCCGGCAATAACTTCCTCTTTAAAAATATCATAGGCTTCCTCAAAGCTCATGCTTCCCGTGGGCTCTAAAAGCTGTCCTATCGGGCCGATGTCAAGGGCGACAAGAGTATCTGTACCCTTTGCGGCTTCTCTTGCATTTTTAATTGCCGCTGTGATGATTTCATCAACAGAATATTTACAGGAGGATAGCTTGTGCCTGTTTGCGCCGAAGGTATTTGTATAGACAACCTCGGCACCCGCATTTATATACTGTCTGTGCACATCAATAATATCATCAGGACTTTCAATTCCTAAGCATTCGGGGAGAGCGCCCAGCTTCAGCCCTTTTCTCTGAAGCATTGTGCCCATTGCGCCGTCTAGTATAATAAATTCCTTATTATTTAATAGCGTTTTAAAATCCACAGTGTTCCCCTCTTTTTCTGAAATTACATGTATCTTTAAGATTGCAGGTCTGACAGCCTCGTTTTTTTTGTTCAACCGGATTATTTGAAAGCCCTATAACTGCCGTAACGGATTTCTTTGGGATAAGAATTGAGCTTTCGGTTGCTGTCAGTCCGATTCTTTTTGGTGCATTTAAAACACTCAAAAATTCGCCCTGAATTTCAATGGGAAGGTCCCCGTAGCCGGGACTGAACCGCCATGTCATATAGCTTTCTGGATATTCATTTCTGATTTCACCCTCAGCAATATCGCACACCTGCTCAATAGTAGCGGAGGCTAGGCTGTCGATTATAACCGCTCTGGTCATATCCTCAAGCTGAGCTTTTCTGATAAGCCTGTCGGCACCCGCCGAAATAGTGGCACAGAACAATACCGCCCTGTCACAGCGCTCAAGGTGGTTTTGAATATCCTTCCCGCCAAGTGAGATTTCACACCCGTCAAGCAGTATATTATTATCTTCTCTTAAAATATTAAACGAACGGAAAATATAGCGTGGCTCAATGACAGAAAGCAGTTGAGCTTCACACTCATCAATAACCCTCTGAATATTTTCATCGGGCAGGTTGTTTTTATATCCCAAATAGCGTATAGCTTCACGCTGGTTGAGCTTTTCTAGCTTAATCAATTTCTCTCCTTTACGCGCGTATTACACTTGAAACTCCGTCGGTGATTTTCTTAGCGATATACGGATTATTCATGGTGTAAAGGTGTATCCCTTCAACCCCGTTTGAAACAAGGTCGATAATCTGGTCAATCGCATAGGCTATTCCCGCATCTCTTAGCGCTTCGGGATTGCTTTCAAATCTGTGCATTATCTTGGTGAATTTCGGCGGAAGGCTTGCTCCGCACATTGATACCATTCGCTCAATCTGCTTTTTGTTGACAACAGGCATTATTCCCGCCTCAACCGGAACATCAATACCCGCAATTCGCACCTTTTCCATAAAAGAATAAAAGTATGAATTGTCAAAGAAAAGCTGTGAAACCAAATGCCCGACACCGGCCTCAACCTTCTTCTTCAAATTCAAGATGTCCTCAAGCATACTGTCAGCCTCGGGGTGAATTTCAGGATAGCAAGCGCCGGATACCTCAAAGCCACCATATTCCTTTATATAAGTAACAAGGTCGCTTGCGTGCTTGAAATCCTCTGCCGGCGGAATGTCAGGGTTTATATCCCCTCTCAGCGCAAGAATATTTTCAACTCCGCTTGATTTTAGATTATTAAGTATAGCATCAACCGTGCCTTTCGTGCTGTTGACACAGGTCAAGTGCGCAAGCGGCTCAATGCCGTACTTATTCTTTATTACCGACGCAATATCACATGTTGAACAGTCAGCTAAATTCCCGCCAGCACCATAGGTAACGCTTATAAAGTCGGGCTTGAGTGCCGACAGCTCGTCAAGTGTGCCTAGAATAGTTTCAACAGGGCTTGTCTTTTTCGGGGGGAAAACCTCAAAGGAAAAAACTGTCCCCTTTTTAAACATTGATGATATTTTCATTATATTACTCCGTTCCTGTTTTTTTCATTCCATGCCTTTGAATAAGCACAGCCGCAATAATCCTGACGGTAAAGCTCATATATCTTTGAAAGCTCAATTGAGCGTTTATAGCCATTTTTCTTTTTGAAGTCTGAAAACAAGTATCTGATACCGTATTTTTCCGCTAGCACACTTCCGATTTCATTGAGCTTTTCAGCGTTCTTATAAGGGCTTATAGAAAGCGTTGTCGTGAAAAAATCAAAGCCGTTCTCCTGTGAAAGCCTCGCTGTTTCTTCAAGACGGAGAGTGTAACAGCGAAAGCATCGCTCACCGCCTTCTTTTTCATGCTCAAAGCCCTTTGACTGATTTATAAAAACGTCGGGGGTATAGCTTCCCGCAGTAAAGGATACAGGATTTTTTGTTCTAAGCCGTTCAATTAGCTTTTTCTGTTCATCAAGGCGCTTTTCATATTCCTCAATGGGCGAAATGTTCGGGTTATAATACAGAACTGTTATTTCAAAGTACTCCGATAAATATTCCAAAACATAGCTTGAGCACGGGGCGCAACAGCTGTGAATAAGTAACGAAGGCACTCTGCCCTCTGCTGAAAGCTCAACTAAAAGCTTATCAAGTCTTTGCTGATAGTTAATAATCATTGCCCCTCCGATACAAATTGATATTATTAATTATACACATTATTCTATTGTTTTTCAATAGCGTGTTTTTTCAAACGTTTAAAGAAATACTGCACAATATTATCCAATATATTTGTGCAGTATTTTATGTAATTTCATTGTAAAACCGCTAAAGTTTTTGAAATTCAAGCCGATAATATTATCAGAAGCTTGAAACACAAGTTTCAATGATGAGAAAAGCTTATCAGAGAGGGCCCGCTTTTTTAGGCTTTTCTTCACAAATAATACGGGGGTAATGGATTGCCCCTTAAAAATTACAGGAGGTAACTTTTATGATTATTCAACACAACCTACCGGCTTTAAACGCCCACAGACAGCTAACCACAAACAACTCTAACGTTGCTAAGTCACTCGAAAAGCTTTCTTCAGGATTCAGAATCAACAAGGCTGCTGACGACGCTGCTGGTCTTGCAATTTCTGAGAAAATGAGAGGCCAGATCTCAGGTCTTGGCCAGGCTTCAAGAAACGCTCAGGACGGTATCTCACTTATTCAGACAGCTGAAGGTGCGCTTCAGGAAACTCACGCTATTCTTCAGAGAATGAGAGAGCTTTCAGTTCAGTCCGCTAACGGTACATATCAGGACGACGTTGACCGTGAGAACATTCAGAAGGAAGTTGACGCTCTTAAGAGTGAAATCGACAGAATCTCTACTTCAACTCACTACAACGGAATCAATCTTCTTGATGGTTCATTAGGAAGCGGCGGAGCATCTGGTGTAGCTAAGTTTGATCTCCCTGTTGCTATCGACAACACAACAACTCTTACTAATGTTACTGACGCAACTAAGGGTAAATTCGTAACAGCAGCGATCACTGCTGATGCTGGCATGGTTGCAGGCGATACAACATCGTTAACTGTAAACTATGAGAATGCTGACGGTTCAGTTGGTTCTGTTAAGATCGATCTTACATATAAGAATGCAACAACATTAGTTGATTCATCTGGTAATGAGTATACCGTTGCATCAGGTGCGGCAACCGCAGCAGAAAAAGACGATGCTTTCCTAGCAGCATTGAAGAACAGCGAACTTGCTAATGATTTCGATATTACATCAGCAACAGCCGGCACTTTCACTTTTGATAACAAGGAAGCCGGAACAAGCGCAATGAGAATCACTTCTGTTTCAACAAGCAATGTTGCTGCAGGAACAGCTTCAGTAAATACAGCAGTTGCTGTAACTACTACCGCTGCCGCTGACGCTTATCAGACTCTTGACTTCACACAGTTTGATTCAACCGATGAATCAAAGAACGCCTTCTCAATTAACGGACAGGAATTTAAAATTGTTTCAAGCACAGATGAGCTTGCAAATCTTGGTTCAGATGTTGTCGGTTTAGTAGTTGGATCAGCTGGTGCTCCTGATGATGCTGATGTAACCTCATGGATTGGACAGATCAAACAGTACACTGGTCTTGATATTAAAGATCAATCTACTCCTGACGGATCAGTAAACATCTATGGAAAAGTCGGCTCATCAAACGGCGACGGACTTACATTCCAGATCGGCGCTAACGGAACTAAGGACCAGAGAGTTTCTCTCTCAGTCGGCAATATGTCCTCAAGCGGTATTGGCGTAAAGAATATTTCAGTTTCTACAAGAGAAGCTGCTAATAAATCTATCGCTAAGATCGACGATGCTATCAACAAGGTTTCAGGAACAAGAGCTGACCTCGGTGCTCTCCAGAACAGAATGGAACACACTATCAACAGCTTAGGCGTTGCTAAGGAGAACCTGACTGCTTCTGAAAGCCGTATCCGTGACGTTGACATGGCTTCTGAAATGATGAACTACACTAAGAATAACATTCTTACACAGGCTGCTCAGGCTATGCTTGCACAGGCTAACACATTACCGCAGGGCGTTCTACAGCTCCTCGGCTAATCGTGAGTTTAAGTCATCACACATACTTAATATTAAACCCACAGGGGCAATCGCTCCTGTGGGTTTTTTGTTTATTGTAGGCAAAAATAAAACGCCGGGATTATTACCCCGACGAAATATTGGAGCGGATTACGAGGCTTGAACTCGCTACCTCCACCTTGGCAAGGTGGCGCTCTACCAGATGAGCTAAATCCGCGATTAGTTATTTGAAAATAGTGGTTAGTAGTTAGTAAAGGTGTTCGCCTCGCTCACGGTTTATAAACACTAACAACTAATAACTATTTTCTGACTACTATTTGGTGCCTCCGGTCGGAATCGAACCAACGACACGTGGATTTTCAGTCCACTGCTCTACCGACTGAGCTACAGAGGCGGAAATAGCAGAA
>JAEXUW010000023.1 GCA_023439835.1 Bacillota bacterium | reverse complement strand
GTGACATATTCGGGAAAGGTGTCATATATTAGCTTCGCCAGTCTTTGGTCGGTTTGTTGAGTGCAGTTTTTGAAATTATCTATTTGCCCGTATATAGTCGATAAGTTTTTGATGTCCTTTTCATTCTTTCTAAGAACCCGCGTATATGCTGATATTTCAACATTATGGTCGTGTGGGTTTTCACGTGTTCCTGTGCAGCGCTCAAGCCGACTAATTGTATGTCTTATTCTTTCATTTTTACTATACAGCCTTTTAATCAGCCCATCAATGCTTATTAATATTTCCTCAACCGCCAAAAAATTCATTGAAATCATACCTTTAACCATGCCCGGCATACCTGTTTTCATGTCAAAGCCTCCCCATTATCGTCCTCGATGTCTTTTCCAATTTTATTGCCCTCGTTTTCAAGCGTGATATATTCTCCACCGCATTGCTCCATTACGTTGCTAAAATTTTTTATTTCCGTTATAAAGCTCTGCGTAGTTTTTTCATATTCCTCAATAATTGCAGTAAATTTTTCAGCCGCCTTGCCCTTCCAGCCTGTTCCCAGAACACCATCCAGTGAAAGCTGATAAGCCTTTAGTGCCTCTAAAACCTCATGTGCACTGTCTTCAAATATTTTAAATACATTATTAACACTATTTTGTGATAACTGAAAATTTTCACCCATTGTTATTCTCCTTCATTAAAAAAATATTGATCCATTTAGATCTTCAAGCCGCATCTCAAGTTCACGAATTTCTTCTCTCATTCGTTCAATTTCAAGCTGTTCCTTGTTAATCAGATTATTTATATCGTCAATGGATTGGTTGCTAATAGTGTTAGAATTTGAACCAACATCATTTAATGCAAAAGATAATCCTGTATTTATTCCTTCGAAATTAATTGCTGAAACAATATTTCCAATTAAGGAACTGCTATTTCTATCAATTTCTGCAGAATCGGACATCAAATTTTCAAAATTACCAGCTTCACTCTGGCGTGCCTGAACAACCTGTTGATAGTTTATGGCTTTTTGTTCAAGCCCATTAATCCTTGTTCTTAATTCGGATGCTTCTTTCATTATGATTGCATTCATAAAAAACTTCCTTTCAAAATTATTAATTATCCGTTTTACTTCTCCTATACAAAAACCTAGCTAGTGCGATAAGAATTGCTATGCAAACAGCTGAAAAAGCGGCAATAACCAGTGTTCCTATTCTGTCTTGGAAGATTTCTTGTGCTGATTTATCCTGTGGGGTTCTAATGTTGGTACTTACAAAGCTGACTGGTGCGACGGTAAATTCCACAACATCTGTATTCAAAACCGAAGCTATTCTACTGTTTGGCATCATTTTTGCAAAATCGCCTACAAGCAGCCTGTTTTCGGTGCTTGTTGCAGTTTTTGCGGTATAAAAATTGTTTAGAGCAGTATCAAGATTTTTTTGCTCAGTATCGTGACATTCAAGCGCACTATCTTTTAGGTTAGAAACATAATCATTGAACATGACATAGGTTTCATCAAGCTTTGTGATGTTTGTTTCAAGATTTTTATCCATTTTTTCTTTTACTTCATAAACGTGATTTGAATATGAATTAACATATCCATATATTGATTGTCTTACTTCTGATGTAAGATACGACTCCGGGTTATACTTATAAACTGCGGTCGACATTTCAAGAAGGGCAGTTCTGAAAGTGTCGGGCTGTTTTGGAACTGCAACTTCAGGCTTTTCCGGCGCTTGAGGAAGCTCGCCAACCTCGGGCATTCCAGCGAATTCGGCTGGAGGATTAATTGAAACGGAAACTCCTGCTACCGTATCGTCGGATACAGACGGACACTGTTCAAATATTTCAGTGTTCCATTCACCAAGCTCATTAAGATAAACAGGATATGTAAAACCTTCCGGCAGAACAAGGGTCGGTGCATCGCCTGATTCACCATTTGCCAAATAAATCTGCAAAGCGATTCTCCATTCGGTTAGTGCCTGATTATATATATTCATGTTAGTGTAATTCAAGCTGTACTTGCTAAGGGCAGAAACCACTGCAAATTCTCTTGAGCTTTGGCTTGAAAGAATAGCATTTCCCCAGTTTTGAGCAACAGATTTCCACTGATTCGTCTGTAAAGAAAAAGCCGCCGCATCAGCCTGAAATTGTTCAACGGTTGATTTTAAAGCATCAGCCTCATCTTTAAAAATCTGAAGCTGAGCCTGCCAGTCATCAACCAGCGCCTTCCACTGACTTGCTTCAATACCCCACTGTGTCATTTGGGCCGCGTAATCTGCAACCGCAGCATCATACAAAAGAAGATCGTTTTTCCATTGCTCCATTTCCAAAATCCAATTATCAGCATCAGTTTTAATTGAGCTTGAGAGGTTTGCTAAATTTTCACCGAAAACTTTAAAATCTGCTTTTGCTTTTGCGTAGCTGTCCATATATTCATCTGAAATATTATTTGCATAGCCTCTGACCTGTTCAACAAATTCATAGAAATTCAGAAGCTCCGGATAAAACCCGGGGTTCGGAACATTGCCAAGATCAAGATTCTCGGTAAAATTCGTCAGCTGAACCTGAGAAAGTGCCATCATATCATCAGCATCATTTTGAAAAAGCTTATTTGTCATATTCTGTGCAGAATGAAATTCAGTATATATTGAATAAACATACATATATGACAGCATTTCATTTATGTTATACTGCAAATCTATTATTTTCTTATAAGAATCTATGTAGTTTTTTTCAGACATCTGAGAATTGATAATAAAATCCAGATTAACCTGCTCAGGGTGTGTGGAATTTATCGCAACAACCTGTTGTGATAGGGAAGAGGGAAAAGTCACAACAGCACCATATAATCCGCTGTCATAGCCAGCCTGTGCCGCCTGAGGTGAAACCAAAACAAAACCTTCATCAAGCGTTTCAATTATTGCTGATGAGTAGTTCTCTTTTGCTCCGAGATTTATAGCACCCATATCCTGATTCACAACAGCAATAGTTGTGCTGATCCCTTCCTTATGTGCCATGTCTTTTTCAGCGACGGAAATATCGGCTGAAATGCCAAGCCATATTCCCAATACAAGAAAAAAGCAAAGCACTAAAGAAAAAACTACTTTGTTCAGAATACCGTTTTTCATTTACTTCCCCTCATTTTCACATATATCAAAATTCAAAATTTACCTTCCACTATACTAGCGGAATTTTTATCAGCCTGCTGATTCCGCGTGAATACAAAAAGCCCATGTCCGTTTGCTGCCTATAGCCTCTTGGAGCTTGAAAAGAAAACAGCGACTGTTCTGTGGGATTCCCAAGAATTATTCCGCTTTGTGATTCCTTTAAAAGCTTGGAAATGTTATCATATCCCCTAAGCCTTGAAGGAAGTGTCGAAGCAATAATACATATTCCACACTCAACAGCTTGTGCGATTAACTGCTCCATTTTCTGTGCAATCGGCTTGCACATTTCAATAAATCTGTCAGCATCATCAATCAGCAAAATAACAGGCTGAAGCTTTGAATAAAAGTCCTTGGGACGCTGCCCAACGCCGCTTTCTTCAAACGCTGATTTTCTTTCGGAAACTGTATTCATAATTCCAGTGTAAAATTCCTGCATATCAGCTTCGTTCCCGGCGTAGGTAATGTTCGGCACTGTGCTAAACTGCTGAAGATCATAGCCTCTTGAATCTGATATGAAAACCCTGTTATTCGTGCTTTGGTTAGCAATAAGCCTTAGAACGTTAGTTTTTCCTGACTGAGGCGAACCCACAACAAGATGAACAGATACATCAGTGTTAATAAATTGAACATCAACGTTTTCGGCATCAACACCCACGCATAACAGATTACTTTCTCTTTTCGTATTCGCAAGCATTTCATCATACCTGAGCACATCAGGAAGCATACGGATATGGGGAGCTTCAGGTGCGGTGTTTTGAGACTTAATTGCAAAAACTATCTGCCCTATATTCTTAACATATTCAGTTTCATCATTTACTGGTGCAGGAGCATAGCACTGCATCAGACAGACATCATTAACCTTAACAAGCGCCCGTCCTCTTATTTCCGGAAGTTTGTAATTAGTTCTGCCTACAACCGGAGTTATTTCAGACGTTTCAAACATAAACTGTGCTATCTTGTTCTTAATGTTATTTAGCACCGCATATCTTACCGAATTTACTCTTGAAGCAGTGATAACAGTGTATATACCAATTCCCGTACCATCGCGGGATAATTTCCCGATAAATTCTTCAAACTCAAGCCCCAGCTCCTTAACCACGTCATAGTTGTCAATAAATACAACAATAGCCGGAAGCTTTTTTTCGGCAACAGAATTATACATTCTGAAATTAATCGCATTTTCTCTTGCGAAAAGAGTCTTTCTTTGTCTCATTTCTTCAAGAAGAAGCTTTGTCAGCTTTGCTCTTTTTTCATCCTCATCAAAAGACAGATAGTCTGCGGTATGCGGAAGTCCCTTTAACTGAATAAGCGCTGAATTCCCAAGGTCAAGCGCATAAAAATGTAAAAGCAATGGTGAGTTTTTAAGCGCAAGAGTTAAAGCTAGTGTCATAAGTGTGGTTGATTTTCCGAAACCAGGCGCACCAAACACAGCCATATTACCGTCTTTTTCAAAGCTGTGAATGAACTCTGTCTGCTTCTGTTTTTCTGGTATATCTACAATTCCCAAAGGCACTGTAAGGTCACTGGTAAAAATACTTGAAACATCTGCATCAGTTATATGTATATGAGGAGATACTATTTCAGTTTTAAGTGGCGGAAGCCATGGTTTTTCAACTGGTACAGAAGCCGTTGACGAATAAATTGTGTTTATTTCCTCAACAACAGCTTCAAGTTGAGTTAGCTTGCTTTCTTCATTTTCCGCGCTGCTCAAATCTTGATTAATCAGCTTGCCCTGACCCAGAGAATTTATCAGATAAACCCTGTCATCAAAGCCTCGTTCTGTATCTGCTTCACTATACGAAGCACCACTCCAAGCTGACTGAAAAAGCTCATAAATTTCATTATTCCCAACCTGAAGATATGCTCTTCCGGGCTGAGTAATTCTTGCAGCATCTGAGGTTTTTAATACCTCTTTACTGTCTGATTCATCCTGAACCTTTAAAGCCAGCTTAAATTTTGAGTTACTCCATATCTGATCATCTACTACTCCTGTCGGTTTTTGGGTGGCAAGAATAAGATGAACACCTAAGCTTCGCCCGATTCTTGCAGCGCTGACAAGCTCACTCATGAATTCCGGCTGTTCTTTTTTTAATTCGGCAAATTCATCGGAAATAATAAAAAGGTGAGGGAGTGCTATCCTTGTTTTTCCGCAACGAAACAGCTTTGTGTACTGATTGATGTTGTTAACACCTGCATCGTTAAAAATCCTTTGCCTGCGGGAAAGCTCACTTTTTATTGATGCAAGTGCTCTCATGCTTTCGCTTCCGTCAAGATTAGTGATTGTTCCGAGAAGATGGGGAAGCTTACTGAAAAGATTTGCCATTCCTCCGCCTTTATAGTCAATAAGCAAAAAACCTACCTCATACGGATGAAAGTTCACAGCCAGTGATAAAATATATGATTGAAGAATCTCTGATTTTCCCGAGCCTGTTGTTCCAGCGACAAGACCGTGTGGGCCGTGTGCTTTTTCATGGAGATCAAGATATACATAATCATTTTTCGCCCTGACTCCAAGAGGAACAGCTAGTGATTTGAAGGATGCATTCTTTTTCCAAAGTTCTGAAATAGGGATTTCTGATGGCTTTTTGACACCGTACATTTCAAGAAAATTTATGCTTTCAGGGATTTGGGTTGACACGCCGGGATTATGAATTATTGGAGTAAGAGTGCGCGACATTCTTTCAAAATCAATACTGTTAGCTTTTTGAAGATTAAGAGGTTTTTTCAAAAGAACGCCTTCATTCATTAAAAGCGTTCCGCTTTCATTGCTATTCAAAACAACTATTGTTTTTATGTTGTCAGGGAGATTCGCCTGAATATTTGTCGTATAAATTATGCAAAAGCCCATTCCCTCTGAACTTGACTGGAGATATTCCATAATGCTGTGATTGACAACAAGCTTTGGATTGTCGATTACAAATATATAGTAGGGGAGGAAAACACCATTTTTCTTTTCCTCGTCCTTTTTCTGCTTTCTAGCTTTTAAAACCTGAGTGATATTTCCAAGCACCTGATCACGATGGTTTTCGCCGCTAATAAGTCCAGAGCTATTGATACTCTTAACCTTACAATGAGGATACCAGCGTATCCAATCGAATTCAGAAGCTCCTACTTCATCTGTTATCATAATAAGCTCTGCTTCATGATAGCTCTGAAAAAAACAGAGCTGAGCTAT
>JAEXUW010000019.1 GCA_023439835.1 Bacillota bacterium | reverse complement strand
TCAAAGCCGTTCCTGCGCAGGAATACGGACATCAATTGCCTGAGATTGGGGTCATCCTCCACAACCAGGACTTTGAACACTTGAATTCTCCTTTCGGGAAAATGACTTTGTCATTTTCCCGATTTTGCACTTTTCGCTTGCAATCTTACGCGCCTATCCTACGCTGCGCATGGCGGTGTTTCGTTTTCAAATGGCGAGACCATTTAAAAACTCCAGATTCGGGGTTTTCATACCCAGTCATTTGTCTGTCTTATACCTACAGTTTATCTCTGTTTAATTCGCCGCGTGATGCCCAGTTCCTGCCCGTCAGTTGCTGCGCAGAGCGTCAATGGGGTTAAGACGGGAAGCTTTCCTGGCCGGTGCCCAGCCGAACAGAACGCCGACCGCGGCGGAAAAACCGAAGGCCAAGAGCGTGGCACTGGGAGAGATGGCAAAACTGAACCCGATGGCTACTGCTGCCAGAAGGGAGATCAGGTTGCCCAAAAGGATTCCGCCTGCGCCGCCCAATAATGACAGCACCACCGATTCTATCAGAAACTGAAGCTGTATGCGCCTGGGCTGCGCACCAAGGGCTTTGCGCAGGCCAATTTCCGTGGTACGCTCGGTCACGGAGACAAGCATCATGTTCATGATACCAATGCCGCCCACCAGCAATGCGATGGAGGCTATGCCCGCCAGCATGGTAGTCATCATGCTGGTCATGGTGTTCATGGTATCCAGAAGGCTGTCCAGGTTGATAATGGAGTAGGCGTCGTCCTTATAGTTGAAGGCCTGAGACAACGCAGCTTCCAGACTGTCTACTACGGCGTCGGTATGGGCGGGATCATCAACAATGACTTCCAGGGAGGTGATATTGCTGCTTCCCGTCATGCGCAGCGCAGCCTTGTAGGGAATGATGATCTTGGCGTCTGCATCGTTGCTGTTCATACGGTTCATGGCGGACATCACATCATCGGCAACGCCGGGGTCCAGCATGCCGGCAACGGTATAGGTATGGCCTTCCACCAGAATCTTTTTTCCAAGCGGCTCCTTGCCGAAAAACAATTCGTCGGCCAGAGGCTTGTTGACCACGCATACGCGGTCTTCCGCATCCATATCCAGAGGCGTAAGGCCGCGGCCATGATTTACAAGCTTTGTGTTGCTGCTGAAATACACGTCGTTGCGGCCCTCGATGCTCACATCCTCCAGTACATGCTGGTCAGATACCACATCGGAGGAAAAGGATACGGTGGGGGAGATACCCGACACATTATGAAGCTGAGCAAGCTTTTGAATATCGCTGTCGAACAGGCCGTTTTTTAGCGGTGTTCCGGGGGCGCGCACGGTGATCTTGCCGGCACCCAACTCCTCAAACTGGGACGTGACCTCATCCGTGACGCCCTGCACTGTTGTGATCAGGGCGATAATGGCCGTTACGCCGATGATAATGCCGAGCATCGTCAGAAACGAACGCATCTTGTTGCTTTTTATATTCTGCAGGGACATTTCCAGGCTTTCCCTAAACATACTCTTCCACCTCTTCCTCCCCTTCCGACAGCCGTCCGTCCAACAGCCGTACGATCCTGCCGGCATGGGCCGCGATGGAGGCGTCGTGGGTGATCATAAGGATGGTATGGCCTTCCTCGTTGAGTTCATGAAACAGCGCCATCACCTGCCTGCCCGTTTTTTGATCCAGGGCGCCTGTGGGCTCATCGGCCAGAAGGATGGTAGGGTTGGTGGATAGCGCCCTGGCGATGGCTACCCGCTGCTGCTGGCCGCCGGACAATTGGTTAGGGAAATGATGCAGCTTATCATCCAAGCCTACCCTTTGCAGCATTTTGACGGCAACCGCTTCCCTGTCTTTGGGGGGAAAGCCGGCATATATCAAAGGCAGCATCACATTGCGTACTGCGTTCATCCTGGGCAGCAGCTGGAAGGATTGAAAAATGAATCCCACCTCTTTGCTGCGAACGGCAGCCAGATCCTCCTCATCCAGTTCCTGAATGCGCCGTCCGTGCAGAATATATTCGCCCGCGGTGGGCGTATCCAGACAGCCAAGAATGTTCATCAGCGTGGACTTGCCGGAGCCGGAGGGGCCCAGTATGGCTACGAATTCGCCTTTCTCCACTGAAAAGGAAACGCCTTTGAGCACCTGATGGTCTTCCTCACCCATCCGGTAGGTTTTTTGTATGTCGCGCATTGCGACGATCGGTTCTTGCATTTGGTTTCTCCTTACTGGTCTCTAATGCTGCGGAAAGGCATCACAGCCAGGCTGTCATCCTTGGGGAGGAGCACCGTTTCACCAGACTTGACGCCGTCCAGAACCTGCACGATGCTGCCGTTGCTGATGCCCAGCAGCACCGGCTGGCGCACAATCTCCTCGCCGCGGCTGTAGCAGTACACGTATGGCTCGCTGCCTTCGTCAAATTGCACGGCCTTGAGTGATAAGGTGGTAGCCATTTCCGCCTTGTCCTTCAATGCGGTGACCTCAGCGCTCATGCCCATGCGAAGCGTGCCATCCTGGGGAACGGACACCTTTGCGTCATAGTAGGCAATATTGCCGGATACATTGGCCTCCCGCCCGATTTCGGTAATGGTGCCGGTCAGCGTTTTGTCTAGGGCGCTTACATATACGGAGACCTCCATGCCGATACTCAAGGCGCCAACATCATATTCATCCACACGGAAGGCTACGACGGGGTGGTCGTAATCAGCGATACGGAAC
>JAEXUW010000020.1 GCA_023439835.1 Bacillota bacterium | reverse complement strand
TTTTCATTTTCCGCCTTCTTTCCGTGTTATATATAACACCGTAATTTTGCCTTCCTTATTTCTAAGCATGAAAAAAGGACGGCGAAGGCTCAACCGTCCTGTCAGGCGATGCACCGCCTGTTCATGCTATATCTTAAAGCCCGTGGGCGTTTAAGTTAGTGACAAATAATTGTTACTATGTTATTATATTAATAATATTTTTTAAAAAAGAGAGGGAAACTATTATGAAGTACATGTTTGAAAAAATCAGCAAGGAATGGTTAGATTTGCACAGGAGTAAGATTAAACTGAATTCTATAGCTATGTATCAATCAAAAGTTAATATTATTAATAACTACTTTGAGGGAAACTATATTAATGATATTACTTACAGAGATATTCAAAAATTCCTAAATACTCTTTCAAGCGAAAAACTACTTACAAATTCAACAATAAAAAAATATAAGTACACGCTAAATCAAATTTTTGAATATGCTATAATTGAAAAAATTATAAAAAACAATCCTGTTATATATACTTCTTTGCCGTACACTATTAGCAAAAACAAAAGAAGGTCATTAACAAAACAAGAGATAAGCAAAATAATTAATTCTGTTGATTTGCCATTTGGATTATATATATACACCCTTCTATTTACAGGAACAAGAAGAAGCGAGTGTCTTGCTTTACGATGGGAAGATATTGATTTTGAAAAAAACATAATTGTTATAAATAAAAGCGTAATGTTTGTTAAAGCAAAGCCAATAGTGGACTATAAACTAAAAAATGGTGATAATGAAAGATATGTACCTTTATTAAGCAATTTAAAAACTGAATTACTTAAGCGAAAAAAAGGGTTAAACGGTTGGATTTTTTGTGATGATAAGGGTAATTTGCTGACAGAAAGCTCCGTTGAAAAGCTCTGGAGGACTTATAAATCATTAACAAATATTGATTTTACACAGCATTACTTAAGACATACTTATGCAACAATGATATACAACGCTAATATTGATATTAAAACTGCGCAATCTTTTCTGGGACATAAAACTTTATTAATGACCTTAGAAATTTATACGCACCTTGATAATAAAAAATTAGTTGAAAATGGAGAAAAGCTTAATAAATACATAACATCTCAGATAAATAATAAAAGGTTCTGAGTAATTAAATATGAAAATGTGCAACAGACCTGATTGCAACTAACTTTTTGTATGCAACAAAAGAAAACAGCGGCACAAAAGCTGCTGTTTTTCTTATTAAACTGATTACCTCCATAGTTTCTTATGGCTAATATCGGAGTTTTCATGGTTTTATAATCATATTATGCAAAACTTAAAATCCCTCGGAGTAACATCCGTACCGGTTCAAGTCCGGTCAGCGGCACCATTGATACACTGAGCAGCTTACAGGTATGTAGGATGCTCGGTGTATCTTCTTATTAAATATGAGTTTTGCATTCTCGTGTTATTTATAACGCGATTTTTTTTGCCCATAAAAATATTGGAGCTAAATATAACACAGTTTCAAGGTGCTCAGTTTTTCCACTCGACCATAGTTCAGCGCCGATGTGTAACATCCGAAAGAAGTCCTCAGTAGTTTCGCCAGCCTTTGATCGGTTTGTTGGGTGGTGATTTAATTCTCAATGCTGTTATCTAAACCAGAATAATATTTTTCGAGCAACTGAATTATACTCTCGACGGCTTCATTATGAATATAATAGCCATTGTCAGGAATGTACCTTATGGTGCAGTTATATAAGAATATCGGCTCGGCGTTCTCATCAAACGGATTAAACACTATGCTTGTATCAATATCATCAGAATTATATGCATCCGACTCATTAACCTCGAAGCCGTCTGCGGTTTTTAATATTTTATAATACACAACGTCATTTTGTGCGATTATTTCCGTGGAGGAAACCAAACCTTGCGAAACATAATAATACTGGCTATTTTTATCAGTGTAATAAACTGAACCTAATAGTTCTGATGTTTCATCGCCGAATATCTCATCGCTTGAATAATCCGCAAAATAATTTAAGAGCTCACTCTGGCTGTCTAAAGAATACACATGATAAGTCAGGCACTTACTGGCTGAAACTAAAGAACAAAAAAACTCCGGCGCCCCATCCTGCGTTATATCACAAAGCCCATAGATTAACCCGATACAGCCGGTTTCTTCAAGGTGATTGTATTTATTCTCAATCAAATCAATAGCTTTTTCTGAAAATGATGATTTGTCACTGGCTTTTAAACCCTCAGAAACACTATTATTCGGTTTACAAGAGCAAAACAATATCATCACAATAAAAGCTAATACGGTTATTTTATTCATATTTTTTCCTCTCCAACCATTCCAGTCAAAAAATCTCTATAACACTTAAACTCTATTGGCTATTCACCACTCAGTATACAATATGTGCTTTGCACTGTCAAATTTTGTTAATAGAGGACGAGCAATGATGAAAATCTAGTATATTCTATATTGTTAAGCATCTACTTTTCATAGAAAACTAAGCCTTCACATAATAAGCAGTACACATAGAAAATGTTGCAAATTAGCATTTTTTGTGATATATTAAAAATGGATAGCCTCATTCTCCTCACGGCTTCATTTTAGAAAAGAAAAATTTATGGAGGTTTTGTATGTGAAAAATTATGCTGAAGAATTCAAACAAATACTAGAATCCGAAAATAAAGAGAAAGCCGTTATATATGCACTAAATCTTTTAAAAGAACAGATAATGGACGTTGTTAATCTGTATTCAGAGATACTCACACCTTCTTTGAATAATATGCACTGTTCTCTTTCTGATAAGGAAGTGTGTATATGGAAGGAGCATGTTCGGACAGCTATTGTCAGAACAATTGTTGAGTGCTGTTATCCTTATGTAATTGACAAACGAATTAAAAACAATACCGCAGAAAAAGGAACGGCAGTTATTCTATGTCCTCCTGAAGAATACCACGACTTAGGCGCTAGAATGACGTCTGATTATCTAACTCTATGTGGATATAATGCTGTTTTTGTCGGAAGCAACACACCTTTCTTAGATTTTTATAATGCCGTCGAAAAAATAAAGCCTGATTTAATTGCAATAAGCGTCAGCAATTACTATAACCTTGTAGTTACTAAAAAAATAATCGAAGATCTCCGCAGAAAAACAGACAGAAAAATTATTGTAGGTGGATATGCGTTCTCGCTTAACAATAATAATGCAGCTATTGTAGGGGCAGATTATTATGCCGAAACCTTTGAGGATATTAAAAGTATTATCGAAAAGGAGGCATGTATATGAAGCTTAGCTTTAATATCGCTACTAGATTTTTAAAATCTAACTTGACTCAGACGATAATAATTATTTTAGGTATCGGTATAGGAATTTCTGTTCAGATATTTATAGGTTCGCTAATTCAAGGGCTTCAAAAAAGCCTTGTTGAAAAAACCATCGGCAGTTCTTCGCAGATTACTATTACGTCAAATTCTGACGATAAGTTTATTTATGATTACATATCTCTTTCTGAAAAAGTAAAGAGCACTGATTCAAAAATTACTGCGGTTTCACCTGTTTATGACAATGCTGCATTAATGGAATATAATGATAAAACTCAATCACTTTTAATAAGAGGCTTTGATTTTTCAAAAGCAGATGAAATATATAAAATTTCTGACGCAATTACTGATGGAAAAATGCCGTCTGACACAGGTGAAGTTCTTTTAGGAAAAAACCTTAAAGAAGAATATGAACTCAAGACAGGCGACACAATTAATATAATTACCCCGGATAAAAGAACAATCGAATGTAAAATCTCAGGATTTTTCGACTTAAAGGTTGCTCAGATTAATAATAGCTGGTGCATTACAAATCTTTCTTATTCTCAGGAAATTTTTAAAGCAGATGATGTTGTTACTTCTTTGGAAATGCAGGTTGGCGATAACGACGTTTTTTCCTCAGATATAATAGCTCAGAGCATTTCTGACGCAATCGGCACTGATTTATATAAGGTTACAGACTGGAAAGCACAGAACGAACAGCTTTTAAGCGGACTTCAGGGGCAAAGTATATCAAGCCTCATGATACAAATTTTCGTTATGCTTTCTGTTGTTCTCGGAATTTCAAGTGTGCTTGCAATAACTGTAATGCAAAAATCAAAGCAAATCGGAATTTTAAAAGCTATGGGAATTAAAAATATTAACTCAAGCCTAATCTTTTTATTTGAAGGACTAATTCTCGGCGTGTTCGGAGCAATTGCAGGAATTCTATTAGGGCTTGGGTTAGCAACAGCGTTCACAACCTTTGCACTCAACCCAGATGGAACTCCAGTAGTGGCATTATATATTAACCGTAATTTTATAGCATTATCAGGTGGAGTTGCGGTAATAGCCTGCCTGTTTGCTTCGCTAATACCAGCGAGAAAATCATCAACACTTAATCCAATTGACATTATTAGAAATAACTAGGAGGCTGATATGAATAATATACTTGAACTTAAAAATGTAAATAAAATTTATGGAACAGCCGTAAAAACGCAAGTGTTGACAAATATAAGTCTCAACTTTGAAAAAGGTTCATTTAATTCAATTATCGGGCAGTCCGGAAGCGGAAAAAGCACTCTCCTCAATATAATTGGCACTCTTGATACGCCCACAAGCGGAGATGTAATACTTGACGGCGTTAATACTGCTAAAGCATCAAAAAACATGCTTGCCGAACTTAGAAATAAAAGTATAGGCTTTGTTTTTCAGTTTCATTACTTACTGCCTGAATTTACTGCTCTTGAAAATGTACTTATGCCCTATAGAATTGGCGGCGGAAAAGTTACAAATGAAATAATTGATAAGGCAAAGGAATATCTGACACTTGTAGGTCTTGAAAAGGTTATAAACAATAATGCCACAAAAATGTCAGGCGGTCAGCAGCAAAGAACTGCAATAGCGCGAGCAATTCTAAATAATCCTAGTATCATTCTTGCGGACGAGCCTACAGGAAACCTTGACTCTGACTCAACTGAAACGATATATAATTTACTTAGGAATATTAATGAAAAGTTCGGAACGACATTTATTATTATAACCCACGATCGTCATATTGCTGAAAAAGCTGATAGAATCATTGAAATAGCAGACGGAAAAATTAATATGGATATAAAGAGAGTTTAAATTATTAGCAGTCTCGCTCAGTAATACCACAACCTTCACTGCGTCAAAAGCATACTAAACAAACACAAAAAGCTCCCCAGAGCAACACTAACTGATTTATTGCTGTATCCTATAAATTAATCCCGCTCTTGGAAAACCTCCAAAAGCGGGATTGTTATGTTTGACGTTAGTTTATCAAGTGATTACCATAACACCAGTTATCCTGCTCGGCTGTGAGAGTGTAGGTTATGTTTGTCGTAGCTTTGATTTAAGAATTGATCATCCAGGTTTCTACCGCTAAAACTATATCATCACAGTTTTTAGCTCCCGTATACTGCAATCTTATTACATTATCCTTATATCTGATTAATAAATCCGTTATACCCGTATATTGACATACATATATATCGTTTAAAATGCTTCCACTCAAAAAGTATTCTTGGTATATCGAGTCTTGTGCAGTATTTTCGTTAATAAAATGAACTGCTAAGCTGTCAGATTTAAAATCATAAAAACTTACATCTAAATATGCTTTGATATACTCTTCGGTATCTTCAAGTATAACATTATATTTCTGTGGAAACCAACCATCTATCTGTTAATAAGCTTTTTTTGTTTGAATCTTATCCCTAGTTTTAAAATCTCTTTCCGAAAGCCCGACTTTAGTAAGTTCACTTCCATTTTCAATATGTTTAATAGACAAAAAAGGTTTTTTATAATCGTTCAATTCATACATTTTCTGTGAGGTTGAAAAATAATAAAGCAAAAGCATCAAAGCAAAAGAAACTGCAAGAAATATTAATAAAATAGGTATATGTTTTGCGCGATTAGTTGTAAGTGTTTTCTTATTATGTATCGTCATTATTATACTGATTATCACACATAATAATATTATAAACAGATAAGCTGATAAAAACAATCTAAATGGATTGTTTAGGATTAGATTTAAAGTATAGTTGCTTTTAAAATAGTAAATCAACTGACTGACAATCAAACCTGTCAATACAAAAGCGAATATAATTACGATAATTAACTTAAATTTAATGCTTTTTTTCATGAAAACAACTCCGAATAATTATTCTGAAATCCAACCGCAATTCTTATACTATATTCATCTTCACGCCTCTTCAAAAGTTCTGTTCTGCTTAATTACTTGGATTACCCTCTAAAAATTAATCTCAATGCCGGTTTCAAGCCGAAAAGAATAAATATAACTGCTTTTCACAGGCCTGTCAAGCACTAAATCAAATGCAGCTTTGTAAAGCTGTAGCTGTAAGCTGTATTTTTCTTTAAGCTCTTGCGTTGAAACGGCATAGTCAGTTTTATAGTCAACCAAAGTATATCCATCATCTTCTTCAAAAACGCAGTCAGCAATGCCTTGAAGCATTCCGTCAGTTTTTTCATAGCCGGAAAGTATTTCGCCACTTAGCTTCATGTCGGAAATTCTGACTATAAACTGTTTTTCTCTTAGAATATTTGAACTCTTTTTCATCCGCTTATAAAATTCTCCCTGAAAAAAAGCGTTCACAGAGGAAGTGTTGATGCTATCCGCCTGTTTTTTTGACATTATGCCTGAGAGAACAAGTCTTTGTATTTCAATTTCTACACTTTCCTCGGCTTTTTCAAAATCACAAAGTTCCATAAAAAGATGCGTTGCTGTCCCTTTTTCTGCCGCAGACAGCTTATTTTTTTCCTTGTTAAGCACAGGAATGGCGTATCTGTAATCAAGATAATTCTCATCCTTTGCTACCTCTGAAACCGATAGCTTTGCTGTTTTCTGAGATAAAGAAAAGTCATATTCAAAGCTTACATACCTTTTAACCTCATTATATATTTCTTCATTAATTAGGGGCAAGTTAGCATCTTCATAATCACTCAAGCTTTCATTTTCAAAAGCTTCCTTTTTTCCCTGAACATCAAAATCAATAACAGCATCAGTTTCATATACGGGAAGGATAATATCATTACCAACAATTTCTCTTAAAAAATTATTTTTACTATAAGTAAGTAGCGCCATTGCAAGCCACTCCTGCATTGAATCCGCTGATGCAACAAGCGAAGACTCAATACCGCCAAAAGATGATAAATCTTCAGCGATTTTTTTAAGGCGCGTATCTGTTTTTGGTGTTCTAAGATATGTTATGAATAACTTTTCTTTAGCACGTGTCAATGCCACATATAAAAGACGCATTTCTTCACTCAGCATTTCATAGCGGTTCATACGGCTGACGGCATCATATGACAGTGTCTTGTATTTGTAATGCTTTTGAACATCCTTTAAATGAAAACCAACACCGCCGTTTAGATTAATAAGCATTCGTTTTGACAAATCCTGTTTTTGTCTTGTAAACGCAGTTGCTGTCCGACATAAAAAAACGAAAGGATATTCTAGCCCCTTTGATTTATGAATAGTTTTAATTGCAACACTGTCATCCCCTGCACAAAGCTCCCCCGCCTGTTTAAAATCATTTCCGTTTCTAAACACTGTGTTTATATATCGGATAAAACCGCTTAGTCCCCCATTAATACTCTTATCATATGAATCAGCATATTCTAGCAAAAGACGCAGATTTGCCCTTTTCTGCTTTCCGTCTGAAAAAGCTGAAGCAACCGCAAAAAAATCCGTTGAATCATAAATCCTGCTGATAAGCCTTTCTAGAGTAAGGTTTATTGAATCAACTCTAAGCTCCGCTATTTTTTTGATTGCGACACTGCATTTATTTGCAATGCAAATTTGTTCTTCTGACAATTCATTTTCTGATAAAAGAAAATCAGACATTTTCTTGATTGAGGAATACAAACGTCTAGTAGGAAAATTAATTTTCAACAATGCCAATTCGTCAGTACTAAACATAAAGATTGGCGATAAAAGAACAGAAGCCATCGCTGTATCGTTCATGGGGTTGTCGATAATATTAAGCATATTGATGAGCACTGATATCTCTCTTGATTTAAGATAACCGGTAAGCTCTTCATTTGAAACTGAAAGACCATATGAGTGAAATGCGTTCACAAAACTTTTACTTACCGTTTTGCTCCTCAGCAATACACAAAAATCGCCTTGCTTGCATGGGCGAAGTTCACCGTTTTCCAAGACAGGATATTTTTCATCTAGCATTTTTTTAATTCTCTGCGCGACAAAAACAGGCTCATCAGACGACATAATATCACCGTCCTCTGCTTCCTCATCAGCGATTGTATCTATAACCATCAGCTCTGTCGAAAGTTCCCTATTGTCATATTGTGCTCCAAGCTCCAACGATTCGTCATCTGTATATTCAACCTCGCCGACCTCATCAGACATGACTTTATGAAATATAAAATTTACAAAATCAATAACGCACTTTCTGCTTCTGAAATTTTTCCTTAGCTTAATTTCAGTAATAATCTCACTGTTTTTTTCAGTGTTAGCATCTTTTGAAGTCTGTATGAATATTTTAGGGTTCGCCTGTCTGAATCTATAAATTGACTGCTTAACATCGCCAACAACAAACATATTTCGCCCTATGATATTATTATCTGAACTGTCGGACAGAACCTTAAAAATAATATCCTGAAGATTATTAACGTCCTGAAATTCATCTATGAGTATTATCGAATACTGTCTTGAGCTTACAAGCTCATTAGCTAGCTGAGTTTTTTCAAACCCGTTTTCAGTTTCTTTAGCCAGAAGCTTAATTGAAAGTATTTCAACATCAGCAAAATCAATTGCATTCTTCTCAACTTTTTTCGCCCACAATACTCCCCACAACTCATCAACAAGTAAAATCAAATCAGAAAGAACCTCTTTGCTCATTTGCATATCCGATTCAATCTGAGCTTCAGAATACGAAATCAATGATTGAATTTTCTTCATCTCATCAGTATACCCTTTTCTAAGTCTGTGAATAAACTCTAGTATGGCGGTTTCCGCTGCTGCATTATCAGCGTTTGAACCTTTATCGGCAGTTTTTGAAAATGAAGCCCATGAAATATTAGTCAGCGTGGTAATAATCGAATCCCAGTCATTGTTGACGCTGATTTCAAAAAGATGATTTACAATTTCAATATCTTTTTGAATAATATCCTGTGCCTTTTTATGAAATTGTAGAGTGCTTGAATATCTGCTTGCTCTAGTTACTGCATTTGAAACACTTTTGATTTTCTGCATCAGGTCTTTAAGTATAAGGCTCTTCCAGAAGCTTATCATATCGCTTTCTTTATCAAATGCATCAATTGCTTTTTTAAACCAGCTATCCTTAAATGGAAGAGATCTCGAAAAATCAAACAAAGCCTCCACTATTTCAGAAAGCTGTTTATCAGTATCGTTGCAAAATATTCCGTTGAGAAATTTCATCATTTCAGGCTTTTCAAGGTAAAACTTTTCAAAGACATCTTCTAGCGCCTTTGCCTTCATTACAGAATACTCTGTTTCATCAAGAATTCTGACACCTGACGAAATATCAAAATTGTGTATATTGTTTTTTACAAGCTCAAAGCAAAATGAGTTAATTGTTGAAATCCTGGCTGTTTGAAGTCTGACCTGTTGAAGCTGAAGCCATTCGTTGTCAGGCTCCTCCTCAATTTTAGTAAAGATGGCTAAGCTCAGTTTCTCTCTCATTTGAGCAGCTGCATCGTTTGTAAATGTGACAGCAAGAAGCCTGTCAGCAGGAATTTTCTTTTCCTCGTCACAAAGAATACGAAGCGTCCTTTCAATAAGAACCGCTGTTTTTCCGCTTCCAGCAGCAGCAGAAACTATCACCGCTTTATCAGTAGTATTTATCGCCAAAAGCTGATCATCAGTCCACATCAGAATCACCCTCCTGTTCATTCATTCCGATTATTTCCTTCAGCTCTTTAGCGTCAAGCTTGTTAACAATCTTCATTTTTTCATTCTTTGTCTTGCCGCAAATCGACCAGTATTCGCAATAATCACACGATGACGTTAAATTGTTCCCTACCGGCACGGCATCAATTTGACCAGTTTTCAAAGATTCAACCATGCTCTTTACTTTATCGACAGAAAATTCGCACAATTTATTAAATGAATTCTGTGAGATTAGCTTTGACTTTTTATCATATCCGCCACCTTTAAGCTTTTTGACTGGAATAAATTTCCCTCCAACCTCTTCTTCCATAGCTTTGATACTTTCCTCAATATCAGTGACTAGCCCCTTCATGCGAAAAAACTTGGCTTTTGCCGTATTTATTTCCTTTTCATTGCTATTATCACTGTTGTTGTCTAAATCTAGTTTTCTTGGAATATCAATATTCAGATAATTTGCCGGCATATAAAATATTCCAGATGGAATGAAGTTAGAAAACGCTGTGTTCTCAGAAGGATTTGTTACTGCGGTTAAATACAAAAGCATTTGAAGATTAAGCCCGTTATATATTTCTTCAAACAAGAAATCCTTGTTCCCCGTCTTATAGTCAATGATTCTTATATATTTTTTCCCGCCATTTTCATATGTATCAATTCTGTCAATCTTGCCGAAGAGTCTGATTCTTATTCCGTCATCGAGAGTAATTTCAAACACACTGCCTTCTTTAGATTTTAAATTGTATTCAAATGCAACGGGGCGAAAATCAGAATTTTTGAATTCTTCTTTTATATTGTTTAATATTTCAAAAATCATATATGCCAGATTGCTGTATAACTCATTGAAGCGAACCGTCTTTCCGAACTTTCCACCCAGCTCATTCTCAAGATACTCTGCCATATTAGCCCTGATTTCGCAAAGCAGATTCCCATCACTCGTTCTTTCAAATTCACTATTATATACTCTTTTATTATCCTCTGTCTTTTTGCTCAGTATTTTTTCAAGACAATAATGCACAACATTTCCACGGCTTAGCGGATTCACGTCAACTGTTTTCACTGGTCTGAGCTTTAAACCGTATTTGCAAAAAAACATAAAAGGACATTTATAGTATTCTTCAACCTTTGTCGCCGAAGCATCAAGCCCCTTTTCAAAAAAGAGGTTTCTGCTTGTGCTTTGCTTAATATTATAGCTTTTTTCGTTTGAAGCAGATTCAATATAGTTAATTTTATGTTTATATTCAGGGCTTTCACAAAGAAGCTTTTTAATTGCCAAAACTTCTGCTGATTTTTCTCGATAATTTTCTGTTAGCTTATTAAATGACGCACCAAGCGTTTTTGAATAAAAACCAATTCCAAGATTTTGACTTGTAATAAGCGTGCTTTTTCCAAACATTGAAATAATCTGCTTTACAATTACAGACGGTCTAAGCGACTTGCCTGAAAGATCAGAGTTCGGGTATAAAACATAAAGAAATTCTGACGGTAAGGAAAGCGCCAGATATGCCGCTAGTCTTTCCTCAGACAGACGCCACATCAAAGGCTTTGCTATATCAAGGCCGACTTTATCAAGCTGTTCGAGGTCGTATTCGGTGAAAAAACCATTTTCTCTGACAGTTTGCGGGAACTTGCCATCATTTGTCCCTATAATAAAAACAGCTTTTTTGTCAGAAACAACAGAACGTTCAGCGCCCGCAACCGTTACAGCGTCAAGCTTTTGTGGCGGGTTGGCAATGCTTGTCTGAGAAAGCATTGAAGATAAAAGATCACAAAACTCTTTTACGCTAAGTTCATCATCACCTATATGCTTATAAATTGAACTTACTGCGCTCATTAGAATTCCCCAAAGCTGTTTGAACTCACGTCCCGCTTCAATCGACTCTGCCGGAGGGTCAATCTTGCCTATTAAACTTTTTTTTACTATATAATGAATTCGATTGTGCAAGTCAATTTCTTCAAGAAGATTTAAAAACCGCTCACAAAAAGATGTAGCGGTATCGTGCTGAGTATTCTTGAATTCTTTCAGCGGAGTAATAACTTTCTCTTTGAATTCGTTAATTTTTTTTAGCCTTTCGTCATTTTCTGAGCATGCTGTAAATTCGCTAAGCCACATGTCGCCTTTTACATTCCACTGATAGCAGTAATCCTCAAGCATGGAACAATTCAAAAACGAAAACCTGGAAAACGGCGACTTTATGTATCTTAAAATTGCTTCGGTATCAAAACAACGTGTTTTTACTGCCTCAAATATTGTGTTAATAAAAATAATCAGTGATTTTGAGTTTACAGGCTGTTTTGAATCAATATAAAAAGGGATTTCATATCGGCCAAAAACACTGTTTATCACGCTGAAATAGCTATTAACGTCCCTAGAAATCACAGCAATATCAGAATAATGATACCCCTGATCGCAGATAAGCTTTTTAATCTCTGAAGCCACATATTCAATCTCTTCGTACATATCAGGAGAAGATATTACTTTTACACTTCCGTCATTATTAAAACTAGAGTTTTCTTTTCCAAAAATATTTTTGTTAATATTCAAGATAGCTTCAGATTTATAATAATCAAAGCTTTTACATTCGACAATCTCTGTCTTTTTTCCTGATCGAGTGGCATAATTAACAATGTCAGTTTGAGTTCTTACAGAATTGTCAAAAGGGCTAAGCTTAGTTATGGGATTGTTTTCACTGCTTGTGGTAAGCGAAAAAAACACGTTTTTAGCTTGCTTGATAATTTCACTAATCATTTCATTTTCATCAAATGTAAAAGAATTAAATTTGTCTATGAAAATATCACACCCCTTAAAACAGCTTACCTGACGGGAAATCTGAGTCGCTTCACTAATATCAGTGATAGAATCTTTAAGCTCTCTCATTTCAAGCATTTCAAGATAATTTGAATAAACCCCGCCAATATCAAAAAGCTTGTCCTTTAATAAATTTGACGCAACATCTAAAGAAGCAACCTCCAAATCGGCAGGAGCAACCGAATAATGGCGAAGGTCGGTCACAAGCCTTAGCGCATCTGAAAAAAAGCCGTTTTTATCAAGCTGTCTTCGATAATAGACTGATTTCTTTTCGGATTTAAATTTTTTCACTGCCAAATACATCATTATAAGCTTGGCATTTTCATCGGCATATTCTCTTGCCAAATTGCCATGACTTTTAATTATCTCTTCAGAGAGTCTTGAAAAACCTGTGACTTTAATTGAGTTAAAAAGTCTAGCCCCCAACGCTTTATACAAGAGCCTGTCATACTCATAAGTAAATTGATCAGGGACGATGACGCAGACTTTTCTTTTATTCTCTGCCGAAGATACAATTTCTTTGAAAATCAAACTGCTTTTTTCAGTTCCTGCCGGTCCAGCAAATATTTTAATCATGTACAGCCTCCGGATATTATTTACAATTAATATAATTTTATCATAACCCGAAAGCATAGTCAAGTTCGACTATAATACTGATTGAAGACAATATTAAAAATATTAGCATATAGAAATTTGCTCAAATATAATTCTCAAACAAAAACACAGTACCGAATATTCAGCACTGTGTTAAAATATTATAACAAAAATTATTCTGCTTCTTCTGCCTTTACAGCATCTGTTTCATCGGTAGCTTCTTCAGTAGCTTCTTCCTCAATAAGTGCTCTCATTGAAAGGCTGATTCTCTTATTTTCAAGATCGATTTCAGTGATTTTAACGTCAACGCTCTGTCCAACTTTGAGAAGTTCAGATATTTTGTCAACTCTCTGGTTTGCTATCTGAGAAATGTGAATTAGTCCGTCTATTCCCGGAATAATCTGAGCAAAAGCACCAAAGTCAGTCAGCGACACAACCTTAACAGTAATAACGTCATCGACATGATACTTTTCCTTAAAAATTTCCCAAGGATTATCGTCATCCTTCTTGTAAACAAGTGATACCTTTTTAGTGTTCTTGTCGATATCTTTAACAGTGACTTCAATTTTATCGCCGATTTTTACAATTTCAGAGGGATGCTTAATTTTTATCCAAGTAAGGTCAGGCTTTCTAATAAGTCCATCAACTGCACCCAGATCAACAAAAACACCATAATCTGTGATAGATTTTACAGTACCTGTGCAAACACTGCCAACATCGGTATTTTCAAAGAATCCAGCTTCTTTTGCTTCTCTTGCATCTTTAACAACGGCCTTAATTGAACCAACAGCCCTGCTCTTTACTTCATTAACCTCAAGAATTTTGAACTCAACAGGCTTTTTAAGAAGGCTTTCAAGCTTTTCGTCACGTCTCATGGTCGCCTGTGAAGCAGGAATAAACACTTTTACTCCATTGCTTGCGACAAGAATACCGCCCTTGACAACGTTAATTACATTTCCTGAAAGAATGCTACCATCTTTGCTTGCAGTAACAATCTTTTCAAAACCGGCAAGAGCATCTACACGCTTCTTTGATAGCGTAACAATACCGTCCTGGTCGTTAATCTTGATAACGATAAGATCAATTTCTTCCCCTACCTTACATACGTCGGCAGGCTTAACTGTCGGGTCTTCACTAAGCTCTGACAAAGGGATGTAACCGGTGTGTTTTGTTCCGATATCAACGATAACTTCAGTGTTGTTAACTGCTGTTATGTATCCCTTAACCTTGTCCCCCGTATATATTTTCTTGAAGGATTGCTCTAAAGCCTCTTCAAAATTAAAATCCTCTTCTAGATTTTTCATAATCTCACTCATTGTTGATTGAACCTCCTTGATTATATAAGCCGGAGTTGAAGCGCCGGCAGAAATCCCGATAATTTTTGCACCAGAAAAGTTTATGTCATATAAGTCTGATGCGTTTTCTATATGATAACATTTTGTATATGCTTCACATATTTTTTTTAGCTTCATTGTATTTGAACTGTGTGAACCGCCGATTATAAGCATTATATCGGATTTCACTGCAATTTCCGTAGCCTCAGCCTGTCTGATTTCTGTTGCACTGCAGATTGTATCAAAAATCAAAAAGTCAGGAAAATCTGCATTAAGATAACTTCTGCACTCATCCCACAATTTAATATTATACGTTGTTTGTGCTACAATTGCAACCTTTTTTTCTGAAATATCATTATATTTTAGTAAATTTTTCAGTTGTTCTAAATCTGAAAAAACAAAAACGGTATTAACACAGTGTCCTCTTATCCCTTCAACCTCAGGATGAGTTTTGTCACCCGCTATTAAAACGATGTATCCATCGCACGATTTCTCATTCACGATTTTATGAATTCGTGACACAAAGGGGCATGTTGCGTCAATGATTTCACAGCCTTTTTCATGTATACTTTTAAATATATCACATGATACACCGTGCGATCTTATTATAACCAAATCATCGTAAGATATTTGATCAATGCTATCAACAACAAAAACACCTTTGGACTCAAGATCTTCGACAACAGAATTATTGTGTATAATCTGCCCAAATGTAACAACACGCGACTGCCGATTTAAATTATTATACACCATTTTCACTGCTCTGTCTACACCAAAGCAGAAGCCCGCCGACTTAGCTAATAATATTTTACAATTTGTTAACATTTGTATCAACCAACTCTGTAATAGCACTCATTACTTTAAGCTTCAGCTCTTTGAGGTCAGAAGCAGCAGTAGACTTTATTACCAGCTCCTCAGGATTAATAGGCTTTCCGAATCTTACTGTTATCGGGCACCTAAACTTTGGTTTGTTCCCCACGAATGAAATGCCAACTGGAACAACCATAACCTGTGCTTTTGCTGCTATCAGAGCAACGCCTGTCTTACCTTTACCGACGGTGCCGTCCTTAGAACGAGTTCCCTCAGGGAAAATCACCAGATTTCTTCCTTTGCTTAATCTTTTTATTGCTTCGTCAATTGCCGAAGAGTCACCCTTCCCCCTTTGAACAGGAAAAGCACCAAAAGCAGTTATCAACCAGTTAAACAGCTTATTTCCTTGAAAAAGCTCTTCCTTCGCCATGAAGGCAAATGGCACCTTTGTCGGCAATGCAATTAGTATCGGGTCTATATAGCTTCTGTGATTGCTAGCAAAGATATTCGAGCCTGTTCTTGGGATATTCTCTTTTCCCTCAAATTTTAGATTGAAATATATATGAAACACTAGTGAAATAAACCCTCTCAAAATTGCATAAAAAAACAACTTCACAGAGCATATCCTGCATTTTTCAATTCCGTTCTTTTTCTTGGGGCTTGCTAGCTCATCAGTGATAATTCTATTAATTAATTCTACTGACTGTTCAAGCTCATTACCGGTTGTGTCCGCCAGCACGGCATCGCTTGCTTTTTTTAGCGGTGCGATGTCACGGCTAGTGTCGTTATAATCTCTAAGCTTAATGTCAGACAAAACCTCCTCATAAGTTGTGCTTACACCCTTTTTCACAAGCTCATTAAATCTTCTTGTTGCTCTTTCCTCTGCTGAAGCGGTCAGAAAAATTTTAACATCGGCATCGGGTAATACAACTGTTCCAATATCTCTGCCGTCCATAATAACGTTGTTTCTTTGAGCTAGTCCCCTTTGAAGCTCAAGCAGAAACTGCCTCACAGAAGGATGAGCAGATACATCAGAAGCGCCCATTGACACATCCGGTCGCCTTATCTCTGTTGATACATCAAGATGATTTAAAAAAACGTGCTGTACTCCATCAATATACTTAATATCAATTTTTATTGAGCAAAGAAGAGGCTGAACTTCTTCTTCAGATTTTGTGTTGACGCTATTATTCATTACATATAAAGCTATTGCACGATACAGAGCACCTGTATCAACGTAAACAAAGTTCATTTTCTTTGCAACCATTCGTGCAATCGTACTTTTACCGGCACCTGAAGGCCCGTCTATCGCTATTTTTATTCCCATAAAAACAACCCCCTAAATTATATCTGATGAAGCAGCAAATGCGGTTGAAAACGCAATCTGAAGATTATATCCGCCTGTATATGCATCAACATCAAGTATTTCGCCAATAAAATAAAGCCCCTTGACCAGCTTAGATTCCATTGACTTCGGTGAAATCTCTCTGGTGTCTATTCCGCCACAGGTTATAATAGCTTCATCTAGCGGTCTGAATGATTTAATATTAATGCAGAAATTTTTGATGAGCTTAACCAACTCGGCACGTTGTGCCTTTGTAATTTGATTAACTTTGATTTCGGCGGGTATCCCTGAAAGCTTGATTATTACAGGAATCATCTTTGACGGCAAAAGCTTATTCAGCGAGTTCTCAAAAAATTTGTTTTGAGATTCAGAAAAATCACGAAGTATTCTTGCGTCTAGCTGTTCCTCTGAAAGCCCCGGCTTTAAATCTATACTAAAATAATATCTTTTGTCTTCCATAGACCTTATATGAGAACTAGCGCTCAAAACCAATGGCCCTGATACACCAAAATGTGTAAAAAGCATTTCTCCAAGCTCAGAAAAAATTATCTTTCCCGAAGACTTATCAATAAGTAAGAGTGTGACATTCTTAAGCGAAAGCCCCATCATTTGAGCGCAGAAGCCGTCATCAGAAACAACAGGAACAAGTGAAGGAACAAGTCGCGTTACTGTGTGCCCTTGCTGCTTTGCAAATTCATATCCGTCGCCGGTTGAACCTGTTCCCGAATAGGATTTCCCGCCTGTCGCCACAATAACCTTTTCGGAATAATAAGCTTTACCACTGCAACTTACACCGCTTACTGTTGAGTTTTGAGAGATAATGCCCGTTACCTTTTCAAATCGGATTTGAACACCGTTTGATTTGGCCTTTCTTTCAAGCGCATCTACAATTTCTGAAGCCTTGTCACTAACAGGAAAAACTCTATTTCCCCTTTCTGTTTTAAGCTTTATCCCCAGCTTATTTTCAAAGAAATCTATTGTGTCCTGTGGTGTAAACCTGTTGAGAGCACCAAACATAAATTTTGGATTTGTCGGTATGTTTTTTAGAACCTCATCAGAAGTACAGTTGTTTGTCAGGTTGCAACGGCCTTTTCCGGTAATCAATAGCTTCTTTCCAACAATTTTGTTATGCTCAAGAAGAAGCACACTCTTACCGCTTTCGCTGATTTGTATTGAAGCAAACAGACCTGCCGCTCCTGCTCCGACAATTATAGCATCATAGTGCATTAAAATTACTTCTCCTCAAATTTTTCATAAACCTGATATTCATCCCAAATGCTTTCAAGCTTTTCAAGATTTTCTGTGACCATTTCACGATTTTTAATGCTCAAGGCGACAATGAGCGCATTTATCAAGCTAAGAGGCGCAACAAGTGAGTCAACAAAAGACGCCATATCACTTCGTGCAATCAAAACCTTATCAGCATATTCGACAAGTGGCGATGAATAGCTGTCGGTTATGGCGATTACCTTTGCATTGTTTGCTCTTGCATATTTAAAAGCCGTAATAGTCTGCTTTGAATACCTCGGAAAGCTTATTCCTATAATAACGTCATTTTCATTAATACGCATAATCTGCTCAAACATTTCGCTTCTGCTTGTTGTATGAACAAGCTTTACATTCTGAAAAATAAGATTAAAATAAAATGATAAAAAATGAGCCAGCGTCGATGCACTTCTTGAGCCGATTATATAAATTGTTTTAGCCTGAGCGATAATGTCAGTCGCACTGTTAAACTCATCTTTGGAAGTTGTTTCAAGTGTCTTTTTAATTCTTTCAATATCAAGATTAAGAACCTTTTCAAGAATATCCTCAGTACCAAGCTGGTCACTTGTAACCTCAATTCGCTGAATTGTTGTAAGCTTGCTTTTCATAGCATCCTGCATTGCTCTTTGAAGGCTGGGAAAGCCGTCGTATCCGATTTCTGCCGCAAATCGTACAACGGTTGATTCGCTTATTCCCACTGTGCTTCCAAGCTTTGCTGCTGTCATATATGCCGCCTTGTCATAATGCTCTAGAATATATGTTGCAATAAGCTTATGCCCTTTTGAAAGAGTTGGGAGCATGGAATTTAACTGTTTAAAAATATCGTTATGCATATTAACACCTCTTATTGTATTCCTCGAAGTTTATTTCGAAGATTAATATTTTTATTGCGTCGCTTCATTGTTTCGGTATTGTCAATAATATAGAGCTCGCCCTTTAGAACAATTACGTCGCCTTCTTTTGCTCCCCCACTTATATCATGAATGCTGATATTGATAATATCACCGCTACTGTTCTCACAAACGGCATATTCCCCCTCAAGCCTGTTTATTATCAGCAAATTATCACCCTTTTTCAACCTTGTAGCTGACAGATTTACCATCAGACTCAATCACAATTGTCCCAGAAATATCAGTTCTTAGTATCACTTCTGCGTATTTGCTAATACGCTCGACAGCCTTATCTCCCGGATGATTATAGCTGTTCCCGGCGCCACAGGAAATAATGCAAATCTGTGGCATAACTGCTTTTAAAAAATCTTCGTTGCTTGATGTATTGCTTCCGTGATGGCCGGCTTTGTATACCATAGCAGACACTTCGATTTTGCTTTTTAAAAGCGCATTCTCAGCTTGCTTCTCGGCATCTCCCGTAAATAAAAACGTATTGCTACCGTGTGTCATTCTTGTTATCAAAGAGTAGTTATTCAGATTGTTATATTCTTCAACTGGCGGATAAATTTCAACACTAACGCCGTTAATGCTGAGCTTTTCCTCACTGTCAAGCTCGACAAAGTTCACATTTTTCTCAATCATTGCGGTTAAAAAGTTCTCATAAGAATAGCCTGTCGGTACCATTTCATCAGGGATTAATGGCATATAAAGTGTGTCAACTTCAAAAGTCTTTAAAACCTCCGTCATTCCGCCGATATGGTCGGAATGCGGATGGGTTGCTATTACATAATCAAGCCTTGTTACCCCTTGAGCTTTAAGATATGATACAACCTTTTCGCCATACTGAGCTTCACCTGCATCAATAAGTATGACCGACTTTTCAATCAAAATAAGCTCACAATCACCCTGTCCGACGTCAATATAATGAACCGAAACCTCGGCATCAGAGGAGGCACCATCTCTTAATCCAAGCCCTGTCTGTATAGTATCATATTTGAGAATTCCCTGACTATCCAGAAAGTACAGAAGTGCGATTATTATTACCGCAATAACAAATATATTTCTAATTACCGTTTGTTCTTTTTTCGATTTGCGTCTTTTTGCCATTTTGCTCCTTTCCCTTTACTTGTCTTATCTTTAGAACGTTGCTCCTTCAAATACTCATTGTCAGGCTGGACTAGGCAACCTTTCTCATTTCCAATCAAATCAGCTCTTCCCGCTCTTTTAAGTGCTTCGATTACCTTTCTTTGATTCTTAGGCTTAAAATACTGTAACAAAACTCTCTGCATTGATTTTTCCTCAGAAGTTTTTGCGACATACACCTTCTCCATCGTATATGGATCAAGACCGGTATAAAACATACTGGTCGAGATTGTTCCCGGAGTAGGATAAAAATCCTGAACCTGTTCGGGACGGATGTTGTTGCTTTTCAAAAATAAAGCAAGCTCTACTGCGTCCTTTAAAGTACTTCCCGGATGGGAGGACATTAAATATGGAACAAGGTACTGCTCTTTTTTTACTTCGCTTGTAAGTTTATAAAACTTCTCCTGAAATTTTTTATATGCTTCAATGTGAGGCTTTCCCATCTTATCAAGCACCGCTGTTGAACAATGCTCCGGCGCTACTTTAAGCTGTCCGCTAATATGATGCTCAATAAGCTCACGGAAAAATTCATCATTATCATCCTCAATAAGATAATCATATCGTATTCCAGAGCGTATGAAAACTTTTTTAATCCCTTTAATCTGCCGAATTTTGCGAAGCATATCAAGATATTCGGTATGATCGACATCAAGTGAAGGGCATGGTGTGGGGGCAAGACACTTTTTCCCCTTGCAAAGACCTTTTTCAAGCTGTTTTTTACAAGATGGATTTCTAAAATTTGCGGTCGGTCCGCCAACGTCATGTATATATCCCTTAAAGCCCTCTTTTTGTGTAAGCAACTGCGCTTCATTCAAAACGGATTCTAAGCTTCTCGTCGCAATTCTTCTTCCCTGATGAAGTGCAATCGAGCAGAAGTTACAATGCCCGAAGCAGCCTCTGTTATGAATAATAGAAAATTCAACCTCATTTATTGCGGGAACTCCACCGCTTTTTTCATACATAGGGTGATACGTCCGCATATACGAAAGTGAAAATACTCTGTCAAGCTCTTCTTGAGACAGGCTTTTTGCGGGCGGATTCTGAACCAGCATTTTATCGCCATGACGCTGAATTACAATCTTGCCGTAAACCTCATCCTGCTGATCATACTGAATTCGTGTTGCCTTTGAATACTGCTCTTTATTAGATGAAACCTGCTCATAACTAGGACATTCTGCCGCCCCTAATGGCGTATTGACTGGAAGTGTAAGATATGCCGTTCCCCTGACATCAGTTATTTGGTCGATTTTATCACCGGATTTCAATCGTCTGGCAAGCTCAATAATTTGATGCTCTGACATTCCGAACATCAGAATATCAGCTTTTGAATCAACCAAAACAGAGGGTCTGACCTTATCATCCCAATAATCGTAATGTGCAAACCGCCTCAGTGACGCTTCAAGCCCGCCAATCATAACAGGAATATCGGGGAAAAGCCTTTTTAATGTTTTTGAATATACAATTACCGCTCTATCAGGTCTTTTTCCTGCTTTGTTTCCGGCTGAATATGCATCGTCGGAGCGAAGCTTTTTTGCGGCTGTATAGTGCGCTACCATTGAATCTATGTTTCCTGACGTAACCAAAAATGCAAGCCTTGGAAGCCCAAGCTTTTGAAAGCTCTTTTCATCTTCACAATCGGGTTGAGCTATTATACCGACAGTAAACCCGTCGGCTTCAAGCACCCTTGAAATTATAGCCGCCCCAAAACTCGGGTGATCAACATATGCGTCACCTGTAATAAGTATAAAATCAATCTTTTCTATTCCTCTGTCATTCATATCCTGTCTTGATACCGGCAAAAAGCCATTCATTAATATGCTCCTAAATAAAAATTATACGTTCGCTTTATTCATGCGGGATTCATACCACTGTTCTTTTGTCATCATAACCTTGCGGGGCTTTGCTCCCTCAGATTCACCGATAATGCCCATCTGTTCAAGCTCGTCCATAATACGGGCGGCTCTGGCATATCCAAGCTTTAAACGCCTTTGAAGAAAAGATGTCGATGCCTGTCCAGCTTCCACAACACAATCAATCGCTTTGTCAATCATATCTTCATCAGAATCAACCCCGCCCCCTCCAGAGGGTACAGACTCACCCTTAGGGACCGGCGCATTCTTTTCAATTTCCTCAAGAATTGTTTCGTCGTAATCAGCCTTGATAGAATCTTTAATGAACTTTACAACCTTCTCGACCTCTTTATCGCTTACAAAACAGCCTTGAATTCTGGTCGGCTTAGGCGCTCCATACGCTGAAAACAGCATATCTCCACGTCCTAAAAGCTTTTCGGCACCGGCACCGTCAAGTATTGTTCTTGAATCTATCTGAGAAGTAACAGAAAACGCAATTCTGCTCGGAATATTTGCTTTGATAACTCCAGTAATTATATCAACGGAAGGACGCTGTGTGGCAACTACGAGATGCATACCCGCCGCACGTGCCAGCTGTGCAAGACGACAGATTGCCTCTTCAACGTCTTTTGCGGCAACCATCATTAAGTCGGCAAGCTCATCAATTATTATAACAATTTGAGGAAGAGGGTCAAGCCCTTCGGTATTCTTTGCCATTTCATTAAAGCCTTGAAGATTACGAACATTATGGTCGGCAAAGAGCTTGTACCTCTTTTGCATTTCAGTGACAGCCCACGAAAGCGCACCTGCTGCTTTTCTCGGATTGGTAACAACCGGAATAAGCAGATGAGGTATTCCGTTATAAACCTCAAGCTCAACCATTTTCGGGTCAATCATCAATAGTCTGACATCATCAGGTGAGGACTTAAACAGAATGCTGATAATAAGTGAATTAATACAGACGGATTTTCCCGAGCCTGTTGCCCCCGCAATAAGCACATGGGGCATTTTTGCAATATCAGCAAAGATTACATTTCCGGTAATATCTTTCCCGAGCGCAAAGGAAATATTGCTCTTAACTTCAACAAACTCCTTAGACTCAAGCATTTCGCGCATTGTAATAAGGTCAACATCACTGTTGGGAACCTCAATACCGACTGCAGCTTTCCCCGGAATCGGCGCTTCAATACGAATGCTTTCAGCAGCAAGACTCATTTTAATATCGTCAGTAAGGCTGGTAATACGGCTAACCTTTACACCCGCTGCCGGTTGAAGCTCATATCTTGTGACACTGGGGCCTCTGGCAATATCAACAATTCTTGTTTGAACCCCAAAGCTTTTAAGAGTATTTACAAGAATCTCAGCATTCTGTGAAAGCTCAATTTTTGTATCCTCACCAACTTTGCTCTGAACGAGAGGGTTTAAAAGTGTTATCGGGGGATTTTTATACATATTTATTGCATTATCTTTTTCATACAGACACGTCTGTCCGTCACTTTCTATATAAATTGGAGCTTTCCCCGTTACATCAGCTTCGACGTTTTCAACCGCTTTCTTTATGATTTCCTGAAGCTCTGGATTATCTGTTTTTTTGGCAGTTTGCTTTAGCTTATCTTTTGTAAGCTTTGGCGCGACAACCGGATGCTCCGGAAGCTCCTCCACTGGAGGCTGCTGTTCGTCAAAATGCTCATCAACATACTTTCCGAAATCGACTTTAGCTTCTTTCTTTTTTTCCTCCTTCGGCGGTTTCTGCGGTTTTGGAGGCATAAGTGCTCTTTCTTCACTAGCAGTTTTTACAGCTTTGTATCCGCTTCTAAACGGCGCCGTAAAGAATTTAAACAAGCCGATTAATGTAACATTAGTCAGAAGAACAATAAATGTAAAAGTCAGAAGAAATACAATTATTGCAGCGCCGGCTTTATTAAATAAAGCAAGCAATGGCCAGCCGATTATTGCGCTGAATAGTCCGCCTCCCTTAAGCTCTTTTCCGGCTATGTACAGATTTTTTATCTTAACTAAAACTGTTTCGCCGTCAACTTTCCCGACAAACATTATTTGTGCTATGGCACTGATAAGCAATGTCAAAATAATCCCTTGAATTATTTTTGTGACTACCGCACTGTGTGACTTATCAAGAGCAATCATTATCGACGCATATATAAGTATCGGTGCGACCAGAAACACCGACATTCCAAAAAGTCCTAAAAGTCCGTTATGTATAACACTCCACAAATCAGAGCCTTTGATAAAAGTAAGCATTGCGATAAGTATTCCCATAGAGAAAATAATAACAGACCAGAACTGATTGTTGCTCTGTTTCTTTTTCGGTGCAGGCTTTCTCGCTGCCATCTTTTTACGTCCCCTTTAAAATTATTTTGTAAGCATTTCTATGATATTGCTTCCGGTTATTCTTTCAGTTATACCTAAAATTATTACCAAAGCACCTAGAGCAAGCGTATAATATCCGAAATATTTAAACTTGTCAGATTTAATTAGCCATCTGATAAGCTTTATCGCAAAAAATCCAGATATAGCAGCGACGGCAAAACCAAGAAGAACAGGCATCCATTCGATGCTAACCTCGGCTTTTCTGACATCCATAAATTCGACCAAAGCGCCTGCTAATATTACCGGTATACCAAGAATAAACGAATACTCGATAGCTGTTTCTCTTTTCATCCCTCTGAAAAGCCCAGCCGAAATCGTTGAGCCTGAGCGTGATATGCCGGGAATAACAGCAATTCCCTGAAAAACACCAACAATCAAAGCATCAGATGTTTTGATGTCGCCCGCTGTCTTCTTCCCGTTCATACTCTTCCCCGAAAAGAGAAGCAGTGTTCCTGTATAAATAAAAGCGATACCCTCAATAATTATATCCGAATCTGATGCAAGCTTTGAAAAAAAATCTTTGAATATGTAGAATCCGAACAGAGGAATAATTGAAATGATTATCATAATAATCATTCTTCTCTCAGGATTCATTGTTTTCCACTTGAACTTTCCGGTGAAAACATCTCTAATAAGAACAAAAAATTCTTTAATCAAAGAAAATATCGTTTTGTAAAACGCAATAAATACAGCCGCCAATGTTCCCAAATGAAGCATAATTGAATTAAACAGCTTCAAGCTTTCTTCAGTTCCGAAAAAATGCTGTGCCAAAGATAAATGCCCTGAGCTTGAAACAGGGAGAAATTCAGTTACTCCCTGAATTAACCCCTGTATTATCATATCCAAGTAATCTCTCATAAATCGTTATATCCTTTCAAACCGGTTATATCAGAATATGGTGAGTAAGTGCTGTTAAGATACATATATGGGTCGGTTGAAATAAGCCTTACGGCCTCTTTTCTTCCGTTATTGTTTTTATATTCCAATATTCCGCCTTTTATGCTAAGAAACTCTGTTGGTGAAAGCTTGTTTTCACCGCTGAAAATATCACCTTCATTAATTATCGTGTGCAGAATCATCATCTTCACCATACGCTTTCGGTGTTTCTTCAATAAGCTTGTATAAGCATTCAATTGCATCGCTAAGTCCGCCTAATTGGTCAATTATCCCCTCTTTAACCGCTGTTTCACCATCAAGAACAGTTCCCACATCCATAACAAGCTCACCAGTTTGCATCATCAGCTTTCTAAAGCGCTCGGCTGTTATACCGCTGTTTGAGGAAACAAACCTCACTATACGCTCCTGCATTTTATCAAAATAAGATAAAGTCTGAGGGACACCAAGCACAAGCCCTGTCATTCGCACAGGATGAATAGTCATTGTAGCGGACGGAACAATAAAGGATTTTTTTGCACACACAGCCAAAGGCACGCCAATTGAGTGACCACCACCGACTACAATTGATACGGTCGGCTTTTTCATACTCGCAACAAGCTCGGAAATTGCAAGCCCAGCCTCAACATCACCGCCGACGGTATTGAGGATAATTACAAGACCTTCAATAGAACGATCCTGTTCAATTGCGACAAGAGCGGGTATAATATGTTCGTATTTAGTTGTCTTGTTCTGTGGCGGCAAAATATAATGCCCCTCTATCTGACCAATAACGCTAAGGCAATGAATAAGGTGCTTTGAATTAGAGGTTTGAATCTGACCAACCTTTTCAATCTGCTCTGTTTGTTCATCTGTTGAATCGGTGTCTTGTTCAGATTTTTCGATTTCGTCATCATTGTTTTGAAAATTATTTTTAATCATAAAACTTCTCCATACTTTTTTATTTATTTTACAGCATGGAAGAAAAAATATACTCATAAAAACAAATATTCATACTATTTAATTATATCACTTTATTGTATAAAGTCAATTATCTTTTCATCTATAATTAACATAATTTGTAAATTGCCATATTTGTGCGCTAGTTTTTACTCAAAAAACTTAAAGATAGTGAAATTCTTGACAAAGTGGGTTGTTTTGATATAAAATAAGTATTATATGTTTTAAACCAATTGAAAGGAAATGTATCATGGGATTGACACTTACCGAAAAAATAATCAAAGCTCACCTAGTTGACGGTGAAATGATTAAGGGTAGCGAAATAGGCATTAAAATTGACCAAACATTGACGCAGGACGCAACCGGAACAATGGCTTATTTGGAGTATGAAGCTATGGGAGTTCCGAGAGTCAGAACAGAGCGTTCTGTTGCATACATCGACCATAATACGCTTCAGAGCGGATTTGAAAATGCGGATGACCACAGATATATTGCATCAGTCGCAAAAAAGCACGGCATTTATTTCTCACGACCAGGAAACGGAATTTGTCATCAGGTTCATCTTGAAAGATTCGGTGTTCCGGGAAAAACGCTTATTGGCTCAGACAGTCACACGCCGACTGGTGGCGGTATAGGAATGATCGCTATCGGCGCTGGAGGTTTGGATGTTGCAGTAGCAATGGGCGGAGGGACTTATTATATTACCTGCCCTAAGGTTGTAAATATTAAACTCAGCGGCAGACTAAGCCCTTGGGTTGCTGCTAAAGATGTCATTCTTGAGGTTTTGAGAAGACTTTCTGTAAAAGGCGGAGTTGGAAAGGTTATGGAATATACCGGCGAAGGAGTTAAGACTCTTTCAGTGCCTGAGCGTGCCACGATCACCAATATGGGTGCCGAGCTTGGTGCAACCACCTCCATATTCCCTTCTGACGAAATAACAAAGGAATTCTTAAAGGCACAAAAACGCGAAAATGTATGGGTTGAGCTTTCTGCTGATTCTGATGCAGTTTATGATGAAACAGTTGAAATCAATTTGAGCGAAATTGTTCCAATGGCGGCTTGTCCCCATTCACCAGACAATATTAAAACCGTTGATGAAATAGGAAACATTAAAGTCGATCAGGTTTGTATAGGCTCTTGCACAAACTCATCTTTGTCTGACCTGTTAAAAGTTGCACATATACTCAAAGATAAAACCGTTCACCCTGATGTTTCACTGTCAATTGCTCCCGGCTCAAAGCAGGTTTTCAATATGCTTGCTGAAAACGGTGCGCTTTCTGTGCTTATCGCTGCCGGCGCAAGAATTCTTGAATGTGCCTGCGGTCCTTGTATCGGCATGGGGCAATCACCAAATTCTGGCGGTATATCACTTAGAACCTTTAACAGAAATTTTGAAGGTCGTTCAGGTACAAAGGACGGTCAGATTTATCTTGTATCGCCCGAGCTTGCTGCTGCTTCTGCAATAACTGGCGTTCTCACCGACCCAAGAACACTTGGCGAAATGCCTGAATTTAAACTTCCTGAAGTATTTTCGATTAATGATAATATGATAGTGCCGCCCTGTGACGAAAAGGATATGGACAGCATTGAAATATTGAGAGGTCCTAACATCAAGCCTTTTCCACTTTCAGAGCCTCTTGATGATACCATTAGCGCTGAATGTGCGTTAAAGGTCGGCGACAATATCACTACCGACCATATTATGCCGGCTGGAGCAAAAATTCTTCCATTACGTTCAAATATTCCTGCTATATCAAAATTCTGTTTTGCCGTCTGTGATGAAAGCTTCCCCGACCGTGCTCTTTCTCTTGGAAAAAGCATAATTGTCGGTGGTTCAAATTACGGACAGGGTTCTTCTAGAGAGCATGCCGCATTGGCTCCCCTATATCTTGGAGTTAAGGCTGTGCTTGTCAAAAGCTTTGCGAGAATTCACCGTTCTAATCTTATTAATGCCGGAATTTTGCCGCTAACATTTTTAAATGAGGCGGACTATGAGCTTATTTCACTTAGTGATAAGCTTGAATTCCCCGACTTGAAAAAGTGTATAATCAACGGCACTGACATTAAGATTATAAATAAAACCAGCGGTAAAGAAATAATTGCAAAATGTGAGCTGTCAGGACGTTCAAAGGATATAATACTAGCAGGCGGTCTGCTTAATTATACAAGGGAAAAACTATAATCAATAATCAGGAGGTTTCTAATGGCAGATAAAATCAAAATGACCACTCCCCTAGTTGAAATGGACGGCGACGAAATGACCAGAATTATCTGGAAGATGATTAAGGATATTCTCTTAAATCCGTACATTGAACTTAATACTGAATACTACGATTTGGGGCTGGAGTATAGAAACGAAACTAACGACCAAGTTACCATTGATTCCGCGGAAGCTACAAAAAAGTATGGGGTTGCTGTAAAGTGTGCTACCATTACACCAAACGCTGAAAGAATGACAGAGTATACCCTCAAAGAAATGTGGAAATCCCCTAACGGCACTATCAGAGCAATTCTTGACGGCACTGTTTTCAGAACACCTATTATCGTGAAGGGAATTACGCCGTTTATTCCCACATGGAAGAAGCCTATTACTATTGCTCGTCACGCTTATGGTGATGTTTATAAAAATACTGAAATGGTCGTTTCAGAAGGTTCGAAGGCTGAGCTTGTGGTAACGGATAAGGACGGAAATGAAACCCGTCAGCTTATTCACAGCTTCAAAAACTCAGATGGAATTATTCAGGGACTTCATAATATTGATGAGAGCATTTCAAGCTTTGCTCGTGCCTGCTTTAACTTCGCGCTTGATTTAAAACAGGATTTATGGTTTGCGACAAAGGATACTATTTCAAAAAAATACGACCATAGATTTAAAGATATTTTCAATGATATTTATCTGGCTGAATATAAAGAAAAATTTGAGGCAATGAACATTGAATATTTCTACACCTTGATAGACGATGCCGTTGCTAGAGTTGTCCGTTCTGACGGCGGATATATTTGGGCGTGTAAGAACTATGACGGCGACGTGATGTCTGACATGGTGGCAACAGCTTTCGGAAGTCTTGCTATGATGACATCTGTTTTGGTATCTCCCGACGGAGTATATGAATATGAAGCAGCTCACGGCACTGTTCAGCGCCACTATTATAAACACTTAAAAGGCGAAAAAACATCCACGAATTCAGTCGCTACAATCTTCGCTTGGAGTGGTGCTCTTAGAAAAAGAGGCGAGCTTGATAATAATGCAGAGCTTATAAACTTCGCTGACAAGCTTGAAAAAGCTACAATCACAACAATTGAAGAAGGCGTAATGACCGGCGACCTTGCTTGCCTTTCATCAGTTGAGGGCAAGAAAACTGTCGATACTGAAGCTTTTCTTCATGAAATAAACCTGCGTCTTGAAAAACTCATTTAATTCCTATAAGGGGTGATATCATGTCAAAGCATAGTCCGGTTTCAAACTCGGTAATCAAGCGAATGCCTCGTTATTACCGCTTTCTTGGCGAATTATTAAAGCAGAACATTGTCAGAATTTCTTCTAGAGAGCTTTCGGAGAAAATGAATCTGACAGCTTCTCAGATTAGACAAGACCTAAACTGTTTCGGCGGTTTCGGCCAACAAGGTTATGGGTATAATGTTGAAGAGCTCCACAATGAAATCGGAAAAATCCTCGGCGTTGATAAATCCTATAAAACAATTCTCATCGGTGCAGGAAATCTTGGAAAAGCAATTGCAGTTCATATCAACTTTGAAACTAGAGGCTGTAAATTAATCGGTGTATTCGATAATTACGATAAGCTTATTGGTGAAAAAATCGGCAATCTTATGGTATCGAATATTGCGGACATTGAAGCTTTCTGTCAAAAAGAGAAGCCTGATATTGCAATTTTATGTATTCCTAAAATTTCAGCTCAAGAAATTGCTGATAAGCTTGTAAAACTGGGAATACACGCTTTCTGGAATTTCAGCCACTATGATTTAAGAATGGAATACAGCGACGTTGTCGTGGAAAATGTTCATTTAGGCGACAGTTTGTTGACACTGACCTTCAGTATCAATGAACTTAACAGGGATAAATAATACAAGTCCGCAGAAAAAATCTGCGGACTTAATTTTTTTATTCTATTCGTAATCTACAACGTCAATCCATTTCATGAGAAGTTCCTTCTCTTCAGCGCGGTTAAATGTAAGCTGAGCTGCGGCAACAATCGGAAGCCATGCCTGAACATACTTTTTCTTTGTTCCACTTTTCTTACAAAATGTATCAAGATAAAGCTCTGCAGCCTCGGGAAACTCAAGACAAAGCATCAGATACGTTTTCCCCACGTCAGCGCTTGCATTCCCTTGTCTTGCTGCTACCCAATCGACAATAAAGGTCTTGCCCTCTTTATCGATAATGATATTTTGAGGAGTGAAATTACCATGACACAGCTTTGCATGCTTAGGCATACTTTCAAGTCTGGTCAGCATTTCATATCTCTTAACCTCGTCAATGCAATCAAGACTTTTAATCTGTCTAGCCATCTTATCCTTTAACTTGCTTAAAAGAGGAGCGGTTTTTGAGTGAATATCAAGCTGAATGTCAACCATATCACTAATATATTTCTCAATATTTGAAGGGTCGCTTTTCATTATTTCATATAGATTCTTTCCGTCAATATGATCCATTATTATTGCCCATTTCCCGTCGACAACCGTTATTTCGTGAATAATAGGCATGGGCAGACCTGTTGTTTCAACACGGGAATGCGTTAATGCTTCATACATTGCTGCGGTTTTTGGCTGACTTTCTTTGAACACCTTAACAGTCATTTCACCGTCTCGAAAAACATCAACATTCTCCCCTGCTGCTATCAAATTATTAAGCTCCATAATAAATCCCCTTTCAATATATATACTATGATTAATAATCTATGTTCAAATTATACTACTTGAATGATAATTTGTCCAGTATTTTTTTATATAATAACCAAATATTTTTTTATAAATACTTATTGCTTCCATTTATATCATTATTAATATATAATCAAATTGCAAGTTGAATTATTTAAAAATTCAATTATATCGTTGTTATAAATAAAAATACTGTTTAGTATATGTATATTCTCCATAAATATTCATGCAGAATTTGATAAATAATTGTCAAAATAAAGTTTGACAATTATTTAACAATCTGGTATAATAAAAGTGCAAAAGAAAATAATATACTATTCTCAATATTAGGGGGATGAAAATTATGGCAAAAACAACACAGACTCAAAACACACCGACCGGACTTATTGATACCGTAGATGCGCTTATCGCAAAAATGAATGAAATCAAGGACGCTCAGAAACTATTCGCAACATATAGTCAGGAGCAGGTTGATAAAATATTCCTCGCTGCTGCTACCGCTGCAAATAAGCAGCGCATACCTCTCGCTAAAATGGCTGTTCAAGAAACCGGAATGGGAATTGTTGAAGATAAGGTAATTAAAAACCATTACGCTTCAGAATACATCTATAACGCTTATAAGGATACTAAAACCTGTGGTATCATTGACGAGGATAAGGCTTTCGGCACAATGAAAATTGCTGAACCTATCGGTGTTATTGCCGCTGTAATACCAACAACAAACCCAACCTCAACAGCAATTTTTAAAGCTCTTCTTGCACTAAAAACACGAAACGGAATTATCTTCTCTCCCCATCCTCGTGCGAAGAAATGTACAATTGAAGCTGCAAAAATTGTTTATGATGCTGCCGTTGAGGCGGGCGCACCCAAGGGTATTATCGGATGGATTGACGTACCCTCTCTTGAGCTTACAAACGAAGTCATGAAAAACGCTGACACAATTCTTGCAACAGGCGGTCCAGGAATGGTTAAGGCAGCTTATTCTTCAGGAAAACCAGCATTAGGTGTCGGCGCAGGCAACACCCCTGCTATTATTGATGAGACTGCTGATATTCTTCTTGCAGTCAGTTCAATCATTGTATCAAAAACCTTTGACAACGGCATGATCTGTGCTTCAGAGCAGTCAGTAATCATTAGCGATAAGATTTATGACAAGGTTAAAAAAGAGTTCGAAACAAGAGGCTGCTATATACTAAGTAAAGACGAAACAGAAAAAGTTAGAAAGACTATTCTTATAAACGGCGCATTAAATGCCAAAATCGTTGGACAGAGCGCATACACCATCGCTAAGCTTGCAGGATTTGATGTCCCAGAAAAAGCAAAAATTCTTATCGGTGAGGTTGAATCTGTTGAGCTTGAGGAAGAGTTTGCTCATGAAAAGCTCTCCCCTGTTTTGGCAATGTATAAAGCTAAATCATTTGAGGATGCTGTTTTGAAGGCTGAAAAGCTTGTTGCAGACGGCGGATATGGTCATACCTCATCACTTTATATTAATGTTACAGAAAAAGCTAAAATCAATGCTTTCACCGCGGCAATGAAAACCTGCCGTATACTTGTCAACACGCCTTCATCACACGGTGGAATTGGTGATCTATATAACTTCAATCTTGCTCCCTCACTTACTTTGGGATGCGGCTCATGGGGCGGAAACTCCGTTTCAGAAAACGTCGGGGTTAAGCACCTATTAAATATCAAGACAGTTGCCGAGAGGAGAGAGAATATGCTCTGGTTCAGAACACCTCAGAAGGTTTATTTCAAGAAGGGATGTATGCCTGTTGCGCTATCTGAGCTAAAGGATGTGCTCGGAAAGAAGAAAGCCTTTATTGTTACCGACTCATTCCTCTATAAAAACGGTTATACAAAAACTATCACTGACAAGCTTGATGAGATGAATATAAAATATGCGGTATTCTCTGACGTTGCTCCCGACCCAACGCTTGGGTGTGCTAAGGAAGGCGCAAAGGCTATGGCTTCATTTGAGCCTGATTGTATCATCGCACTTGGCGGCGGTTCGGCAATGGATGCCGCAAAAATCATGTGGGTTATGTATGAGCATCCCGAAGCTGACTTCATGGATATGGCAATGAGATTCATGGATATTAGGAAGAGAGTATATGCATTCCCTAAAATGGGTGAAAAGGCATATTTTATCGCTATACCTACTTCTTCAGGAACAGGCTCGGAGGTTACACCATTTGCTGTTATTACCGATGAAAACACCGGTGTTAAATATCCTCTAGCCGATTATGAGATTCTTCCTAACATGGCGATTATTGATACAGATAATATGATGAGCCAGCCTAAGGGGTTGACTGCTGCTTCCGGTATCGATGCTATGACTCACTCTCTTGAAGCATATGCTTCAATGCTAGCAACCGACTATACTGACGGTCTTGCTCTCAAGGCTCTAAAAAACATTTTCACATATCTGCCTACTGCATTTGAAAACGGCACCGACCCCGTCGCACGTGAAAAAATGGCTGACGCTTCAACAATGGCTGGTATGGCTTTCGCAAACGCTTTCCTTGGTGTGTGCCACTCTATGGCTCATAAGCTTGGCGCATTTTTCCACTTACCTCATGGCGTTGCTAATGCCCTTTTGATTAACGAAGTAATGAAATTTAACTCTGATGAATCCCCAGTTAAAATGGGCACTTTCTCACAGTATCAGTATCCGCATACACTTTCACGCTATTGTGAAATCGCTGACTTCATAGGAGTAAAGGGTAAGTCGGAGAAAGAGAAGTTTGAAAATTTACTCACTGCTATAGATGAGCTTAAAGCAAAAGTCGGAATCCATAAGACGATTAAGGAATATGGAATTGACGAACAGGAATTCCTCACAAAACTTGATGATATGGTTGAACAGGCATTTGATGACCAGTGCACTGGTGCAAACCCCAGATATCCGCTTATGAGCGAAATCAAGCAGATGTATCTCAACGTGTATTACGGAAAATAAATATTATAAATCATTATTCCCTGTACAAATACTGTACAGGGAATTTGTTTGTTAATAATTAATCACATTGAAAATTAATTTTATTTGGTATATAATAATTTATATGAAAAAAATAAATAAGGATAATTACAATGATTAAAAATTTATCTGAGGGGAAGCCGGCAAAGGTTTTATTCCTCTTCACCCTACCCATGCTTCTCGGCAATCTCTTTCAGCAGCTTTACAACATTTCCGACTCTATAATTGTCGGGAGATTTGTCGGAAAGGATGCTCTGGGTGCGGTTGGTGCAACCTTTGGCATTATTTTTCTTCTGATTGGTATTGCAATCGGCGCAAGCCTTGGTTCCTCTGTCATAATATCACAAGCTTTTGGTGCCGGGAATATGTCAAAGGTAAGAAGCGGTATGACTACCGCCCTGATTTCTGTTACACTGCTCGGAATCATTGTCATGATATTGGGATTTATATTTATCGGCCCTCTTCTGAGTCTTATGAATATGCCTGAACATAATTATGATTTAGCTTACAATTATATGATTATTATTTTAGTTGGCTGCCCTTTTATGTATCTTTACAACTGTCTTAACGCAATATTTAACGCTCTAGGAGATTCTAAAACCCCGCTGAAATTCCTGATTTTGTCAACTTTTGTCAATATAGGGCTTGATATTCTTTTTGTCATTCACTTTAAGATGAAAACAAACGGCGTCGGTTATGCAACTGTAATTGCTCAAGGCTTGGCAGCAATCGGACTTTTTGCTTATTTTATCAATAGAATAAGACGGCTTAATTTCGGCACAGGCTACAAGCTGTTTGATTTCAAAATTTTCAAAGCAATGTCAAGGGTAGCTGTTCCGTCAATAATTCAACAGTCGATTGTCGCTTGTGGCATTATGGCTGTTCAGGGGCTAGTTAATTCATATGGGGATGATCTGATGGCAGGATATGCTTCCGCCACAAAAGTTGACTCAATTGCGGTCATGCCAATGCTGAATATTTCAACTGCTCTTTCAACCTATACCGCTCAAAATCTGGGCGCTAATAAACTTGAACGGATAAAGCAAGGGCATTTCGCCGCAATTAAGCTTATATTGTTTTTTGCTATTATAACTTCATTGGTTGTTGCTTTTTTCGGTGAGGCGTTTGTAAGCATATTTATGGACTCTGAAGAAGGCCCAAAAGCAATTGAGCTTGGCACAGAATATCTTAAAGTTGTTTCAATGTTTTACTTCCTAATGGGCATTATGTTCGCCGCTAATGGAGTTTTAAGAGGAATAGGATACATGAAAATATTTATGCTCACAACAATAGTGAACTTATCTTGCAGAATATATTTCGCGTACGCACTAAATTCTTTGCTTGATTATAAATCAATATTTTGGGCGCTTCCGATTAGCTGGCTGGTGGGAAGCCTAATCTCAAACATTTATCTTGCAACAGGAAGATGGCGGCGTGCAGGTAAAACAATGTCGCAAGCACCTGACAATCCCAAGTAACTAACAATAAAGTCCACCGGATTATCCGGCGGACTTTTTTTTACTTTTTTATATAGGTTGAGATTGTAACAGATTCGATTTTAAATGGCTCGGCTGGATATTTCTTCTCTTCCCCATCGACCTCTCCAATTACAGGGAGATTAGAAATTGCCTCAAAAACATCCATACCCTCATACACCTGACCAAACACGGTATAAATCTGAGAATATCCGGGGACACCGCCGATTTCCAAGAACTTATCCACAAGCTCGTTATTTACATCCTTTAAATCTCTCATGCTCTTAATAAATTCCTCTGAAAACTCCATAGTATTAATACCGCCGAAAAATGTTCCGCCCTGATAGCTGTAATTAGGTGCAAGCGAAATCAATGAGCCTTTGAATGGCCACAAGTCAGGATGAACCTCATTCTCAAGAACTGTAATCTCTTCATCGTAGTTTTCATCTTCTTTTGCAACGATGTTGCCTTTGTCATCGGTTGTTCCCGCAAAGAAGAACACGCCTGATTCAACAAGAAAAACGTATTTATCGTTGTAGTAGCCTAAATTCGCCAGATTAACGAAATGCTCAACAGTTTTTGGTGCCTGTTCACGATATAGAACCGCCCTAAACTCCCCCAGTGAGGTTTTGAATATGGCGATTTCCTGACCTTCGGCAGGTTCTTCAAGCTGAATATAATTTATATTCTGAATTGTAAGATCCGGCTTGACATCTTTGTTAAAGATACACTGCACCAAAAACATTATTATCGTCAAAACAAGAATGGTCAAAAAGGTTAATTTCAATGCTTTTGTCATTTTAACGTCCTTTCAATTATCTTTTCTTACTGATTATTGTGCCTTGTCTGGTTTCTTCGATAACAAACCCAAGCGCCGTAATCTTATCACGATATTCATCGGCAAGTGTCCAGTTTTTGTCTTTTCTTGCCTGCGTTCTTTTTTCAGCAAGCTCTTTTATTTCATCTGGAAGCTCATCGGTTTTTCTATTGTAAACTATTCCGAGAACGCCTGTCAGCTCATCAAAAAGCTTTACTGCCTCACGAAGCTGTTGCTGTGAGCTAGATTCATCTGTTATCATGGTGTTAATTTCACGAACAAGCTCAAAAAGTGCGGCAAGCGCATCCGCTGTGTTAAGGTCATCTTCCATAGCTTCAATAAATTGCTGACGACGAAGGGTGAAAATCTTATGCGCCTTGTCACTCACAATACCAAGAGGGGCATGTGAAATAGCCCTGTCAAGTGAATCACGACAATTATAAAGTCTTTCAAGGCTAGCCTTGCACGCTTCAACAAGCTCAATGCTGTAATTAATAGGTGTTCTGTAATGAGCCTGAATCATCAGATAACGAATTGGCTCATAACCATATTTCTCAGCAACATCTCGTGTGGTGAAGAAATTGCCCGCCGATTTGGACATTTTTTTGTTATCTATATTTATATATCCATTGTGCATCCAATAATTCGCCAAGGGCTCGCCAGTTGCACATTCACTTTGAGCGATTTCATTTTCATGATGGGGGAAGATTAAATCCTGACCGCCACAGTGTATATCAAGCGTGTTTCCAATAAAGTGTTTTGACATTGCTGAGCATTCAATATGCCAACCGGGACGGCCATTTCCCCATGGAGAATTCCAGAAAGGCTCACCGGGCTTAGCCGATTTCCATAAAGCGAAGTCCATTGGATCTTCTTTGATATCACTAATATCTATTCTTGCACCCGCCTGAAGCTCCTCAAGAGGCTGTTTTGAAAGTTTGCCGTAATCATCGAATTTTTTTGTTCTGAAATAAACGTCACCATTCACCTCATACGCATAGCCGTTATTAACAAGGTCACTGATAATATCAATAATCAAACCCATACTCTCGGTAACCTTTGGATGAATTGTAGCTTCCCTAACATTTAAACCTTTTGCGTCCTTCTTATACTCTGCTATGAAACGCTCTGAAATTTCAAGCGATGAAACTCCCTCTTCATTCGCCTTTTTAATAATCTTATCATCAACATCAGTGAAATTTTGAACGTACGTAACCGTATATCCTCTGTATTCTAAATATCTTCTAAGCACGTCAAACACGCATATCGGTCGTGCATTTCCAATGTGAATAAAATTATACACTGTTGGACCACAAGCGTATATTCCAACCTGCTGCGGCTTAATTGTCACAAGCTCTTCCTTCTGACGTGTGAGCGTGTTATAAATTTTCATACTCATCCCCCGATAAACATTTACTTTGTTAATTCCTTAATTCTCTTTTCAAGTTTTTCTATTCGCACAAGGTGCTTGCAAAGCTCCTGCGATACTGGATCGGGTATATGCACCTGATCAAGATCCTGACAAACCTTAGCACTCTTTCCGTCACGCATTATTATTCTAGCGGGAACGCCGACAGCTGTTGAATTATCTGGTATAGCTTCAAGCACAACTGCATTCGCCGCAATTTTCACGTTGTTTCCGACTTTAAAAGGCCCTAATACCCTTGCTCCCGCACCAACCATTACATTATCGCCCAATGTGGGATGGCGTTTTCCTGTTTCTTTTCCTGTTCCGCCAAGTGTGACCCCCTGATATATCAAACAATTGTCACCGATTTCTGTCGTTTCACCGATAACAACACCCATACCATGATCAATGAATAAACCTTTTCCTATTTTTGCGCCGGGGTGAATTTCTATACCAGTTAAAAATCTAAAGAACTGCGATATTACCCGCGCGACTGTAAAATATTTATTCTTATAAAACCAATGGGATAATCTATATCCTACAAGTGCATGAAGCCCTGAATAGGTCAAAATAATCTCAAAAGTGTTTTTTGCCGCGGGGTCGCGTTCCTTTATTGACTGAATATCCTCTTTAATTCTATCAAGCATACTATCATCTCCTCAAAAATAAATCCCCCTCAAGCTTACGCTCAAGGAGGCAGAATATTGCTGCGGTTCCACTCCGTTTTTTACTCAAAGCCGTTAACGCCGGAATACGCAGACGGATACTTACTCTTCCCCGTCTGTGCTAGCAGGCGCACTTCACATGGCACTTCTTGCACCCATTCCACCAAAAGGGCACTCTCTATAAAAAAGCAATCCACACTACTCTACCTGTTACGCATTTATAGTATTATATGATAGTTTAACACAAAATGAAACCATTTGCAAGCATAAAAAGATTACGATTATTTATTTTGTTGGATCAATCTGATCACGATAATCATAAATATACTTTATTCCTGAAATTACGGTGAGCACAGTCGCTAACCACATAAGTATTTCACCGATGAGGAGAATGTCCCATCCTGTATTAACGCCAACCTCTTCAAGCCCGTGAAGAAAAAGAATTACAATAATTGCAACCATTGTAAACGCTGTTTTTAGCTTTCCAAGCATTCCGGCAGCGATAACCTTCCCGCCGTTTTTGTTTGCAACAAGTCTTATTGATGTTACAAGAAACTCTCTAGCCAGAATGATAATTACGGGAAGAGCGGAAACCAGCTTTAATTCAACAAAAGCAATTATTGCCGCCATAACAAGAATTTTATCAGCCAGCGGGTCTAAGAACTTTCCAAAATTAGTTATCAGATTATATTTTCTCGCTATCATTCCGTCAAGTGTATCGGTTATTGATGCCGCCCCAAAAACACCAAGTGCAAGAAAATAATGCACTGGTATTGCCTTTATCAGAAGAAAGACAAGAAATAAAGGTATCATTACCACCCTTAGGACGGTAAGCTTATTCGGCAGATTCATCAGAAACAGCTCCAATCAAATCATAGTCAAGAACGTCATCTATATGAACAGTCACATACTGCCCGATAGTCAGTTTGTTTTGACTGTCAAAAAATATTTTTCCGTCAATTTCAGGGGCATCCGCATAACTTCTTCCAAAATAACACTCAGCATACCTGTCAAAGCCTTCAACCACAACCTCAATATCCGTTCCGATAAGCGATGCGTTTTTTTCGTCCATAACATTAAGCTGATGGTCCATAATTATATCGGCACGATGCTCTCTCACCTTCAGCTCCACTTGATTTTCAAATTCGGAAGCAGGCGTTCCCTCCTCCGCTGAATAAGCGAAGCATCCCAGCCTTTCAAATTTCATATCAGCGACAAATTCAGCAAGCTGTTCAAACTGCTCATCAGTTTCCCCCGGAAAGCCTGTAATAAGTGTTGTTCTGATAACAATACCGGGGATTTTTGCTCTTAACTTTCCAATAAGCTCCCTGATAGTCTGCTCATTGCCGGGACGATTCATACGCTTTAGTATTTCCTCATTTACGTGCTGAATAGGTATATCAATGTATTTTGCGATTTTTTCATGAGAAGCAATAACATCTATTAGCTCATCGTTTATCCTCTCAGGATAACAGTATAGCAGACGTATCCACTTAATGTCAAGCCCCGAAAGCTCAGTCAATAGCTTCGAAAGCTGAGGCTTTCCGTATAAATCCTCACCATAACGTGTAGTGTCCTGTGCGACAAGTATAATTTCACGCACACCGTTTTTAACAAGCCATGATGCTTCATCAACAATGCTTTCTATACTGCGACTGCGAAATCTTCCCCTAATCGACGGTATTGCACAGTATGAGCAGAAATTGTCACAGCCCTCGGCTATTTTCAGATAAGCGAAATGCGGTTGAGTTGAAATTATTCTTCGTGCATCAATATCAAGACAAACCTTGTCGCCAAAGCTTTCAACATGACCACCGTCCATAACAGTACTGATTATTTCAGGAAGCTCCTTATTAGAACCTATACCGACAACGGCATCTGCCTCAGGAATTTCCTTTAAAACCTCTTCCTTATACCTTTCAGCAAGACAGCCTGTAATAACGACACCCTTAATTCTTCCCTCATTTTTAAGAGTGCAGAACTCTAAAATTGTTTCAATAGATTCCTGCTTTGCCGATTCAATAAATCCGCAGGTATTAATTATTACAACATCGGCAAGTGCCGCATCAGCAACTATTTCATATCCGTATTCACGAAGACTGTATAAAACCTGCTCTGCATCAACCTGATTTTTAGGACAGCCCAGTGAAACCATACCGACTCTAACTGACATTAATCCTCAACCTCATCCATAAATTTTTCCAAAGCTTCTCTTATATCTGAATAGCTGTAGCCAAGCCTGACTAGAGCATTAGTAACCTTTGCTACGCCCTTTCTGTCAACCAGATACCGTGAGTACTTCCTCTCCACAAGCTCCACAAGGCGCTCATCAGTATCCTCTTCATACTGCTCAAGAAGCTCATCAATAAGCTCTCTGTCTATACCTTTTTTCTGCATTTCAAAACGTGCTCGGTATTTCCCGTACTTTTTAACCTCACACAGATTTCTAGCAAGCTTTTCAGCGTACTTTTCATCATCAATTAGTCCAAGCTCGCACATTTTTTCCATCACCGTATCACAGATATCCTCACTGTAATTCCTCTCAAGCTTATCATAAAGCTCTTTGAACGAGTGATCACGGTATTCAAGCAGGTAAAGTGCACGCTCTTTCGCCCGACGGCAGTCGTTTTCGAATACTATCTGCTCCAAAGCCTCCTGCGGTATTGAAACCTCAGGTTTTAACGAATACTCTGAAACAATACTTGAATTGAGATATATTTTCTCGCCATCCTCAAATTCTATACAAAACGTACTGCCCTTATATCTATCAATTGCAAATATTTTTCTAAGCTCAGACATGACAATTATTCTTCATCAGCAGGAGCAAATTCTTCAAAATCCTCTTCGGCGTCAATAACGGCATCCTTCTTTGCAAGCGCTGCTTTCTTATCCTCTTTTTTATTCTTTTTTGATACTAATACAAGATTGTCTTTCCCCTCACGGATTTTCTGTTCAATCTCCTTGGCGATGTCCGGATTTTCCTTGAGGAAAATTTTCGCGTTATCACGTCCCTGTCCAAGCTTCATGTCGTTGTAGCTATACCATGCACCGCCCTTATGAACGATTTTCAGCTCTTCACCAAGGTCAAGGATTTCACCCTCATGAGAAATTCCAGTTCCGTACATTATATCAAATTCACATTCTTTAAAAGGAGGAGCAACTTTATTCTTAACGACCTTGCATTTTGTTCTGTTTCCGATTAATTCAGAGCCGGATTTTAGAGTTTCGCTTTTTCTGACCTCGATTCTAACTGAGGAATAGAACTTAAGCGCTCTTCCGCCAGGGGTTGTTTCGGGATTTCCATATACTATTCCAATTTTTTCGCGGACCTGATTGATAAAAATAGCGACACAGTTTGATTTTGAAATAGACGATGTAAGCTTTCTAAGTGCCTGTGACATGAGCCTTGCCTGAAGCCCGACATGAGCATCACCCATCTCACCGTCAATTTCAGCTTTTGTGGTCATCGCCGCAACAGAGTCTAGTACTATTACGTCAATAGCGCCAGACCTTACAAGTGCCTCAGTAATTTCAAGAGCCTGTTCGCCTGTATCAGGCTGTGAAACAAGAAGGCTATCAATATCTACGCCAAGATTTTTAGCATATACAGGGTCAAGAGCATGCTCAACGTCAATAAATGCAACCTCGCCCCCAAGCTTCTGTGCCTCTGCAAGAATCTGAAGAGAAACAGTGGTTTTTCCGGAGCTTTCAGGTCCATATATTTCAACAATTCTCCCTTTTGGGACGCCACCAATGCCTAGAGCCATATCAAGAGAAAGAGAGCCCGTCGGAATAAAATCAACCTTGTAGGTATTTGTTTGACCAAGCTTCATAACAGCACCGACGCCAAATTGTTTCTCAATTTGTGCTATAGCCGTTTCAAGTGCTACTCTTTTTTCCTCTGCGGTTGCCGGCATTTCACTTTTTTTCCGAAGTTCTATTGCGCCTTTTTTCTTTTCTGCCATTGTAAAAACCTCCGTCATATTAAAATTCTAATATTTTCTACTATATAATGCTGTTATACTTAAATCTTTGTCGCACAAACCACACGAACAATCCCTCGAAGGTCTTTCATGAACTCTACATTCTCATAACCGCTGTTTTCAAGAAGTGCTTTCACATCATTTTCCTGCCCAATGCCGATTTCGAATGCAATAAAACCGCCTTTATTAAGCTTCTCCCCCCATATAGTGGGTATTCTTCGGTAAAAATCCAGCCCATCCTCTCCCCCAAAAAGCGCATCTTCAGGCTCAGCCGAAACCTCTTTCTGAAGCTGTGTCATATCTATTTTTGTCAGATAAGGCGGGTTGCAGACAATACAGTCAAGAAGTGGAAGATTTGAAACTGTTTTTAGATCAAGGACATCACCGATTATTATCTCAACATCTGAGTCGTTATCTGAAATATTCGCCGACAGATATGCGACAGCCTTTTTTGAATATTCAACCGCAAACAGCTTTGAGCTTTCAAGCATTTTATTAAGTGTGACGGCTATACAGCCGCTTCCGCTGCAAAGGTCAGCAATTAAAGGGCACTCAATGTCGCTTCCAACAAAATTCTGAATGACTGCGTCAACAAGCACTTCCGTATCCTGACGTGGAATTAATACACCATAGCCGATTTTGAAATTTATCCCGTAAAACTCCCACTCGCCCAAAATGTACTGTAGCGGCTCCCCGCAAAAACGTCTTTCCAAATAATTATAAACATACTCTGCCTGTATAGCTTCACAAATTTCAGCGCTTTTAATTATTATATCATGTTTTTTTAGTCCTGTTGCTTTTTCAATCAGATATGAAGCTTCGCTTTGGTAATTATCAATCCCGGCTTCTTTTAACGCTTTTTTTGTACTGTGATACAAAGCGCCGAACGTTACCATTTGTCTTCCTCTTTATTCTCCGGAATAACAGCCTCGAGCGCTTTTATTGCAACCTCAATTTGTTTGTCGTCAGGCTCTTTGGTCGTCAACCTTTGAAGCCATAGTCCCGGTGCGGATATTATTCTGGTCAATATATTGTCATGACGACCCGCAAGCCTGATTATTTCGTAAGATATTCCGATTACTACCGGCATAAGCGCAAGCTTAATCAGGGTTCTCACCAGTCTTGACGACCATGTTACAAGCGTAAAAACCAATATGCCAACTATGAAGATAATGAATATAAAGCTGGTACTGCAACGCGGATGAAAACGTGATTGCTTTTTAACATTCTCAACGGTAAGCTCTTCACCGGATTCATAACAGAAAATCGACTTATGCTCCGCTCCGTGATATTCGAAGGTTTTTCTTATATCCTTAGCGAGTGACATCAGCGCAATGTATATAATAAATACTCCGATTTTAATTAATCCCTCGATTAAGGATAGGACAAAATGACTTTCAATATTCTTTTCAAAAAGCTTAACAACTACAACAGGCATAAAAACAAATAATCCAATTGCTAAAGCCGCACCAATCAAAACGGCGAACACAGTGAGAACCGGCATCAGCTTCTCACCAAACTTATCATCAAGCCATTTTTCAAATTTTGTCATTTCCTCACTGCCGTCATCTTCCATCTGCTTATCAGCAGACTTGCTCAAGCAACGATAGCCTTCGACCAGCATTGAAACAAAATTAATGCTTCCTCGAATAAACGGAATTTTCTTATACCAAGGCGGGTTTTTCCCGTTTTTTATTTCCCATTGCTCAAGGTCAATTTCACCGTTAGGAAGTCTGCAAGCCATTGAAGCTTTATCAATGCCCCGCATCATTATGCCTTCAATCAGTGCCTGACCACCTATTTTTGATTTTAAACCACATTTGTCCTGTGAATTACTGCTCATCAGTTTCTTTCCTTCCCTCCCCTTCGGGAGTCTTTTGAGATGTGTCCGACTTAGTATCGGATGTTTTGGGAATTTTGGGAAGCGAAATAGTGACCGTCGTCCCCTCATTCAATACGCTTTCAATCATAAGTGTTCCGCCGTGCATTGAAATAATCTCATCGGCAACGGCAAGACCAATACCAGAGCCTCTTCGTGTATGGTTGGCTTTATAAAACTTTGTTTTAACCTTGGGAAGATCCGCTGAAGATATTCCACAACCGGTATCTGAAATTGAAATTTTCACAGTATCGCCGTCCTCTACGGCGTTTACAGTGACAGTTGCTTCTGAATCAGAATATTTTATAGCATTATCAATGATATTAATAAAAACCTGCCTTAGCCTGCTCTTATCGCCATATACAAAGGGAAGCATTTCAGGCTCGTTATAGATTATTGTAATGCTTTCACGCTGTGCCTTATCTTGATAAACAAGAACAGCCTCACCAAGCTCGGCTAGAATATCCATCACAGTTTTCGCAAGAGTAAAGCGACCGTTTTGAATTCTTGAGAAATCCAAAAGCTCCTCAACCATTGTTGAAAGACGTTGTGTTTCGCTTGTTATAACACGCATACCCTTCTGAATAGTGACAGGGTCATCTATTTCATTTAAGGTTTCGCTCCATCCCTTTATCGCTGTCAACGGTGTTCGAAGCTCATGCGATACAGAGGATATAAACTCATTCTTCACAGCCTCGGCATTTGAAAGCTCATCAGCCATACTATTAATTATATCACAAAGTTGCCCCAATTCATCTTCGTTTTTTTTCTCGATTCTTGCTGAAAAATCACCTGTGGCAAAACGCCTTGCGGTTTGACCAATCTGACGAACGGGAATAACGATTGATTTCACAAAATATAATCCTGACAAAACTACCAAAAGAATAATACCGGCAAATATAAGTGTGATCATTACAAAAAAAGATATTATCTGAGAATCAAGACGATCAAGCGATGTAATCATTTTTAATGCAACATATTCGCTGTTTGTTTTAGGAAGAATAACGCACAGCGACATTACCTTCTCGCCACTTTCAAATCGGCTTATATGATAGCTTGTTCCTGTTGAAAGCTCCTGCGCCTTTTTAAAATCAGTCATATCAAGCTGAGCAGGTGGCGGAAATCCCGATGAAGTCAGCGTTACCCTTCCGCTTATATCAATAGCCATTAGCTCAATACGCTCTTTTTCCTCAAACCCCTCGACAGCATTCCGCACTTCAGAAGAGAAGTTAGCTGATGAATCTGTTGAAGCTCTGACAAGCATACTTGAAATTACATTCATTCTAGAAGTCAGATACTGCCTCGCTGAGCTGTAATAATAATTCCTTATAGATACTGTAAAAATTAATTCAACTATAATTAGTATAAGAAGAATTCCGCCCAGACTGTTAATCAGCCATCTTCGCGTGATGCTTCTTTTTGCCATATAATATTTACAGCTCCTTCCGGCTTATGCTTTAGACTATTTCTGCTCTGAAGCTATCCATTTGTACCCATAGCCCCAAATAGTCAGTATGTATCTAGGGTTTGACGGTTCATCTTCAATTTTCATTCTTATCCTTCGAATGTTCACATCAACTATTTTATCATCACCGAAATATGTCTCTCCCCATATATGATGAAGAATACTTGTTCTGTCAAGAGCGGTATTTTGATTCTTAATAAAATACTCCATAATCTGATATTCAACCTGTGTAAGGTCAACAGGCTCTTCATTCTTAAATACAGTTCTGCTTTTTAAATTTAGTGTAAACGGCCCTGAATGAATGAAGGAAACATTTTCATGCTTGCTAGCACTCATACTTACACGTCTGTATATTGCGTCAACTCTTGCCACAAGCTCAGACGGAGAAAACGGCTTGGTCATATAATCATCAGCGCCAATCATAAGTCCGCTGACTTTATCCATTTCCTGAGATTTTGCGGAAAGCATAATTATGCCTATTTTACCGCTTCGCTCTCTAAGTCTTTTGCATACTGTGAAGCCGTCTATTCCTGGCATCATTATATCAAGAAGTGCAATATCAAAATTGCCCTCCTGCTCATCGAAAACTCTGATTGCCTCTTCTCCGTTATTTACATCAACGACATCATAGCCCGCTCTTTTTAGATTAATAACAACAAATTCACGAATAACATCTTCATCCTCACAGACAAGAATTTTTTTCATATTAACCCCTCCTAAAGCACATAAAAATTATTTAAAACCTCAGCCATTGTGGGAACAAGCGTCTGTCTTGCGCTTTCACCAAGCTTGACAAGATAATCAAGCTGTCCCTTCGAAGTAATAAGTGAGTAGCCTTTATATATAAGGTCATCGGTATCCTGTCTTGTTGAAACACGTATTCGCATTAATTCAGTCATGTTACCGCTTATAGTGCCTTCATATTTATAGAATACTATCTCATCGGTAGCAGGGTCATTTTTCACTGTAACAAGCCCTTGCCATCGATTGGGGAGTGAAAAAACATATGCATCTTTAGTGTTATAATAGCTTGAAAACTTCTTTTGGAGTGAAAAATACCCCTCATAAGAGTACCAGTCGGTCATGAAAAGCTGTTCTTCAAAAGGATAAGCCTCATATCCTGTGAAGGGAATGGTTACGGGGATTTCAGCAATTCCATCTCTGTCAACATCAACGCACGAATACGCTGAAGAACGAACGGTTTTTTCAGACATCTTATTATATTTTGAAAACATAAGATTCTGAAGTCCGCCGTTTCTGTATATTATAATTTCTGATTTAACGTTACCGTTTCCTAGAGAACCGTCAAGGAAAATCGCAGGCGTATTATCAGAAAATACGCTTGATTTAACAAAGGATAAGTATGAAACAACAGAATTGTCAAGATCAACACCGCTGACGCAGGTAATAGCGCCGTCAACACATCTGAACAATTTCGCCGATGCAGTAACCGTTTCACTTCCGCAGGTTACTGTGACAAGCTCACTTATCCCGTTCCTGTCAAGGTCCGTCAAGTCCATTACATTATAGGCTTCGCTGAAAATTTCCGAAAGCACTCCGTCATTATATCTGTATATTACAAGCTGTTTTTCAATACTAGAAGGAGTTCCAAATCCAATAATAATATTAACAGGCTCATTATCGCCCAGCCTTGAAATCATAACTTTGTCAATTTCAGTTGCCGAACCTCTCATGTCATAGACGGCTTCCCACTCCCCATTGATTTGGTCAAGCACAGCTATTCTCAAAGCACTTTGATTTGAGCTTGTTTTCTCATAGAAAACTATTGCCTCATCCCCAGGTTCATTGTCTAGATTTGCCACAACATATGAAGAACGATTATCGCCGGAGCGTGGATATTTAAGCTTTATATTTTTCCCGACGCTGTCAACAAGCGCCTGATGAATAAGTGATTGCTCCTGATTCAATTTTGGCGCAAACATTAAACCCTCGGCACCAAAATTTGAATAACCGCATCCTGAAAAAAGCAGTACCGACAAAATTATTAATGCAAGTAGTGCTTGTTTCATACTTCCTCCTTACAAAAACACAATAAAAAAACAAAAGATGCCGGATATATTCCGACACCATTTGGATCAGGTATATACCTAATCAATTATAACATATTATACTAAATTATAAAAGAGAAATTTAAAAATAAATATTTTTACTCTCTTTCAGAAATCGGAACATATTCTCTTGGCTTCGCAACAGCTTTGTATGCCGGTCTGATAATTCTTTTTCCTGTAACAAGCTCTTCAAAACGATGAGCACACCATCCGGGCATTCTTGATACGGCAAAAAGTGGAGTGAATAAATCGTCCGGTATTCCAAGGAGCTTATATACAAGCCCTGAGTACATATCGACATTTGCACATACTGTTTTGACATCGCCTTTAATCTCACAGAATAATCGTGGCGTCAGCCTCTCGACAGTTTCAAGAAGCTTGAATTCAGCCTCAACAGGGGTATCCTTAGCGATTTTCATAGCATGCTTTTTAAGTATGACAGACCTTGGATCTGATAGTGTATAAACCGCATGGCCCATTCCGTAAATCAAACCAGATTTATCCCCCGCCTCTTTATTCAAAAGCTTAACAAGGAAATCAGAAACCTGATTTTCATCATCCCAATCCTCGACGCCTTCCTTGATATATTGAAGCATCTCCATTACCTTAATATTTGCACCGCCATGCTTTGGACCTTTTAGTGAGCCGATTGCCGCGGCATATGCAGAATATGCGTCTGTTCCCGACGAAGTAAGCACACGGCATGAGAAGGTTGAGTTATTGCCACCGCCGTGTTCAGCGTGAAGCATAAGACACAAATCAAGAAGCCTCGCTTCATCATCAGTATATTTCCTGTCAGGTCTGAGCATTGAAAGAATTGACTGAGCGGTGCTTTCTTCCTTTCTTAGCTGGTGCATATACATACTGCTTGAATCATAATATCTTCTCTTAACCTGATATGCATAAACCATTATTGTGGGAAGTCTGGAAATAATGGATATTGCCATTTCCATTTCATTTGATGGCGACGTCTCTTCAGGCAAATCATAATATGAATAAAGTGCAAGAACAGACCTCGCAAGTTTGTTCATAATATTTGCTGACGGGGCTTTAAGTATCATATCCTCAAAAAAATGATCCGGCAGTTCTCTTTCCATTGAAAGCAATTCTGTGAACTTGCTAAGTTGAATTTTATTGGGAAGATTCCCCATCAAAAGCAGATATACTATTTCTTCAAAGCCAAATCTCTTTTCAGCGGTTGCATTCTCGATTAGGTCTATAATATTATATCCACGATAAATAAGCTCACCGTCAATCGGGACTCTTTCTCCCTCACTTACAACATATCCGTGAACATTACAGATATTTGTCACTCCGGCAAGCACACCAGTTCCGTCGGCGTTTCTAAGCCCACGTTTCACATTATACTTTTCATATAGCATCGGGTTAATAGTATTGTTTTTAATAAATTCGTCACAGAGCTTGGTTCTTATTTCTTCGTTGATATTTTCAAGCATTCTCTCACCTCTAAACATTATTTATAATTATTTTAAACTAAAATCGGAAAAATGTCAAGAAAACCATTTTCCTAAAATTTCCTTAAGCAATACATATTCCGTTTTTTCATGAATAAAATTAAGTATCTGATGGACGAGTAGTATTGAAAGGATGAAAAAAATGAAAAATCTTGCCGGAATAATTTTAGTGTTCTCTTTGTTTTTGTTAATAGTTCCGTCTATTGCATTATTTGGTGACGGAAGCGAGCTTTTAGACGACAGCAGTGAGGCTTCAGAGCCAAAAATAACTACCGCTGAGTTTTGTGCGCCAAAAAGCTATAAAATGCTGATTACACAAACGGGCGAAATAATTGAAATCCCCCACAGAGATTATATTATAGGGGCAGTTTTTGCACAGATGCCCGCTTCATTTGAAAAAGAAACGCTCAAGGCTCAGGCTGTTCTTGCAAACACATATGCTTTAAGACAACATCTTAAAGAGATATCCTCTCCAGACGAGTCACTAAAAGGCGCCGACTTCTCAGACGACACAAGAGTGTATCAAGCATACTTCACGCCGAAACAGGCTGAAAGCTTGTATGGTGAAAACTACACTCTATATTTTACGAAAATTTCACTGGCGACAGACGAGGTAATAAATGAGATTGCTGTTTTTGAAGGTGAGCCGATAATAAGTGCCTTTCATTCAATGTCTGGCGGAATAACAGAAAGCGCCACTGTTGCTTGGGGGGCAGATATACCCTACTTAAAAGCAGTTGAAAGCGATGGCGACAAGAAAGCCCCCGGTTTTTATGAGGAAACCGTATTTGGTGCCAATGAAGTCAAGGCTAGACTTTCTCAAAGCTATCCCGATATTGTGCTGGGTGAGGATAAGGCTAGCTGGATGACAGTCAGCGGAGTTTCAGAGTCAGGAACTGTTCTGACAGTTGACGCCGGCTCAATATCTGTTACCGGAAAAGAAATTAAGGAAATTTTTTCACTGCGCTCATGCTTTTATGAAATAAGCTTTGATGAGACCACAGGCTTTAAATTTATAGTAAGAGGTTGTGGTCATGGTGTGGGATTGTCGCAATACGGCGCAAACACAATGGCTAAGGACGGCAGTACATATTCAGATATTCTATATAACTATTTTGACGGAATTGAAATAACAAAACTTAATACTGACTAATTTAATTATTAAACACCGCATATTGCAGATAAATGCAGTATGCGGTGCTTACTGTTATCAGATATAGTCTTAGCTGGTTGCGTTTTCAATTGCGCTGCTTAAATCATCCATTCCTTCGTCAATAGCACTGGATATTTTATCGCCAATATTTTCAGATGTATCTTCTGTTGCCTTTGTTGTGGTAACTGATGTTGTCGTTGTTCCAGCTAGTGAGCTTTCATTTCCTGCATTGCATCCGCAAAGGGCAATTGCCATAACTGCTCCCGCTACTAATATAAAAACAGTTTTCTTCACATTAATCCTCCTCATTCAAAAATGGTTAAGACGACATAAAAAATAGAATACCGCCTTAATTATTATTTTAAATTAAGGCGGTAATATTCATTTAATCAGAATTTTAAATTTTTACATTTTTATTCTTCTGCGGGAAGCTGTTGAACCTTCATTAGATTAGTGTTTCCGACAATGCCCAGAGGCACTCCAGCAGTAATTACAACAAGGTCATTCGCTTTCAAAAATCTTTTCTTCTTAGCACACTCAATAGCATGGTCAAAAAGCTCATCGGTGTTGTTTTTTTCCTCAACCATAACAGGAATGATGCCCCATGACATATTAAGCTGACGATAAATCGTTTCGTCAGTCGTGCATCCGATAATCGGACAGGTCGGACGGTATTTCGATATCATTCTTGCTGTGTTCCCCGATTTTGTAACGGTAATAATCGCATTCGCCTCAAGGTCGTGTGCTGTTGTTACAGTTGCGTGTGAAATAGCATTTGTAATATCTAAATTCCTTGTTTGTTCACGCTTTGAAAACCTAAGCTTATAATTAATATCCTTTTCAGTGGTCTTGGCGATAAGCGCCATTGTCTTTACGGTTTCAACAGGATATTTGCCCGCTGCCGTTTCACCTGAAAGCATAATTGCGCTTGTCCCGTCATAGATTGCATTTGCGACGTCGGTAATCTCTGCTCTAGTCGGACGCGGATTGACAATCATTGACTCAAGCATTTGGGTTGCTGTTATAACCTGCTTGCCGGCATTGTAAGCTTTAGTAATTAGATTTTTCTGAATAGCGGGAATCTTTTCAAATGGAATTTCTACTCCCATATCCCCTCTAGCTACCATTATTCCGTCGGCAGCCTGTAAAATCTCTTCAATGTTTTCAACACCGTCACTGTTCTCAATTTTTGCAATAATTCTAGGATTGTTCCAGCCGAGGCTGTGCGTGAACTTTCTTAAATAATTAATATCGGCAGAGCTTCTGACAAACGATGCTGCAATAAAATCAAATCCGAGCTTTGCGCCAAACTCAAGGTCTGACATATCCCTTTCTGAAATATAAGGCATAGAAAGCATTATTCCGGGAACATTTACTCCCTTGTTATTTGAAACGGTGCCACCGTGAATTATTGTGCAGTATATGTCATTGCAGGTTACTTTATTAGCCTTGAGCTCAATTACGCCGTCATTGATAAGGATTGTGGTGCCCGGCTTAACATCTTGCGGAAGCGACTTGAAGCTAATTGAGCATTTTTCGCTTGTTCCCTCAATATCGTCTGATGTGAGAGTAAAGCAGTCGCCGTCCTTAATTTCAACAGGCTTGTTATCCTTGAATTTGCCGAGGCGAATTTCAGGGCCTTTTGTATCAAGCATTGTCGCAATCGGCAAGCCTAGTTCCTCACGAAGAGCAACAATCTGATCAAAACGCTTTTTGTGCATCTCATAATCACCATGTGAAAAATTAAAACGAGCAACGTCCATTCCTTCAAGCATAAGCTGACGGAGAATATTTGAATCATCTGTTGATGGACCAATTGTGCATACGATTTTGGTTTTCCGCATTTATATAACCTCCCGAGAAAAATCTATAATATCTAATCATATTTTATGTTAAAAACTTTTTCAAGTCAATCAAAAGCACATTATCAAAAAACAAAATCGTTTCTTTTGATAGTATTTGATCAAAAAAGTTAATTACATTATAACTATATATCTATAACAAATGCTTTGCATTACAAAAACAAATACTATTTAGCACCATCAAAAGTTTATTTATTTTGTTATTGATATAATAGCGGGTGAATATTCTGTCACATGCTCCCCCACCGTACCCTGAAAGCTAAAACCGCCGTTCTGATTAGGCATAAATGTAAAGGTAATACGCCTGCACACGTTCATATATGCACAGTCACTGAATATATCATAGGATATCTCTGTTCTTCCAGTTATAGGGTCAACTATTTTTTCTTTCAGATTTATAAATGTAATTTTCTGAGTTTGAGGAATACCGTTTAGCATATTACCCTTTTCGTCATCATAATAAAGATATCTCGATTGATAAAAGTCCGAATATGCTCCCGCACTTCCGATGCTTTTCCCAAAAACACTTTTGGCATATTCTTTGAAAGAGGTTTCAGTGAACATACCTTCCAAATCATGTTCAACACAACGAGATATTAAATCCAAAAGCCTGCTGTCAAAGCTGATAGTTTCAATATTTTCCGCCGATATAAAGGGATTGTCAGAGTAACAGCAAAGCCAGTTATAAGCAAACAGCTCCATATCGCGAGTATCACTGTCGCCTGAATATATGCCAACTGATGAACTGTACGGCACAAACTGACTTACCGCACTTATTTCATCAGTAATAGGAACAACAGCCTTCCACTTCGATATACCCACGGGATACTGCTGATTTTGACTTTCAGAAATACTCAAAATTACTGAATATGTATAGTTTGCACCGTCGCTGAAAATATACTCAAAATAATACTTATCAATTTTTATTTCTTTTAAATATGAAAATTGTGCGACCTTGATATTTTCACCTTCGTTATAAACACCGCACATATTTGCTACCACGTCAGTTTCACTATTTTTTATTGCGTCAAGAAACATAGTGAGCCTCTCAGCAGTTATATATTCACCTTTTTTGTCTGCTTCACTTCCGCTTGAATTTGAATTGGCACTGTCGTTTGTACTGCTTCCTAAAACATCATTTGTTAAACCATCATCATTGTCGCTTAAACCCGATAATATATCACAGCCTGAGAAATTTATAATTGTGAGTGTTGCTAAAAGTAGAATTAATATTTTTTTCAATGTCAATCACCTTCCCAGCATATTATATCACTTTTTTATAAATAATAAAATACCTGCGCCATAATAAAATAAGCATACTGGGTTTATATAAAAACACTGCGTTGATATTTTGAACAAAATATTATATCAGGCTTTATTGAGTTTGTGAAAAAAATATCTTGATAAAACGAGGAAAATCATATATAATAAGCTTGTATGTTTTAACCTGATTCAATTATTTGAATATTCAGGTAAAATACCGAAAGGAGTACAGATATGATCTATTCTCATGAAGTCGAGAGAATGTGCGTTCTCAAAAAAGGTCCTAAGCACGGTCCGGCGCCTATCCCAGAAGAAGGCAAGTGGGTGAAGGCATATGAAATCAAGGACATTTCCGGTCTTACACACGGTGTAGGATGGTGTGCACCTCAGCAGGGTGCCTGCAAGCTGACGCTCAACATAAAAGAGGGTATCATTGAAGAAGCTCTCGTTGAAACACTTGGCTGTTCAGGTATGACACACTCCGCCGCTATGGCTGGAGAGATTCTAACGGGAAAAACTATTCTTGAAGCCCTAAACACTGACCTTGTATGCGATGCTATTAACGTCGCTATGAGAGAGCTTTTCCTTCAGATTGTTTACGGAAGATCACAGACAGCTTTCAGTGAAGGCGGACTTCCTATCGGAGCCGGTCTTGAGGACCTTGGAAAAGGCCTTCGTTCACAGGTTGGAACTATCTTCTCAACAAACGCAAAGGGCGTTCGTTATCTTGAAATGGCTGAAGGCTACATTCTAAGCGTTGCAATTGACGAAGATGATCAGCCATGTGGCTATAAGTTTGTCAAGGTTGGAAAAATGCTTGAGGATATCCGTCACGGCGCAAATCCTACTGAAGCATATGAGAAGAATATCGGCACATACGGTCGCTATGAGGGCTATAAGCATATCGACCCAAGAGAAGAATAAGGGGAGGTTGAATATAAATGGCTAAATTTGAAGGTCAAGAAAGAAGAATGCCGAAAATCAACGCCTGCTGTGCCGAATATGGCTTTAAGGATATCGATGCGGCAAAGGATTTTTGTCTTGAAAAAGGCATAAACGTTGAAGAAATCGTAAAGGGCATTCAGCCAATCGCATTCGAAAATGCAGTTTGGGCTTATACACTCGGAACAGCAATTGCTCTGAAAAAGGGAATTAAAAAAGCTGCTGAAGCTGCTGAAACTATCGGTATCGGACTTCAGGCGTTCTGTATTCCTGGTTCAGTTGCTGAACAGCGTGAGGTTGGCTTAGGTCACGGAAATCTTGGAGCTATGCTTTTAAGAGAAGAAACTGACTGCTTCTGCTTCCTCGCAGGTCACGAATCATTTGCTGCCGCTGAGGGTGCTATCGGTATCGCAAGAACAGCAAATAAAGCTAGAAAAACTCCTTTGAGAGTTATTCTTAACGGTCTTGGAAAAGATGCGGCTATGATTATTTCAAGAATTAACGGCTTCACATATGTCGAAACTGATTATAACTTTGCTACCGGTGAGCTTCAGATAGTTCGCGAAAAGGCATATTCAGACGGCGACAAGGCTAAGGTTCGTTGCTACGGCGCTAATGACGTTCTTGAAGGCGTTGCTATCATGAAGTTTGAAAAGGCTGACGTTTCAATCACAGGAAACTCCACTAACCCAACACGTTTCCAGCATCCTGTTGCAGGAACATATAAGAAATGGGCAATGGAAAACGGAAAGAAATACTTCTCCGTTGCATCAGGTGGCGGAACAGGACGTACACTTCACCCTGACAATATGGCCGCAGGCCCTGCTTCATACGGTATGACGGACACTATGGGAAGAATGCACGGCGACGCCCAGTTCGCTGGTTCATCTTCTGTTCCGGCTCACGTTGAAATGATGGGACTTATCGGTGCAGGAAATAACCCGATGGTTGGTATGACTGTTGCTTGTGCCGTTGCGATTGAAGAAGCAATGAAATAAAATTAAATCCCCTGAGAGTATTAGCTTTCAGGGGATTTATTTTTTTATTAGAATTTTACAAAGTACATCTATTTTCTATTGTCATCAAAGAAATAATATGATATTATTATCTTAAGGATTTTTTTGAAAATCCAGCATATAATATTATAAAAACAATTTTCAGAGGTTTATATATGATAAAGGCGTTAGGCTCAAAATATATCATTGGTAATGACAGCAAGACTAAGGAATTTTATTCCATAATCAAAGATCTTTCAGAGCATTGTGAAGTATTAAAAATGAAAAGATTCAGGCATCACTACCATACAAGCTGTTTTCAGCATAGTTTGAATGTTGCTTATTACAGCTATCTCATATGCAAAAAGTTAGGGTTGGACTATAAGTCGGCGGCTAGAGGCGCTTTTCTTCATGATTTTTATTTGTATGAATGGAGAGAACGCACAAGAAAAAAGGATGAGGCGCCACATGGTTTTACCCATCCATATGTTGCGCTCAGAAATGCAAAAAAGCACTTTGAAATTTCTGATGTCGAAGCGGATATAATTATCAATCATATGTGGCCACTTACCGTTTCTCTTCCAAAACACAAGGAATCTTATGTAGTAACCGCAGTTGACAAGTATTGCGCTGTTGCAGAATCAAGTCTTTTCGCTTATGGGAAGCTAATGGGAAAACCTAACAATTATCAATAAGCTCTGACAGGAGAATGACAAATGATTTACACACTTACGCTAAATCCTTCGCTTGACTATATCATGATGGTTGATGAACTTAAGCCGGGGAAAATTAACCGAAGCATGAAGGAAAAGCTTATGCCCGGCGGAAAAGGAATAAATGTTTCTATTGTACTGAAAAATCTCGGTATTGACAGTATTGCACTGGGATTTATCGGCGGTTTTACAGGCGATGAAATACAACGTCTTGTCGGAACGAAATGCAGAACAAATTTTGTCAAACTCGAAAAAGGTGTATCCAGAATTAACGTCAACCTAACCTCATCTGATGAAACTCAGATTAATGCTTGCGGGCCTGAGGTCACCAAGCTTGATATTGAGCGCCTTATTAAATCTCTTGACGTGCTTCAAAGAGGCGATTATCTGATTATTTCGGGAAGCGCCCCAAAGGGGGTTAATGACAAGATATACGAAATGATCATCGAAAGATATAATTCTAGTGGAGTAAATTTTATTGTCGACTCTGAAAAGACCTTTCTTCTTAACACAATTAAATATAAACCGTTCTTAATTAAGCCAAATAATATCGAGCTTGGGGAGATTTTTGGTTCGCCTGTTACTAATTCTCGTGAAGCGGTTATGTGCGCTAAAAAATTTCGTGATGTAGGCGTTCAAAACATTCTCGTATCTATGGGCGAAAAGGGTGCTGTGCTTGTTTGCGCTGACGGTAATGTTTACGCTTCGCCGGCACCAAAGGGAAAGCTTGTTAGCTCAGTCGGTGCAGGTGACTCTATGGTTGCGGGATTTCTTGCGGGTTATCTTGAAAAATGCGACTATCAGTATGCTTTTAAAACCGGTATTGCCGCCGGAAGCGCCAGTGCTTTTTCAGATGAGCTTGCCACACAGGATGAGGTTTATCGCCTTATGGGTGAGCTTGAGTATATTTAATATTTTGAAAATAGTTCTCCGTGTGAAAGTGATTTTCACACGGAGTTTTTGTTTTTATTTTATAATTTAACCTTGCAAAATCACGCGGTCACATATCTTATTATACTTACTGTCGCTTATAAACATTAAAAGCTCAAGCGAATCAACAAACAAGCATCCGGGTTGAGAACGATGAAATATTACTGCGTCAGCCTCATCTTCCGTCAACAAAAGATAGTTCATAAGCTCTTCCTTTGACGCGGTGTTGATATTGACATAATACGGTGTCGTCGCTGTGGTTGTAATTGTAGTAGTTACACTTGTTTGAGGTGGTTTGGTTGTTGTCATCTCTGATGTTGTTATTCTTTGCGGAAGTAGCCATGTGTCAACATATATGTAATTTCTTATATTTTCAAAGGTTGCATCACCAATTCCGCTGACATTTGTTATTTCATATATAGAATAAAAATAGCTTACCTCTTCACGATATCTGATTATACTTTCCGCCTTAGATTCACCTATCCCCTTCAGTGTCATCAGCTCTTCCTTTGTTGCAAAATTTATGTCAATTGGATAACTGATTGCCGATGTTGTTGACAGAGTTGTCGTTACAGTAACTGTCGTTGTTTCGCTTGTCAACGGCACTGTGGTTTGTGTTGGGAAAGCTGTGGTTTCTGGCTTGACTGTGCTTTGGGTGATTGACTGTGAAGTGACTGTGCTATCTATCGAAACATAAAGATAATTTAAGAGCTTTTCATATGTTTTTTGCCCAATTCCGTCGATTTCGAGAAGTTGCTCCATTAAAACAAAGCCACCGTTTTCAATGCGATAGCTTATTATTGATGTGGCTGTTTTTTCGCCCACTCCGTCAATATACATAAGTTGCTCTTTTGTTACATTATTGATATCAACAGGGAAAATAACACTCACAGACGATACTTCCGTATCAGTATAGCTCTTTTCATCTTGAGAAAGCACAGCTGTGTTTGTATAATACACAACCGCAGTTTCATCATCAGTATTATAATTGTTTCGTATTAAAAGTATTGCAACGGCGCTGATAAAAAATACCGCTAACACGAAAACAAGCTTTTTTTCTTCCTTCTTCATTCTGTCACAGCCTTCATCACTTCTTAGACTTATTAATCAAAAATTAATAAACATTTGTTCTTGTAAGGTATTTACATCTCTATTTGAATGTGATATACTTTTATAAAATAGAACATTTGTTCGAGGTAAATAAGATGAGAACTATTCTTCATTGTGATCTGAATAATTTTTATGCGTCTGTTGAGTGCCTTTTAAATCCCGAGCTCATGAATGTTCCCGTCGCAGTATGCGGGAATATTGAAGAGCGTCGCGGAATCGTACTCGCTAAAAATGATCTTGCAAAAGCAACCGGTGTTTCAACGGGAGAAGCTATCTGGCAAGCAAAACAAAAATGTCCCGCCCTTGTCATCGTCTCTCCCCGCCATTCGCTTTACGAGGAGTTTTCAAAGAAAACCTATGAAATTTATACGAGATACACCGATTTGATTGAACCATTCGGGATCGATGAGTGCTGGCTTGATGTCACAGGCTCTGAACGGCTTTTCGGCAAAGGTGAGAATATTGCATACACCATTAAAGAAACAGTGAAATCAGAGCTTGGGCTTAGGATTTCAGTGGGCGTAAGCTTTAATAAAATTTTCGCAAAGCTTGGAAGCGATATGAAAAAACCTGACGCTATAACAATTATTCCATATGAGGGCTTTAAGGAAAAAATATGGGGGCTCCCCTGCTCAGACCTTTTAGGGGTTGGTCGGGCAACAAGCTCTCGACTTAAAAAATATCAAATAAACACAATCGGCGAACTTGCAGAAACTTCACCTGATTTTCTTTCAAGACTATTCGGCGTATGCGGAATTCAGCTGTGGCGGTTTGCGAACGGGCTTGATGATTCGCCGGTAACCCATCAGAATTACCGAAGAGAAATCAAATCTGTCGGCAACAGCACAACCTGTACGGCAGACCTCACAAACTGCTGTCAAGTCTGGACTGTTCTTCTGAAGCTTTCACAAAAGGTGGCACAACGGCTGAGAAGCTACAACCTTTCCGCCGGCGGAGTTGTGGTATCAGTCAAAACGGAGGATTTATTGTATAAGGAATTTCAGTGCACACTCTGCTCACCGTCAAGAACCTCAATTCAGCTTTCAAAAGCGGCATTCGGGCTTTTTTCTGAAAATTTCAAATGGGAAAAGAACGTGCGTGCTCTTGGCGTGCGCGCAATAAACCTCAGCCCATCTTTAAACTGCGGTCAGCTTAACCTTTTTGAAGATTCTGAAAAAATAAGAAAAATCGAAAAACTTGAGGAGGTTTCTGATTATCTAAAAAGCAAATACGGGCGCAACATAATCTCACCTTTATCGCTCAAAAATGATATTTACTCAAACCTCTCCCCCATGAATTTCATGGAAAGATCGTAAAAGCTTCTCATCAGCAAACAATTTTAACGATGCTTCCGCCTGTTTTGTCCTTTGTGACAACTATCTGCCTGTCGATTCTCTGCTTCAGTTCAGAAACATGAGAAATAATCCCTACAAGCCTATTGCCCTCACTCAAGCCGGATAATGCATTTATCGCCTGTGAAAGAGCCTCCTCGTCAAGTGAGCCGAATCCCTCGTCAACAAACATTGTGTCTAGCTTTATTCCGCCCGTCGATGACTGAATTTCATCAGAAAGACCAAGCGCTAGCGACAAAGACGCAATAAAGGACTCGCCCCCTGAAAGCGTTTTTACGTTTCTTTGTGTTCCGTTATAATGGTCAATAACATCAAGCTCAAGGCCCTTCTGCCCTTTTAGATTTTCAAAATCCATCCGCCTGATAAGCTCATATTGACCGCCCGACATAACCATAAATCTTAAATTTGCCCTCGAAATAATGCGATCAAAATAAGTCATCTGAACGAATGTTTCAAGCATGATTTTTTCCTTTTGCTTGATTGTGCCATTCGCTGTGTCTGAAAGAGATGACATCCAGATAAAACGCTTTTCAATCTCGCCCGCCTTACTATTCTGAGAAGTTATATTAGATAAGGCACCTTTGTTAATTATTATTCTTGAAGCTGTATTGGTTTTCTGTTCATGAAGATAATTTCGTTCCCCCGAAAGCTTGTCGCGCTTTGCTGTTTCGACGGAAATATCAATTTCCTGCGAATTCTTTATCTGCTCTGAAAGAAGCTTAATCTTCCCATCAGATAAAGAAACTGCAGATTTTAAATCATCATATGCCTTTTGTGCCTTTTCAAGCTCAGCTTTTTGAAAATTTCGCTTAGCCTCAAGCGATTTAATATTCATCAGCGCCTTTTCTCTGCTGTCAAAATCCAGCTTTTTCTCAAGCTCACTTATCGCCTGTTGAATGTTTGTGATATCGCTTTCTAGTGAAACCTTCTTTTTTTCAAGCTCAAGAACTAGCGTTTCTTTCTCTTTGAGTTCATTCTCGCCTTGCGTCAGCTGACTTTCAATTTGCTTTTTCCTAAAGATATTTTTATCCTCAACTTCAATTTTAGAAACGACATCTTTTATTTCAGCGCCAATTTCAGAAATCTTTATAATAATATAATTCTTAAAATCCGCCAAATCACACTCACCAAACAAATCGAGGATATGCTTTTCAAGCTCGGTCTTTATTGCGTTTGTACTTCCACGAAGCTCACCGCAGGATAAGCTGGAGGTAGAAGCGTCCGCTTGTAATTTGTCATATTTGGCTTTCAGAATTTTCAACTCAGCTTCACTCGGTGCATTCATTGAAATGCTTGCGGGATGCGGATGAGATTCAGAGCCACAAACAGGGCATTTCTGACCGTCCTTAAGCTCTCTAGCAAGAATTCCAGCCTGTTCGTCAAGAAACGCTTGATATTTTTTTTGATAATCGTTCTGAGCCTCGTTGAAGTCAGCTGAAAGCTTTTTGTACTGTTGCTCTTCTATTAACAGTTTTTTTGAAGCAACACAATACTCGTTATATTCACTTGCTAGCCTCTTCATTCTTTCGCTTGTGGCATCAAGCTTTTCCTTTTTACTGTTTAAAATTTCTCTTTGAGTTCCTGCATTCAAAAGGAGCTCAAGCTCTGATTTCATTCTGTCAAATTTACCCTTAAGCTTTTCATGCTCAGACTTTTTTAGGAGAATTATCTTTTGAATTTCAGAATATTCATTTCTTTTTTCAGCAAGAATAATTTTCTTCTCTTCATATTCGTCATATTGTGAAAGCTTGCTCTTTAATGTGGCAATAATATCTGAGGCCTCAGTAATCTTAATTTCATTTTGCTTATTTTCATTAAGCAAAGCAGAGCTTTGATCAAAAAGTGCAAGCTTCTCTATGTACTGCTTTTTTTCGTTCTCAAGCGATATTTTGATTTTTTCTAAATCAAAAGCCCGATTAAGTGAATTTGTTACTTCGCCTAATGCTTTTTCAGTATATTGAAGGGTTTCATCAAGTTGCTTTTGTTCCTTTTCATCCTCTTCGATTATTCGATTGAGTACAGCTAAGGTTTCATCAACCGTTGCTTTCCCCGACTTTGCATCCTCAAGTTCAAGAGAAAGTACACTGTCCGTCCGACAAACTATTCCTTGAATATACTGACTGATGCTTTTTTTCTGAGCGTCGAATTCATGAAACAGCTTTGAAGCTTCCTCTTTAAGCACTCTTTGAAGCTTGTCATAAGGCTCAGTATTAAAAATCTGCCTGAATATTTTCTTTCTGTCTTCAGTTGAAGAGAAAAGTAGCTGTAAAAATGCGCCCTGAGCAATCATCGCAATCTGACAAAACTGATTTCTGTCAATTCCCAAAATATTTTTAATTTCTTCATTAACGATTTTGTGGCCGTTTATTACTCTTCCGTCAGGATACACAAGCGTGGCATCGGCGGACTTCTTTCTTAAAGTTCCCCGACTTGAAGTATACTCTTGCTCGGGGGACCTTAAAACTGAATACTCCATCCCTGAATATACAAATATCAACTCGACTGAAGTTTCGGTTTCCTTATCTGCATACTTGCTTCTTAGCATTGAGGTTTCTCTGTTTTCACCGCTCGCCTGCCCATAAAGTGCATAGGTTATCGCATCAAAAATCGTTGTTTTTCCGGCGCCTGTATCGCCTGTAATAAGATACAGTCCTTTTGTTCCAAGCTTGCTCATATCAATTACAGTCTTTCCTGAATAAGGGCCAAAAGCAGTCATGGTTAGCTTAACCGGTCTCATTTATACCTCCCAAATGCTTTTTATCAATTCACCGATATAACTTTTCTGTTGCTCAGAAACAGTACTGCCGTTTTGAGCTTCATAAAACTGATAAAATAATTCGTCCGGAGTTTTCTGCTCAATATTTTTTTCAATAGCAAGCACAGAATCAGAGCGTGTGCGTTTATTGTCATAATCAAGCTTCATAATGTTTGGATAAATCGCCCTTAGCCTTCCGATAGCAAAGGGTATGTCCTCTTCATCAGTAAGCGTAATGTGATAATAATCATCGGTATTAAGCTTACTATAATACTCCTTGAGCGCAAGCTCATTGTACCTGCCCTTGATTTCAACCAAATCCCTTTTTGGTGTCAACGAAACCGCATTAATTTTAATATTGCCTTTCTCTTTTAGCTCAATAACAGTAACTGACTTGTTATGATGAACCTCCGAAAAAGAATATTTTAATGGCGTTCCGCAGTATCTTACTGCATTTCGTTTTACAGACTGTGGCCCATGAAGATGCCCGAGTGCAACGTAGTCAAAAGGTTCAAACACCGAGCAGTCAACATTATCAGTGCCCCCAATCGAAATTTCTTCAGATTCGCAGGTTTCAGAGCCTGTTACAAACTGGTGTGTGACAATAATATTCCTGCTTTGCGGATTGATGCTCATATGCTCTATCGCAATCCTCACCGCGTCTGTATATGTGTTGATTCCTTCATCTTGAAAAACAGACTTTATTATAGTCGGCTTAATAAACGGTAGCAAGAAAACCTCCAGCTCACCATACTCATCTTCAAGCTTTACCGTTATTGCATTTCCGTTATAGACAGGAGAAATGTAAATTCCGCTGTTGCTTATCAGTCTAGACGCAAACGAAAGCCTCTCTGAAGAATCATGATTTCCACCGATGATAAAAACCTTCATATTTCGCTTTGAAAGCTCAAACAGAAAATTATCAAACAACAGTACAGCCTCGGTCGGCGGAATGCTTTTGTCATAAATATCTCCTGCAATAATTACACCGCTTGGCTTTTCATCGTCAATGATATTCAAAATCTTTATAATGATATATTTTTGATCCTCAAGCATTGAAAAACCATTTACATGCTTTCCTAAATGCAAATCTGATAAATGTGTTAACTTCATTAAACCCTCTCTTATATAACAAAACTCATTTTCAATAGTATATCATTTAAAACTGGGTATTTCAACCTAAATATATAAAATTTGATAAAATGTTTGAAAAAATAAAGCCCACCACGAATTCGTAATGGGCATTATATTCTTTAAAGATTATTTTGAAATAAGCTCAAGAGTATCGCGAGCAATCAAAAGCTCCTCATTAGTCGGCAATATCCACGTCTGGACTCTTGCACCCTCAGCTGTGAGGTTGCAAAGCTTGCCGTTCATTTCCTTATTAAGCTTCTCATCAATTTTGATACCAAAGAAATCCATGTCACGGCATACAGTTTCTCTCAAATCAGCAGCATTCTCACCGATTCCACCTGTAAAAATAACAGCGTCAAGACCGTTCATTACAGCGGTGTATGCGCCGATGTATTTTTTTATCTGATAGCGAAGAATTTCAGCTGCAAGCTTTGCGTGATGGTCGCCCTGCTCCGCTGCTGAAGTAATATCACGATTATCAGAAGAAATACCCGACACGCCTAAAAATCCGCACTGTTTGTTTAAATAATCGCTCATTTCAGAAGGTGTAAAGCCCTTTTTCTTAGCAACAAAAAGCACAGCCGAAGCATCAACAGAGCCACAGCGCGTTCCCATAATTAGACCGTCAAGAGGGGTAAAGCCCATTGATGTGTCAACAGATTTTCCGCCGTTTACACAACATATTGAAGATCCGTTGCCCAAGTGACAGGATACAATTTTAAGATCCTCCGGTTTTTTGTTCATGAGCCTTGCTAGCTCACCTGAAACGTATCTATGGGATGTCCCGTGGAAACCATATTTTCTAACATGGTACTTTTCATAGCACTCATATGGCAAAGCGTACATAAATGCTTTTTCTGGAAGTGTCTGATGAAAGGCTGTGTCAAATACAACTGCCTGAGGAACATTTTCAGGAAGTACGCTTTTGCATGCTCTTAACGCAAGTGCGTGAGGGTGATTGTGAACCGGAGCAAGCTCAGAAAGCGCATCAATCTGATCAATAACTTCATCTGTAACAATAGTTGTAGTGCTAAAAATTTCAGCACCCTGAACGATACGATGACCAACAGCAGAAATTTCATTCATACTTTTAATAACTGAAGCCTCGCTTGATGTTATTACCTCAACTACCTTTTGAAAAGCCTCGGTGTGTGTCGGGAAATCGCAATCGCAAGCATATGCACGTCCATCGTGAGTCTTGTGTGAAATCTTTCCGCCGATACCAATTCTTTCGCAGTTTCCTTTTGCTAACACTAGTTCATTGCTCATATCAATTATTTGATACTTTAATGATGAGCTTCCTGCATTGATAACGAGAATAATCATTTAATTTTAACCTCCAAAAATCCTTGACATATTTATCATTATTATATATTATTACATTAGGCATGAAAAAGCAAGTTTTTTTAGCTATTTTCAGCGAAATTTACAATAACTATCTTAATTTTTCACTCGAAAGGATAACTTGATGAAGATATGCGGAATAATTTGTGAATATAACCCTTTCCACAATGGTCATAAGTATCAAATTGATGAGTCTATTAAGGCTGGTGCAACACATATTGTTGCGGTTATGAGCGGAAATTTCGTGCAACGTGGCGATGTAGCAATATTTAATAAGCACGTAAGAGCACAGGCGGCACTTGAAGGTGGCGCTGACCTTGTGATTGAGCTTCCTGCGCCGTACAGCATTGCATCGGCGGAGCTTTTCGCCAAAGGAGCAATCCATATACTGAATTCACTGGGAAATGTTAATATGCTTTCATTCGGAACAGAATGCGGCAGCATAAATTTAATAGAAAGCGCAGCGCAAGCTTCAGAGCAGCTAACAAATAGTGATGAGTTCAAAAAAATTATTGCTTCAGGAATATCATACCCTTCAGCAATGCATACACTGATTAAAACGAAGTATTCAAAAGAAACAGCTTCAGTTTTTGACAGCCCAAACAACGTACTTGCAATAGAATATGTTAAGGCATTGAAAAACTCTAAAAGCGAAATTGAGCCCGTTTCTATTAAAAGAAATGCGGTGGCTCATGACAGTCAGTTATTGTATGATGAATTTGCCAGCGCTTCAATGCTAAGAAAGCTTATTCTATGCGGTGAAAGTATAAAAAAATTCATCCCAAAGGAATGCTATAATATTTTTTTCGAAGAAATTGCAGCTGGAAACTATTCATCAATATCAAATCTTGAGAAGGTTGTATATTATAAACTTCTTAGTATGAAAAAAAGTGATTTTGACATTCTTCCCGACTGTAAGAACGGATTAGCTCAACGTATAATTATCGGGGCAAAATCCACATCTGATTTTAGCGATTTATTATTGCACATAAAAACAAAATGCTTCACACTTTCAAGAATCCGTCGGATTATGATGTATGCACTTCTTGGAATTCAAAAAAGCGATTTTGATATTCTCCCGCCATATGGGCGGATTCTTGCACTAAACGAAAAAGGGCGAGAAATTCTCGCAGACACAAAACACAAAGCAACTATTCCATTTTCGGTATCCCTATCAAAGCTTTCAAATACTAGTTTAGCTGCTAAGCATTTCTCGGAAATTGATGCGCTATCCAGCGAAATATACTCGCTTTCTAAATTAAAGTTTTGCGGAATTGATAATGAATATACAAAAAAAATAACAAGGCGTCACGAATAATGACGCCTTGAAATATTTATTAGCCTTTTACGCTTCCGAGCGTAACACCACGAATAATGAATTTTGAGAGTAGCAGATACACTACAACAACAGGCATAATTGATAACATGATCAAGAAATAAACTTGACCCACATCAAACTTAAGCCAGTCGGCACTTCTCAGCATAGCAATCAAAATAGGAAGTGTCTTTACTTCTTTTTTACTAAGTACCAGTGCAGGAATGAAGTAGTTATTCCAACCAGCAACAAAGGTGAATATCGCCTGAACCGCAATTGCCGGTTTCATAATGGGCATAATAATTTTGTTAAATATTTTAAGCTCATTACAACCGTCTATACGCGCTGCCTCTACTATTTCAAGCGGCAAGGAGCTTTCCATGTACTGCTTCATAAAGAAGAAGGTGATAGGAGCAGCTATTGCAGGTAGAATAAGAGGCCAAAATGTATCAAGCATGCCAAATTTTCTAACAACTTTAATGAAGCCCAACGCTGAAACCTGTGTCGGTACCATCATTATAATCATTATAAACGTGAATGCTACTTTTCTAAGCTTGAAATCATAAACATGTATTCCATAAGCTGTGAATGAAGAAAAATATACACACAAAGCAGAGCTTGATAGAGCAACAATTAAGCTGTTAAGCATTCCTCGCATAATTGGCATTTCTTCGCTGTTTAAAACATTCTTAAAGTTTTTAATGAAAGACCCACCGGGCAACCAAGAAAAACCCATAGTAGAAATATCCGCATGCGATCTAGTTGAGTTGATAACCAAAATGAAGAATGGAAGAAGGGAAATAATTGTCAATAAAATCAAAACCGTATAACTAATAACACGTCGTACAGTTAACACTTTCTTATCATTGTCCCCTGCTATATCATATGTGTTTCTCATAGTTAATACGCCCCCCTCCTCGTTCTGGATTTCTTCTTTCTAGCATCCTTGTCACGCAGCATATAGAAGATAATAATACTAAGAACAGCGGCAACCAAGAATAATACCAGAGATACTGCACCAGCCATACCATAGTTCTTACTAAACAAGTGGTTGTTTAAGAACATTACAACAGTCATGCTAGTTCTGTTAGGATTACCCTTTCCGTTTGTAAAGATGTTAGGAATATCAAACATCTGAATACCACCGATAAGTGAAGTAACAATTACATAAAGAAGAATCGGTCGAATAAGAGGAATTGTAATTTTTCTGAAAGTCTGCGATGGATTTGCACCGTCAATCTGAGCAGATTCATACAATGAAGTGTCAATACCCATAATCGCAGCCATAAGCATTATAGTAGTATTACCATACCACATTAGAAAGTTAATGCCGGATATAATCAGTCGGGTTCCTTTAATGCTCTCAACGAACACAAAAGGCTCCTTAATTACTCCGAGGTCAACAAGAACAGTGTTTACAGGGCCGGATGAAGCGAAAATGGTATAGAATAGCATTGATATAGCGGCTGCCATGATAATGTTTGGCAGATATATTACTACCTTAAAAAAGCCAGTAGCTTTTAATTTCAATCTTAAATCTGTAAACCATGATGCCAAAAGTAATGATATTACTAACTGAGGGATAAATCCAATTATCCAAATAATAAATGTGTTTTGGAAGTATTTTAACAAATCACTTCCAGCAGCAAAAATAGTCTTATAATTTTCAAGACCAATAAATTCAGGACCAACATGAGAAAGACCTGCCATATAGTTTTTAAAAAAACTATTGTAAATGGTGTTAAATAATGGAACTAATGCAAAAACAGCATAAACAGCAAAAAAAGGGAAAATAAAAAAATAACCCCATTTTGAATAGCTGATGGATCTTCTGCGTGAAAGAGGAGAAATCATATATATCACCACCGTATAACGCTAAAACACGTATACCCTTTCCTCCGAGTTTATTAAGTACCTATAAAAGAAATGATAAGGAACGGGCTAGGCCCGCCCCTTATCAACAATAAATTATTTAGAGAAAAAATTATCTAGTTAGGTCAGGATAAAGCTCAAGAATTGCAGTATAGAAGTTCTCGATAGCTTCTTCCTTAGTTACTGTGCCAGCGAAATAGTCGTGCATAGCAGTCTGGAATGATTCATTACAGCCCTGGTCATATGCAGAGATGTTAGCCATGCTAGCCTTTGAAGCTGAAGCTGAGAACAATGCGATGTGGTTCTGTCCGCCGAGCATTGTGTTAGCGTAATCGCTAGCAGCAACTTCCTGCATAGCAGGCTCATTGTTAACAAAATCGCCGTACTCATCAACGATATTAAGAAGTGTTTCCTGGTCGCAAGTTAATGTCTTCATAACGTCTGCAACGAGGTTAGCGTTGTCTGTACCCTTAGCAGGTACAACCCATGTTCCGCCCCATGTGTATGCAGCAGGGCCTTCACAAGCAGCCCAGTCGCCTACTGTTGTGTCGCCCATGCAGAAATCAATGAACCAGCCAGGACCAAAGTAACCGAATACTTTACCTGTAGGAGTAAAGCCAGTTCCCCAGTCACCTGTCATGTTGCCCCAGAGACCATCCTTCTGGTTGTAGCCATTGTCTGTTGAAGCTTTCATATCGTCAACCCACTCCATGAGCTTAGCGTCGATTGAAACTTTCTTGTTAGCGTCAACCCAAGGTGCAGATACGTTATTTGAATAGATTCTGTATGAATCATCATAGCTTCCCATCATGTAGTAGCCAGCAGCCTTAAGCTCAGCAGCAGTTGCATCAAACTTATCCATGTCAGCAACCTTAGCCTGAATCTGTGCAGGATCATCTGTGCCGAATACAGCAGTAGCTATGCTTCTTCTGTAGATGAACAGACCAGGGCAGCCCTGCCATGAAAGACCCTTGATAACGCCGTTTGCATCTGTACAAGCTTCAAGTGTGTAGTCATACATATTAGCTATGTCTGCATCTGTGATTCCGATTGACTTAATGTCAAGTGAGAAATCAGAGTTTACATACTTCTTAGCGTAGTCAGCTTCTACAAGGAAAATGTCGATTGGCTCTGATCCGGGATTAAGAAGATCCTGGTCAAGCTTGTTCTGATACTGGTTGCCTTCGTTTGGTGTTATTACGAAGTTAACAGTGATACCAGCGGGTACTGTGTAGAACTTCTCAAAACGTGCTTTGAACTCTTCGTTCCAGCAGTAAATTGTAAGTACCTTACCTGTGTCTTCAGCTGGTGTAACAACTGCAGCAGTTGTTGTAGCGTCTCCACCAGGAGCAGCTGTTGTTGTTGCTGTGCTATCGCCGTCGTCTTTGCATCCAACGAATGCAGCGCCGACCATTACGAGAGACAACAGCATTGCTAATGTCTTTTTCAAGTTTCTCATAAGTATTCTTCCTCCTTAAAAATGCATTATATGTTAAATAATAATGCTCAAAACAATTAGGGTTCCCCCGAGATATTTTTCACAGAACCGCCTATTACAAGCTTCCCTGTAATTACAGTGGATTCAGTGAAAACAGTTTGCGGCTTTTCAATAAGTGAAATAAGCTGTTTTGCAGCTTGTAAGCCTATTGCGTCAGTATCCTGCTTATAGGTTGTGAGTGAAGGCTTGATCAAATTTGCAAGTCTTATGCCGTCATATCCCACTATAGAAATATCCTCAGGTATATTTAATCCGCATTCTTCTATTGCACGGATTCCGCCAACAGCAGATATATCATCAGGCATAAAAATACAGGTCGGCGGTTCAGGAAGGTTAACCAGCTGTTTTGTAAGATCAGCTGTCATTTCTATGTTGTGAAAATCACCCGAAACAATAAAATTGCTATCAACCGGGATGTTGTAATCTGACATAGCCTTATAAAAGCCTATCAACCTGTTATCTGATACAGAGGATTTGTTCCCCTGAATAAACGCGATTTTTCTGTGCCCCATACTATATACATAATCAAACAATGCTTTAATGCCTTGTCTATTATCAGAAAGCACACATGAATGATTGTCAAACATATGGTCAATAGTAACCACTGGAATCTCGCCGTTGACAACCTCATAAACATCAGGATCCTTGAAATCAATGCAGGCAATCAGCACGCCATCGACATTTCTATATCGGCAATGCTCATAAAAAGACATTTTTTGACCGCCTAAATCCTTATTAATAAAAGTAATGTCATAGCCGTTGTTTTCAGCTTCTTTTTTAAAGCTGTTAAGAACTCGCGAGAAAAAATCATGAGTCAGGCCACTATCAGCCTCGTCTAAAAACATTACGCCAAGGTTATATGTACGGTTAGTCTTAAGCGCTCTAGCCTGTGAATTCGGGAAATAGCCCATTTCTTTGGCAACACGATTAATATTCTCTTTAGTAGTGGCACTAACGTCTTTATGGTTGTTCAATGCTTTGCTTACTGTCGCAATAGATACTCCGCACCTTGCTGAAATATCTTTCAATGAAACCAAATCATCGTTCCGCCCTTCAAGAAATTTTTCAATCGTTTCCGTAAGTAAAATATACAGTATTCCAGCAAGAATATCAAGCATTTTTATCAAAAAATATTTTGCTTGTCACTAAATATGTTAATTGTATAACAATTCTTAACGAAAAATTTGTGCAGTTTTGACTATTGAAATATTTTTTTTGTTACTATTGCCATGTATTCTGTTACCGATTTGTAACTTTATCAGCTTTTCTTTCTGTTTTGCCTTTGTTTGGCAATTTCTATATAAAATCATTTTTCAAATTGGTTGTATTAACAATTATGCTTATAAACTAATTATATCATAAATTTTTTTTGTATATAATCATTAATAATTGATCACTCTTTTCTTTTATGAAATTTTCTATTTGGAAGCGACTTACTTTTATACAAATTTAAACGTTTAATATTTATTAACCCACTTGAATTATATTCCCTCACATGATAGTATAATTTATGCACCAATATTATTCTTTATTTAAAATACGGGGGAAGTTATGAGAAAAACGGTATTTATTACAGGCGGTTCACGTGGAATAGGCGCTGAAATCGTTCATCAATTTGCACAATACAATTTCAATGTTGTTTTTTCATATAATAGTAGTACTAGTGAAAATCTAGTACAATCAATCTTGAGGTCTTATAGCAATGTTTTTGCTGTCAAATGTGATGTTTCTTCGCGCGAATCTGTAAAATCTGCTTTTTTGGAGGTGTCTGACAAGTTCGGTGGCGTTGATATTTTGATTAATAATGCGGGGGTAAGCTCTACTGGGCTTTTTAATGATGTGACCGATAAAGAATATGAGCGTGTTTTCGGTGTAAATGTTAAAGGAGTAATTAATTGCTGTCAATGTGCAATTTCTTATATGATTAACAAAAAAGGTGGAACGATCATTAACATTTCTTCAATGTGGGGACAGGTTGGAGCTTCATGTGAGGTTATCTATTCCGCCTCTAAGTCCGCTGTAATAGGCCTCACTAAAGCTCTCGCAAAAGAGCTTGCGCCAAGCGGTATAAATGTAAACTGTATTTGCCCAGGAATAATTAAAACTGATATGCTTTCAAATCTTAGCGACGATGAGCTTGAATGTCTTAGAAACGAAACACCGCTTGAGCGCATTGGCACTCCATCTGATATTGCCGGTGCTGTGTTTTTTCTTGCTTCTGACAAAGCGTCGTTTATTACAGGGCAGGTTCTTGGAGTTAACGGTGGCTTTGTAATGTAATATAGTGTATATTTAAGTGCCAAGCTGCTCACTTATCTCCTTAGAATACTTCTCCACAAGCCATTCAAGCTTTTTAACTGTTTCTGCTTGGAATATATGCTCTGAAAGCTCAGCCTCGACAAATGCTTGCTTGTTGCCTTTTCCGAGGAGCATTTCAAAAAAATCAGTAATTGTATTATGCCGCCAGAGAAGGTATTCTCCGAGATTTATTCCGTCGTCTGTCAGCGTTATTACCCCGTACTTCTCATAGTTAATCAGCTTTAGCGATGAGAGCTTTGTCAGCATTTTTGATACAGACGAGGGTCTTACGTTTAGCAAGTCAGCGATTTCACTCACTCGAGTGAATTCGCTGTTTTTTATTATTCTATAAATCATTTCCATATAATCCTCAACAGAAGGCGAAAGCTCACTGCTTGCTTGTGCTATTATTTCATAGCCTCTTGCCGTATGAAACTGCTCATTCATTAAAATCACCCCGTTTATCTAATTATATGCGTAACATATTTACTGTATATGCATATATTAGCTTAGGGAAACTTTTTTTCCTCAGTACAATAATATACAGATTTTAGGAGATAAATATGAATACAATCGAAACTATACCTTTATCAATGCTTCCTGTCGGAAAAAAATGCGAAGTTGTTTGCGTTTCTTCATCAGGAAATGAACGTCGTCGTATGCTTGACCTTGGGCTTGTTAACGGAACAACAGTTGAAGCCGTTCTAAGAAGTCCGTCAGGTGACCCTGTTGCATACTACATAAGAGGCGCACTGATAGCCCTTAGAGATTCAGATGCACAGAAAATAACCGTCAAATATTTAAGCTAATCTATACTGGAAGCACTCTTGTGTTTCCAGTAAAAAAGTTTTGGAGGGTGAATATGGGACTGACTTTAAGTTCAACTGGAAGCTCGGCAGTAACCGATGCCTTGGTTAAAAAAAGCGGAAACGAAATTTGCATTGCTCTAGCGGGAAATCCAAATGTCGGAAAAAGCACAGTTTTCAATGAGCTGACCGGCATGAACCAGCACACCGGAAACTGGCCCGGAAAGACGGTAAGCAATGCTCAAGGAAGATTCAGTTTTTCAGGCAAAGACTTTATTCTGACTGATCTTCCCGGTACATATTCACTTCTTTCAAGCTCGGTCGAAGAGGAAATTGCCCGTGATTTTATTTGTTTTGGTGGCTCTGACGCTGTTGTTGTGGTATGCGACGCAACCTGTCTTGAACGAAATCTAAACCTTGTTCTTCAGATTCTTGAAATCACAAAAGATGTTGTTGTCTGCGTCAATCTTCAAGACGAAGCAAAAAAAAAGAAAATACATATTGACCTTGACGAGCTTTCGCTCAGGTTAGGCGTTCCTGTCGTCGGAACAAGTGCGCGCTCCGCAAAGGGCCTTGATGAATTAAAAGAAAATATTAGTCTTGTTACTGATAAAAAAATCAAAACCTTTAGCGTAAAACTCCATTATGATGAAATAATTGAGCAAGCAGTTGAATTACTCCTCCCACCTGTAAAAAAAGCCGTATCCGACAAAATAAATGCACGTTGGCTTTCTCTGAGGCTTTTAACGCTCGATGAAAAGCTAAAAGCCTCACTCGAACAGTATCTCGGCTTTGATATAACAGAAAACCCTGAGGTGTATTCAGCCAGTGAAAAGGCTTCCGAAATGCTCTATATAAATAACATCAGTGCTGAAGATCTAGACGACTTGATAGTTTCAGGAATTATTAATAGAGCAGAGGAGATTGCGCATTTCTGTGTCAATTACGAAAACACCTGCTACAATTACCGCGAAAGAAAGCTCGACAAGATTCTTACTTCCCCCATCACAGGCATTCCTGTCATGCTCTTAATGTTCGGGCTTATATTCTGGCTGACAATAACCGGCTCAAACTATCCGTCAATGCTGTTATCAGGCTTTCTTTTCACAATTCAAGATAAGCTGTCCCACCTCATGCTCTCAATTGGCTCCCCCATATGGCTTGAGGGCATACTTATTCAAGGCGTATTTAAAACAGTATCATGGGTAGTCGCCGTCATGCTCCCCCCCATGGCTATATTTTTCCCTCTGTTTACCATATTGGAGGATTCAGGGTATCTGCCAAGAATAGCATTTAATATGGACAAATATTTCAGAAAATCAGGCGCTCACGGCAAACAATCACTTACCATGTGCATGGGGTTTGGGTGTAATGCCTGCGGTGTAATAGGGTGCAGAATTATTGATTCGCCGCGTGAAAGGCTTATTGCCGTTTTAACAAATAATTTTGTTCCCTGCAACGGGCGGTTTCCTGCTCTTATCGCTATAATAGCCATGTTTTTTATAACCGCCGGGGCAGGCGCAGTTATGTCAGGAGTTTCCGCACTAATACTTATTGGAGTAGTTGCGACTGGCGTTTTCATGACATTAATTGCATCAAAACTACTGTCGAAAACTCTATTGAAGGGGATTCCTTCTTCTTTCGCACTTGAGCTTCCTCCCTATCGAATGCCGCAGGTCGGAAAGGTTATTGTCCGCTCTATTTTTGACAGAACTCTTTTCGTCCTTGTCCGTGCGGTGTGTGTTGCGGCTCCCGCAGGGTTAATTATCTGGTTAATGGCTAATATTACGCTTGGTGATTTAAGCCTGTTAAAACACTGCTCAGAATTTCTCGACCCGTTTGGAAAGTTCATAGGCCTTGACGGTGTAATTGTTCTTGCTTTCATACTTGGCTTTCCGGCGAATGAAATTGTTATTCCTATTATAATAATGGCATATTCATCAGGCGGCTCCCTGACAGAGCTTGAGTCGCTTACTGCACTAAAAACACTGTTCATAACAAATGGCTGGAGCGCAACCACTGCAATATGCATGCTTGTAATTGTTCTTCTGCATTTCCCTTGCTCGACAACCTGTCTGACAATAAAAAAAGAAACAAACAGCCTAAAATGGACGCTTGTTTCTATAATTCTCCCTACTGTTGCGGGAATAGCAATTTGCGCAATTATTGCGAATATTTCAAGACTTTTATGTATTTAGTAATTTTGCTTGATATTAAAAAAACGGACAAAAAGTCCGTTTTTTTGTTGATTATTAGTTTTTGGCAGGCTTCTTAATTAATAGAACAAGGAGAATAGATGCAACTGCCGCTACCGACGCAATGATGAACGCCGGGAACATCAGGTTTATGTCATTAGCAGCAATATTCTTATAATGTCCCGCAATATATGAAGATGCCACAGCACCCACACCAAAGCCGAGAAGTACCATTCCGTAATTCGTTGCCATATTCTTTAAACCGAACAAATCGGCTGTAAATGCAGGGAAATTGCTTAAAAAACCGCCGTAGAAGAATCCAATAAATCCGACTAATACGTAAATAAAATATCCGGTCGCAAGGTTCACAAACAATGAAAGAACTGCCGTTCCCGCCAAAAGGATAATAATTGTTGTCTTTCTTCCTAGTCTGTCTGATACTCCACCCCAGAAAAGACGGCCAAAGGAATTAAACATAGAAATACTAAGCACCCCTAAGGTTGCTGTTGATTCCATACCCTTTGCTATTGCAATAGGCTTTGCAAAGCCTATCATCATTAGTCCGCCCATGCAAGCCAGCATCAGCGCAAAGGTAGTAAGATAAAACTGAGGCATTTTGAGAACCTGTGACGGCAAATAATCAACTGTTGCTTTTGAAGAACCAACTGCAGGCGGTGTATATCCAGCCGGGAGATATCCAGCGGGAGGGTTCTTAATGAATAATCCGCCAGCCGTACACACAATAATAAAAATCAAGCTAAGCGCTCTGAAGGTTTTAAGCTCACCTACGGCAGCCCCGCCGAAAGCCTTGATGAATCCCTCAATGACAGGCGTGAATACAACGCCGCCAAAGCCGAGAGATGCGACAATTATTCCTGTGATAAGACCTCTTTTGTCAGGAAACCATTTCTGTGCACAGGCAATAGTTGTCGAATATGTAAAGCCCATTCCAACGCCGCCCATAACACCGTATGTAATCCATAAAAGCCAAGGGTTTGATGAAGTAACAAAGGAAGCTAAAAAGAATCCAGCTGCAAGAATTACTCCGCCTGAAATGACGATTGTTCTCACACCAAGTTTGTTCTGAAGTTTTCCACCAACAGTACTACCTATTGATAGAGTTGCAAGAAGAATTGAAAAAGTTAAGCCTGCTTTGGCATTGTCGCCGCCAAAAATATTCTGAGCAACACCATTTTGGAATATGCTCCATACATATGCTGTTCCAAGGCAAAGCTGAATTGCGATCGCCGCGATCACCGGAATAATACGTTTGTTAGTCTGACTCATTGACATCTCCCTTATAATGGATTTATTAGAATGAAGCCTTGCTTCTATTCTTCGTCATCAGGCATTTCCCAGTTGTGATAAACATTCTGCACATCGTCGTTATCTTCAAGATGCTCAAGCAGAAGATTCATCTTCTTAATTGCTTCCTCATCCGTCAGCGCTGTGTATGTTGAAGGAACCTGCTCAATTTCAGCAGATACAACGTTATAGCCAAGATTTCTAAGAGCTTGAGCGGCAGCAGAAAGGTCTGTCGGATCACTTGTAATTTCAATTACATCGTCCTCAATATTAAAATCAGATGCGCCAGCCTCAAAGCAATCCTCCATAACCTTATCCTCGTCAAATCCGCTGTTTTCGGCGATAATAACACCTTTCTGTGTAAACATAAAGCTGACACAGCCGGTTGTTCCGAGATTCCCGCCGAATTTGTCAAAATAATGCCTGATATCGCCGGCGGTTCTGTTCTTATTATCCGTTAGACATTCAACGATTACAGCAATTCCGCAAGGTCCGTATCCTTCATAGACAAGCTCCTCATACGAATCCTTCTCGCTATCACCCGCCGCCTTCTTGATAACTCTGTCGATATTGTCATTCGGCACGTTGTTTGATTTTGCCTTAGCGATAAGATCGCGAAGTCTACTGTTATTATTCGGGTCAGGTCCGCCCTCTTTTACACACACAATAATTTCACGTCCGATTTTTGTGAAAACCTTTGCTTTTGCGCCGTCAGTAGCTTCCTTTCTGCGCTTTATGTTGCTCCATTTTGAATGACCTGACATAAATTCCACTCCTTATGTATCAATTACTCACTATATTTTTTTGCAACATTCTTTGCAAATTCAGCGGCACCCTCAATTTCCTTTTTGTTGGGATGACCTATTTTCATAACAAGAAAACCACCAAGGCATTTGTATTCCTCATCTAATACCTCAATGCCTTTGCTCTGAAGAATTCCTTTTAAATTAACCTTTGAATAGTCCCCTCCACAGCTGGAGAAAATAAGACAAGCTTTTTTCACCTGCTCTGAAGAGAGCTTTTCAACAAAATTCAAAAGCTCCGGCAAAACAACACCGCTGTAAATTCCGCTGACTATGAAAAGAACATCCGCATTAATAATTTCAGGCTTGTTTTTAACATTCTCTGCCGAAACGCACAAGGCATCGGCAACAGCGTTTGCTAGCTTTTTTGAGTGACCTGACATGGTTGCATAAACGACCGAATAATTCATCTACTCCACCTCTATATTCCAAATAACGTCGAAAAGCTCGACGATTCTCCCTTGTTGTCCGGACAAATGAAGATAGCCAAAAAGGCTTTCAAGAGCAGTCGCATAACGATAATCAGCCGCCGAGGAATGCTTGGGCACAGTCGTTCCCGTTGAATTTCTTCCTCGTTTTAATACCTCTGTTTCATTTTCACTCAGAATAGGCAATAGTTTTTCGGCGCATTTCGCCTGAAACGATGCACATACTCTTTTTGTGGCAAGCTGATGAAGCTGACCGACAGGGCGGTTTGCCTCTAACAGAAGCTTTTCACGAACAAGCTGACCATATACCGCATCACCTAAAAATGCAAGCGCAAGCGGACTATACTGATTGACTTCTCTTAATTCAAGAATTTTCGTATTTCTCACCCTTTATTTGATATTAGCATAAACACAGGAATCAAAGAACACCCCATTTTTGAAAACGCTCTTTTTCATTTCGCCTTCAAATATAAAGCCGGCTTTCTCAAGCGCTTTTCTTGAACCTATGTTGTGCGAATATGGCTCGGCGAATATCCTGACAATATCATAATTCTCAAAGCCTAAATCACATAGCTGCTTTATTGCTCTGGACATTATTCCCTTTCCCCAAAAAGGCTCACCAAGCCAATAACCTATCTCGGCGCTTTTAGAATAAACGTCATCCTTAACAAAAAAGCCAATACTGCCGACAGCTTCACCATTTATTACAATTGCCCTTGTGCACTGTTTTTGATTATCCCCCTCAATGCACATATTCACATAAAATTCTGCGTCAGAAAGTGAATATGGATGAGGAAAAACATTCCTCAAATTATTCGCAACGTTTATATTATTAGCATATAATGCTATGCTGTTTGCATATTCAGGCTTCCATTGCTCTAGTGAAAAATCCATTATGTCATCTCCGCACTTACTTCATATAGTCAAATTCAAAACCTAAAATTGAAACTGTATCGCCCTCTTCAATTCCCATTTCCTCAAGCTTATCAATGATACCGCTCTTTCTGAGAACCCTCTGAAAATACTGAAGCGACTCATAATCGTCCATATCGACAAATCTTAGAACCTTCCACATCCACGGAGCGTCAACCATATAAATGCCATCCTCAACCTTAACCTCAAAGCTGTCATTACCCGTGAGCTTATCTTCAAGCTCAGCCACAGAAAGCTTTTCAGGCTCAAATTTCTTTATTGGGGGAAGCTTTTCAAGCATCGATGAAGCTTCTCTGATTAATTCTTTAGTCCCTTGAGTTGTTGCAGCAGACACAGGGAAAAAGCTGTATCCCTTTTCAATCACAAAGTTCTTGAATTCCTCAATTTGCTCAGGTGAAGCCATATCGCATTTATTTGCCGCCACGATTTGCGGACGTGAAGCAAGCTCTTCACTAAAATTCGACAGCTCAGCATTGATAATATCAAAATCATCACAGGGGTTTCTCCCCTCCACTCCCGAAACATCCACAACATGGATGATTAGCCGACAGCGTTCAACATGACGCAAAAACTCATGCCCAAGCCCGACCCCGTCACTTGCGCCTTCAATAAGCCCCGGAATATCAGCCATGACAAATGACTTACCCTCGTCTGTCCTAACTACGCCAAGAACTGGTGTAAGCGTTGTGAAATGATAATTCGCTATCTTTGGCTTTGCGGCACTGACAACAGAAATCAGCGTTGACTTTCCGACATTCGGAAAGCCGACCAGCCCAACATCCGCCAGAAGTTTCAGCTCAAGCACAAGATTATATTCCTCACCCGGAAAGCCAGGCTTTGCGAACTTTGGAATCTGTCTTGTCGGTGTTGCAAAATTAGCGTTGCCTTTTCCGCCCTTTCCGCCCCTTGCGATAACCTCAGGCTCGTCGGACGAAAGGTCGGCAAGCACACGACCAGACTCAGCATCTTTAACAACAGTTCCTCGGGGAACTTTTATAATAAGATTCTCAGAACTTTTGCCGAAACAATTTTTCTTCGAACCGTTTTCACCATTTCCTGCAAGATATTTTCTCTTATATCTAAAATCTATAAGGGTGGATAGGTTGTCGTCAACGACAAAAACAACGTCGCCGCCTTTTCCTCCGTCGCCGCCGTCAGGTCCCCCCGCCGCTATATACTTTTCTCGGTGAAATGAAACAGCACCATCACCGCCGTCGCCGGCCTTTACATATATTTTCGCCTCATCAACAAACATTTTTAGCCCCCCTTGCTATGGAAAAATCCCAAGCTGAAGCTCGGGATTTATTTTGCAAATATTATGCCCTCTTACTGTTCAGGATAAACAGAAACCTTTTTGCGGTCACGACCTAAACGCTCAAAACGAACGACGCCGTTAACAAGAGCAAACAATGTATCATCTGAACCGCGTCCTACTCCTGCTCCCGGATGAATATGTGTTCCACGCTGACGATAAAGAATGTTGCCGGCAAGAACTAACTGGCCGTCAGCTTTCTTTGCGCCTAATCGTTTTGACTCAGAGTCACGTCCGTTTTTTGTCGAACCTACTCCCTTTTTATGTGCAAAAAACTGCATTGAAATTCTAATCATTTCTATTACACCTCCGAAGTTGTTATTTTGATTGTTCCCTCATAATCCTCAGCGATAAAACCAAGATGGATATATAACCCCTCAATGATTTTTTCGGCAGTATGAGATTCAGGAGGAAGCTTCACTCTGATTTTATTATCAGTCACTTTAATGTCAGCCCTGACATTGAAGCAGTCGGTAATAGTGTTAGCACACATCTGAACGGCTGAAGAAACCGCCGCGCAAACTACATCCTTCCCGGAATTAGAAAACCCGGAATGACCGCTTACACAAAATCCGACGAAAACCGAACCTGATTTAAAAAAATCGGCGGTAATCATTATGCCTTGATAGATTCAATCTGAACCTGTGAATAGGGCTGTCTGTGACCCTGCTTTGTCTTTACGTGCTTCTTTGGCTTGTAAGTAAAAACAGTTATTTTCTTTGCTTTACCGTTCTTGAGAATCTTAGCCTCAACCGCTGCTCCTGTTACATAGGGAGCACCAACGGTAATTCCGTTGTCACCTGATACTGCTATTACCTTATCAAAAGTAATACTTGCTTCAGCGTCAGCTTCAAGCTTTTCAATGAAAAGAACGTCTCCTTCTTTAACCTGATACTGCTTTCCGCCTGTTTCAATAATTGCGTACATTAATCCGGCACCTGCCTTTTTCTTAAAACTCGCTATAATTCGGCGTGACAATGCTGTCAACTTAAAGCCGAGCATATGCGGCTTAATAATTTTATCATATAAACAATTTAATGTCAATAGATAAAAACTATTAATTTATATAATTTTAACATTTATATTGAATGAACTTCAATTTCCTCGCCGGCTGTCAGTGCGATTCCGCTGATATTATTAACCTCGCTGTCAATAAGCAAAGCAGCAACCTTATCCTCAATTTCTTTTCTGATGAACTTTCTTATATCACGAGCACCGTATTTTCCGCCGAAGGACTTTTCAGCAATTTTTTCAAGCGCTTTCTCATCATAGCTGAAACGAATATTCTTCTCAAGCAAAGGCTCCTTCATTTCGTCGAGCATCAATCCGGCGATTTTTGCATAGCTTTCTTTTGAAAGCGGGCTGAATACAATTATCTCATCAATACGGCTAATGAATTCAGGACGCAAAAACTCCCTAAGTGCTTTCATTGCCTTGTCGCTTGAAATGTCTTTTTCAGAACGATTGAAACCAACGCCGGTATTTTTATCGGTTGAGCCGGCGTTTGAAGTCATAACAATAATTGTATTTTCAAAATTAACGCTCCTGCCCTGTGCATCGTTAACCTTCCCCTCGTCAAGTATCTGAAGAAGGATATTCATAATATCAGGATGAGCTTTCTCAATTTCGTCAAATAAAACAACCGAATACGGGCGTCTTCTCACCTTTTCAGTGAGCTGTCCAGCTTCGTCATATCCAACATAACCGGGAGGTGAGCCGATAAGCCTAGAAACCGCATGCTTTTCCATAAACTCGGACATGTCAAGCCTTATGAGCGGGTCGGGTGAGCTAAAAAGCTCAGAAGCCAAAACCTTAACAAGCTCGGTCTTTCCCACGCCGGTCGGGCCGACAAAAATAAACGATGCAGGACGTCTTCTTTTTGCAAGCTGAACTCTTGTGCGTTTTATTGCCTTCGAAACAAGGCTAACGGCTTCATCCTGACCAATAATCTTTGTCATCAGCATATCTTCAAGATTGCGGATTTTCTTGTACTCGGTTTCAATAATCTTGTTTGCCGGAATACCCGTCCACAATTCTATTACCTTTGACAAATCCTCATCAGTAACGTATATTTTTGAAACCATCTCTTCAACTTCGACAAGGCGCTCTTTAATCCTGCTGATTTCGGCTTTAACGCCAGCAAGCTTTTCATAGTCGGGTGAATCATTCTCTTCTATTGAAGCCTCAAGCTCAAGCTGATTCTTCAGACCTGAATTTAATAATTCAAACTCAGCAAGCTCAGGACTTCTAATGCTTGCACACGCACAGGATTCATCAAGAAGGTCGATAGCTTTGTCCGGGAGAAACCTGTCGCTTATATATCTCTCAGAAAGTACAGCGCACATTCTCACAGTTTCATCAGAAACATGAACACGATGATGAAGCTCATAATAGCTCTTAATACCCATGAGAACACCGACGGTATCCTCAACGCTCGGCTCAGACACCTTGACAGGCTGAAAGCGTCTTTCCAGCGCACTGTCCTTCTCGATATATTTTCTGTATTCAGAGAAGGTTGTTGCGCCGATAACCTGAACCTCACCCCTTGAAAGAGCGGGCTTTAGAATGTTTGCAGCGTTCATTGAGCCTTCGCTGTCGCCTGTTCCGACAAGATTGTGAACCTCGTCTATGAACAGAATAATGTTCCCCTCAGCCTTGACCTCGTCAACTAGCCCTTTAACTCGGCTTTCAAACTGTCCTCTAAACTGAGTTCCAGCAACAAGCGCTGTAAGGTCAAGAAGATAAAGCCTTTTATCAGCGATATGAAAAGGCACCTCGCCTGACACTATCTTCTGGGCAATTCCCTCGGCAATTGCGGTTTTTCCGACACCTGGCTCACCGATAAGACATGGATTGTTTTTTTGTCTTCTCGACAGAATTTGTATTACTCGTGCTATTTCACGGTCACGACCAATAATTCGGTCGAGTTTTCCCTCTTCCGCTTTTTTTGTTAGATTGGTACAGTATGAATCAAGAAATTTGAGCTTTTTTTCTTTCTTGGCTTTTTCTTTGACGCTCTCTCTTTTTGATGTTCTTTCGGGGTAGGGAAATTCAGCTGGGAGCGAATCGCCCGACTGACCGAACAGACTGCTTAAAAACGACGGCATAGTACCCGAACCGCCGAATTCAAATGAATCACCGTCACCAATGTCCGCAAGCTGTTCGGAAAACATCTCAAGATCATCATCGGTTATTCCCATCTGTTTCATATATTCATTAACCTGCGGAAGTCCAAGCTCCTTTGCACAGACCAGGCACAGACCTTCATTCTTTTTTTCATCACCTTGCATCGCTGTAATGAAAACTGCCGCAGGACGTTTTTTGCATCTGGAACAAATCATAAATGCCTCCAATTATTTTTTCGCCTTATATAAAGCTTTAAGTTATTTAAATAGATTAAATTCATAAATTCTTCTGAATAGCATAGTTTTTTCAATAGTAGGCTCGTTAATAAATAATAGATCATTCCCCATAAGTGCAATAATTATTTTTATAACAAGTGTAACCACAAAAATTATAAATAATCCCTGGCACAAACCTAAAACAGCACCTAATAGTGAATTGATTTGCCCCGCAATAGGAATGAGATAGAATTTTTTGAACAGTCCTGAAATGAATCTGAAAATTATCATAAGCAGTGCAAAAGCAAGCATAAATACGATAAATTTAATCGCTGATACAGCAAACGGCCTGAAAAGAATATCGGTAATTTCTTCAGCTCTTTCTTCATTATTCGGGTTATTAAGAATTCGGACGATTTCAGTTATTTTTGTTGTACTGGTTCCGATATAATCCTCAATTTTATTATAAATACTCTCCGGCAATTTTTCTTTGAGCTTATTCAAAAGAGATTCGTTGTTAAAAGCATTGCCTAGCATATCCTCAAGCTCCTGCTGTGAAAAGGCATCACTGTATGCTCCCACATAATTTGAAAAGCCTTGACTCAGATCATCGGTACTGTTGATAATGTTGTCAATCTGTTCGTCGGGAATTTCAATTGTAATCCCTTGTTTTTTTATTGAGCTTCTTATCTGATCCTTGATACTGAAATTAAGAATATTATCAGCAACAACCTCTTCCGCTCTTTCTTTAACAAATTTATCATATACTACCGGTGAAACCGCATCACTTATAAAATATGCTCCCGCAATTGAAACAATGTATCCTACAAGAAGGACAAAGGTTCTCAAAAAGCCCCTTTTCCCACCTAAATAAATATATGCTATAACTACGCCGATAAGTGCGACATCATAAAACCAAGAAAATTGAGTACCCATTAATTCTCCTCCAAATTAAGATTTGTAATTAATTCTGTCAACAATTGAAGCACCAAGAAGATATATATAATTGTCAACCTCGGTGAAATCAATATAATCATTAGTCAGTGTTGCCACCGCAAGCGTTTCACCGTCTGAAGAATATGTGACAATGCCGTTATCAGTCAGAAGAAAAATCTTTCCGCTTTTTACCAACACACTTCTGTAACCTGAATCTAGCTCAATTTCAATCGGTATTGCCGAATCGGTGAATAAGATAAGATGTGAGCGCCTTCTCTCAGAGTTTTCTGTTATCAGCGCAGTAATATCCCCTGAGGTTGAACAGCCGACGAGTTTTGACCTGTATGTATAAGTGTATTCAACAACCCCGTCACCTGATACTATATTAAACTGAGTATCTCCTATAACGGAGATTTTTCCGTTGCTCATATATGCCGTATCTATTACCAGAGTATTGATCGGCTGACTTTTCCATAATACCTCGCTTTTGCTAAAGCTATACCCCGTGACAGTAGAAATGAGCTTTCCCCCGCTTGCTCCAAGCATTACAGCATGACAACCGGTACTGTCCTTATTAAACTCAACGTCAATTATTTTCTGAGAGCTTGAAGAAAAAAACTTCTCAGCACCGCTTTCATCATAAATAGTCATAGCCGAAGCATATTTATCAGATTTTGTGACAACCGCAGTGTAATTTTTACTACTTATATCAGCAAAAACAATCTGTGAGCTAAGCGTTTTACCAAAAACAGTTTTATTCTTGCTTTCAACCGATAAATCAAAGCCCCCAAGGTCATACAGGAGAATTCGATTATTTGCGGCTTTCATAACAGGATTGCTCATTTTATGCTGTTTTGTAAAAAGCGAGCTGCCGCTTTTCTCAAAAGTATAAAAATGTGTATCTGTCAAAACTGCAAACCTTGAGTCAAAGCCAGATATACTATATTGAGAGCTGCTGCTTACCTTGACGGGGAAATTCCCCTCGGCTAGCTTTCCGTCATTTACAATGGTTTGCTTATATTTATCAACAACACCTTCAAACATGGGAAGCCATTTGTCTTTGGTGATATACGCTGTTAACGCAAGAGATATGACTATAACAAATAAAAGCAGCTTTCTAAAAAACCTTCTGCGATTTTTTTTTCGTCTGATTTTTCTTAAATCATTGACCTGAGCCGCCACAGCAGTACCCCCTTTTAAATATCATAATATACTTTATTAAGATACAGACCGTGTGCCGGAGCAGTCTTCCCCGCTTTTGTCCTGTCCTTTTGAAGCAAAATATCCTCAATTTGAGTCGGCGTGAATTTCCCCTCGTTGACATATATTAATGTGCCGACAAGAATCCTAACCATATTATACAAAAAACCGTCGCCTTTTACAAGCATTCTGACAAACTTTCCTTCACGATTCACTTCAAAGCGGTGAATTGTTCTCACCGTTGTTTTCTTAGCGGTGTGAACAGAACAAAATGATTTGAAATCATGAGTGCCGACAAAAAGCTGTGCTGTATTGTTTAGAAGCTCTTCATCAAGGTGAGGGCCATACAAAAGCGACCTGCTCTTTAAAAACGGATTTTTTACCCTTGAGTTATATATCTCATACACATATTCCTTTGCTGTGCAGTCGTATCTCGCATGAAAATCCATGTCTGCCTCTTCACAGGATAGCATTGCAATGTCATCGGGAAGCAAACTGTTAAAGGCTCTGAGCATTCCGTCGCAAGAAATAGGGCTGTCATGCCTAAAGTTCAGACAAAATTCCCGTGCGTGTACACCTGTGTCCGTCCTAGAGCATCCTATAATCGTAACCTTTTGACCTAATATTTTTTCGGCGGTGTCTTCCATCACCTGCTGTATGGCAAGAGCATTCTCCTGTCGTTGAAAGCCGTGATATAAGGTTCCGTCATAAGCCGATATAAGCTTGAAATTGCGCATATCAGACCCCTTTATAAAATATATTCAAAACTATTACTCCGCATAAAAACGCAAGTGAAATTGCTAAAGCAAAATAATCAGTCGCTCTTGCTTTGAGTTGCTTCATTCTTGTTCGCCCATCGCCACCACGATAACAGCGACATTCCATCGCCAAGGCAAGCTCTTCCGCCCTTCTGAACGCCGAAACAAAAAGCGGAATCAGAATCGGCACAAGTGCCTTTGCCCGTTTGACAAGTCCGCCGGACTCAAGGTCGGCTCCTCTTGCCTTTTGTGCAGACATAATCTTATCGGTTTCCTCAATCAGCGTGGGAATAAACCGTAGTGCAATTGTCATCATCATCGCCAGCTCATGTACGGGAAGCTTGATTTTTTTAAGCGGTGAAAGAAGCCTTTCAATTGCATCAGTCAGAGTAATCGGTGAGGTTGTATATGTCAAAAGTGAGCTTCCGCTGATGAGAAGAATTATTCTTATAATCATAAAAGCCGACATTTTTAAGCCTTCAGTCGTGATTTCAATAACCCACCATTTTATCACTGTATCTCCGCCACCTAGAAAGAAAATGTTCAAAACAGCAGTGAAAATAATAATTGGAACAATAGGTTTAATTCCCTTGACAACCATTTTAACAGGAATTTGTGACAGGAATAAGACGAATAGAAAAAAAATCATCCCCACAAAAAGTCCTAAGAAATTGCCAGAAGCAAAAAGCATACTAATAAATATAGCGGTGATTATTAGCTTGATCCTGGGATCAAGACGGTGAACGGGCGATTTGCCGGGGAAATACTGCCCTATTGTGATATCCTTAAGCATTGTTGCCCCCCTTTCCGGCTAATAGCCTGAGGAGGATTTTCTTTCCATACTCAACCGTATAGACATCTTCATTTATATCAATTCCCGCCTGTTTCAAGCGGTTGAACACTCTAGTTATCTGTGGGACAGCCAGCCCCATTTTAGATATTTCGTCTGCTCTTTTGAAAACATTTACGGTTTCGTCATAGCAAAAAAGCTTTGACTTGTTCATCACAAGAATTTTTGAAGCGAACTTCGCCATATCCTCCATACTGTGAGAAACTAAAAGCACGGTGTTGCCTTTCTCTTTATGATATTCCTTAATTTGAGAAAGAATTCTGTCACGGCCCTTAGGGTCAAGTCCGGCAGTCGGCTCATCAAGTATAAGCACCTGAGGCTCCATCGCCATAACGCCGGCAATAGCCGCACGCCTTTTCTGCCCCCCCGACAATTCAAACGGGGACTTCTGAAGCGTTTCCTCACGAAGTCCTACAAGTCGGGCGATTTCGTGAATACGCTTATCAATTTCGTCCTCTGAAAGCCCCATGTTTTTTGGTCCGAATGCAATGTCCTTATATACAGTTTCCTCAAAAAGCTGATATTCGGGGTACTGAAAAACAAGCCCAACCTTAAACCTGATTTTGCGAAGCTCTGATTTTTCACCTGCCCAGATGTCCGTTCCATCAATGAATATCTTCCCAGACGTCGGCTCTAATAACCCGTTAAAATGCTGAATAAGGGTAGACTTGCCCGAGCCGGTATGTCCAATAACACCAGCCAACTCACCCTTTTCTATTTCAATATCAACGCTGTCCACAGCAGTTTTCTCATAAGGTGTCCCCTGTGAGTATACATATGTCAGCGCCTCTGTTTTGATTATAGGCAACTTTTAGCCCTCCAGAATCTATTTCAAAATGGATAAAAGCGCTTCAACGCATTCATCCTCTGTAATAATCTCATCGTCAATTTCAATGCCCGCAAGTCTTAATCCATGACAAAGCTCTGTCACCTGCGGAACATCAAGCCCAACAGAAACAAGCCTGTCCACCTGAGAAAAAACCTTTTTAGGGACATCATCGATAATAACCTCGCCGCTGTCCATAACAATTACCCTGTCTGCCTGCGCAGCCTCGTCCATATAATGAGTTATCAAAACGATTGTAATGCCACTTTCACGATTGAGCTTTTTTATAGTTTTCAAAACCTCACGCCGACCGTGCGGGTCAAGCATTGCCGTCGGCTCGTCAAGAACTATACACTCAGGGCTCATCGCGATTATTCCGGCGATAGCAACCCTCTGCTTCTGTCCGCCTGAAAGCCTGTGCGGTGCGTGCTCACGATAGTCATACATTCCGACAGTTTCAAGCGCTTCATCGACACGACGTCGAATTTCAGAAGGCTCAACGCCAAGATTTTCAAGCGCAAACGCAACATCCTCTTCGACAATTGTCGCTACAATCTGATTGTCTGGGTTTTGAAAGACCATTCCCACCGTCTGTCTAATATCAAACAGCCTGTCCTCGTCTTTTGTATTAATTCCGCTGACGAAAACATCACCGCTTTTTGGAGTCAGAATTGCGTTGAAATGCTTTGCTATTGTTGATTTTCCTGAGCCATTATGCCCTAAAACAGCTAGAAATTCACCCTTTTTCACCCCGAAGGAAATATTCTTCAGAACCTCGACAGGTGTAGCCTTTTCATCAAATTCGTTGACATAATCAAAATATACATTTTTGACCTCAATGATATTTTCCATCTTGTTCCCTTCAAAGAATTATTAATTATTATTATTGTGAAAGCAATTATCAAGAGTAATAATAAGAGCACAAATAAACGCTGCATTATTCTCATCAAAAATGCTGATTTCATAAGTATCGCCCCATGAAAATAGCTTTTTTGCAACCTGTGCGACTCTCTTTCCGTCGTTTTGAATATCAAAATCCCATGAAAAAAAGTCACCGTTTATTGAATAGCGTCCCGTATTGCTTTCAACATTAAGCTTCGGCTTGAAAAAAGTAAACTCACGGCTTACCACAGCTGAAAGAAACCCATTTTCATAGATTTCATATTTACCCATGAGTGCCATAAGCTTCTTTTGTATCATAAAAAGCTCATTACCAAATTCATCATACATGAAAAATTTTGGAGCAAAAGAGAAAATCTGTCCCTTAACAGAGTACACTAGATTACCTTCGGCATCAAAGATATTGTATTTATCACCGACTGAAAAAACCTTCTGCTTTAGATAAAGCTCCATCATATTCTCCGTTCATTACTTGTCTGTCCATATTGCCGATGAACCGCACGGAAGCGCAAATCCACTTGCTTTAACCGGCAATCCGATTTCGTCTGCGTAAACTTTTCCACCGAACTTTTTGGGCATGGCTTCATTTATAAGATAAGCCATTACCGACGGTGAAAGTCCAGTCGTATAGCTGTTTAAAAGAAAAAACAGCGGTTTATCACTCAAAACTCCCACACAAAGCTTAACCAGGTCGTATATGCTGTCCTCAAGCTTCCAAACCTCACCGCCCGGTCCTCTTCCGTATGACGGGGGATCCATAATAACGGCGTCATATGATTTTCCTCTTTTTATTTCCCTTGAAACAAACTTTTCACAATCGTCAACAATCCAACGTATCGGCTTTGAATCAAGCTTTGAGGAATCCGCATTCTCCCTAGCCCAGCTCACCATGCCTTTTGAAGCATCAACGTGAGTAACAGCCGCACCAGCCGCTGCACAAGCAAGAGTAGCTCCCCCTGTATATGCGAAAAGATTTAAAACATTGATTTCACGACCAGCGGAGATGATTTTATCCGACATAAAATCCCAATTCACTGCCTGCTCCGGAAAAAGCCCGGTATGCTTAAAGCCTGTGGGTTTTATATTAAAGACAAGACTTTTATAGTTGATTTTCCAGCTGTCGGGGAATTTTCTAATGTATTCCCACTCACCACCGCCCTTGCTTGAGCGATGATAGTGTGCATGAGCAGACCGCCATTCCTTTGCTTTTCTTGTGTTATTCCAGATAATCTGCGGATCGGGTCGGATAAGAATTGTCTCACCCCACCGTTCGAGCTTTTCACCGTCTGAAGTATCTATAATTTCATAATCATTCCAGTTTTGAGCGATTCTCATTCAGGACACCTTTCTCTTATTACCCTAGCAATAGTATTTGCATATTGAACGATTTGACCGTACTGTCTTCCCTCAAGCATTACCCTGACAAGTGGCTCTGTACCCGATTCACGAACAAGTATACGCCCGTCGCCGCTTAGTTTTTCTTCACAATAGGCGATAGCCTCACAAACTGCAATATCATTTTTCCAGCTTCCCCTTTGTTCAGGCTTAATTTTTACGTTTACCAGAACCTGCGGATAGGTTTCCATTATCTGTGAAAGCTGTGACATTGTTAAGGTTGTATGCGCAAGAATATGAAGAAGCTTTGCTCCTGTAAGCTGTCCGTCACCTGTTGTTGCTTCATCGAGGAAAATAATATGCCCTGATTGCTCACCGCCGAGATTATAGCCGCCGTTGAGCATTTCCTCAAGAACATATCTGTCGCCAACCGCGGTGGTAGCAACTACAATACTGTTTTCCTTAGCAAAACGAAAAAACCCGAGGTTTGACATTACCGTAACAACAGCGGCATTGTGCCTGAGCTTCCCCGTCTTTCTCATATATTGTGCAAAAATAGCGATAAGTTTATCCCCGTCAACAGTGTTTCCAAGCTCATCAACAGCAAGACATCTGTCTGCATCACCGTCAAAAGCAAGCCCGACGTGGCATTTGTTATCTATGACGCATTTTTTTAAAGCGTCAAGATAAGTCGAACCGCAATCCTTGTTTATATTTGTTCCGTCGGGGGTATTGCTGATAAAATAGCAGCTTGCACCAAGACCTTTAAAGAGCTTTTCGGCGGTTGAGCTTGCCGAACCGTTTGCACAGTCAATCGCAACACGAAGCCCGCCAAAGTCACCCTCAATATTCTTCATGATATACCTGACGTAATCCCACTCGGCATTCTTATCATATGTAATTCTTCCGACATTTTCGCCGCAAGCAAGCTTTATTTCACTAGGATTATCAAGAATTAGCCTTTCGATTTCCGCTTCAAGCTCATCCGAAAGCTTAAAGCCGGTTGAGGAAAACAGTTTGATTCCGTTATATTCCATCGAATTATGAGACGCCGAAATCATAACACCCGCATCGGCAGAGTATTTTTTCACAAGAACAGCAACCGCAGGTGTCGGAACAACGCCAAGAATATGAGCATCCGCACCAACAGAGCATATTCCGGCAACAAGAGCTGACTCAAGAATGTCAGAAGAAAGCCTTGTATCCTTCCCGATAAAAATTTTGGGTTTATGCTTTGTTGCTTTTGTTAAAACAATAGCCGCCGCACGTCCAATCATAACGGCAAGCTCAATACTAAGCTCGGTTATCGCAATACCTCTTGCTCCGTCTGTTCCGAAAAGTCTTCCCATCAAAGATTCTCCTTTATAATTTGCTATGTAATCATTTTATTCAGCACTACCAGTTAATATCATAGCTTCCAACGTGCTTTTTGGTATCAACCCTGACGGTATATTTCCCCGACTTGTTCAGTGTAACGGTAAAATCCGTTGTTTCAAGGTCATTGCCTTCATATGCCACTTCACCGTCCTCATGGACAATTTCAAGGTCGATTTTCCCCTTTTCTGTTACAATGCTCACACTTACTTCCTTTTCCTCATCCTGAGAAAGCTTAACAGTGGTCTTTTTATAGCCAGAAAATTTCTTGTACTCCGCCGACATCCGAGAAGCAGTGTTTGTTTCCTGCATCATTAGTGCTGTGCCACTCCCTACCGTACAGCCGGAAAAAACGGCTATAAATATAACTGCAAGAACAATTGCAAACTTTTTCATATACTACCTCCAAAATTATAACTCTGTTTGTCCATCTTTTAAAATTCCAAGATGCCTGTATGCAAGTAGCGTCGCACATCGTCCGCGCGGCGTTCTTGATATAAATCCTAGTTGCATGAGATAAGGCTCACAGACGTCCTCAAGCGTCACAGCCTCCTCCCCGATTGCGGAGGCTAAGGTTTCAAGTCCGACTGGCCCGCCGCCATAGCCGTTTATTATCATCGTGAGCATACGCTTGTCAAGACTGTCAAGCCCAAGCGGGTCAACCTCCATACGGTCAAGAGCTATTTTGACTATTTCTTCATTAATTCTTCCGTCGCCCATAACCTCGGCGAAATCACGAACTCTTTTTAAAAATCTGTTTGCGATTCTCGGCGTGCCTCGTGAACGCTTTGCAAGCTCCATTGCTCCGCTCTTGTCGCAGGATATTCCAAGAATAACAGAGCTTCGCATTATGATATCACAAAGCTCCTCATGAGAATAAAGCTCAAGCCTGAGCATAACACCAAAACGGTCACGCAAAGGTGAGGTGAGCTGTCCCGCACGAGTAGTCGCGCCAACAAGGGTGAATTTCGGAAGGTCTATTCTTATAGAGCGTGCCGCCGGACCTTTTCCGATAATAATATCCAGCGCATAGTCCTCAAGAGCTGGATACAAAACCTCCTCCACCGAGCGTGAAAGCCTGTGAATCTCATCAATAAACAAAACGTCGTTCTCTGATAGGTTTGTCAAAAGCGCAGCCAAATCCCCCGGCTTTTCAATAGCGGGGCCTGATGTAATCCTGATATTCACTCCCATTTCGTGGGCAATGATTGCTGAAAGAGTGGTCTTCCCAAGTCCGGGCGGACCGTAAAGCAGCACATGGTCAAGAGGCTCTTTTCTTTTTCGTGCAGCTTCTATATATATCCACAGATTTTCCTTCACCTTTTCCTGACCGATATACTCGTTTAGAGTTTTTGGTCTTAGAGAAAAATCAATCTCATTATCATCCTTGATTATTTCAGGCGCAACCAACCTGTTCTCAAGGTCAAATTCACTTGTTTCAAGCATCAATCACGCCACCTTATTATAAATTATAGCTTTTTCGCAAGAGCTTTAAGAGCTTGCTTTATCATTTCCTCAACAGGAAGAGAAGAGTCAAGCTTAGAAACAACCGACGAAGCATCAGACTGCAAATATCCCAAAACCACAAGCGCTGAAATTGCCTCGCTCGCATTTGAACCGTCACTAGCCGGTGTAAAATCAAAATCAACCGTACCGGACAACTGCTGTTCTTTCACAATCTTATCCTTAAGCTCCAAAACAATTCTTTGGGCAAGCTTTGGTCCTATCCCCTTTGTGCGGGTTATTGACTTGACATCGCCCGTAGCTATGACAAGCGCAAATTTTTCAGGAGATAAATCCGAAAGAATCGCAAGACCTGCCTTTGGCCCGACACCGGATACAGACGTAAGCATTTTAAAACAGTTAAGCTCCTGCTGAGTTGCAAAGCCGAAAAGCTCCACACAATCCTCTCTCACCGACATATATGTAAACAGTGTAACCAAGTCGCCCCTTGAGCCTATCTGAGAAAGTGTTGAAAAGGTAGTTCGGCAGGCATAGCCGACTCCACCGCATTCAATTACCGCAAGTGACGGCTCTGTATGTATAAGCTCACCCTTAAGGCTGTATATCATCTCATTTTCTCCCCTTTTAAAAGCTGACAAACCGCTGAAGAATGTGCACTGTGCCCGTGGCATATTGCAATAGCCAGCGCATCGGCGGTATCATCGGGCTTTGGCGCTTCTTTAAGCCTTAAAATCTGACGCGTCAGCTCCTGCACCTGCTTTTTTTCAGCTTTTCCGTATCCTACTACCGACTGCTTCACCTGAAGCGGAGTGTATTCGGCAATTTCAATTCCACGCTCAACCGCTGATAGCATTATAATCCCTCTTGCCTGTGCGACATCTATAGCAGTTTTTTGATTCGTCGTGAAAAACAGCTTTTCAATAGCAAGCTGTTCCGGCTTGTATTTATCAAGAACATAACACATATCGTCATATATAACTTTTAGACGAGCTTCAAATTGCATATCGGCGGTGGTTGTAATTGCACCGAACTCAACGATTTCAAAGCGATTTCCGCTGTAATCAAGCACCCCAAAGCCGACAATAGCATAGCCGGGGTCAATTCCGATAATACGCATGACAGCCGCCTTTCGTTTTCATACTATACCTATCCAGAATATATTAACGATTTATTATAGCATAATATTATTTTTTTTGCAAGCAAAACGGTTGTTTTTGAAGCTGTTTTTATGTATAATATTAGTTGTATATTATTGCAGGGAGTGAACAGCTTGGAACTTAATAATCTCAGAAATGAAATCAGTGCTATTGACGAAGAAATCTTAGAGCTATTTATAAAACGTATGAGTATATGCTCAAATGTAGCATCTTATAAAATCGAAAATGGTCTTCCCGTTTTTCAATCTGATAGGGAAAAGGAAATAATTAATAGAGTGCGTGATGCTTCACCCGACTGGCTTAAAAACAGCGCAGAAGTTCTTTTTAACAGCATCATGGACATTAGCAAGTGCAAACAGCAACAGCAGATTTTCAGCGAGTATACAGGAATTGAATATTCAAGATTCATGCCTGATGAAAAATTCCGTATAGGATGTCAGGGTATTGACGGGGCCTACTCTCACACAGCAGCAAAAAAACTCTTTTCAAACCCCGATAATGAAATCAGCTTTTTTGAAACCTTTGATGATGTATTCAAAGCGGTAAGCTGCGGTGAAATAGAATATGGAATTCTGCCCATTCAAAATTCAACCGCCGGCTCAGTTTATCAAACCTATGAGCTTTTAAGAAAGTATGAGCTTTTTATTGTCGCTGGTGTATCCGTTAAGGTTTCACACTGTCTTTGTGCTAAAAGCGGCAGCAAGCTTTCTGACATAAAGAAAGTCTATTCGCATGAGCAGGCTCTTCTTCAGTGCTCTGAATTTATAAAAGATAATTCAATAGAACCGGTGACATATCTAAACACCGCACTAGCCGGCAAATTCGTCAGCGATAAAGACGGATGTGGTGCAATTTGTTCTGAAGAAAGCGCCAATCTCTATGGTCTTGACATTTTAAGCAGGAGCATTGCAAATGCAGATGAAAACTATACACGCTTTATCTGCATTTCAAAAAAAGTCAATGTTTCAGAAAATGCTGATGTAATATCAGTTTCACTATCGCTTCCTCACATGACAGGCGCACTTTACAGGCTTTTGACGAAATTTTCTGTCATCGGTCTTAATCTGTTGAGAATTGAATCTAAACCAATCGCCTCAAAGGATTTTAACGTAATTTTTTATCTTGATTTCGCTGGAAGCATTAAACAGCCTGAGGTTCTTCAGATAATTGAAGCGTTGAAATCAGAGCTTTCATATTTTAAATTTTTGGGAAATTACAGTGAGGTGAAATAGTGAAAACATCAGTAATTATAGTATCCGCCGGTAAAAGCGTCAGAATGAACGGTGTTGACAAGCAGTTTTATGAGCTAAGCGGGGTTCCTGTTTTAATCCGCTCTATAACGGCGTTTGACGAAATTGATTGTGTAAGCCAGATAATTGTGGTAACCTCACCGGAGAGAATTGAGGATACTGCTGAGCTAATCAGTCAATATGATTTTTCTCATGAAATTGTAGTAACCGGCGGAGGGGCAACCCGTCAGCAGTCTGTATTCAGTGGGTATTCGCAGGTCAGCGATGATTGTGAGCTTATTGCAATTCACGATGGGGCAAGACCTCTTGTGTCCCCTAACGATATTGAACAAACTATTGATAACGCTTCAAAGTATGGCGCATCTGTCTTGTGCGTACCAGTGAAGGACACAATAAAAAAAGTCAGCGGTGGCTTCATTCAATCAACTCCTAACCGTAACACCCTTGTAACTGTGCAGACGCCACAGGTTTTCAACAAAGAATTATTTATAAAAGGCATGGAAAATGCCCTTGAAAGAAAGCTGAATTTCACTGATGACTGTCAGCTTGTTGAAGCGGTCGGCGGTAAAATTTGCATTACATACGGTGATTATTCAAACATTAAGATAACGACGCCTGAAGATCTCAGGCTAGCTGAGCTTCTGATTGCGGGGGAATAAAATGCGTATTGGAAATGGTTATGATGTCCACAAACTATCTGACAACCGAAAGCTTATACTGGGTGGCGTTGAGATACCGTATGATAAAGGGCTTCTCGGTCATTCGGATGCCGATGTGCTTGTTCATGCGATTATGGATGCACTTCTCGGTGCGTGCGCTCTCGGCGATATCGGAAAGCACTTCCCCGATAATGACAGCGACTTCAAAGACTCCGACAGTATTGTGCTTTTAAAAAAGGTTGTGTCGCTTATTTATAATAAAGGATACGAAATTGAAAATATTGACTCGGTTATTATCGCACAGGCGCCGAGGCTCTCACCTCATATTGAGCAGATGCGTGAAAATATCGCAAAAAGCTGTGAGATTTCAGTCGATAAAATCTCCGTTAAGGCAACAACAGAAGAAGGTTTGGGCTTCACAGGTGCGGGACTTGGCATAGCTTCATACGCCGTTGTATTATTATCTGAAACATAATGTTGCAAATTCGCATTTTTGGCATATTATAAATTATACTAAAATCATATGCCAGAGGTGACAGATTTGAACGGACTGTATGAACCCAAAACTTTTATTGCTCTTTCATCAATTACCTATGCTATAAAAGCGAAAAACCTGCTAAACAGCGCAGGCTACTACTGTGAAATTGAACGAACCCCCAAAAGCCTGTCAAAGGGCTGTGGATACTGCATTAAAATAAAAAATGACGTTAACCTGATAATTTCTATACTCACCTCTGAGGGTATAAGAGTTAAAGATTACATTATTGTTTAGGTGACTGTCATGATTTATTTTGATAATGCCGCAACAACCTTTCCAAAACCTAGCGGAGTAAAGGATGCTCTTAATCTTGCAATTACTAAATATGGCGGAAACCCAGGACGTGGCGGACACAAGATTTCACTCTCCACCGCTGAACAGGTTTATAAGACAAGAAATTCAGCCGCTATTCTTTTTGGAGCAAAAACTGAAAATGTTATCTTTACATTAAACTGCACACATGCTCTGAATTTCGCCATCAAAGGGATAATGAACGGTTCGGGGCATATTATAACATCATCACTTGAGCATAATTCAGTTATAAGACCGATACATGCGCTTTCGCTAAATTCAAGCGTGACCTATGACATTGCTCAGGTGAGCGAACACAACAGCATTACATTAATGAATTTTGAGCGACTTATTCGGCCTGACACAAAAGCTATCGCCTGCACCCTTGCAAGCAACGTAACCGGACAGCTACTGCCATACCGAGAAATAGGCGCGCTTTGCAAAAAATATGGAATTTGCTTTATCGCTGACGGCGCTCAGGCGTGCGGTGTCGTTCCCATAAAGCTTTCAGATGGGATTAACATACTTTGCTGTGCAGGACATAAAGGGCTTTATGGGCCGACCGGAACCGGACTTCTTGTAACAGACGGCAAATTCGATATTTCTTCTATCATTGAAGGCGGAACTGGCGCAACTACAACCGAACTGACACAGTCACCTGAGCTTCCCGAAAAGCTTGAAAGCGGGACTGTTAATTCAGTTGGAATTATTGCTCTCGGTGCCGGGATAGACTATCTCAATAAAAAAGGCATTATGAAAATTCATAATCATGAAGCTATGCTGTGCAATTATTTCATAAATGGAATCAGAGATATCAACGGCATAAAAATATACAGAAGCGGTAGTCTTAATTATGTTCCACTGGTTGCTTTCAATATTGACGGTATACATTCGCAGGAGATTACTTCAGCACTTGATAAAGCCGGCTTTGCTCTCAGAGGCGGGCTTCACTGTGCAGGTCTTGCACATAAATCTCTCGGAACGCTCGAAACCGGCGTTGCAAGATTTGCTCCCGGTGCTTTCAGCACAAATTCTGAGGTGATATCTTTAATCTCTTCAATTAAGCATATATCAAAATCAAAGTCTTTCAAGCGTTAAGCTTAAAAGTCTTATAATTACATTAATCATTTTTTGTATTAAATGTTGTCTAAAATTTTACAAAAATAAAAAGATGAGAAAATTCTCTCAAAAATAAAGATTTACACTTGTAATTATACAATATTGTGGTAAAATTAAATATATGTACTGCTACTTAAAAGTGATTGATATATTGACTTTAAGTCGCTCGAGAGGACGTGAATCATGGGAATAATCTCTGATATAGGACAGATAATGTTAAGCGTATTAAAATCAATATCAATTTCTGATGTAATTGACATGATTCTGCTGTCCTATCTGCTATATAAAGGAATTAAACTAATTCGGGAAACAAGGGCTGAGCAACTTATCAAAGGCATAGTGCTTCTCACGATTGCTTATTTCATTGTTAATTTGCTTGAGCTAAAAACAATGAGTTTTCTTCTTGAGAACTTTTTTCAGTGGGGAATTCTTGCTATTATCATTATGTTTCAGCCTGAGCTTCGCCGTGTTCTTGAAAAAATGGGACGAACTAAAGTATCAAGTTTTGGCGTTTTTTCAATTGGCAACGAAATGGAAACCGACCTTTTTTACAAATGGACGGTTGCAATTGATGCTATTGTTGAAGCGTCTAGTGAGCTTTCCTCCACAACGACCGGTGCTCTAATTGTAATTGAGCGTCAAACAAAGCTCGGCGAACAAATTGACACGGGGACAATTATAAACGCCACGCCTAGTAGCGCTGTTTTAGGGAATATCTTTTTCCCGAACACGCCGCTTCATGATGGCGCGGTAATTATTCGTGATGGTGTAATTCTTGCCGCAGGCTGTTTTCTTCCAAAGCCTCAGAAGGAAGAATTCATTAATAAACAGCTTGGTTCAAGACATAGAGCGGCAATAGGAATGAGTGAGAATTCTGATGCAATTGTAATAGTCATTTCTGAGGAAACAGGTACTATTTCTATCGCCGAAGACGGTCAATTAACCAGAGGTTTCAATAAAGACAGTTTGAAGAAAATTCTAAAGGCTAAAATTATACCCGATAAACAGGCTGTCGAAAAGGTCAGAAAGGATCGAAAGCTGTTCGCTGGGAAGGTGAAATCCAAATGAAAATGAAATTACCAAAACTATTTAGTAAGAAAAGTAATGATTTTATTCTAAGAATTTATGCCGTTGTTCTGGCAGTACTTATTTGGTTTATCATGTCTATAACTCTTTTCCCTGAGATGTACAAAACTATTGAAAATGTTCCTGTTTCTATTTCTATTTCAGGCACCGACGCCGAAAGAAACGGCTTTAGCCCGATTAATTTTAGCGGTACAACTGTTGATGTTCAAATTAAGGGTAAAAGATATGAAATAGGAAACTATAAAAAGGATGATTTGCATGCGGAGGTTATTGTAACGGGCATTACCAAATCTGGTGAGTTTGATCTCAACATAAGGGTTGTTCCAAAAGATAACAATAACTGCGATGTTGTTTCTGTGAGCCCTTCAACCGTAAAGGTCAAGTTTGACAGCTATATTTATGACAAGGAATTTCAAATTATACCCGAAGCACCTAACATCAAGGCAGCTAACGGGTTTATTATGGAATCGCTGATTTGTCAGCCGTCAACAGTTAAAATTTCTGGCGCAAAAAGTGATATTCAAAGAATTGATAAGGTTGTCGTCAGGACAAATTCAGAAAGTGTTTTAAGCGAATCTCAAAGCCTCCTCGGAACAGAGCTTATACTTTATGACGGTGACACCGTTTTGGACAAGCAGGCTTTCACATTCAATACTGATAATTTTTCGGTGGAAGTGCCGATTTATATGAAAAAGACACTCCCCTTCACGGTCGGTTTTCAAAATTACCCGCGAAATTTTAATCTTTCATCGCTAAAATACACACTATCATATGACAGCATAAATATTGCTGCTCCAAAATCATATTTAGAAAACAGGGATGAATACCATTTGGGTTATATTGATCTGAGCAAAACTGACCTGAATAACTATTCATTTGATTTCCCCATTAACCTTGACACTGGTTATCGCAATCTTTCGGGGTTTGATACTGTTACTATTACGCTTGATACAAGCGAACTGGCTTCAAAGAATGTTTCAATCGTCAACTCACAAATTCACGTTATTAATTCACCGTCAAGATTTGATGTCAAGGTTCAAACGATTGGCATATCAAATATTAAACTAATCGGCCCTTCAGAAATTATTTCTCAAATAGCAGCTGGCGATGTAATTGCTGAGGTTGATTTGTTGGGTGTTAATGTAAGTGAATCAACCTACAGCGTGCCGGTCAAAATATACTGTCCTGAATATGATACAGTATGGTCATTCGACACCTATAATGTTGCAATTCAGGTAACAGAAAAAAACCTTAATTAAGGAGAGTTTATGCCTTTAATCATTTCTCAGGTGAGATCGTCTCTTTCTGAAACACCCAATGAGATATTTAGAAGTGCAATTAAATCAATCAATATTTCTGAAAAGAGCGTCAGTTCCTTTAGTATTTATAAAACCTCTCTGGACGCTAGACGCAACAATGATATTCATTTTGTTCATTCGGTAATGATTAATCTGCACAATAAAAATGACGAGATAAATTTGTGTAAAAAAAATGCCTGTTGCTCACTTATTGAAAGCAACAGGCTTTCTCCTGTTATTTCTAAAGTTAAAAGAACAGGTGACATTATTATTGCCGGATTCGGTCCCGCCGGTATTTTCGCCGGACTTATTTTGCGGAATACGGATACAAACCGCAGATTTTTGAGCGCGGTGATTCAGTTGAAAGCCGAATTAGTGCAGTTGACAGCTTTTGGAGCGGCGGACAGCTTAACGAAAATTCAAATGTTCAGTTCGGCGAAGGTGGAGCCGGTACATTTTCAGACGGTAAGCTTACAACAAGGATAAAAGATTCTCTTTGCGCAATAGTATTAGAAAAATTCGTTGAATTCGGCGCACCGCGAGATATTCTATATAAAGCAAAGCCACATATCGGAACAGATAAGCTTCGTATCATCATTAAAAGAATGAGAGAGAGAATCATTGAGCTAGGTGGCAGTGTTCATTTTAATTCGCCTGTCGACAATATTCAAATACAAAACGGCATGGTCAAATCCGTTAGCTCATTAGGGCATCAGCATAATGCTCAGGCTGTAATTCTTGCTGTCGGCCACAGCGCAAGGGACACTTTTGAAATGCTCATGAGTAATGACATTCAAATTGAATCAAAGCCCTTTTCTATCGGTGCAAGAATTGAACATTTACAAGAGGATGTCGACTTCAGCCTTTATGGTGAGCATATGAACAATCCCCTGCTTCCTCGCGGTGAGTATCAGCTTTCGTACCGCTCACCTCAGGGAAGAGCGGTCTATACCTTCTGTATGTGTCCGGGCGGTTTTGTTGTTGCATCCTCAAGCGAAAAATTCGGCGTGGTAACAAACGGCATGAGTGAATACGCACGAAATGGGAAAAATGCTAATGCCGCCCTTGTTGTATCTGTTTCTCAGGAGGACTTTGGAAATCACCCTCTTGCCGGCGTTAATTTCGCAAGAGAAATTGAAAAAAGAGCTTATCAAATTGGTGGCGGAAGTTTTGTGGCGCCATCTTGTACAGTAGGCGAGTTTTTAAATATCGGCGGTCAATCAAATAGCAGAATTATCCCGACATACTCATGCGGAACAAAGAATGCTGATTTAAACCAGCTCTTTCCTAATCAAATATCTGAAATGATGAAAACTGGTCTTAACAAATTTTCAAGACAAATGAAATGCTTTTCGGATTGTTCGGCTATTCTGACAGCACCCGAAACTAGAACCTCCTCCCCCGTCAGAATAACGAGAAATGAGCGCTATGAATCCGTATCGACTGAGAATTTGTATCCATGCGGTGAGGGTGCCGGTTATGCAGGGGGGATAATGAGCGCTTCTGTTGACGGAATAAAAACCGCACTAAAAATCATGGAAAAATTTTCACCTTGAATAATAAAATAATAGAAGTCATCCTGTTTATAATATTAGAAAGCGGGGTGACTTTTTTGCTGTGCATTTGCTTTGTAAAAAATGTTAATGATTATTCAATTGAAGAGGCGCTTGTTGATAAGCTGTCGAAGCACTACAATATTTTTCAAATCAACAGAAAAAATTCATGTCAGAAGGGCATCGGTGATGCACTTTTATTTTTTGATTCAGAAAATTCTGAGGAGCTTATTTCTGAGAGCTGTATGATTGTATTTGACGAGGGTGCTGATTTCAAAATACCTGATATCAAATGCAAAAAAATCGTTGCTGTTGTAAGATCAGAGGATAAGGCAGTAATTTCTGAGCTTTCAAAATTTGAAATCCCTGTTTTGACCTGTGGACCATTTCAAAAGGACACTTTTACTTATTCAAGTGTAACAGAGGAAAAGTTTGTTGTTTCTCTTCAAAGAGCGATAACTTCTTTATCAGGAAGAGTAATTGAGCCTTTTGAAGTACCAATTGAAAAAAAGGAAAACGAAAGTTTGTTTTGTGTGCTTTCTTATGCAGCAATTCTCGCTCAATTTGATGATTATAATATTTTCAACTGAAGAATTTATAACAATCGGATATTCAGCAATTAAATGAATAAGTATATAAAGCTTAAACGTGATTAAAGTGATTATTTTTATCAAACGGAATTATTGAGCATGTATTATGATAGAAATTACCTGTAATATAAAAAATAAACGGTGCAATACTACTATTGCAAACCCAATAACAAAGTCCAATTATTAAGGAGTGTTAAACAATGAAAACAAACTATTCAGCTCAGGCTAAAGAAAAGTTAAACCAGATGAAGATGGAATCTGCTGGTGAAGTAGGCGTTAACCTCAAATCAGGATATAACGGTGACCTCACATCAAAGCAGGCTGGTTCAATCGGCGGACAGATGGTTAAGAAAATGATTTCACAGTACGCTGAGAAGTAATTCAAAGAACCCGGATTATAGCCCTTTGTTTGAAGGATGAAGATTTTATATCTCATACTAATATAACGGGCAAATAAATAGGGCTTCGGATATTCCGAAGCCCATTTATTATTTTTTATAGATTGCATAATTTGATTTGCCACGCTTTTTAACGGTATACATCGCTTCGTCAGCTTCCTCAATAATGGTATCAATATTGTTCCCGCTTTGTGAGAAGAATGATATTCCGATACTGCAGTTCAAGCTTAAATGCTGATTAATAACTTGCGAGAAAAATCCCTTTTGAAGTTCAGCAATAAGAGCTTTTGAAAATTGCTCAGCTTCCTGTTCACTATTTTGTGAAGTAAGACAGATGACAAATTCATCTCCGCCATATCGTCCCGCAAAGCCGTTGCCTTCAACCAGTTTGCATATTGAGGTTGCAACAAACTTAAGCACCTCGTCACCGCACGCATGACCATAATCATCATTGAAATGTTTAAAATCATCAAGGTCAATGAAAAGCACGGCGTCACGTTCTTTTCTCATTGATGAAAGCTCAAAGGCGTTAACAAGACGTTTCTCAAAGGTTTCACGATTAAACAGCTTGGTGAGAGCATCATAGTTAGCACGTTGAAGCAGTCTTAGCTCGTTACTCTTGGCTCTGTCAATATCAAGCATAACGCCAATGATTTTAAACGGTGTTCCGTCTCGGGCATAAAGCATAGTCGCCCTTATTAAAAACCATATGTAATCGCCGTAGATATTCTTAAATCTAAATTCACCCTGACAGTTATTCGACTTTTTAAATGCTGTATTGAGTGTTTTGATATATGCTGACTTATCCTCGCTGTGAACACTGCAATTAACAAAAAAGCTGTCTTCATACTTTTCAGTCTTAGCTCTGAAAGAGAACTTTGCATTGAAATTGTCGCTGAACCTGACAATGTTCTTTTTCATGTTATACTCAAAAATAATATTCTCAGACATCTCAACAACAGTACGATACCTCTGTTCACTTTCGCTAATATCGTCAATCATGACGTTGAAAGCCTCACTTATTTCAGCGAATTCGTTGTTAACCGAAACCTGAAAACGCACAAACATATCGCCTCTTTGCTTTTTATGAAGTGTATGAAGCATTTCATTAATCGGTCTGGTATAATGGTTTACATACAACACGGTTAACGCAACAACAATTATAGCAATAAGCACGGCAAAAATATTCATTTTGATTCTAGCTGACACAATTCCCGCTGTGCATTCACTGCTCTTTATAGTCATAAAAAACGACCATCCAGAGCCTGAAACCCGCGTTGAATATATAATCATATCGTCGCCACTATCATTATAATAATGAAAAGTATTAACGCTTTGGTCTTTATTATTGATAACTTTTGTGATGAAATCCTGTGCGCTTCCATACTTTCCGCTTTGGCTAAGGCGATTGATAAAATTGTATGGAAATTCCATAATTATTCCGTTTGAATCGACACAAAACACATGTGAGGTCTTGAAAACCTTAGAATTCTTGTCAACATTCTGTATGACGCTAGTATTGTATATGGTAACAAGCTTCCCCGCAAAAACGTCATCTGAAGTATAAATATCCTTGACATATGAAAAGACTATCGACGGCTGTGCCTTTTCTGTATCAAGATAAATTTCTGAAAAACCGCCTGTGCTATAAACGCTTTGAGATTTTAAAGTTTGCTCTAATATTTCCTGATTGTAAAATTTCTCAGATGAATAAACTACGTTTCCAGCCACGTCAATCAAACATACATTCTCAATAGTCAAATCAGAAATGGCAAAGTTAGATAAGCAAAGCTCAGTGGTGCTTTTCAGCTTTTTGTTTGTATCGTTGTCATCCGAAAAATCCTCACCTGAATTAACGGCAGAAAGATACTTTAAAATATATTCCTGACCGATTAAAGACCTAGTCTTTAGTATCAACTGATCAAAATAATTGTTGAGATATTGGCTTTGCATCTGCATGGTTGACTCAACTTTATTCATAACCGACTGCTCTTCAGCCGAAATCATGCTTGATTTATTGAAGATGCTTAGCAAAATAATAGGAATAAGCGCGAATAGCAGAATTGTCAGCATCATATTAGATTTAATACGCATCGCTATCCCTCACTTAAAATAAATTTGCTTAGCTGGACTTCTTAAAGAACCTAAAATACAGCAATACTCCTGCTGAACCGCCTGAAAGTATTAAAGCTAGAATTACGAAAGGCACAGAATTATATGAGTTTCTTTGAGAACCATCGCCACTTGTATCAGATGAAATATCGCTGTCCGAAATACTATCAGTAGCGGTAACCGACGAAGTGACGGTTGATGTTTCAGAAACGCTGGAGGTTGTTGTGGTTGTCGATGAAGTGACTGTGGTTATAACAGGCTCCTCCGAAACAGGCGTTTCAGTGGTTGTGGTAACCTCAGTGACTTGTGAATCATCAGCATAAACAATAAGCTCAATAACAGAATAAGGCTCAAGCACATAACTAAAAGAATTATTCTTGATTGATTTCACATCAGAAAACCTTTTGATAGAATCAGACTTCCTGTTAAAGCCATATGCCTTTGCCGAAGTATAAACCGTATCGGTATTGTTAAGATTGATTTGTGTTTGCATTGACTTTCCGCTTTTGTTTGTTACAATAAGCTTTAACACATTCTCATTACTACTATCAACTGAAGCATATGATGTGGAAATTTCAATATCAGATGTTTCTGAAGGTATATATACATCGCCAAATCCCGAACCGTTTCCGTCATAATTTGTGAACAGATTCAATGCAAGTCTCTGAAACGAATTATTGTCATTAACCTGACTGAGATTTGCCAGATACACGCCCTGTGCCCCAAAGGTGCCCAATGCGTCAACCTGCGCAATTCCGCCTGATATATGATCGCCTCCACCAAAATTATATTCGGTAAGAGCAATTTTTGTTTCGGGATAATATGTATTTATTGATGCTTTTAAAGCAATTAATAGCGGAAGATACTGTTGCTTCGTTGTGCCAATAGTGCTGTTTTCAATATAACTGCTGTCCCACAGTGTTCTCACTGCCTGCATTCTGGCTGTATTACATTCGGCATCTGAATAATCTGTGCTGTCTAAAACGCTCACTCCGCTTTGTGATAAAGCCTCAGTGTAATAATGCACTGCCATTACATCCAAAAGCCTTATGCCGGAATCATCCTCGGCTTTCTTCATCTCAGAAAGATAATAATCAACAAACCAGTTGTAATCATCCCTGACAGTCTGCCAGTCGCTTATATAGTCAAAATTTTCGTAAGAACTGAACCCTGAAAGCGAAGGCCCGATTATTTCAACATTTGGATCAATCTCTTTAATTGATTTTGCAAGCGCTGTTGACTTTGAAATAAGTTCGTTGTATGTAAGAGGAGTTGGCCTAACAAGCGGGAAAACGTTATCCCAGTTTTCAGGGCAGTAATCAAGGCTGAATGCTTTAATTCCGGTCGGTGAAGTCGATTTCCCGAGCTTTGAAACAAGATAATAAACGTACTCATCCGTATATATAGCATTGTCGGTCGTATCAGGACTGTCTGAAAAAGCAGTGGGCTTTGTAACATAAAGCCTAACCCATCTATCTGAGGGGGCGTTTTCCTCCTCTAAAACAGGGCCCTTTGAATCCTTGGCAACATAATCAAGCATCGGAAGAGTCACCACTGTATATGGAATATCGTTAACAGTAGCAAATTTAGAAAGCTGAGTTGATACTACCCCTGGTTGGTGCTTTATCAAATCTGATATCCCTTCTGTCAGAAATAAATCTGATGTATGATAAAACAATGTCCCTGCGTTTGAAGAATTATTTTCCCAGTTATATGAGGAATATCTAACTGAGCTTTGTATAATCGAGCTGACTTTTGTGTCGGTAATATCAGTTTCAGTTGTAACGCCATAGATATATGGGCTGATTGATAACCGCCCGCCACTCAAATTCACATTAATCTGAACGTTTGAAGATGAGCCAAAAACGACCGGCGAACTTATCAAAGGCAATGCGATCAAACAAACGCTTATAATGCATAATGTTCTGACGAATAATTTCATAAGTCCCACCTTTTAAACTCTTCGTTTAAAAACTTCTTCTCCTAAAAAATTTCTTCTTATAATAATACAATGTGTAAAAAAACAAATATACTATCGTATTGTTAATAGTTTTATACACATTTCATTATACATCATTTTCTTCATATTTGCAATTAAAATTTTAAGTTAAAAATAAAAATTAAATCAAAAAAATAGCAAAAATTCAAATAATTACTTTTATAAAAATATTAACAAATGAAATCCGCCTGATTAATTATCAGGCGGAACGTTTTATGGTAGTAATCTGTTCAAATCTCTGGGGAACATGCTTGTCTGACGAACGTTTGGAAGCTCAAGAAGCTTCATTAACAATCTTTCAAGTCCTATTCCCAATCCGCCATGCGGAGGCATTCCGTACTTATGAATGTCTAGATATGTCGGAAACTCTGAAATGTCCATTCCCATTGATTCCATTTTTGCAACCTGTTCGTTATAGTCGTGAATACGCTGACCGCCAGTTGTTATTTCAAGCCCTCTGAACAGCAAGTCAAAGCTCAGTGCTGCTCTGGGGTCCTCACGGTCGTTCATTGCATAAAATGGTCGCTTCGCCGCCGGAAAATGAGTGACGAAAATAAACTCACTTCCATACTCCTTCTTTGCATATTCACAAAGAGTGACTTCGTCCTCTGGCTCAAGGTCAAACTTGTTCTTTGCAGCTTTTCCTCTTAAAATTTCCATTGCCTCAAGGAATGTCACAGAAGGGATATCTGTTATTTCGGGAAGCTTAGCATCGAGAATTTTTAATTCAGGCTGATAATTCTCTTTTAAATATTCCATCAAATATTTAAGCATAGCTGTTTCCATTGCCATTACATCATACATGCTGTCGATAAATCCCATCTCAAAATCAAGACCGATATATTCATTGAGATGACGTGAAGTTGCGTGACGCTCCGCCCTGTAAACTGGGTTAACTTCAAATACACGATTAAAAAAGGCAACTGCAGTCTGCTTATAAAACTGCGGTGACTGATTTAAAAACGCCGGCTTGTTAAAATAATCGAGGTGGAAAATGTTTGCTCCTCCCTCGGCACCCTGTGCAACAATTTTAGGAGTATTTATCTGAGTGAATTTATTATTGATCATAAACTCGGTGAAACCCTGAACAATACCCTCTGAAAGCTTAAAGATAGCACGCTCATACGGATTTCTGAGCGCAACCGAGCGCAAATCAAGGTTAACGTCGAGTGAACAGCCAAGCTTTCTGTGAGAAACGTGAAGCGGATAATCATAATCAGGCTTTGTCAAAAGCTTCACAGTTTTCAAAATAATTTCAATGCCGTTAAAAGCACGCTCGTCTTCTTTAACTTCACCGATGACGGTTACATAACAGCCCTCTTTAATTACAGAGATATCGTCGGCACAGTTTTCAGGCGAATAAACCGACTGAATCAGATACCTTGCCGTTCTTAAAATAACAAATGAAAATTCGCTCATCTGCCTGACCTTATGAACACAGGCAGAAATTTCAATGCTCTTTCCAATACTGCTTTTTGCTTTGGAAAGATCGAATTCCTCTAATAGTTTACTTCCATCAATCTTTAACATTATCCCACTGCCTTTATTAGTTTTTCATAGAAGCAAGCTTTGCTTCAAGTGCGTCTTTTATTACCTTCGGGGTAGCAGAGCCTTTAAGTTGCTTGCTGCACTGCCCCATAAGAAATCCGAATACCTTTTCCTCGCCTGCAAGATACTGAGTGACTGTGCTTTCGTTTGCGGCAAGCACTGCGCCTATTGTTTCATCGATTTTGCCGGTATCAATTTCAATAATAAAGCCGTTTTCCTTAGCAATTTCCATAGGTGGCTTTGAGGTTTCGATCATAAACCGAAGAATTGTTTTGGCATCGTTTTTTGTAACCTTCTCAGTATCAGCCATTTCGACAAGCTTCGCAAAATCAGTGGCAGAAAAAGGAATATTCTCCACCGTCATTTCGCCAAGGTTAATTCTTCTCAAAAGCTCGGTCAGAATAAACGTCGAAATTGTCTTAGGGCTGTTATAACAAGCTACCGCTTCATTGAAGAAGTCACACACAGACTTCGATTGAACGATAATCTTTGCGTCAACATCAGATAGGCCGTAATCATTTATATATCTTTCAAGTCTAACGTCGGGAAGCTCAGGGAGCTTAGCCTTGATATCATCAAGCATTTCATCTGTGAAGTTAACCTGAAGAATGTCAGGCTCAGGAAAATAACGGTAATCATGTGCGTTTTCCTTGCTTCTTAAGGACTTTGTTTCTCCCCTATTATCATTAAATCTTCTTGTTTCTTGAACAACTCGTCCGCCCGAATCAAGAAGCTGTGCCTGACGCTTTATTTCAAACTCTATTGAACGGACAATTGACTTGAGTGAGTTTAGGTTTTTAATTTCCGCCCTTGTTCCATACTGTGTATCAGTCGGCTTCATTATAGAAATATTAACGTCGCATCTGAGCGAGCCCTGCTCCATCTTACAGTCGCAAACGCCTGTATACTGCAAAAGCAGTGAAACCTTTTCAACAAACGCCTTAGCTTCTTCGGCTGAGGAAATATCAGGCTCGGTAACTATTTCTATCAAAGGTATTCCACAGCGGTTATAGTCGGCTAGAGAAACGCCGTTAAAATCATCGTGCACAAGCTTTCCAGCGTCCTCTTCAAGATGAATTCGATTAATTCTGATATTTTTAACTTTTCCGTCAACCTCAATGGGTACAAGCCCATTAATGCAAAGCGGATATTCAAGCTGTGAAATCTGATAGGCCTTCGGGAGGTCAGGATAAAAATAGTTCTTTCTATCAAAAACAGAAAATTTATTAATATCACAGCCCATCGCGAATCCCGCCTTAACAGCATATTCAACCGCTGTCTGATTAATTACGGGGAGAGTCCCCGGCATACCTGTGCATACAGGACAGCAGCGTGTATTCTGATCTCCTCCGAATTCAGCGGAGCAGGTGCAAAACACCTTTGAATTCGTCAAAAGCTCGGCATGTATTTCAAGTCCGATTACCGGTATATAACTGCTCATTTTTCGCCCTCCCTTAAAGCTTTGGAGCAACAGGCGAAAAGCCCTGCTCAAATGCGTCAGAAACCTGAATTATTGTTGCCTCGTCAAACGGGCGCCCGACAATTGACATTCCTATCGGCATACCATCTGAATTATATCCGCAGGTTGTGGAAACAGCAGGAAGCGAAGCGATATTGACGGTTACCGTACAAATATCCGCCTGATACATTTTTACGGGGTCGCTGATATTTTCGTTAATTCCATAAGCTACCGTCGGAGTTGTCGGAGTTAAAATCACGTCACATGATGAGAATATTTGAGCATATTCCTCTCTGATTTTCTGCCTTAACGCAAGCGCTTTTCTGTAATAAGCATCATAGTATCCGCTTGAAAGCGCATAGTTTCCAAGAAGAATTCTTCTTTTAACCTCATCGCCGAAGCCCTCTGAACGTGAAGCTCTGATTAACGCCTCATAACTTTCGTCATTAACTGAACGATGACCGTACTTAATACCGTCATAGCGTGAAAGATTTGAGCTTGCTTCAGCTGATGAAATGAGATAATAAGCGGGTATTGCATATTTAAGTGTGGGCATTGAGCATTCAACAAGCTCTGCTCCCATTTCCTTATAGCTCTCTGTCGCTTTTAATACGGCACTTTTTATTTCGTCGTCGATTCCCTCGGCGAAAAATTCTTTAGGAATCGCAATTTTCATTCCTTTAATAGACTGTCCTATTTTTGAAGTAAAGTCAGGGACGTTTTCCTTTGAAGAAGTCCCGTCATGCGAATCATATTCGCAAATTGCATTTAATATAATAGCACAGTCGTGACTGTCCTTGGCGATAGGCCCGATCTGGTCAAGCGAGGATGCAAACGCCACAAGTCCGTATCTTGAAACACGTCCATAGGTTGGCTTTATTCCGGTTACACCGCAAAAAGCAGCAGGCTGACGAATCGAGCCGCCTGTATCCGAGCCGAGCGCCGCCGCACACATTGATGCAGATACAGCCGCCGCACTTCCGCCAGACGAGCCGCCGGGAACACAGCTTGTATTATAAGGGTTTTTAGTTTTTGCAAAAGCCGAGGTCTGTGTCGAGCCGCCCATAGCAAACTCATCCATTGAGGTCTTTCCTAACATAACCGCACCTGCTGCATTCAATTTCTCCATAGCGGTTGCATTATAGGTCGGAATAAAATTCTCAAGTATTTTAGAAGCACAGGTGGTTTTAACCCCCTCTGTGCAGATATTATCCTTTATTGCAAGAGGTATTCCGCAAAGAGGGGAAGCTTTCTTTTCATCAATAAGCTTCTGAGCGGCTTCGGCTTGAGATATAGCATACTCCTCAGTGACGGTGATATAGCTTTCAAGCTTGTCGTTTAAGCCTGATATCCTTCCAATATATTCCTTTGCAAGCTCCTTAGCGGAAACTTCTCCTCTGTCAAGAAGCTTTCTCATATCACGTATTTTTAGTGTTGTAACGTCCATTTTATTTCTCCTTAAAGCTTATTCGACAACCTTAGGAACAACAAAGCAATTCCCGCTGCTTACCGCATTTGAAATAACCTTTTGAGTCGGCATTGAAGGCACTGAAACGTCTTTTCTCAAATCATTAAGATAAACACCTTTATTGTCGAGATATGGATCATAGGTTATATCAATTTCCTTGATAGTATCCATAAGATTAATGATATCGGTCATATCATGTGCGGCCCTCTCAAGCTCCTCACCGGTGAAGTTAAGCTTTGAAAGGTCTGAAAGATAGCTGATCATTTCCAAATCCATAATAAAAACCCGCTTTCCATTTATTTTAGCTCTGCGGCTGTACACAGATTCTCATACTAAAGAAATATTATACAACATTTTATTAATCTACGCAAGCTTTTTTACAGTATTTTCAGCAAATTGTCTGTCTAAATTACTTTAAGTAATACAATATTTTTATCAATATTATCAATTCTTATCCCGTTTTTTTAACAATATCTCTTGTTTTGGCATAAAATATAGAAAACGTATAAGGAGGATATTATGCCGTCAATTTATTTAAGCCCGTCAACTCAGGAATTCAATATGTATTATGACGGAAGCGGAAGTGAAGAATACTATATGAATCTTGTTGCGGATGCGATGATGCCGTATCTGAGAGCGAGCGGAATTTCTGTGAAAAGAAACACCCCTGACATGACTGCCGCCAGCTCAATCGCCGAAAGTAACCGAGGTTTTTATGATCTTCATGTCGCTCTCCATTCAAATGCTGCACCTGAATCAATGTCAGGAAGATTAAGAGGAACAGATGTTTATTATAACCCCGCAAACAGATGGAGCAAGGCGTTTGCTGACATTCTGGAAAAAAATCTGAAGCTTATTTATCCAAACCCAGAGCTTGTCAAAGCGGTTCCCACAGATTTTCTTGGTGAGGTTTTGAGAACAAATGCACCCGCTGTACTAATTGAATATGCTTATCACGATAACCCAGAGGACGCCGAATGGATAAAAAACAACATTGAAGCTCTTGCAAAAATCACTGTTCTTTCAATCACTGAATACTTTGGCATTCCGTTCATTGAGCCTCAGCCTGTTCAGGTAGGTCATGTCACCACTACATACGGTAATCTCAACGTCAGAAACCGTCCATCTCTTCAAGCAACGATTATTGGAAGCATACCGTCAGGTCAGGAGGTTTATGTCCTCGGAAAATGGAATAACTGGTATGTGGTTCAATATAATAATCTTCTCGGCTTTTCAAGCGCAGATTTCATTAAATTAATATGATAAACTAAAAAACAGCCTGATTTTCAGACTGTTTTTTAGTAATTTTAATAGTCATTCCTGTGGTATAATAACCGTAATTGTTGTTCCTTTGTTCATTTCACTGTTTATTTTTATAGTACCCTTCATCACCTCGACAATGTGCTTGACTATTGAAAGCCCCAGACCGGTTCCGCCGGTTTGTTTTGAACGACTCTTATCAACACGATAAAAACGTTCAAAAATTCTGTCGATGTGTTCATTCGGTATTCCTATCCCTGTATCGGTAACAGTAATTACCGCGTTATTGTCACTTGACTCAACAGAAATCAGAACCTCTCCGCCTGTTTTATTATACTTAATTGCATTATCGCAAAGATTAAAAATCAGCTCATAAACCATTGATGAATTCGCTTTAATCTTAATCGGTGAAACCTGCGCTTTTATAGATACCTTTTTTTCCTCAGCAAACGGCAACAAGGTCGTGACAACTTCGCTAGACGTTTCAGCCAAATCAACATTCTCAACTTCAGCCAGAATACCGCTTTCAATTTGTGAGAGTCTCATTATATCATCAATAAGCGTTATCATTCTGCTTGATTCCTTATGAATCAGCTTTGCAGTCTTGATAATATCGTCTTTTCCACGTATCATCGAATTTTCAAGCATTTCAGCAAAACCGTTTATTGATGTGAGTGGAGTTTTTAGCTCATGCGATACATTTGATGCAAAGTCGCGCCTAATCTTTGCGTTTCTCATTTCAATTGTCGCATTGACAATGAAAATCACAACGCCCAAAACACTCTCGTTATCCTTTAACACTGGGCTAAAGAAATACTTTAGAAACTCTCCGTCAGTTTCTGTGTCAAAATAGCAGTTGCTTTTTGTACTTATTACATCTTCAACACGGTCAATTATTTCTTTATTTCTGCTGATTGTGATAAGTGTTTTGTTTGAGAAATCAGTTTCTCCGCTGATTTTGAGAATTTTCCGTGCACCTGAATTAACCGATAAAATGTGAAGCTCTTTGTCCAGAAGAATTAACCCCTCCTGCATATTCTGAGTTATTGCATTAAGGGTATTGCTCTGTTGCTTTATCTGTTTGACATAAGAACGTATTTCTCGGTTAAGATAGCGAATTTTTCTAACGAACGGGAGGAATTCGTCATACTCTGTCAGATCTTCAAATTCGATATACTCCTCAGTCAGAACACCGTCAAGCTGCGCTGAAGCTATATTAATCGGTTTCATTATCTTTTCAGTCAGCTTAGTGGCAATAAAAATAGATAAAATCACTATCACAACAATAATAAGTATTACCATCGGGATAGTTTTTCCGAAAACACTTGAAATCGAATCAAGTGGTCTTGCTGTTCTTAATATATACCCGTTGTCAAGCTTTATTGCATAATAAAAGCTTACCTTTTTAATAGTATCAGAATGCCTCAGTGCCTCACCCTTACCTGTATTGACAGCCTCTAAAACCTCTTCTCTGTTCAAATGGTTTTCCATTAATAAGGGATCGGCATCAGTGTCTGCAAAAACAGTACCGTCCTGTGCTATTAATGTTATTCTCGTTTTCCCCGATTTAATGTTTTTGAGTGACTCGACCGGATTATCCATGTTTAACAATCCAGAAAATGACTGGCAGTCAGTTCTGACATCCTGCATTTCATTATTTTTATAAAAGCTGTAATAATACATCGTCAACAAAAACGCAACAGAAATACATATCAGCGTTGAGAACACAGACACATATTTAATGATTTTATTTTTCAAGCAAACCCTCCTAAAAAGAAATTATGCCTCGAATTTATAGCCGACAGAGCGCACTGTTTTAATAACATCACTAGCGCCGCTCTCAGAAAGCTTTTGTCTTAGGGTCTTAATATGCATGTCAACGGTCCTGCTTTCACCCTCAAAATCAAAACCCCAGATTGTTTCAAGAAGCTTATTCCTGCTTAGCACAATGCTATTGTTTTTTATAAGGTAGTACAACAGCTCAAATTCCTTGTATGTAAGATGACAAGGATTAGTACCGACTGTGACAGTTCTTTTCTCGCTGTCAATAGTTATGCCACCGATGCTTATTACTGTATCCTTCGTTGTTTTTCCTGTGCGTCTTAGCACAGCACGAACTCTTGAAAGAAGCTCCATTACGCCAAATGGCTTGGTAATATAATCATCAGCACCCAGGTCAAGCCCCTTGACTTTATCATATTCCGTGCTTTTAGCGGTAAGCAAAATAATTGAAACATCTTTTGTGGCGGGGTATTCCTTGAGCTTTTTAAGAATTGAAAAACCGTCGTCACCCGGAAGCATTATATCAAGAATAACAAGCTCAGGAACATTGTTCTGAAGCTCTTTAAAAAAATCAGTACCGTTTTCAAACCCTTTTGGCTGATAGCCGTCACCCTTCAGCGCAAGAAGAATAAGCTCTCTAATACTCTCGTCATCCTCAACGCAAAAAACCTTTGTCACCTGTACACCTTCTTTTCAATTAAAGTATTCTTTGATTTTTATGCTGACCTGTGAGTGAGAATATAACCCACTCAGCGATATTAACAGCATGATCACCAATTCTTTCAAAATATTTAGCAATCATCAGAAAATCAACAAGTTGCTCACCACATTCACTCTTTGAGCTGACAAGCTCAATCAGCTCTTTTCTAATCTGATTAAAGAGATTGTCAACAACATCATCATAGTCAATTACCTTGTTTGCCAAATCAATATCTCTGTTTACAAAGGCATCAATACATTCCTTAACCATCTTTTTTGTCGCATCAGCCATTTCAGGGAAGGGTATGCTCTCAAAAATCACATTGTATTCACCGATAAAAAGTGTGATTTCGGAAATATCTGCTGCCTGATCGCCAATTCTCTCCATATCGGCTATCATTTTCAGTGCTGTTGAAATAAGTCTTAAATCAGTCGCAACCGGCTGCTGCTGCAAAAGAAGCTTCAGACAAAGCCGTTCTATCTCCTTTTCCTTCTCATCAATTTCATTATCGAATTCTATTGCACGCTTAGCGCTTTCGGCATCCTTGTTTATAAGTGCTGTTACAGCAAAATCAATTGAGCGCTCAATAAGAGCACCCATGTTTATAAGCTCATTATTGAGCCTTTCAAGCTCCCTGTCAAACCTGTTTCTCATTAAAACTCTCCTTATCCAAACCGTCCCGTAATATACTCTTCGGTTTTCTTGTTTTTGGGCATTGAAAAAATATTCTCTGTATCATCATATTCAATTATATCTCCCAACAGGAAAAACGCAGTTTTATCAGAAACACGTGTTGCCTGCTGCATATTGTGTGTGACCATAATTATTGTATAGTCCTTTTTAAGCTCCTGAACCAAATCCTCTATTTTTAAGGTTGCGATAGGATCAAGCGCGCTTGTCGGTTCATCCATTAAAAGAACGTCAGGCTCAACCGCCAATGCTCTTGCTATGCAAAGTCTTTGCTGCTGACCGCCGGATAGCCCCAGAGCACTTTTTTTAAGTCTGTCCTTTACTTCATCCCACATTGCGGCTGAAATAAGGCTTTTTTCAACAATCTCATCAAGCTTAGACTTAGAGTGTATTCCGTGAGTTTTCGGGCCGAAGGTTATATTGTCATAAATGCTCATCGGGAATGGATTGGGCTTTTGAAAAACCATGCCCACTCTTTTCCTCAAAACATTTACATTATAATTATAGTATATATCATCACCGTCTAGCAATACCTTTCCTACAATTTTACAATCCTCAATGAGATCATTCATTCTATTCAGGCTTTTTAGAAGAGTTGACTTTCCGCAGCCGGACGGGCCGATAAAAGCAGTAATCTTTTTCTCCTCAAGGGCAATATTTATATTTTTTAAAGCATGAAAGCTGCCATAATAAAGGTCTAGGTCCTTGACTTCTATTTTTGGCATTACTTCAATCTTTGACATCAGAAAAATCACTTCTTTTCAAATTAATTTTTAGAAAGTTTTTTTGCAATCACTGAGGCAACGGTATTAAGTGCAAATACTGTTATAAGAAGAATGACAGCCGTGGCGTATGCCTCGTTTGTATAAAAGCCTTCCTTTGAAAGTGCGTACATATGTATTGATAAGGTTCTTCCTGATTCGCCCAGACTTCCCGCAATTTTTGGAGCAGAGCCGGCTGTATATAGAAGAGCTGCAGTTTCTCCGATTATTCTTCCTATGGCAAGAATTATGCCGGCAAGAATTCCGGGAACAGCGGAAGGAAGAACTATTCTCATTACTGTTCTTAGCTTTCCCGCACCGATACCGAAGCTTGCCTCGCGAAATGCATCGGGTACGGATTTCAGTGCCTCCTCCGTTGAGCGAATAATTAGCGGTAAAATCATAATTGATACGGTCAGAGAACCTGATATAATAGAAAGCCCCATCTTTAGTGTTGTGACAAAAAACAGCATACCGAAAAGCCCGTACACAATTGATGGAATACCCGAAAGCGTTTCGGTTGTAACACGGATATATTTAATCAGCCTATTTTTTCTGCTTGCATATTCAACCAGATAAATTGCACAGCCTATACCCAAGGGAACTGAAATTACTAAAGAAACGCCAACCATAACCAGTGTGTTAATTATTGCGGGAAGAACAGATACATTCTGAGTATTGTACTCCCACGAAAAAAGGCTTGGCTTTAAATGTGGTATACCGTTAATTAGAATATAAAGCACAATAAATGCCAGAGTAGCAAGGGTGACAAGTATCGCAAAATTAACCGCAATGAATAACACCAGTGAAAGAGGATCCTTTTTATACTCATTTATTCGATTCTTAAATCTCAGCATAATATTACTAGCTCCTCTTCTTTGAATTCAGCACTGAAAAGCAACCGTTAAGAATAAGAATAAATACAAAAAGCACTACTCCAGTTGCGATTAGCGCCTCTCTATGAAGTTCGGCGGCGTATCCCATTTCTATTACAATATTTGCGGTCATCGTTCTGACTCCCTCAAGCAGACCGCCTGGTATTCTCGGCTGATTTCCCGCAACCATAATAACCGCCATTGTTTCGCCTATCGCACGGCCTATTCCGAGTATAACGGCAGCAAGAATACCTGATTTAGCAGCAGGAAGAACAGCAAAAAATACTGAGCGCTCATGTGTTGCGCCTAGTGCCAGCGCGCCCTCATAATAGCTTTCAGGAACTGCTCTAAGCGCTGCTTCGCTTATACCGACGATAGTGGGAAGAATCATTATTCCAAGAAGAATAGAAGCTGTGAGCATACTATTGCCGTCACCGCCGACATAGTCCCTTATAAATGGCACTATCAACGCCATTCCAAAAAAGCCGTACACTATCGACGGAATACCCGCCAAAAGCTCAACAATCGGCTTGATTATCCGATATGCGCCTTTAGGACAGAATTTCGCCAGATATACTGAGGTCAAAACCCCAAAGGGCACGCCTATTACTATTGCGCCGCCGGTAACATAAAAGCTTCCGACTATCATTGGGAGTATTCCAAAGCTTGGATTATCCGCTGAAGGCGACCATTTTGTTCCTAACAGAAACTTAAACACACCGATTTCTGCAATGGCTGGAACGCCGTTTAAAAATAGAAACAGGCATATTAACAATACTGCAAGTATTGAAACGCAGGCGAATATCAAAAATACTGCCGACATGCCCTTCTCAAGAATTTTTTTTCTCATAAAATACCGTCCTTCGGTTTATATCTTAGGATAGCAATATACATTAGATTTTACAATTCATACTGTAGACTTATAGCCCGAGCCATAAAGCCTCGGGCTGAAAGTCTATTTTAATGTAGATTACTTAAGGTCAGACCAGCTCTTGATTTCGCCGATATAGATTTTCTTAACATTCTCACTTGAGATGTCTGAAAGAGAGTTTTCCTTATTTACAATTACAGCAATGCCATCAAGTGCGATTGCAAGTCCATTTAGCTTTTCCTTTTCGCTGTCCTTAAGCTCTCTTGAAGCCATTCCGATATCGCAGATGCCGTCTATTGCAGCCTGCATACCAGCAGTTGAATCACTCATCTGAACTTCAATTTCTGCATTCGGGTTAACAGCAGCATATGCTTCTTTAAGCTTTTCCATTACTGGTGTTACTGAAGATGAACCAGCAACAACAACTTTTCCTGAAGGCTTTGTTCCTGAATAAGCGGGTGCATTATCGTCAATAGAGATATAGCTCTTTCCTACAACAGCCTGACCCTCTTTGCTCATTATGAAGTCGATAAAATCCTGAGCAACCTCTGAAACATCACCTTTTGTTGCAATATTGAATGGTCTAGCAACAGGATATGTTCCGTTTTTAACGTTTTCAGCAGTAGCATCAACACCGTTTATTTTGAGAACCTTGATTGAATCCTTAACTGAACCGAGTGATATGTAGCCGATTGCATTTTTATTGTTTGAAACCTGTGTAAGTACAACGTCTGTGCCTTGTGCAATTACTGCTTCTAAGATTGTTCTGTCAACCTTGTTTCCGTTTTCGTCCTTTTCCTCAATCTTCAACAGCTCAACGAAAGCACCTCTTGTTCCTGAACCCTCCTCGCGGGAGATTACTGTGATGTTTTCACTTTCTTTTTTTGTACAGCCTACCATTGAAGCCGCTGCAACTGTTAATGCTAGTGCAGCCATTAATATTTTCTTTAATTTCATACAATCATTCCTTTCTGTTATGATTGTATTGTAAAATTATTTTGTAAAGCAGCAAGCTGTCTTGTGTAAAGTCTGTGTAAAAACAAAAACCGCCCTTTCGAGCGGCTTTAAATATTAATATTTATAGTATCTATAGCTTCTTAAATAAATCAAAAAATCAATTGCTCTTATAACTATTGCGTAAACAATAATAACGATTATGAAACCATTTAAATATAACTTAATAAACTTAGTTTTTAAGGGAAGATGATTATTTTCATAAGTACTAATTCTAAAAGGAGAATCAATAGAAAAAGCAAAAATCATCATAAAAGCAACCGCGCCTATAAAAATTAAAAACTTTATTCCGCCATGAACATTAATTATTGCTGAGCCTAGTGAAAGAAAATTGAAGAGACCGTGAATAATTACACATGGATATATAGATTGTGATTTTATATAATAAATGCCTAAAAAGAATCCTAGAATAAAACCTGCAATTTTTTGATTATAATTTGAATGTAAAAGCCCAAAGGATAAAGCTGAAAAAACCACTGCAAATACTTCACCGAATGGCATTAACATTTTAATAAAACAGCCTCTAAATAAATACTCCTCTAAAAATGGTGCTATCACACATAAAACTATAGCCATTATAACAAAATACTTTTTGTCGTCAAAAATTGAAACTATATTTTTTAAATAATAACCGTATTCATTATCCTCATTAAAAAAACTTGTGAAAATTATAAGCAGAGCGCTTATCGATAGACAAAAAACACCCATTAGATAATTATAAGAAGCGTTTTTGGGTTTTACTTTTAATATTGCCAATGGTTTGTACTCATACAGTAAAGTCGATAAATATATTATCAGCGGATAGGACGCCAATAAACAAACATAACTTGAAATATAGACAGATAATTGAATACTACCGTAACGTAAATGGAAAAAGACGTCAATTAAATTGAATAAATAACTTCTAAGTGCCGGCAAACCAGAAACTAACAGAATTAACATAACACCGATTGTTGATGCCACACGCTGAAGTTTCTTCGTTTCATTTACTAAAGAAATATTCTTGGTTTTCTCTTCCTCTGATGTAATTAATTCATTGGTTAATTCCGATGAATATTCATCACTATCTTCACGAATAAAATTATCCATTATGTCACCTCAAAATTAGTATATTAGTATAATATCACATTTTCTTAAATAAAGCAACATAAATTAACATTTTTTATGAAGTAGTTATAACAATCCCACTTAAAATAGCATACAGGCAATACAGGCAATATAGTATTACAGCGGGGCTGAGAAATAAGTATATGATTCGCTTTATCCTTTTAACGTCAGAAACCTCTTTAAATTTAAGCCTTTCTAACCTAAGAGTAAACATAATGACAGCATAAAATACTATTGCAATAATTAATACTCCTAATAAACCGACGAGAGGGCTTTCCTTATAAAAGCTACTTAGCATCATAGAAACAAATGCTATTGCGTTATTTAAGATGTGCATTGCTATACTTAAATAAACTGAACGTGTTTTAAGTGCGGCTATTCCAAGAAAAATGCCGAAAACGAAGGTTCCCACTCCCTGCCCGACATTCCCATGAAGAAGAGAAAAGCACAGTGCGGAAAATATTATCGATAACCAGCTTCCAAACGGCTTGAGAATATTTAAAAGGCACCCTCTGAATATAAACTCCTCAAAAACCGGTGCGAAAATACATATCGCAAAGCCTGATACAATTAAAGTGGGCAGGCTCTTATCGGATATCGTGATATTACCGGTGGGAATTAAAACGCCTTTCTTTTCAACTAAGTTTATGATGATATTTGTCAAAAGGACAGCTATAAACCCAAAGCCAAGCCCGACCGGAGCAATGTATAGATTTTCACGAAGCTTAACAGGCTTATTTTTAAATAGTGAAAGTGTTTTAAAATAAAAAAATCTCGATATAAGAAATGCCGATATGACAAACGCAAGAAGCTGAACAGTGTCGTTAAATATCCATTTTATCATATCCGCGCCGTATAACGCAGAAAGCTCATTTAGAAAAGGTGTCTTTTCATTAATCTTCAATAATATAAAAACAATTATCTCTATCATCAACGCAAATGACAGCACTACTAATCCCGCCGTCATTGCCGACCGCTTCATATTTATTTTTTTTTCATTCTGGAGTTCATCGTCAATGCTAATTTCGCTTTCAAAGCTCATATTATCTTCTTTTCTGTCAAACATATTGCACCCAGCCTTTATTCAAATTAAAAGGGCGGATTGTTTTCCGCCCTGAAATTTAACGATAATCACCAAGGAAAAATAAAGCCATTGTTCCCGGGCCTGAATGTGCGCCGATTACTGTTCCTGTATAGCTGATAATACACTTTTTGATACCATATCTTACCTTTACAAGTCTAGCGACATATTCAGCATCGTCAATACAGTCACCATGGCATATCGCAAAAACTTTATTGTCCCACTTCCCAATACGCTCACCCATTTTATCAACAAGCCAGTTAAGGGATTGCTTTCGCCCCCTGACCTTTGAAAGCGGTATTAGATGACCGTCATTGTCAACGTGGAGGACTGGTTTTATTCCAAGTATAGAACCGGCAATAGCAGAGGTTTTTGAAACACGCCCCCCTCTGTGGAGAAACATAAGGTCATCAACTGTAAAAAGATGGCACAGATGAAGCTTGTTTTCTTCCACCCAGTCGGCAACCTCGTCAAGCGACTTGCCTTCCTTCTTCATCATTGCCGCATGATAAACTAAAAGCCCCTCCCCTGTTGAAGCACAAAGGCTGTCAACAATTCTGATTTTCGCATCGGGGTACTTTTCTTTGACAAAGCCCTCGGCAACTCTCGCACTGTTGAGGGTACCGCTAAGTCCTGATGAGAAACCTATATATAAAACATCTTTCCCACTTTCAATTGTTCTGATAAACATTTCTTCAAATGTATCGGGAGCAATCTGTGAGGTTTTTGTGCTTGAGCCGGCTCTCATTTTTGCATAAAACTCCTTTACGCTAAGAGTTTTATCATCGCCATAAACTACTCCGTCAACCTCATAGGCAAGAGGAAGGCAAGTAATTCCAAGCTCTTTAATAACATCGTCAGGCAAGTCACATGTAGTATCCGATAAAAAAACATAATCCTTATTATTCATCATATCACACTCCGCAGTTTTTAATATACCACTTAATTATATCATATACCGCAAAGAAATACAAATATTTTTTATAAATGTTATAAAAAATTGTATTATAATGCTACTGAATATCGCTGGAGTTATTTTTAAGCATATCGATTATCAATAAATCAGATTCTCTCTTATCTGAAGAAGGAATAAGCTTCTCTGAAATTCTGTCGATTATGTAAAAATTCGTTCCGTCAAAAAAACACTCTTCAATTGTATAATTCAAAGCATCTTGAAAGCCGGCTGTCATTATGCCGCTGCTGTAATAAGTTGTAAGTTTGCTTATCACATACATATTTTCTTTGATTTCATAGAAATTTGTTATGCTCTTTCCGGTTTCGCCATAAACAACAAGACATGCTCTAATTATATCGCCATCGGGCTTTTTATATATGTTGTAAGTGCTGCCTTCAGTACTTTGAACATCTAAATCAGCCTGTTCAATAATAATGCGAAGATTTTCACCGTCTAAAGCATCCGTTGTATATTCAGTTCTAAACATTGACATATAATCATTAGTCAATGAAATTACTTTCTCAAAGCTATGTAGTGAATCTGTATCATAATCATTATCACTCTGACTTTCAATAGCCGTTTGACTTTGAATTACAAAAGCAGTTTCATCAGTCTTTCCGGCTTTTCTATCACATCCTGAAAATAATGCGCAAAGAAACACTATAATTATAACGCCATTAAATGCCTTTATTTTCATCACCCCATTAAAGAATTATCTTAACATATTTTACTAGTTTATTTTCCTTTTGTCAATGAGTAAATGTTTAGACAAAATACAAAAAAGTATGGTAATAGTATGATGAATATGTTATACTAAAACTAACAATATATGATATAATCTTTGTCAAAAAATTATATTTACTGAATGGGGAGATTTTATGGACAATAAATTGATAATCAGCGTGGCATCCTCATCTGCTGTGAATTTTGCGCTTTCGCAAAATCATGTTCCGATAATTCGTGAGCTTAAAGTCAGCAACACCACAAATGAGGATTTGAGTAACATTTCGCTCACTATAACAACCGACCCTGAATTTTCAAAGCCACTAACAAAAAATATAAGCATTGTTCCCGCACAAAGCGAATATATCGTTTCAGATACAGATATTCCTGTATCGCCGTCTTTGCTCTTCGGTTTTTCAGAAGGCTTTACAGGGCTGATACATATTACAGCTGAATGCGGTGGAGAAGTCATTTCTGAAAAATCTGTTGAAATCCCTGTTCTCGCCTTTGATCAGTGGAGTGGATCGCTTTATATGCCGGAAATTACCGCCGCTTTTGTCACACCGGGAAGTCCCTGCATTGCACAAATTATTAAAAATGCAAGTGAATATCTAAATAAGTGGACAGGTTCGCCCGCATTCACCGGATACCAGTCTAACAATCCAAATACGGTTCTTACTCAAATCGCCGCGATTTTTGCCGCTATATCAAAAGAAAGCATTTCATACTGTTTGCCACCGGCAAGCTTTGAGGAAATCGGTCAGCGAATAAGACTCTGTGAGACGGTTATTTCCCAAAAGCTTGGAACCTGTATGGATATGACACTTCTTTTCGCATCATGCCTTGAATTTGTCAGACTTAACACTATTCTTGTTTTTTTAGATGGTCATATCTTCCCGGCAGTATGGCTTATCGACTCGAGCTTTCCGGAATGTGTTCAGGACGATCCCACGCTTCTTCTCAAAAGAGCAGCGAAAGGAATAAACGAAATATGTCTTGTTGAAGCAACGGCATTATGCAAAGGCTCAGGCATGGATTTCGAAAGTGCTTGTGAAGCCGCTGAACGAGGATTAAGAGAAAAGGACAGCTTTCAATATTTTCTTGATATAAAAAGAAGCAGAATAGGAAAAATTCGTCCGCTTCCAGTTTTAAGAAACAATGAAAACGGCGAGATGATTTCAGATAGCTTTTTCAAATTAGAAACAGTCGGATTTAAAGCACCGCCCGAGCTTGTTGTAACCGAAAAGCTTCAGGAGGTTGAGAGTGTTAATGCGACAAAACAGCAGGTTTGGGAAAGAAAGCTTCTTGATTTAAGCCTTAGAAATCCTCTTTTAAATTTCAGAGTAACTAAAAACTCTCTTCAGCTTTTGACAGATTCATTAAGCGAGCTTGAGGATGCTTTATCCTGTGGTGAAGATTTTCATCTCTCGGGACGTCCCGCTGAAATGGAGAATACGGTAAGAAGCGGAAGCCTTTTTGAAGCTGATACGGGAAAAAGCCTATATTCCGAACTGATAAAAAGCGAATTTAAAAGCAAAAGAATCAGAACCTGCCTTGATGACGAAACAACCTCACTGTCAATAATCAATCTTTTCAGAACCGCAAGAACAGCAATGGAAAATAACGGTGCAAACACCTTGTTTCTCGCTCTTGGCTTTCTAAAGTGGCGTGAAAATGAGCACAGCGAAAAGGATAGATATGCGCCAATTGTACTTATTCCTGTTGATATTATAAGAAAATCCGCTCTCAAAGGCTATGTCATCAGAATGCGTGATGAGGAGCCTCAAATGAACATCACACTCCTAGAAATGCTAAGGGTTAATTACGGCATAACAATCGGTGGGCTTGATCCCCTTCCGCTTGACGAGCATGGTGTTGATATTAGCAATGTTTTCGGAATAATCAGACAAGCTGTTATGAGCAAGCCGTACTGGGATGTATGCGAATCGGCAGTTATCGGCATATTCTCATTCAGCCAGTTTATTATGTGGAATGACATAAGAAACCGAGCGGAGGATCTAAGAAGAAACAAAATTGTTTCAAGCTTAATTTCAGGGCATATGACTTGGGAGCAGGAGAATGACTTTCTCGAGCCGGAACAGCTTGATATAAATGTTCTGCCACTTAAAACTGCGCTTCCTGTCAGCTCTGATTCATCACAGCTTATTGCTATACATGCCGCAGCTGAAGGTAACAGCTTTGTTCTTCACGGGCCGCCCGGAACAGGAAAATCCCAGACGATTACAAATATGATTTCAAATGCCTTATATAACGGCAAAAGCGTTCTTTTCATCGCCGATAAAATGGCGGCACTTTCGGTTGTTCAAAAGCGTCTTGATGCTGTTGGGCTTTCACCTTTCTGCCTTGAGCTTCACTCAAACAAGGCTAAAAAGAAAGACGTATTGTGCCAGCTTGAAAAAACAATTAATTTAGGTAAAATCAAACCGCCAGAGGAGTATGAAAAGCTTGCTGACAAACTTCTTTCAGCAAGAATGGAGCTTAATGAGCTTGTTGGAAAGCTTCACAAGAAGAGAACTTTCGGTTTCTCTTTATATCAGGCGGTTTCAATGGCCGAAAAGTTTCGTGATTATTCCGGGCTTGTTTCTTTCAACAGAAATGACATTGAAAAGCTCACCCCCGAAAAATACGGTGAATGGTGTGGCTTAACCAGTAAAATGGAAACGGCTATGTCAATTTGCGGCGATATTCCCACACACCCACTTTCGGAGTTTTCTAACGCCAACTATTCGCAGGGAATAAAATCTGAGATTTTTGACCAAATTGAAAAGTATCAAAGCTTGTTACTTCAGATAAAACAATACGCTGATATTCTATGCAAGAAAGTTCAGACCGAATTCCCGAGTACATATACAGAGCTCAAAGCGTTTTCTGAAATGCTCATAGAATTATCCGAAATTGACTTTATGCCCAAAGCTCTTTTTGAGAGTAACGAACTGAAGCTTATCGGTGAACGCACAATAGCTCTTTGCAAAACAGGAGTTCAAAGAGATGAAGCAGAAAAGCAAATTGCTGAGCTTTTTGTTGCGGATGCTTTATCGCTAAACGCTGCACAGCTTCTTTCACAGTGGCGACAGGCACAGGCATCGTGGTTTTTACCCAAAATGCTCGATAGCGGAAAAATTCACAAGACGCTTAAATCTATCTTTAAAAACCCTCAGAGCTATGACAAGTCAAAAGCTCCTGCTTATCTTGAGCTGATCTGTCAGTATCAGGAGAAAAACAACGCTGTAATTGCTCAAAGCAATTATTATAGTGCACTTTTTGGCGTAATCTGGAACGGTGGAAAACCCGATTGGACAAAGATTAGCTTTCTTTATCAAAAAGCGGTTGGTATTAGAGAAAAGCTTGCACTTCTCAAAGAAATCAGTCCAGGGCTTGCGAAAGAGAATATCAGCAACATACTGTCTGATACTTCACAATTCAAAGCTGAGTATTCTCAGACTATATCTGAGCTTAACCGCTCACTAATAGAAGCTAACAAGCTTGAAGCTTCACTGGCAGAGTTGACTTGCGCTGATTTTTCAAAGCTAAAAGGACTATCGCATTGGATTTTCTCTATGTCTGAGAAGCTGTCTGCATGGGCTAATGCACTGGACAAATTAAGGGATTGGAGCAGTTTTGTTGCTATCAGAGATGAAATGATAAATGGTGGACTGACTTCTCTTATTGATTCAATTAACAGCGGAAGTGTTACGGCGGAAACTCTCTCACCCGTATTTTTCAGAGGGCTGTCACAAGCTTGTGCGCTTTATGTAACAGAAACTGACCCCTCACTGTCCTCCTTCAACGGAATAATGTTTGAGAAAATTATCACCACATATAAGGATATGATTAATAAGTTTCGTGATCTGACAAAGCAGGAGCTTGCAGCAAGGCTTTCTGCTAAGCTTCCGACAGCGTCAGCGGGGGTTTCAGGCTCATCAGAAATAGGTATTCTTCAAAGAGCAATTAAAAGCGGTGGCAGAATGCTTTCGATAAGAAAGCTGTTTGACAGCATACCAAATCTTCTTAGAAGAACCTCACCGTGTATGCTCATGAGCCCTATTTCAGTGGCACAGTATATTGACCCCTCTTTCCCTAATTTTGATCTGGTAATTTTTGATGAGGCTTCACAGCTTCCAACCTGTCGTGCAGTGGGCGCAATCGCACGCGGTGATAACCTTGTTGTTGTCGGTGACCCCAAACAGCTCCCCCCCACTAGCTTTTTCACAATGAACCAAACTGACGAGGAAAACTTTGAAACCGAGGATTTAGAAAGCATTCTTGACGATTGTCTGGCTCTTTCGATGCCTCAAAAGCATCTTCTGTGGCATTACCGTTCAAGACATGAAAGCCTTATATCTTTCAGTAACAGTCAGTATTATGAAAACAAGCTGTTTACTTTCCCATCGCCGAATGACCTTCAAAGCAAGGTTAAGCTTGTGCAAATCGAGGGATGCTATGACAGAGGCAAAACAAAACAAAACAAGGCTGAAGCAACAGCAGTTATAAACGAAATTGAAAGAAGGCTTGACAACGAAGAGCTGAGAAAAATGAGTGTCGGCGTCGTCACCTTCAGTCAGGTTCAGCAAAGCCTTATAGAAGATATGCTGGATGCAAAATTTCGTGAGCGACCTGAGCTTGAAGAGATTATGAACGCCATGTATGAGCCGATTTTTGTTAAAAACCTTGAAAATGTTCAGGGCGATGAAAGGGATGTAATTCTATTCTCTGTTGGTTACGGCCCTGATAAAGACGGAAATGTTACGCTTAATTTCGGCCCGCTTAATCGTGACGGCGGGTGGAAACGCTTAAATGTTGCCGTTTCGAGAGCAAGATATGAAATGATCGTATTTTCTGTTCTCAGACCAGAACAAATTGATTTATCAAGAACACGTTCCGAGGGTGTTGCGGGGCTGAAGGCTTTCATGGAATTCGCTTCAAGAGGAAAGCAACCAGCGGATACTCTTAAATCAATCGGAAGCAATGACGGATTTGTTCAGCTCGTCGCCGAAAAATTACGCTCGCTTGGGTATAAAGCTGTCACCGGTGTAGGTTGCTCAGGCTTCAAGCTTGACATTGGCGTAGTCAATCCAAGAAATCACGAAGAATACCTTATCGGTCTAATCTGCGACGGAAACAACTACAACACTCCCGGTACTGCTCATGACAGAAACATTCTAAGAGAAAGCGTGCTATCATCACTCGGCTGGATCATTCATCATGTTTGGAGTCTTGACTGGTGGGACAATCCTGATAAAGAGCTTAGCAGAATTGTCGAAAGCATTGATAACGCACTGAGCAACCATAACTCTTCAATCAAAGTAAAAGCCCCTGTAATTAACGAAAGAAAAGAAACATCCTATAACAGCTATGAGGTAATGAATGAAGAAGCTTATGAAGCAAAAAAATATAAAGTCGCAAAGCTAGAGCCTGTTTCCCCTTCTGGAAGCCCTGATTTGTTTGCCGATGCCAAAAACCGTGTTCTTATCAAGAAACAGATTGAGCAAATAATTACTGAGGAAGCACCCGTCAGCAAAGATATTATTCAAAAACGTGTTCTTTCTGCATGGGGAATCACAAGGTCTGGTGCTAGAATCGACAGAGTTTTTAATGAAATACTGGGACTTGTAAAAAGCATTACAACCTCTTACGGCGAAACGGTATTTTATTTCGGAAGCAAGCAGCCTGAAATTACTGATGCTTTCCGTATTCCGACTGATGATAATGACACAAAAAGGTCTTTTGCTGATATTGAGCCACATGAAATTGCAGGAGCAGTTAAATACGTTCTTGACAATCAGCTTAGTCTTACACCAGATGACCTTGCCAAAGAAGTCGCAAAGCTGTTTGGTTATTCAAAGTGCACCGCTTCTATGAGAGAGTACATTGATAAAGGTACTTCAATCGCTTCAGAAAGCGGAATAATCACCGCCACTCCAGATAGAATTGTCCTAAACAACAGCTGATATTAATAAAGACATGCCCCGCTTTCAACTCGAAGGCGGGGCTTTATTATTACCAAAAAAGGACATACATATTTTAAAATCTTAATTCATTATTCTTAATTTGACAGCATATACTTGCATATAACCTAATGTATGGGAGTGAGAGTATTGAAGGAGCTGCCAAAAAACTGTGACCGTGCCATTGTTCTTGGCGAATACATTTTGGAAAATAAATCAACTGTCAGAGCCTGTGCAAAACAGTTTGGAATAAGCAAAAGTACAGTACATAAAGACGTATCCCACGTTCTGCCAAAAATTCACCCGAAGCTTTCAAAGATGGTGAAGGAAATTCTGGAAATCAACAAAAAGGAACGTCATATCAGAGGCGGTCAGGCCACAAAACTCAAATACGAAGAAAAAAGCAAGCAAAAAGTTACCACTTAATCAGTGCAAAAACTTGCCTCACCCAAAAACAACGGGCGGGAATAAAGTTTTATGAAAAGGTTGCGTAGTATAATACTGCGTAGCCTTTCTTTTCGATGAAAAAACTCACTTCAAAAATCAAAGATGTCTCAAGTCATAAAATTATGTTATAATAAAAATTTATTAGTTTAACACAAGATATTTTAACGATATTCTATGCCTACTTATAAGTCTCCTCAACATATTTTGACGAAATTGCTTGTTAATTAGTATTTATTGACAGTGGTAATATCCGGTGGTATAATTTATATGAAGTATGGTTTTTTATGTGGGTTATCGCAAGAATAATCACTTTAATAAGATAATTTATAGTGTTAATTTAATAAGAAACAAAGGGGAATAATTTTGAAGTATTTCATTGTAGATGCGTTTTCTGATAAACTTTTTAAAGGCAATCAAGCAGGAGTATGTTTGCTTGATGAATGGATCGATGAAGATGTTATGCAGAGCATAGCAACGGAAAATAATCTATCAGAAACAGCCTTTGTTGTTAAACGTAAGGATTATTATGATTTGCGTTGGTTCACCCCGGAAACGGAAATTGACTTGTGCGGACACGCTACGCTTGCTAGTGCTTTTGTTATTTTCAATTTTGTTGATAATACCAAAGCTAGGCTAGAATTTCATACAATGAGTGGAACGCTTACAGTTGAGAAAAAGGCGGACTTGTTTGAAATGAATTTTCCTTCAAGAATGCCAAAGCCGATTCCGATTATACCACTTATGGAACAGGCAATCGGTGTTCCTATAAACGGTGCGTATTTATCACGTGATATGCTCTTGTTAGTTGATTCAGAGCAACAGGTAAAGGATTTACTTCCAGATTTAAGTTTGATTTCAAAGCTTCCGAATTGTTTTGGGCTGATAGTGACCGCAAAGGGAGCATCGGCAGATTTTGTTTCAAGATATTTTGCCCCCAATGCTAGTATCTCTGAAGACCCCGTAACTGGATCATCTCACTCAACATTGATTCCTTTTTGGGCGGAGAAGTTAAATAAGGATAAAATGATTGCTAAACAACTTTCAAAAAGGGGCGGAACACTCTATTGTGAAAATAAAAATGATAGTGTAATAATTTCTGGTAAGGCTATTTTATATTTGCAGGGTGACATTAGAATAGAATAATTCATTTTGAGTAAATATAGATTTTTATCGCGTGTCTGATTTGTTTTGATGCGTTTCTTATATTTCTCAAAATTAGTAGTGGCAGCAAAAACGAAAAGGTGGTTGAAATGAAAAATAAGTTGGCTTTTAAGTTTGTGTTTATTGCGATTTTAAGTTGTGTGTTAGTATTTAATTTTTGTGGTTTTGTTATTGCTGAAGAAAGTCAGGATTTAATCTTTGATGGGATAAGATATTCTATCAACAATAATGAAGTTAAAATAAGTGAAATTATTGAAGGCACTGTTCTTCCCGACGATTTTATAATTCCCGAGCTAATAACAGATGCGTCTGGCAAAGTATATATAGTGACATCAATCGCAGAACATTTTTCAATTTATATGCATGAAAATGTTACTTCTATTACTATTCCTAAAAGCGTAAATCATCTTTATTCTTCTTCATTTTCAAGCCCATATCTAAAGTATATATACGTTGATGAGAATAATCCTAGCTTCTGTTCAAAAGATGGTGTTTTATTTGACAAGGAAATAAAAACTATAGTTAAATTTCCTTCTGGAAGAAAAGAAACTGAATATGATATTCCAATGGGAATAACAATAATAGGAACAAGTGCTTTTTGTGGTTGTGATAGCCTCACTAAAATTGTTATTCCAGATACAGTTAAAAAGATATACAGAAATGCTTTTGCTAATTGCAGTGGGCTTATCTCACTGAATTTCCCTGAAACTGTTGAGTATATAAATGCTGGTGTTTTTCAAGGTTGCACAAATCTAAAAAACCTTCAGATACCTGATAGCATTGAAAGTATAAATACTGATTATTTGTTTGCTGAATGCTCGTCGCTTTCTTCGTTTGTTTTCCCGAAAAACGTGAACAGCATTGGTTGGGGAATGTTTGCTAATTGTACGTCGCTAAAAGAAGTTCAATTTAATAATCAGATTAATTTTTTGGGAGGAGAAGCTTTTAAAAATTGCACCTCTTTATCTGAAATCGTAATTCCACAAGGAATAAAAGAAATTGGCATGCAGTGTTTTGACGGATGTACTTCACTAAAATCAATTACTATTCCTAATTCGGTAGAAATATATGGTGAGAATTGCTTTAAGAATGTCTCTTCTGATTGTATTTATAATGTTCCTATGGAAACAGACGTTGAAGCCTTAGCTGACCTTTTGAATATCAACAAAAATCAGATTAACCTTTATCTTTCGACAGATAGTAGCAATATTCAAACAACGCTGAGTGTTGCTTCCTCTAATAGTATTAGCGATAATTACTCACAAACAAAAACAAGCTCTTCGAATAATAATAAATATGTTATTATAATTATCGCAACTGTTTTAATAGCAGTAGCAATAGGTGCGGTGATAAAAAAGAGAAGATAAAAACGACAATATATATAAATTAATTGCACGTTATTATTTTGATAATAATTATTTAATTACCAATAATACCAATTGAAACATTATACTCTGTAAGCATATGTGTTATTTATTATACGAATTTTTGGACAGATATTATTGTGTAATAATTTAGAGGAGTGGAACGACAGTGGAATATATAGCACATTTTAGATTAGAAAGTGGTAAATTATTAATACAAACAATAAAAGAGCATACAGATAACGTACTCAGATATTCTATCAATAATTTTAATCAACTAAATTTAAATAGTTTTATCAGCTTGATAGCAATACTTCATGATATAGGCAAGTATAGCGACGACTTTCAGAGCTATATTAAAACAGCAATAAGTGAAACGCAAAAAGGCTCATATGACAACAGGATTAAAACAGCAGAAAAAAAAGACCATGGAGTTTATGGCGCTTATTACATTTTTTCTAAATATGGTAATTGTGCTGGAGTACAAAAATTAGTTGCAGATATTATGACTATACTAATTTGTTATCATCATGGAGGATTGCCTGATTGTACTTCCGGGCATATAATACCAATAGTAGAAAGTGTCCTGCTATAATAAAGTTGTAACATCTCCACCTAAAGTTGTATAATAAAAACAACAAATAAGGAGATGTTAACAACGCACCATACTCCGTCTACTTGAACAAGTTTGGTTTCTAAAACAGTTAGCTTTCCGTCGATTATACAAACTACCTTTACGCTTTCTTTGCTAGCTAGCAAATCTTCCGGAACAGGGCAAGTAATTTCAACCGACGTTCCCTCATTTGGCTGAACCTTTGTGTCTGTGCCCTTAATGTAAAGGCTTATATCAAGTGGGAAAACTGTTGTGTCCTTTAATTCTTCCTTAAGAACATCATCCAACGCATCTTCAATAACTTTTTTAACCTGTGGGTCATCTTTTAGCCTTACTTCAACCGACTTATCGAAAGCTTCTCCAACTGGTTTTACTGTAATTTTTTCTGGGTTTTTGATTTCCTTTGGTGTTTCTATTACTTCAACAGTTCTTTCTGGCTCTGGAGTTGGTGTTGGAGTTGGTGCTGGTGTGCTCTTACCTACTGTGCATACAGTACTTGTTATTTTAATGGATAAACCATCTAATGTATTTTTCACAACAACCTTATAATTGCCTGCATTTGACGATGTATATGAAGAAGCTGTTGCACCATCAATAGCGACGCCATCTTTATACCATTGATATGAAAGAGTTCCACTCCCCGTTGCAACTACTTATAATGTGCCAACTGGTGCAGTTGCTGATAAATATTACTCTGTCAGGGATATTAATGCTTGTTAAACCAGATTGCCGAAAAGCATTGTCACCAATAGTAATAACACTATCTGGAATAATTACACTTGTTAAACTTGTGCAGTCTGAAAATACTGCATTACCGATGTTTGTAACCGCTACCCCTCCTAATGTGGACGGAATAGTTAAACTCCCATTGAACCCAGTTGGAGCAGTGAATTTAATTATTTCGGCTTCATTCCCATAAACTATGTACTCGAGTCCTGTTGCTGAGTCTGTCAAGCCTAAACGCGCAATGTCTTTAACTGCATGAACTGTCGTGCTTTCCAATTATGGAATTATAATAATCGCCATAAGAAGTGCAAGTGTTGTGCTGAGAATTTTTTAAACAGTTGTTTAGTTGTATCTGTCATAAATTACTCCTATATTATTATATATTTTTTACTTGTATGTACACTATATACTAAAACAAAACACATTTCCATTAACTTTATAACCAAAAATACAAAATATGTTATTGTTTCTACTAACTTGTAAGTGATAAACATTAAGCGATGTCTCATTAAACAAAATTGTCGTCGTAAGCTTTTGTTTCAACCCTGATTGTTTTGCTTCCCATAAAACATGAGCATTGTATTCTTTATTGAAGGTAAAAAAACATTATTGTGATTATAACTGTCAATTATTTCATATGTAAGCTTTAATCCGTCATAATTTCTCTCGTTTAGAAAATCAATAAAATCTGTTATCGATTTTATAAATCCGTAATTCTCAAGGCTTCCTGCTGTAACATATACATTGCAGTCAAGCTTTGTATTTCTCGAATGATATTCTTGCTCAAAATTAAAATGTAAATACTGGACAGTTTGTGGAGCAATATTTTTAAGGCGAAGTTGAGATAATGTGAAGTTCCCCTCAACTTTTTTTACACTAGAATATTTCATTATGCAATATAAAAGCCCTTGCTAAGATTTAAAATCGTAGCAAGGGCTTTTTTATATTTTATTATGAAATACAATTATTTTGATTATTACCCATTTTTTTACCTTGTCCACCGCCATTTTTCATGCCACGTTCACTATCTTTGCCAAAACCTGCTCCATATTTTTGACCGATTTTTGCAGAACCAGTTCCGTCACAATTTGCTTGGTTTTCCTCGATAGCTTTTAAAATTTCATCTGCTTTTTCTTGAGTAAGAGTTCCCTCAGCAACCTTTTTTTCAATAACGTATTTTTTGATTTCAATAATTTCTTGTTTGAATTCTTCAAGTTTGCCTGCTTCTTTAGCGATTGTGCCATAGGTTATACCGCTTTCTGTTTTTTCTGCAATAACTTCTTCAACTGTTTTGCCTGTAATACCAGCCGCTGCTTCTGCTGGAGTTTTATAAGTTGAAGCTGCAAAAGCCGTAATTGATGTTGTACCAACTGTTAATACTGCTGCTCCGAGAGCGATAATTTTCTTAATCTTTGTCATTTTAAATGACCCCTTTCGTTTTTTGAATTAGCATTTCTGCTATGACTATATGATAATAAACTATTATGTTTTATTTGTGTTTTTAAGAGGAAAAATATTTGTTTTATTGTTTTGAAAAAACATATAATTGTCACAATTTTTACTTATAATATTCTTATAATAATATAAAAGAGGTGTTTAAATTGGGATACATTCTAGTTGCAGATGATAATAGTCAGATTTCATCAATTTTGGCTGAATATATTAAAAAAGAAGGGTTTACTCCGATTATTGCAAATAACGGTTCTGAGGCAATTTCAAAATTTAAAGAATTTAATCCTGAAGTAATTCTGCTTGATGTAATGATGCCTTTAGTAGACGGCTTTGAAGTATGCAGAGAAATCAGAAAAACCTCAAGTGTTCCAATTATTATGGTAACAGCAAGAGGCGAGGATTTCGAAAGAATTATGGGGCTTGATATCGGTGCAGATGATTATATTGTCAAGCCTTTTTCACCTGGTGAAGTTATGGCACGAGTTCGTGCTATTCTTCGAAGAATGATAAAATCAGAAGATACGAATGCTCAACTTTTCAACTTTGACAATCTTAGAATTAATTTAGCTGAATATACAGTAGCAATTGATGATAAAAATGTTTCACTGACAAAAAAAGAAACAGAGCTTCTATGGACTCTTGCAAGCAATCGTAATAAGGTTTTTTCAAGAGATAATCTTTTAAACAGCCTGTGGGGATATGACTATTTCGGCGATACAAGAACAGTGGACTCACATATTAAGAGATTAAGAGCAAAGCTTGACCAATATGAACATCAAAATTGGGATATTAAAACAATGTGGGGTGTCGGTTATAAATTTGAGGAAATAAAATTATAAAGGAATGGATAAAAAACTTGAAAAACAAAATTGTATTAAAGCTTACTTTATATTTTACGATATCACTTTTAGTTTTTGCAATAATTATAAGTAGCGTTTTTATTTCTCTATTTAGAAAAAATACTGTTGATTTGAATAAAGTTGAGCTTAAACAACGAGCAACAAAAATATCCGAAACTTTATCCTCTATTATGGAGGGGAATGTGACAAAGTCGCAAGGAGGTGGATATGGAGCATATATCAAATTCTTAAATGATATTGCTATGGCTGATGTTTGGATTGTAGATGAAAATCTTGATATAATAACAAGCGGTCAAGGGGTGAATTCACAATATTCATTTTCAGAGTTACCGAGAAATGCCGAAAGCATTGTGGAAGAAGTTTTCACTGGAAAAACTGCCTTTAGCGAAAGCTTCAGCTCGTTATTAGATGCCCCTGTTATAACAATTGGTGCACCTATTATTTCAAGCGACAAAAAAATTATTGGCGTTGTTTTACTTCATTCACCAGTCAAAGGGATAAATCAAGCTATATCAAAAGGTGCTTTTATTTTGATTTTGAGTATTGGTATTGCTTTAATTGTAGCAATTTTGCTGTCAATACATTTTTCTGTTGTGTTTACAAAACCATTAAACACGATGAATAAGAATACAATAAAATTAGCTGAAGGCGACTATTCAGCGAAAAACAATCACAAACAAAATGATGAGATAGGAACTCTGGCAAATAATCTTGACATTCTTTCGGAAAAACTCTATTTATCTTCAATAGAAAGTGAAAAATTGGAACAATTAAGACGTGATTTTGTTGCTAATATTTCACATGAGCTTAGAACCCCAATTACAGTTATACGAGGCTCTCTTGAAGCGCTTAAAGATGAGGTTGTTACCGATGAAATACAAGTTAAAGAATATTACAAACAAATGCTTAATGAAAGCATTAATTTACAACGGCTTGTTGGAGATTTACTGGACTTATCAAGGCTTCAAAATGCTGAATTTAATATTGAAATGTCAGAGGTTAATATAAACGATGTTGTAAGCGACGTCTTAAAAAGTGCAAAAAATATGTCACAAGCTAAAAATATAGAATTACTCATAGAAAATTCCGCAAATAATTGTTCTGTTCAGGGTGATTATGGAAGGCTCAGACAGATGTTTATGATAATTCTCGATAACGCAATCAAATTTTCACCACAAGATGGGCATATTTATATAACTTTATCTATAAATGAGAGATTGAATGTTTCAATCAGGGATGAGGGAATTGGCATAGATAAGGCTGATTTGCCGTATTTGTTTGACCGTTTTTATAAAACAAAAGCCGTTGAAAATACAAATGGAACGGGCTTAGGGCTTTCTATTGCAAAGCAGATTGCTATCCGCCATGGTGCCCAAATCAGTGTTAATAGTGATAATGGCAAAGGGAGTGAATTTGTATTTAGCTTACCTGTGTAAGTGTTTAATAATTGATAAAAAATTATAGAAATAGAAGCCGTATTAGTTAGAGCCTTTCTTAGCAGTTCGCCTTTTTTGATTTTGGTCTCCAGAATCCGGTTTCTTCATCTTGGTTGCCTCGATGAAAATGTCGTACAGGTTTTTTTGGAATAATTGATAATGGAGATATTGAAAAATATATACTGCTTAGTTACAAATTATGTGACTAAGCACAAGCGAAGCTAACCATCATTAGGACGTTATTAAGTGAACCAGCCACAAAATGTTTGACAAACTTTTAATAAATATATGTGAAAAGCGACTAAGCTAAAGTTTAGTCGCTTTTATGACGTTTAAGTCGATATTAAACAGGAAATTTCCCGCACATCTTCAACTTTCCACGGTGATTATAGAAATAATCAAGATATTTGATAAATTCTTGCTTGCCCGGGACAAGGTGTTACAACTTTATTATAGCAGGACAAACATCAAACGAAAAGGTAGCCAGAGTTTGGACTGAATTGATTTTTATAGGGCGGGTTTTCGCTCGCCCTATTATTTTTAAAATATCTATTGTTATAATTACATATTGTTATTGTCGAAAGCAAGCATATTAATTTTGAATTTTAAAATATTTAAAAACAATGATTAACCTGCAAGTGCAAGCTAATCAGTGCTTTTAATATAATGGTTGGGGTGGAAGGATTTGAACCCTCGGAATGGAAGAGTCAGAGTCTTCTGCCTTACCGCTTGGCGACACCCCATTGTTTGAAACTTATAAGAAAAAGATTGGTTGGGATAGATGGATTCGAACCATCGGAATGACGGAGTCAAAGTCCGTTGCCTTACCGCTTGGCTATATCCCATCGCACTCATACCTCAAGTCGCTTAATTATTATATCAAATATAATAAAAAAATGCAAGTGGTTTTTAAACTTTTTTTATTTTTGTACATTTGTAATAATAATTGTTAATATATATGAGTACAAGTGCATTATTTACTTTAATAATGCTGTTCATATAATGAGTTAAGCACAGCTCTTTTGCTGTGCTTAATTCATTTTTTTATTGCCATAACCGCATCAAAATTTTTCCCTATTTTAATCCAGTTTAATATTTTGAAAAGGTTCTCTATATATTCACTTCTTCTATTTTGATATTTCAAATAATATGCATGTTCCCATACATCAACTGCCACTAACGGAAATACTCCTAAAGTAAGCACAGTATCTTGATTTGCGGTGCTTTTAATATCCAGACTACCGTTCCTATCAGTTACAAGAAAACCATACCCCGAACCGAACTGTGCCTCAGATTCTTTCTTCAACTCTTGTTTCATGTTCTCAACTGAACCAAATCGGTTATTTATCGCCTCAGCTAGTGCCCCTGATGGATGAGATTTAGCCCTACACAAGCTACTGAAATACACATTGTGATTATATACCCCGCCTGCGTTTCGCCTTACTGAAGTCTGTATTTCTGCCGGAAGCTTATCAACGTTTATTATCAGCTTTTCAAGAGGCCAATTATAAAGCTGTCCGTATGGACGAATAGTGGCATTTAAATTATCAACGTATTTTTTGTGGTGCTTTTCATGATGAAAAAACACAGTTCTTGCATCAATATAAGGCTCAAGCCCGTTCATTTCGTATGGAAGCTCCATTAATTTAAATGGATAGTGATTGCTGTTCATTTGCTCCCCTTCTTTCAATGTTTAATTATATTTCCACACACTGTTTATGTGAATAAATCTGATTTTCTCATAATAATACGTTGCCAGCTGTCGCATATTAGCATCAAAACTATGCGTAGTAACGAAAATGCTTTCCGGCGATGGCTGTTCAACTATTTTTGTAATTATCAGCGAATGATAAAAATCATCGTCTTTATCGCCAAACTGTATTATATCACCGACCAATGCGTTTTCAATTTCAATCACTTCCCCGCGCGGGCCCACGCTTATATTCTCAATAAGAAATTCAAATAGGTAATCCACGTCAGTCCACGAAGGTGATCTGTCATCAGACGAATTGTAATACCAGCCTAATACCGGAGTGTAATTCATTACTCCCCCGCCTGCATAAATACACTGTGAAACGAAATTGGTGCAATCCCCCCCGATATTTTCAAAATCATAATATACTGGGTTTCGTTTATATGCCCATTTTTGTGCATATGCTGTTGCTTTTTCGCGGTTATAAATGATTTCTTTCACAAAATTACCTCCGCATAAAAATTTTTACTTCTATAAAATAATATTATCAAGGCAAAATAAATATGTGAGATTTAATATTTTTTTGGAGGTTGTATGAGAGAAGGAAGTTATTCAATGGGTTTATCCGATCTTTTAGATCAGGATTTATCAAGCTATGAGTATTTTTACTCACTACCAATGGATATAAGACAAAAAATCATACTCAAGGATATCAATTCTTTTGAAGAAATGCAGGACTATGTCAAAAATCTCAAGGGCAAGCATACACATTAACTGGTTTTAAATCCCCCCAACTTTTTTGTTGAGGGGATTTTTTCAAGGTTGTTATTGCACATTTTTTATATCTTATCGCTAATTTGCTTTACTATATCAATAACTCTTCCAATAATACTAATGTCATCAGCCTTTTCATATTGCTCTTCCGTATACATATCGTTTGATGGAACCAGCTTGATTTTATCGTTTGTTTCATACACTTTTCTAATGAGAATTCTTTTGCTAATCCTCACAAGTGAAAGGTCGCCAAACCGCACGTAACGCTGTGGTCGGACTATCACATAGTCCCCTTTATCTATTCCACTATCTTTCATACTATCATCTCTGGCAATAACAGCATAGTCAATAAATGAGGTGTGATTACTGCAATATACCCCGCTACTACTTACACCTGTTTTTTCTTTCGTTTTGAAATCACAAATACCGAATTCTGATAAATCGTTGTGTTCTTGTTCGCACTGCCCCATTTTCAAAATCGCCAATGCAATTTCACGATGCACATGATCAGCATTTGAATACAGGCTGATAAAATTTGAGTTGTCATCGCTTTGCGAGCCACCCCCCCTGCTTAGTAAAAAATCTGTTGATACATTAAATAAATCAGCAAGCCTGCAAAGAACGTCTATACTAACCGAATTTGTTCCATTCTCATATCTTGAATATGTCGATCTTTGTATATGAAGATATTCAGCTACATCTTCCTGAGTCAAATTATTAGATTTTCTTAATTGTCTGATCAGTTTTTTTAACATATGACAGCCCCCTGTATTTAAAATATATACAGCAACTGTTACTGTAATAAATTTCTTCTCTATTATTTTGTAAGTACTCATTTCAGTAGGATACTGTATTAAAAAATTTATCTTATTAATAAAACATCTTGAAATTAATAGCAAAAATAAATGCTAAAGTTTATTTATAGTAATTATATCATATCAAAATGTCGTAAAATAGCCAGATTTGTCGGAAATAGTATTGACAATGTTACAAATAATCACTATACTGAATATAATGATATTATATGTATCATTAATTAATAATATGATACATATATGTACCTTAATTGAAAATTAATATGAGTCGGAGGCTGTACAATCATGAAGTTTTTGAAAAACATGAAAATTTCCCGTAAGCTTATCACAGGATTTTTAACCGTTTCTATCCTAGCGTCTATTATTGGAATTGTTGGCATTTTTGGTATGCAGAAAATTAGTGCAGATGACTCCGAACTATATGAGGTTCAGACAAAACCTATGTCGGATATGGCAGACATTATTATATACTTCTACACTATTAGAACTAACGTCAGAGATTCATTGATTTATGTCGGTGACAGCGAAAAAATTCTAGAGCTGGAAAACAACACTGTAGAATTAACCTCAAAATTTCATAGTGCAGCAGAAGCATACAAGCCAACTATGATAAATCCTGATTCAATTAAGCTCTTCGATGAGATGACTTATATATTTGATGATATTTTTATTCCAGCGGTTAACAAAATATATGCACTTTCTAAGGACAATCAAAAAGAAGAAGCACAAGCCGTCATTAATAGTGTTGCATCAGATATGTCAAAAATGTTCAGCAATCTAGATCAGTTAATCATCAACAGAATGGACAGTGCAAAGGAAATTAGCGACAATAATACCGTTGCTGCTAATACACTAACCATTATTCTAGTATTATTAACAATCATAGGCATTATTATTTCTTTAATACTTGGTTTTTATATTTCAGGAATCATCAGCAAGCCTATTAATGACCTTGTCGATGCGGCTGATAGAATATCGTTAGGTCATACTGACATCTTCATTGATGTAAGTAACAAAGATGAAACAGGTATTCTTGCTGATAAATTTAACGTTATGATTACAGGAATTAAGCATCAAGCTGAAATCGCTGAAACCATCAGTAACGCTGACTTTACAATTGATGTAATACCACGCTCTGAAGGTGACACCCTCGGAAAAGCTCTCAAGAAAATAACTGAAGCCTTAAATAAAGACTTTATTGATATAAAATCATCAGCAGAACAGATTTCTAACGGAGCAGAACAAGTTTCTGACGGCGCACAGGTGCTTTCACAGGGCGCAACTGAACAGGCAAGCTCAATTGAAGAGCTTTCAGCATCAATCAGCCAGATTGCCGTTCAGGTTAAAGATAACACAGACAACGTTAACAAAGCCGCACAGTACGTCGAAAAAGCAGGAGCAGGAGTAACCCACAGCAATGATCAGATGAATGAAATGCTTATCGCAATGACTGAAATAAACAATTCTTCAAATGAAATTTCAAAGATTATCAAAATCATTGACGACATTGCTTTCCAGACAAATATTCTTTCATTAAACGCAGCTGTTGAAGCCGCAAGAGCAGGAGCAGCTGGAAAAGGCTTTGCTGTTGTTGCCGATGAGGTAAGAAATCTAGCCTCAAAGAGTGCGGACGCCGCCAAGCAAACTACCGATCTCATTGAAAACTCAATTGTTCTTGTTAAGAAGGGCTCGCAGATTGCTGAAAAAACGGCTGAATCACTTGCTGATGTTGCGGTAAAAGCAGGAATGGTTGACGACGCAATTAAAAGTATTGCTCAAGCTTCAATTGAACAAGCTGACGCTATCACTCAAATTAATTCAGGTGTTGAACAGATTTCAGCAGTTGTTCAAAACAACTCCGCTACCGCAGAAGAAAGTGCTGCTGCTAGTGAGGAGCTGTCCGGTCAGTCTTCAATTCTCAAGCAAATGGTTAACAGAATGAAGCTTAAGAATATTGAAGGCGTTAATATGCCAGTAAAAAATATAGCTTCGCCAAGCGAAACTATAAAAAATCAGCAAGCATTCTCTTTCAGTTCAAGTAAGTATTAAGCAACTAAATATAGCCTAGCAGGCTGCGGAGGCGACGGTTATTGAAAGAAACAGTACTTGTTATAAACAGCCATCCAAACAGTATTTATTCGATGCTGTTGCAATACCACAATACATATAATATCGTTGCGGCAAGTAACGTTAGCGATGCAATTAACACTATCAGCAGTATTCATCCCGATGTAATCCTCCTTGAATGTGACTTCTGCTGTGTGAACTGTAGTGATGTATTTCGGTGCCTAAAATCTCACAGCTTGGCAAAGAACATACCTATCATATTGATTCTGGGGAATAGGGATATTATTGATGTGTGCAATCTCGCACAGACAGGCATAGACGACTATATCATTAAGCCGATAAATTTCCACCTTTTAAGAATAAGAATAGATAATTGTATTAAGCTGAAAAACGCAACGCTTTCACTAGATTTCATCAGCAAAAACAACAATGATAAAATATCAAATGTTGAAGACATTATCATTATCGCCATGGCATCACTTGCTGAGACTCGTGATGATGCAACAGGCGGTCACATCAAGCGAACTCAGCTTTATGTCAATGAGCTTGCTGATTGTATTAAAAGCCATCCCAAGTTTGAAAAACAGCTTGACCAAAAATCGATAAATCTTATTGTAAAATCTGCCCCTCTCCACGATATAGGAAAAGTAGGCATTCCGGATTCTATATTGCTCAAGCCTGATTCGCTGACATCAGATGAATTTGAAATAATGAAAACCCATACCACTATCGGCCTTGATGCTATAAATATCATTGAAAGTAACATGGGAAGTACAAATTCATTCACTAAATACGCTAAAGAAATCATTCATTATCATCATGAGCACTGGGATGGAAGCGGTTATCCTGAAGGACTGTCCAATGAGAATATTCCTATTTCTGCAAGGCTAATGAGCATTGCTGATGTATATGATGCGCTGACAAGCAAAAGAGTTTACAAAAATGCATTTACTCATGAAAAATCTGTTGAAATAATTAGAAGAGGCAAAGGGTCTCATTTTGACCCTGTTATTACTGATGCATTTATAAGCCTAGAAAAATCTTTTAAAGATATCTCACAAAGCTGTAAATAGATTAAGCTGATTCTCAATAACAGAACAATTAATTAATTATTTGTTGTTAAATAATTGACATTTTTATCTATGTGTATTATAATGTATGTATTATTAGGTCTGTCCCAACATAATTTATTAACGAAAGGTGATTGTTATGGCAATTAAAAAAGTAAAATCAACAGAAGCTCCTGCTGCTGAAAGTTCTATTGCGGCTGTTGAAGCCGTAATTGAAACTCCTGTGGCTGAAACAAAAAAGAAAGTTGTCAAAACCAAAAAGTCAACTGAAAAGAAAGTTGCTTCAACTTCTTCAGAGCCAAATGTTTATATTGAATTTAACGGCAAGCAGGTGCTTGTAAAGGATGTAATTGCTCAAGTTACTGCGGCATACAAAGCTGCTCACAAGAGAACAGCAATCAACACAATGGATATTTACTTAAAGCCTGATGAAAGTGCTGCTTATTATGTAATTAACGAAAAGGCTGACGGCGAAAAAATCGATCTTTAATCCAAATTATTATTAACACCCTCTGTTTATTACAGCGGGTGTTAATTTTTTTTGACTTCTCCACGATTTTTCTTATTCGCTTTCTTTGCTTTTGATATTATTTTTTCATTATAATAAATTCCGACTAAACCAATAACAACTGTTAACGAAAAAATGACAATGCTTAAAACCCATCTTCCCTTTCCGATATTTGAACCAACGAATGTCGATGAAATAACAGAGGGAATTCTCGCAATAGTTGAATAAATAAAAAACTTATGCGGTTTAATTTTTGTCATCGGAACAAGATATGTCAGAGCATCCTTAGGCGTTCCCGGAATAAGAAAAAGAACAAAAATAAATAATTCAAGCCGCCTATTGTCATTAAGGATTTTGTATTTATTAAGTTTGTCGCTGTCAACGACTGCATTGACAAGAGGCTTTCCGACCCAGCTGACAAGATAATATACTGTGACCGTCCCAACAAGAACGCCAGCCATACAAAGCCCGAATCCGCCAAAGCCCCCGAATAAAATACCGCCCATGACTTCAACAGGCTCACCGGGTATGATTGCGACAACGACTTGAATAATCTGAAGAAGCAAAAACATCAATACAGAAAGCGTACCGTGGGCCTTCACTTTTTCGGCAATTAACAGTCTTCCCTCTTCTGTATTTAATAGCTTAATAAGTGGTATCATTAGATACGTCGCTATTACCATTACTGCAATAAAGATAATAAGCATTATCATTTGGATATATTTTTTCTTTTTATCCATATATTAATTTACCTCATATTCCTGTTAGCAACACCCTTTGATAGGTATTATCCTCAAGAATTATTTCAGCTTTCTTAATATTTTGGGTCTGAACCAATTGATATATGTGCTGATAAGCTGAGTTAATGCAATATCATACACAATAAAAACGGCATTTCCAACAGCAAGAAAAATCAAGCCTCCGTACTTTCCATAATCACCAAGCTGTTCTAACACCTCACTCATTCCCATTATCTTTATCAGCAGTAAATATGACAGCAGGATTCCTGCATTAAATACCACTAGCTTAAGCAAATATTCAAACAACTTGACTTTTAGCTTTTCTAGCTGAGATTTAATTATTGGATAAAATCCAAAAAACAGAATAAACAAAATAGAGGCTTCTTTATCAGGCGTGATAAGAAGAGAAAGAAGCCCAACAGAAATGTATGTGACAAAAGCCCAAGTCGTGCTGATTTCAACGACAATAATAATCATTAGCGTTCCCGCTGCCGCAGGAAGAGCATAGACAAATATCGGCATTATTCCTGTTAGAAACATTGCGAACAAACAAATTGATGAAACCACGCCGCCAAGTGAAACCTTAAAGCTGACTTTACTCTTCATAAAATCACCATCAGCAGCAGCTAATAAGGTCGCCGCCCATACACTCACAGCAGCAGTCCGCACAAAGGAGTGAGGTGCATACATTACACCCGCTGCATCCGTTTGCGTTTGGGTTTGTTCTGTAAGGCTGATAAGGGTTGCCATTCATGTTACCCTGCCTGCTGCTCATCATCTGTGTCATAGCCGCACGGTATTCGGCGTTTTGAGGCTCCAAAGAAGAGGCTTTTGTAAAGTTCTGAATAGCTTCATCAAGCCACCCTCTCATATAGCAGACACTCCCCTTTAGAAAAAACCACTCCGCGCCCCTAATGCTTATATTTATCGACTCAAGCATGTTATCAGCAGCAGTAATATTACCGCTTTGAATGAGTCTTCTAATTTCTTGATATTCCGGAGAATAGCTTCCCTGATAATTACCGTTTGATGTGCCGTTTGCTGAATAAGCGCTTCCTTTGGAACGACGCATATTCATTATCTCATCAAAAGCATTGTTTATCTCAGCCATTTTTTGATCTGCAATATCACTTATCGGACTTTGTTGATAATTATCGGGATGATATTTTTTCGCTAGCTCACGATAAGCTTCTTTAATTTTATCATCACTGTCTGAAGGCGATACTCCTAAAATCTTATACGGGTCACTCATTTGTTTTCTCCTTATCCTTTTTTATTATCTGCTCAAACGTATTTTTTAAACCAAGATATATTATATTGTCAAGTATTGACTTATATTTTTTAACTGACATAAGTATATAAGCGTTAGAAAGCTCAGCAAGCGTAATGTTAATACTGTCCCACGCTGATTGTTTAATTTCGCTCAACTCTTTTTCAGACGGTTTGTTCGTCACCATAGAAATCAAAGGGTTGAAATTTCTCTTTTGCAAGTCCTTTTCAACATCATCAACAGCATCGCAAAGATACACATACCTTCCCAAAAGATACCCAAAGCGCTCAAGAATTCTTTTCTCTGTTGAATCTTCCGACAGCTCCCCTGCAATAGCTTGCATAATACTAGCGGTAGGTTCACTGGCTTTGTCTATCCCTGCCGTGCCTTCTTTCTCAATAACACGTTGCAATTCCATTGAATTCTCGATTATTTCTGAAAGCCTCGGGAACTTATTTTTTGCTTTCTTATAGGACTTTTTTATTAAGGGAAGGAGTAAATAAGCACGTATCTTAGATTTTAAACCCTTGTCATATTTATCGTCACAAAGCTTATGATATACAGACAAAACGGCGGCAGCGGCGGGATATTCAAAATCCCCGCTGCATACAGCGCACATGGTTTTCTTAAATGGATGCGCTATACAACGCTGCTTCTCCATTCTAACGCTGCTTTCATCATACGCCATAGACAGCATTGATAAAAACGCAAAATCATAGCTTAATGTAAACCGTAAAACAAAGCTGTAGCTTCTCCCTAGCTCCTTGCAAAGTCCGCAATAAACAGCTTTATAAGTATCGTATTCACAAATGCGCAGATGCGGTTTAAATATTCTGACATACCCGAACAATTAGCTTCCCCGATTCTAAATTTATGATTACAGTATAGCAAAAATATACTGTCAAGTCAAATAACGGCGATGAAAGCATAAGCATTTCCTCGCCGAAATTATTTACTTTATTCCGTTTTTAATTTTTGCTGAGGTTAATGTGTTCTGTAATAGCATAGCAATAGTCATTGGCCCTACTCCACCGGGAACAGGTGTTATATAACCGGCGATATCCTTGACAGCGTCAAAATCAACATCACCGCAGAGCTTCCCGTTTTCAAGCCTGTTCATGCCGACGTCGATTACTACTGCGCCCTCTTTAACCATATTGGCATTAATAAGATTAGGCACTCCTACTGCTGCCACAAGAATATCTGCACGTCTACAAACCTCGGCTAAATCCTTTGTTTTTGAATGACACACCGTTACAGTTCCGCTTCTGTGAAGAAGAAGCATTGACATCGGCTTTCCCACAATATTACTTCTGCCGACAACGACACATTCCTTCCCTTGAATAGAAACGCCTGTGCTGTCGATTAACTCCATTACACCAGCCGGCGTACACGGAAGAAAGCTATAATCACCGATCATTATTTTCCCGACATTAACGGGATGAAAAGCATCTACGTCCTTTTCCGGCGAAATTGCATATAGAACAGCCATTTCGTCAATAGTCTTCGGAAGAGGAAGCTGACAAAGTATTCCATTGACTCTGTCGTCGCTGTTTAACTTTTCAATCAGTTCAATCAGTTCACTTTGGCTTGTTTCTTCAGAAAGAGCATATTCAAATGAGGTTATTCCCGCTTCTTCACAGGCTTTTTTCTTTGCGTTGACATAAACTCTTGAGGCGGGATTGTTACCAACGATAATTACTGCTAGTCCAACAGTAACGTCATCTTCCAGAAGAGCTGAAACTTCAGTTTTAATTCTTGCCTTAACTAAAGCCGATACAGCCTTTCCGTCTATTATTTTACTCATCTATGTCATCCTCCTCATCATCGTCATCTTCGCCGGCGTCATAAAATTCGTCAGCTTCATCCTCGTCATCATCTTCCTCAGGATCATTCTCAAAAGCACTGTTTATTAATTCTTTTAGTGGACGCTTATTCGTCTTTTCTTCGGAAAACTTTTTCTTTGATCCTTCAATCTGAGACTTAGAAAGCTCAGTTTCGTAAAAGAACTGATAGCTTCCCGCTTTCTTAATCGCCATTCTTTTATAAACAATAAGCACAACCGAAGCGATAACGCATAGCGCCGCAAAAATCTGAGATACTCGTATGGAAGTGCTTCCCAAATAAAGGCTGTCAGTTCTAAGCCCTTCAAAAACAGTCCGCCCTAATCCATACCAGCCCAAATATAACAAGAACATTTCGCCGTCAAATTTACGGTGCTTCATATAAAAGTACAAACCTAGAAATCCGATTATGCACCACAGTGATTCATATAGAAATGTCGGATGCGCCAAAAGCTCCGCCTTAGGGGAATCAGGGTAAAGAGTTGAAAGCTCAAACATAATTTTCTTGCTGGTCATCGCCCACGGGAGCTTTGTAAGGGAACCATAACACTCCTGATTAAAGAAGTTCCCCCATCTTCCAAGTGCTTGACCAATTAAAAAGCCCATTGAAGCAATGTCAAATAGCGCCGCCGCCTTGATTTTTCTTAATCTGCAAATAACACTGGCTGCTAAAAATCCGCCTATTACGCCGCCATAGATAGCAAGCCCGCCGTCACGATAGTTTAGTAACTGCTTCCACTGAATTTTTCCATCTAAAACATAGTCAGACCAGCTGAATATGACATAATACAGTCTAGCAAACAAAACAGCACCGATTACTCCGCCGATAATAACATCCGTCGCCCGATCAGAGTCAATGCCAAAGCTTTGGAATTTCTTGTATGCCAAAAGCATTGCAAGCACAACGCCTATGCCTATCAACAAGCCATACCAATATATTTCGATACCAATTCCCGGAATAATAAAAGCAACCCTGTCAATTTCAATACCTTTCTCACTGATAAACGGGAAGAATACCTGATCGGTATTCTGCTTAATTTTCTCGACCATTACATCTGTCATAAAAACTCTCCTTTAGTTTGCTTCAATTATTGAAATAGAAGCCTTGTCATTATCAAACATCTCGTTAAGTCCGCTCATTACATCCTCATAAGTTATTCCGGCAAGAATCTCAACTGTTTCAAATGCATCTACATCATTAAAATGCGAATTCAACATTAGCGACGCACAAGCCTCGACATTATTAAAGCCTCTGATTAGCTTGCCATATTTTGATTTTTTAATAATTTCAAATTCCTCTGCATCAAGACCGTCTTTTTTTGCTCTGTCTATCTCAGACTGAATTCGTGACATAACTTCTCTCGGATTCTTTGAGTCGCCACCGAAAATATTGACAAAATATCCATCACCGCTGAATACCTCGGTTGAAAAGCTTGAGTTAATCAGCCCCTCGTCAAATAGCTGACGATAAAGCGACGATGTGCTTCCCCCAAGAAGTGACAAGATTATGCTCGCTGTCATTTCTTTTTTTATTGCATCTTTTCCAAAAACCGGTTTGGTCTTAAATCCGATGTTGAAAATCGGTGTTCCGATAGGAAGCTTTTGAACAACCTCTTTTTTGTTAACATAATCAGGCTCTTCAGGGAAGGTTGTTTCTAAATTTACATCCTCATTTTTCTTCAAAAAGCGTTCTGCTATTTCAAGAACCTCTGAAGCGTTGCAGTTCCCTGCTATTGAAAGCACCATATTATTAAGGTTATAAAACGTGTAATAGCATTTGTATAAAAGCTCGGCATCTATATTTGCGATGCTTTCCACCGTTCCTGCTATATCAATTTTCACTGGATGATTAACAAAAACAGCATCAAGAAGATTAAAAAACACACGCCAATCAGGGTTATCATCATACATCCTGATTTCCTGCCCGATAATGCCCTGCTCCTTATCGACGGTTTCTTTTGTGAAATATGGGCTTTGGACAAATGACAGAAGAATCTCCAAAGCCTCCTGATACCTGTCGCCTGTGCTGAATAGATAACAGGTCTTGTCAAAGCTTGTATAGGCATTTGCATTTGCACCGGTTTTTGCATAAAGGTCAAAAACATCGGTGTCCTCATTCTCAAACAGCTTATGCTCTAAAAAATGCGCTATTCCAGAGGGGACTTCAACAAAGTCAGCGTCCTTAGAGGTTTTAAAGCGACTGTTTATTGAGCCGTATTTCGTCCCGAAAAGAGCCTCCGTCGATGAAAAGCCCTCCATCTCCCAAACAAGTATGGTTAATCCCGACGGATGTTTAAACTTAAAATATTGTTCCCCGGTACGGTCATTTCGGATTATCTGCTTTTCCACTAATTTGAATCCTCCTTTTCGCTTCCGAGCATTAAATACACAGTGTCAAGCTTAAATGACTTTGCAGCATTAATAATTTCTTCTCTGGTAACACTGTTAAGCTTGTCTATTGCCTGCTCAGGGGTTAGAAAATCCCCTCTGACAGCCTGAATGAAATACCAGCTTGACATATCCGCTGTCGAATCATAGTTTGACTTATAATCACCAGCAATACTTAATACAGCGTTTTTCATCTCATCATCGGTGAAATCACCGCTAGACAGTGAAGATAACTGATTAATAATTTCCTCTCGTGCTTTGGGGATATTGGCTTTTTCAACGCCGCTGTCAACAATCAAAACACCTTTACCCTCGACATATCCCGCTGCACAATAATAGCATAGACTATACTTCTCACGAACATTTGTAAAGAGCTTTGAGAATGCTGTTCCGCCAAGCATAACGGTCATAAGCTTATTGACATAAACGTCTTTGAGCTCTGATTTAAATGCCATAACCATCTTGCATTGATTAACATCAAGTGTGTCAGAAGCTTCCTCCACCTCATTTTTTACAGGGCTGAACACTGCATACTGGTTTTCAATATAGCTTCTATCAAGCTTGACAAAAGCAGATTTAAGCTTTGAGACAGCTTGCTCAGAATAAAAACCGCCAGCATAGGTTATGTCAATTGCCGCTGTTTTAAGAAGCTTTTTATACGCTTTATAGCAGTCCTGCGGGTTAAGCTTCAAGGCACTTTCCTTATTTCCATAAGAAGTGAGTGCCGACGGCTCATTTTTATATATTACTGAATTTGCTTTAATAATGGCATAGGTGCGCTTTTCATTTATTTCAGCGTCAATGCTGTCTAAAAGCTCTTGCTTTCTTAAAAGAAAATCCTTCTTTGAAAAACCGTTCTCCTCAATAACGGGATTAAATATGCAATCAAGAAGAATATCCGTCACAAGCTCAGTCAGCATTTCACCGTCAAGAGCGTATTTGTCGCAAATACACCCCGCAGAAATACCTATTACCTGATTGTCGCCAAGCTTATGATTAATAGTGCTAAGCCCTGAACCATAAAGCTCCGACAGGCGTTTTGTAAGCTCAGTTCTCGTTTTAAATGTACCGTTTGAGGTTACTAGAAGATTTGGAATGATTGCATTTTCAGATACCGAAAACGCATCAAGCTTTGTCATAAAACGTATCAAGATGTAGTTAGTTTTAAATTTTGGGTCAATTATTGTTGTGAAATTAATGCCATCGGCAAGATGCTCTCTTTTATACTCCGCTGCCATCTGAACAACTCCTTACATAGATTAAAACACATAATGTTATTATATCATTATTTAATTATAATTTCCAGTAATACTGAATTTTATTTTTTGCATTTATCAAACTTAAGTCTTGTGGTCGCTATCGCAACACAAATCACTTTTTTTGCACCTGATTTTTTTAGCTGAAGCGAACATTCATTCAGCGTGCTTGAGGTGGTAATAACATCGTCACATAACAAAATCGTCTTTTCAGAAATATCCGCCGAATCAAAATACTCATACGCTCCTTTTACGGCTTCCTTTCGACTTTCATAATCAAGAGAATGCTGAACAAGCTCCTTATCCGTTTTTATAAGAAGTTTTTCAAAAAAAGGCTTGTTAATCTTTTTTGAAATCAGCACAGCAATTTCCTGTGCCTGATTATATCCCCTTTCAGAAAGCCTTTCTCTTGTGGTTGGAACAGAGGTAATAATATCAATTTCATTTACTAATTTCCTGTCTTTTAGCCTGTCTGACAAAACATCTGAAAAATACTTCGCAAAATTAATGCCTTTATCAAGCTTGAGATTAATAATACCATCTCTAACAACTCCATCATAATACGCACCAGTGACACAAGCGTCATAATGCAAACCGGTATCACAAACACAATTTGTCTTTCCGCACAGCAAGCATACATCGTCACCTGAAAGCACAATTTCTGAAAGGCAGTTATCGCAGATCGTCTTGTTCCACTCTATAAAAGCGTTACAGCAAGCGCATCTGTTAGGTAGCACAAGGTCAATCAAATAATCATACAGTTTCATGCGAATTCCCTCCGCCGTTTTCCTTTTCAAGCATGTCCCTAAGGCAAGAATACCTGCACATACGCCGATTGTTTTCAACCATATACTCAAGACGCTTAACCGATCCCACAATAACAAGAAGCTTTTTTGCCCTTGTCACCGCCGTATAAAGAAGATTTCTGAAATAAAGCTTGTCATATCCCCCGAAAATCGGGAGGATCACCGCATCAAATTCGCTTCCCTGACTTTTATGAACCGTTACAGCATATGCAAGCTCAAGATTTTCAAGCATTGCGCTGTTATATATGCAAATTCTGCCGTCAAAATCAATTTTAACCGTTTCTGAAGCTCTGCTAACCTCAATAATTCTTCCTATATCACCGTTGAAAATTCCCGAACCATTTTCGTCATCACGCTTCCAGACAATATCGTAGTTGTTTTTTGTCTGCATAACCTTGTCGCCCTCACGAAAGGTATAATGAAACATTTTTAATTCAGAGAGCTGTTTTGAAGGCGGATTAAGCTCACTCTGAAGCTTTTTGTTAAGCTCAGTCACGCCAAGCGGCCCTTTCCTTGTGGGCGACAAAACCTGAATATCATCAATTGCCGAAAAACCGTAAGCCTTTGGAAGCCTGTCCTTCACAAGGCCAATAACAGTTTGCGTCGCAGATTCAAAATCAAGCCTTTGAATAAAGAAAAAATCACTGTCCTTTTTAGAAATGTCGGGAAGCTCACCCTTAATAATCCTATGAGCACTCATAACGATAGAGCTATTCTGTGCCTGACGGAATATTTCTTTTAATGCAACAACAGGCACAGCCTTGCTTTCTATCAAATCCTTGAGAAGATTTCCCGCACCGACAGAGGGGAGCTGGTCACTATCACCGACCATAATCAGCTTGCAGCCAAGAGGCATTGCACGAAGCAAAGCTTCAAATAAAAGAGTATCAACCATAGACATCTCATCTATTATCATTACGTCGCAATCAAGCGGGTTGCTTTCATTGTGGACAAAACGAAAACGCCCTGCTTCAGAAGAGTGCTCATCATTTTTATTTTCAGGTTTAATCTGCATATCCAGCATTCTGTGAATTGTTCTTGCGTCATATCCGGTCAAATCTGAAATTCTTTTCGCCGCCCTTCCTGTCGGTGCGGCAATTAGCACACTCTCACCCTGCTGCTCAAAAAGTGAAATAATTGCGTTTAGTGTTGTGGTTTTTCCTGTACCGGGGCCACCGGTCAGTATCATCAGACCTTTTGAAAGTGCTTGATTTATAGCAAGCCGCTGTAAAGACTCATATTTTATACCGTTTTGATGCTCATCAATATTAATAACCTCATCAAAATTTATATTGTTATTGAACATCAGCCTATTCATAACAGCAATTCTGTTTGCAATATAATCATCGGCAACATAATACTCACGAAGATAGACAAACGCTCTATTGCCCTTTATATATTTAACTAGCTTCTGCTCGTCGCATTCCTCTTCAAAGACCTTGTCAAAATCCTCGCCTTTTATTTCAAGAAGCTCACAGGTTTTTAGCTTCAGCCTGTCAAGCGGAAGGCAGGTATGACCGGAAAATGCATTCTCAATTAATATGGTGAATATTCCAGCTTTGATTCTGTTTTCGCTGTCTTTAGGAATCGAAAGCTCAAATGCAATTTCCTCAGCCTTTTCAAATGAAAGTTCAATCTCATAGCAACAAAGCGCATAAGGGTTCTTGCTGATTATCCCCAGAGAAAGCTCCCCCCACTTCTTCCATGCACGCACGCCGACAGAGGGCGACACCGCAAACTTTGAAAGATACATCATAAGCGACCGAATGCCAAACACTCTCTTGAACTCCTCAGAAATTTTAATGCATTTTCTTTTAGTCAGCCCATCAATATCGCATAATCTTTCAGGAGTATTTTCAAGAATATCAAATGTGTTTTCGCCAAACTGCTGTACTATTTTCTTCGCAATAACTGGACCAATTCCTTTTATTACACCGCTGGCAAGATATTTTTGAATAGCGGCGGCAGATGATGGCAGAGTGCGTTCACATAAATGAGCTTTAAACTGCATTCCGAATTTTTGATGATTAATATATTCGCCTGTTAATGAGAGTTCTTCGCCTTCATCGACATTTCCTATTTCACCGACAACTGTAACCGGCTCACCCCCGGCATCAAGTGTGAGAACAGCAAAGCCGTTTGCCTCGTTTTTATAAACAACAGAATCGACGCTTCCTTCAAGACGGCAAAGCTGTTCCTTTCGCATTATATCATTCCTTTAATTTTTAAGTCTAATATTTATAAAGTCCGGTAGCTCATCCTCAAAGCAGAAACTAACCACAGCGTACTGCTCACTCAGCTTTTCGCAAATTTTCATTGTTTCATCTGTGCAATCGCTGAATACAACCAGCAAAAGCTCCTGATTAGTAATCCTGTCCCAGCTACTACTCCAAACAATATTTCTTACAGTATATTCTATATCCTCAGATTCTTTTCTGACGGGAAGCACCGTCAGCGCAAAAAGTGGATTCTTCCTTTTTTGAAGCAGGAAATTCGCAAATGCTCTGACCAAATAAACCGCCGCTATTGTCAGAACAACTATCGCTAAAGCAAAGAAGATATTTTCCATAATGTTCCTCCCGTCAAAATGTTGTTTTCTATACATTATGACAAAGAGAAATAAAGTGTGAAAGATTATCACGTTTTTGAGAAAAATTTGCTATATATTTATTTTACACTTAAAATACTCATTTTTCAATAGCAGCATTATATGTATTTCTTATATGCAAAATAAAAGGCGGACAACTAATGCGCTGATAATAAATCCTGTCAAATCAGCGCTAAGAGATGCTATCAGTGTTTGTCTTGTTTTCTTTATCTTTGTCACTCCAAAATATACGGCAATCGTATAAAAAGTCGTTTCTGTTGAGCCAAGAAGCACGCTCGCAACCTTTCCGACAAAGCTGTCAGGGCCGTTGTCCTTGAGTATTCCTTCATATACAGTTATTGCACCGCTGCCTGATACAGGCCGAATTAAAGCTAGCGAAACACATTCAGTCGGGAATCCCAAAAAATCAGTAACAGGACTAATAAACTGAGAAATTAGCGTTAACGCCCCAGATGCTTTGAACATATTGATTGCCGTCATTAATCCAAGAAGGGCTGGAAGGATTTTTATACCAACCTTAATATTTTCCCATGCACCACTTAAAAACTCATCAAATACCGCCACTTTTTTTATGTAACCACATACAATAATCATTCCGATAATTAAAGGTATAACACAATATGTAAAGCTTATGTCATTCGCCGCCTTTCCCCACAAAATCAAATATGAATACCATAATTACACCAACTGTCAGCGCCGCTAAAGAAGTTATAATTACAGCAGGAAGAATATCCAGCGGGTTCTTTGAGCCATAGGTCAGCCTTAGCGTTGCTACTGTAGCCGGTATAATCTGAATAGACGCTGTATTCATTACAGCGAACATAACCATATTTCTGCTCGCCGTATCAGTTGTTTTGTCCTCCTCCTCAAGGCATTTCATCGCCTCAAGCCCTAAAGGTGTTGCCGCATTTCCAAGTCCCAAAAGATTCGCGGTAATATTCATAGTGATTGCTCGGATTGCTTTTCCGTCTTCATTAAGCCCTTTAAACAATAACTTTGCTATCGGCCTGAATAAATGTGACATTTTTTGTGTTATTCCGCACTTGTCAGCGATACGCATTATACCGCCCCAGACAGCCATTGAGCCAATTAATATTGAAAAAAGCTCAATTGTGCTTTTTCCACTTTCTAAAGCGGCGTTAGAAACTTCTGAAATATTACCGCTAAATATGCCAAAAATTATTGATATTAGTATCATTATACCGAAAACCCAATTTAACATATGTAATTCTCCCTAAATTATTAACGTAATAATAGTATAAATATGTATATTCTTACAATTAACAGTTTGGAAATTATCCTGTTACCTTTTAGCAATTGACACATTTCTTACTAACTTGTATAATATTTGTAGTGGCGAAATTTGCCACATTCAGTCGTCAGCTGAATTTTTTTAAAGGAGAGTATTGTTATGAAGTCTACAGGTATTGTCAGAAAAATCGACGAATTGGGAAGAATCGTATTGCCTATCGAGTTAAGGAGAAACTTCGATATCGGCGAAAAAGATGCGTTGGAAATCTATGTTGATCAGGATGCTATCATTCTGAAGAAGTTTTCACGCTCATGCGTATTCTGCAACAACGCAAACGACGTTGTTGAATTCAAAGGTAAGAACATTTGTCTTGACTGTCTTTCACAGTTAAAGAAGTAATTTCGCCTGAATAAAATATTATCAGGTACATAAGACAATTATTTTTAAGGAGCCGATACTTCGGCTCCTATTTTTTTAAAAAAGCTTGACAAAATCACTTAAAAATACAATAATTAATATATAGCATCTCTTGATCCAAAAGCAGTAAGGAGAACGGGAATGAGCGAAAACATAAAGGAAATTACAATTGCATACATAGGCGGCGGTTCTATGAACTTCGGCTGGAAATTTATCGGTGAGCTTTGTCAGGAAGAGTGCTTTTCAGGGACTGTCAGGCTTTTCGATATTGATAAAAAGCTTGCTCTGGCAAATGAGGTAATAGCCAATAAATCCTGTGAGCTATCCGAATCAAAAACCAGCATGATCTTTATAGCTGTTGATACAATTGAAGAGGCTCTTCGAAACGCTGATTTTGTGTTATTATCTGTTTCTATCGGTTCGCTTGAAGAACAAATTTCAGATATTCAACTTCCAGAATTATATGGAATATATCAAGCAGCAGGTGATAATACAGGGCCTGGCGGAATCATGCGCGGACTCAGAACCATTCCCTGCTACATAGATTTCGCAAACAAGATTAAAGAGCTTTGCCCCGAGGCATGGGTAATATCATTGTCAGAGCCTATGTCTGCCTGCATAAAAACGCTTTATAAGGCTTTCCCGAAGATCAAAGCTTTCGGCTGTTCAAACGATATATTTCAAACGCAAGAGCTTTTTACCGACTTCATCTCAGACAAAATGGGGAATCTCTCACTGTCTAGAAGGGAAATTAAAACAAACATTTTGGGAGTCAATAAATTTTGCTGGATAAATGAAGCTATGTACAACGGTGAAAGCCTGTTTAATTTATATGCTGAATATGCCGCCAAATATGCGGACGAGGGTTTTGAAAAGAAAAAGCTCGACTATAAAAGCAATCCCTTCGCTTGCGCTCACAAAGTTAAATTAGACCTTTTTCTGAGATATGGTCTTATTGCCGCTTCAAGCGACCGTTATCTTGCGGATTTTTGTCCGCCTTGGTATCTTTCAAGCCCTAGAAACGCATCTTTTTGGAAAATTGGAATGATGTCACCGACATATTTGAAAAGAAGAAAGTCAGACAGAATCGCAAAATGCAAAAAGCTTATTAACGGCGATGAATATTTAAGAATCGGCTATTCAGGTACTGATTGTATCCTTCAGATGAAAGCAATTTCAGGGCTTAATAACATAATAACAAATACAGTCACTATAAACTCAGGTCAGGTTACAAATATTGCGCAAGGAAGTGCTGTTGAAACGAATGCACTTTTTAGCAAGAACAGTGTGAGGACAGTATATTCAGGCTCAGTTCCTGAGGATATCTCCGTACTGATAAACAGACAGGTTAGTAATGTCAACATGCTGGTTGACGCCGTATTTGAAAAAAATCTGGATTACGCCTTTAACGTTTTTCTAAACGACCCTCTTATGACGCTTGATTTAAACAGAGCAGCTGAGCTTTATAAGCAACTTCTGTCAATTAACAAAGCTCATCTTGCATATTACTGTTAAAAAGTCATTATAATTACTGTGTATCAAAACATAAAAACTTATATGGAATTAGGTGTTATATGGATAAACGTATTTTCAGAAATATTCTTTTGATGATTGCATTTGCCATTATTTTTACATATGCTTTGTGGCATGTTGATGGGTTGTTGAAGATTCTTGCGAATTTGATTCGAATATTAAGACCAATTATTATTGGCTTTGCCATTGCTTTTGTTCTTAACAATCCGTTTTCTTCAATTAAGCGGCTACTAGATAAGCCGTTTAAAAAGAAAAAACACGAAAAGCTTACAACCGTTGTTTCTCTTCTTATAGTTTATTCAGCAATGTTTTCAATAATTATCGGAATAATTATTATTATTGTACCGCAGTTTATTGACAGTGCTTCTCTTCTAAGCGATAATTTCGATTCTTATATGGACAATTTCAAAAATCTAACTAACGATATTTATCAGGAATTTGAAAAGGTTATTCCTGATGATTTTAACGTATTCAATGAAATTAAAAATCTGTTTAACAATATTCCTAATATAGCGAAAACAATTTTCTTTGGTGCATTCGGTTTTTCAAAAAATCTTGTATCTGTGATTGTTGATATTTTTCTCGGCTTAGTGATTTCGTTCTATTTCCTTGTGGGAAAGAAAAAGCTTTATACTCAAATTAAAAAGCTTATTTTTGCTGTAATAAAAACCGAAAGAGCCGACAGAATTGTTGATTTTATGGAACATGCCAAGCATACATTTTCAAATTTCATAACCGGTCAGCTTATTGAGTCTTTAATCCTTGGGGTTCTCTGTTTTATTGGAATGAATCTATTGAATATTTTCAGTTTTATAAACTTCGAGTATGAATTTCTAATATCTGCGCTGATTTGTATTACAAGCCTTATGCCTATCGTCGGTGCTTTTATAGGAACAATCCCCGCTGTTTTGCTTCTTCTTATCATTGACCCTATTCAAGCGGTATGGTTTGTTATTTTCATCATTGTTCTTCAAGAGATTGAGGGTAATTTCATTTATCCAAGAGTTGTTGGGGGAAAGGTTGGTCTCCCCGCACTATGGGTACTGATTGCTATTATTATAGGTGGCGGGCTTTATGGTGTGCTAGGAATGCTCCTGAGCGTTCCCACAATGTCGATCATTTATGATTACACCAAGCTAAAAATAAACGAAAAGCTTAAGAAGAAGCAGATTGAAGTAACTTAAACAAATATCCCCTGAACATTTAAACTGTTCAGGGGATTTATTCATTATAAATTCATTTGTAATTCTGCTTATTAATATGATTGTTCCGCTTTATTAACCTGCATCATTATAGCACATTCAAGGCGTTTTTTATGTATTTCACAGGTTATACGATATGGTGTGTGAACATCGCCACAATAAATATAATTGTTTGCATTACAGCCACCGCTACAATAAAATCTTGCCCAGCACTTTACGCAGTCAGGTTTTGTGTAAATATGAGTATTCACAAAGGAATTTTTAATATTCATATCTAGAATGCCGTCAGAAAGATTTCCCATTACAAATTCATCGTGACCGACAAACTGATGACAAGGATATATATCCCCATCCGGCGTTACCGCAACATAATCATTTCCGCATCCACAACCTCTCAGACGCTTAATAGCGCACGGTCCCTGATCCAAATCAATCATGAAATGAAAGAAGTTGCAAAACTTTTTATCATTGCTAATGCCTATCATTTTATCAGCCAGCTTTTCATATTCACAAAAAATAGCGGGCAAATCTCTTTCTGAAATCGCATAAGCTTCATTCGTATCAGCGACAACAGGCTCAATAGAAATCTGATCAAAGCCTTCTTCAAAAAGGTGCATTACATCATTTGAGAAATCAATATTGTACTTTGTATATGTTCCTCTTACATAATACTCCTTGTCGCCTCTTTGTGAAACAAGCTTTTTATAATTCTCAAGAATTTTGTCGTGACAGCCTGTCCCATCCACCCTTTTTCTCATTTTGTCATTGACTTCTTTTCTTCCGTCAATTGAAAGCACGACGTTATACATTTCGTCATTAATAAATTTGATTTTATCGTCATCAAGAAGAGTACCGTTTGTGGTAATGGTAAAATTAAAGTGCTTGTTATGCTCCTGCTCCTTTGAACGGGCATACTCAACAATCTTAATGACAGCGTCAAAGTTCATAAGAGGCTCACCGCCAAAAAAATCAACCTCTAAGTGTTTTCTGTCCTTTGAGTTTTCAAGAAGAAAATCAATCGCCTTTTTCCCTGTGTCAAAATCCATTAGCTTTCTTCCGTGACCATAATCGCCAGTTGACGCAAAGCAGTATTCGCATCTAAGGTTACAATCCATCGCAATAAGAAGGCACATAGCTTTTACTGGAGAAGCAACATAGCTTTTTGCGAATTTCTCATACTCATCCTCAGAGTATAGTATCTTGTCTTTATACAGCTCACAAATTTCATGGTAGCAGGACTTGATATCCTCTTTCCCATAAAATCTTGAGAGCTTTTCAATAACATACTCAGGGCATTCACCATCAAACGGAGGCATAACATTATCAAGTAAATCATATGTCAAATCATCAACAACATGAACTCCCCCGCTGTTTACGTCAAGCACTATATTGAAACCATTAAGCTTATACTTATGTATCATTTCCCGAATCCCCCAATAAATATGCGCAATACAAAAAGTAAAGGGACATTGCTGTCCCTTTAAAATTTTCCTATGCGTCCTTCTGACACTTTTGATTAGCTACGGTACAAGATGTCTTGCAAGCCGACTGACAAGACGCCTGACACTTACCGCACCCACCTTTTTCCACGGTTTTCTTAAGGTTTGCACTATTAATAGTTTTAATATGCTTCATTTTACCCTCCAAAAAAATCATTATAAAAAATTATAACATATTAATCGACAAAAATCAATATCTTTTTTTCTTAGAATTTACACCGATTACTCCACCGATTGCTCCGCATGAAATTACCATAATAAGTTTTGTTATAAATCCAGCAGAAACACTCACTTTTGCGAAAATAACACCGGCAATAAATACAATTAAGTAAATTGATACTCCGCAAAGAAGCCCCATAGCAAGCCCGTTTTGGCGACGCTTCTTTGATGAAATATATCCGCCGAAGTATGAACCGATACAAAGCGAAAAGCTCGACATAAATGATACAATAACATCTGGGGTGTCGATCTTTGTCATTAAAAACGAAAAAGATAACAAACAAATAATTACTATTATTATTCCGATAAGTGATGAACTAACCGTACAGTAGAGCTTTGAATCGCGCAGGCTTTTAAGTGCTGTTCTTCTTTGCATCACAAACCCCTCCTAAAATTCATAATAAATCTTATTCGGGGCAAGACATAAATATTCTATTTAGCTTCTTTATTATCTGCTTCTTTAATTGCAGCAGCCTCTTCATGAACAGTTAAATTCTGAGCAATAGCATATCTTCTCACTCTAATTTTACTCCTGTCTCCGCCGGTTTCGATAACAACAGTATCTTCTTTTATAGAAAAAACTATGCCAACAATTCCGCCGACAGTAACAACTTCGTCACCGATTTGAAGATTTTTCCTCATCTCGGTCTCTGCTCTTTCCTTTTTCTTCTGCGGACGAAACATCATGAAATACATTAAAATGATTACTGCTCCAAGCATTAAAAAGGTCGGCAACATTGATTGCGTCTGAGCTGTTGATTCACCAGTAGTATAAAATGCTGTTATATTTGATAACATTTTAACCTCCAAAATTCTTATTTTTACTTGCTTTATTATTATACCATTTTCCTATAATAATTCAATAGTTTTCACAATTTATTTGCAAAATCTCTCTTAAAGGTATTATAAAAATGTCTGCCGCAGGTTACGGCAGACATAAATTCTATCCTTTTCTTGCGTAGTATTCACGGCATCCTTGAACGATAGCCGCGGCAAGCTGGTCTGTATTATTATACATAGCCATTACTTCAACGCTGTCGGTAATAAATCCAAGTTCAACAAGCACTGAAGGGAAATCCTGCTGAAGCGTTACCGCAAACCAGTTCCAATATGTACCTCTATTGCGATTTTTGCCGTCACCGTAATAGCCATGCCAGAAGGAGGCAAGGTTATTAACAATTCCAGACGCTAGCGGCTGAGAAAACGGCATGAAATAATGAACCTCAGTGCCTCTTATGCCCTCACCGTTGCCGCTAACGGCATTGCAGTGAATTGATATGTACATATCCGGCTTATACTGCCTTGCATATGATGAGCGCTGGAACGAATCTATATAAGTTGTATGTGTAGGAAGCATATACACAGTTGCTCCCGCTGCCTGAAGCTGTGCGGTGAGCTTCTGTGCAACTATCCAATTTATCGTATGCTCATTAACGGCACCAACGGCACCCGGATCAATTATTCCCTTTGCGGTCATTCCGTGACCGGGGTCAACCACAAATACTGCGCCAGCCAAGCTGTTGTTATATCCGTTAAACCTCAGTGTCAGAGTTCCGTCAGATGAGTATGAGGTTGTTACTCCGTTAAAAATTCCTGCCTGTGACAAATTAAGCTTGAGCTGATACTTCATTTGTCCGCCTGATTCATAAGATGACCACGAAGCACCGTTAAATAATGCTCCCGACGGCATTGAAGGCGTTCCCGATACATTTGACAAGTAATCAAAATCAATAACCACGCTCGTTGCGGTAAAGTTTTTGACGTAATAGTTGCCAAACCCGCCCGTATAGTAATTTGTCGGATTGTACTTTATACTAAACGGAATAGGCGTATTCATTTGCAGTTTAATAACCGTATCGGAATTGTCCATATAGGTGCTTACAACAGAGAGATTATTCTCACCAAAGGTATAGCCACTGACCATTTTTGCGTCAGCCGCAAGAATTCGCTTCTTAGATTCAGTCAGATAGTAATCCACGCCGTCATATGTAACCTTCTTTATAAAATAATCGTATGTTCCAGCGGGTAGCCTTGGAGAATCAGGATCAGGCACCTTGTTTGTAGTATAATAATTATACGTGAGTGCATTATCTGTTGTAACTTGAATTAGCTGTGTCGGCTTTATATCCTCAGGCAGTGCGGAAATCGTCACAGCTCCGCCCGTCAGTGTTTTAGTATATATTCCGTTATAATTGCCGGTAATAACAATATTCCCGAGATACTGCTCTTTTAACACAATTCCTTGAGGAGCAGTAAATGATCCCACATACTTTGCGTAGTTCGAGTTTGGATCAGAACCTTCCCACTGTCCGCTTGTTTCTGTCAAGGATATTGTCTTTCCGTTAAGAGTCGCAGAAACCTTTGAGCCTTTATATGCAACCGCTGAAACGTTAATCGTCGTTTTGCCCTCAACAGTCATGTTGCTGACCGGCTCAATGCTCTTGATTACTTCAATTTTTCTTTCGATTTTATATACAATTGTGTTTGACTTATTTCTTATAGTAAATGTGTTGTGACCGATTTTCAGGTCTTCCTCATAATAGAAATTTCCTGCTTCGTTTAGGACAATGAGCTGGTCATTAAAGTAAACATTGAAGTTTGAATCATATGTTCCCTGAAACTTAACTGTTGGCTCATATGTTGTAAAGGTTCTTTGTGTGGGAGAAACAATGGTAAGCTCTGTGTTAAGAGCCTCCTCATTTAACGTGTCGTTGTAGTAGTCCAAAAGCACCTTTGTGCTTTCACTTCCGCTTGCAAGCTGAGAATAAGACGTAAATGCACTTCCCTGATATCGCGGAATATTTCTAGCCGCAACTAACTGCTTTACAACCTCGTCAATTGCCCATGCTGAGTTTAGTTTCTCGTTTTCGTGAAGCAAAAACATAGGAACAGCTGCTTCGGTTGATCTTTGTGACCACCAGCTTACAACATTATTAAATGGTAAATTGCTGTCGCTTATTGAACCTGATATTTCAAGCATAATGAAATCGGCTAAACCGGATTTTAAATACCCCACCGTATCGGAAAATCCATCAGTGAGCGCTTGAAATGAATCGTTTGTTTCAGAGCCTGAAGGGTTTTCAGAGCTGTTTGCCCATGCGTTTGTTATTCTGATGCCAACGGGGATTGTATTGTCGGTTTTATGTATTGCTTTGCTCACCAGACTAAAGGCATACGCACCATTCTCCAAAAGCCAGTTTTCAAAGCCGATGCCTGAACCTATGTCCATATAATAAGCATAGTTTTCAACACTTTTCTGACGGTAATACCCGCTTAGTATCACACCGTCTATAAAGTACTTTCCTGAAAATTTGTGTGCAATCTGAGTTATATAGTCAACTCTTTCGTTGAGTGACGCATTTTCAGGTTGATTGAGAATAAAGTTCATATCAAGATTGATATAAACATAATACAGCCTGTCCTTTGCAGACTCAATAAGCTGTTTTATCGATAGCTCATTAAGAGAAAGCGACGCTGAAAGATCAAAATAAGCTTTGCCATTATAGCTTGTGTCAATAATAATTGAATTCATTTGATATGAATCAAGTTTATTAAGAATTTCATCAATTTCCGACTGAGTTATTTCAGCGGACTGTGAGCTGTCCTTAAAATAATCATATCCGGGAGTGATTGTGACAGATCTCATTTCATCAGGAAAAGAATAATGTGATTGAGCTTGAGATATATACTCACCTTCATCAATATTCCCTTCGCTTGAAGCTGTGTCGTCGGTAACAACATCGGCAGGCGACTCCTCCTGAATTGTTTCGGCATAAGCACGTACTTCTTTATAAACAGCATCAATTTCAGGCGTGAAGGTCAGCATAAGCATTAACGTCATAAGCATGCTGAAAAAACGCAATACCTTCTTCATCAGGTTCTCCTCTCATCTTCTGTCCTAATTGAGTAGCGCCCGTATTTGTTCAACCTCGGCATTAACCAAAGAGGCAACGCCCACATAAGGGCTGAACATACTGTTATATCTATATAGCGCTACACCCGAGTATTTCGATAATGTCCTTGAGTATTCAATTTCTCTGGCAATAATTCTTGTTTCCGTTGCCCAACCCGGATCACTCGGCGATGAAGTTTCACCGATACGATATGGGGCAAGCCCGAAAATCAACTTAATATTTGACAGCTTAATTATGTCATTCCAGCCTTGAGCGCATGTCTCATAGGGCTGATATATATTTGTGAAAGAAAAATAAACCTGAGGAGCAATATAGTCAAGATATCCGGCGGTCGAACACCATTTCTTAACGTCGGCATACATTTGTGTATAGTTGTTATTCATGTTGCCCTGTGGGCTTACTCCAAAAAGAACCTTTGAATTAACGCTCTTAATCGTGCTGTAAATTCCTGAAACCAGAGAGTCAATATTTGAAAATCTCCAAGCGCTGAGACTTGAACTACCCGATGCGTTGAACGCCGAAGAGTCGAAGCTTGAGACAGTTGTGGGGTAAAAATAATCATCTATATGTATTGCATCAACATCATAATTTTGAACAATCTCACGAACACCATTGAATATAAGCTGTCTAACCTCTGGATATGCCGGATTTAGCCAATATTGAGTACTGTTTGACGGCTTGACTATGTACTTTCCCTTTTTATCGGGATCGTTATACCATTGCTTCACAATATAATTATTACTCATCGCTGAAAGATTAGATTCGGTCATAACACGCATTGGATTTATCCACGCATGAAATGACAATCCCTTTGAATGGGCAATATCAATCATAATTTTCAGCGGGTCAAATCCTGGATTGCTACCAGGTCCGTTTGAACAGTTTGTCCAGGTAAAATAGCTTGATGAATAATATGCATCTGAAAATGCCCTGACATGAACATAAACCGTATTTGCACCAAGATTTTTCACATTGTCAAAAGCGGTGCCAACACGACTTCTGAACTGGGATTCAGTGCTGTTCTTCAGCCAACCGTCAACATCAAGATATGCAAACCATACGGCAATCTGTTCATTATAGTTTAGCGGATTATATGTATTTGTCACTATCGGTGGCGAGGTCGTCGTCGCCGGTGTGGTTGTTGTAACAGGAGTAGTTGTAGTTACGGTCGTAGTTGTCGCCGGTGTGGTTGTTGTGACCGTTGTTGTGGTTGTCGGCGGCGGAGTTGTTGTCGTCGCAACCGTAGTGGTCGTTGTATCTGGAGTAGTGGTTGCTTCAGGTGTAGTTGTAGTATCCGGCGTAGTAGTTGTATCCGGAGTAGTAGTGGTTACAGTCGTGGTCGTTGAGGGGGTTGTTGTTGTAACCTCCGCCGAAGGAGATTGTGATTGAATGGTAACAATTGAGCTTTCTGAAGTATCAATTGTTACGCCAGCTTTTGAACTTTCATTTTTATCGCATGAAGCAAAAAAAGAAAGCGATGTTATTACCAATAAAATAATAGCAAGTCTTTTCATTTTAACCTCTCTTTACGTATCCGTTGCATATAATTCATTCTATCATTTTCGACAATATAATACAAGATGTAATACGAATAATTTTGCTGAAAATATTCCCATATAATTTTATGCCCTTTCGGAATATGTTATTACATTGTGCAATCACAAACATTACCCTCTGTATTTATTGCATAATAAACGCCCGCAAAAAGCAGGCGTTCTTCAGTTATATTTGTTTTTTTATTCTGTCAAGGGCACCTTTTTCTAACCTTGAAACCTGTGCCTGTGATATTCCGATGCTGTTTGCTACCTCTACCTGAGTTTTTCCTTGAAAGAATCTTAAATATAATATCTTTTTTTCTCTAGGAAGAAGCAGGTTTATAGCCTCTTTCAATGATATTTCATCAAGCCAGCTCTCGTCATCCGATTTATCTCCGACTTGGTCTAGAACGTATAACGTGTCACCTGAATCAGAAAATACAGGCTCATACAAAGAAATAGGATCGCTTATCGACTCAAGCGCCAGAACCACCTCAGCTTTTGAAACCCCGATTTCTTTTGCTATCTGTTCAATAGTCGGTTCGCATTGTTTTTGATTTGTCAGCAATTCTTTAGCCTGCATTGCTTTATATGCCAAATCCCTGAGAGATCTACTCACACGAATTGGATTGTTATCTCTGAGATACCGTCTAAGCTCTCCGCTTATCATAGGAACAGCATATGTTGAAAATCTTACATTTTGACTGATGTCAAAATTATCGATTGCCTTCATAAGCCCTATACAGCCAACCTGAAAAAGGTCGTCGGGGTTTTCACCTCTTCCGATAAATTTTTGAAGAACACTTAATACAAGCCGCAAATTACCGCTAATCAGCTTTTCTCTGGCTGCCTTGTCGCCGTTCTTCATTTTTTTTATGAGCTCAATTTTTTCAGCCTCTCTAAGTACTGTCAGTTTTGATGTGTTAACACCGCTTATCTCAACCTTATTATAGTGCATAATATGCTCCTGATAAAATTCAATTCAAGCTACAAACTAATGACAGCCAGTAATTAAATTATTGTCAGGAGCAAAATTAATATTCAAAAACCAGTACAGTAAATTCTGGTAACTCTATGAAATTTTTTCAAGACTGTATTTAAGGCTCTTAATTATCCTCTTTTCAAGTCGAGAAATATATGATTGTGAAATGCCAATTAAATCAGCGACTTCTTTCTGTGTCATTTCTTTTCCGGTGCCAAGCCCAAAACGCATCTCCATTATCTGACGCTCTCTATCTTCAAGCCCCTCTATTGCTTCAAAAAGAAGATGCTTTTCAACTTCTGTTTCAATATCTCTGTTCACTAGGTCCTCTTCAGTTCCTAGAATGTCTGAAAGCAAAAGCTCATTACCGTCCCAATCTATATTAAGCGGTTCATCAATAGAAATCTCATTTCTATACTGCGTCGATTTTCTCAAAAACATTAGAATTTCATTTTCAATACAGCGGGAAGCATAAGTTGCTAGCTTTATGTTCTTTTCAGGGCAGAAGGTTTTTACGGCTTTAATAAGACCGATTGTTCCAATTGATATCAAATCTTCGATGCCAACGCCTGTTGACTCAAATTTCTTGGCGATATACACCACAAGCCTGAGATTATGTACGATAAGCTGTTCTCTTCCGTTTTTCTCGTCTGTGAGAAGAAGCTTGAACGCTTCCTCCTCCTCAACTCTTGAAAGAGGCGCCGGAAGTGTTTCAGGGCCGTTAATATAATCAACCCTATCGCTTTCAGTTATTTTTCTGAGCCAGAACATTAAAAGCTTTGCCTTTTTCAAAAATATTTTTGTGATATCCTCCATTCCAGTCACACCTTTCTTTATATTAATAAGCGCGGGTTAAATACTGCTTCTTCACAGTTGCTTTTTATTGAGGAAATTCCAATAAACGCATCAACATACTTTTCTTCGTTTTTTTCATTTTTTATTGCTATTTTGTCTGCTGAAAAAGCCGGCAGGACACCGCTGCTGCTTATAGTTGAATAGGGCAGCAGCCTAAGCCCTTTTCTCCCTTTTAGCAAGTTCAGATAATCCTCTGCTCCATACACACTGTTCGGATTGAGATTAAGCGCAGAATTAAGCTGACCTGATGAGCATATAATTACAGGCTTTCCCGAAAAAGAATCAATAAGTGAATTCCCTGTGTCGGATATTCCGCAAAGCTCATATCTTTTTCCGGAAAGTTCAAATGATACCTTATAGCTGTGGCTGATGTTGCAGTATCTATCAAATATCATAGAGCAAGCGCATACCGCTATATAGGCAACAATGGTTGAAATTATCAGTGTCATAATGGATATGTTATAATACACAGAATGATTGTTGACAATTATTGCTGATGTTTTTGTCAGCTCACAAGCTATCATGTTTATTCCCGTAAATATAAAGCTTACTACAAAAAAAACAACACCTAGCTTAACAAGCCTTTTTACTGAAATCGACGCAAACGCAACTTTAATTATAGTCAATGCAAATAAAACTTTTAAAGGCATAAGATACACCATGTTCAGCTTGGGGATTACTATCACAAGAGATGACAATGAGCCCAGAAAGGCACTGATAATACAACGTGAAAGTTTTAGCTGGGTATGCGTGATTTTTGCTGTCGCCTTTAACAGGAAATAGTTCACATATACATTTGTAATTAAGAGAACATCAAGATAGATGTAGGTCATATGCCCTCCGTTTCTCAAGCTTGTATTTAAATTATAAAACCATACAAGCGTTAATTCTGTCGATTTCGGACAGGAAATTAACTGTTTTTCTCTTTTGTATCTATGCACAAAAAACTGCCCCCCGAATTCACGGGGGACAGGCTGTTTATTTGTTATTAATTTTATTTGTCAGTGAAGAAAGCGGAAAATGCCTTATACGCCATATAAACGTCAATTTTTGAAGTGACCTCAAAAGGAGCGTGCATGGACAAAACAGGTACACCAACGTCTATAACATCAACGTTGAGGTTTGCAATATAAGCGGCAACCGTTCCTCCTCCGCCCTGATCAACCTTTCCAAGCTCACCGGTCTGCCATACAATTGACCTTTTGTCAAACATCTGTCTGACTCTTGAAACAAACTCAGCCGAAGCATCGGATGTTCCGGCTTTTCCCCTAGCACCGCTGTATTTCATAACCGATACGCCGTAGTTTATTCTTGCAGCATTTCTTTTTTCAAGAACATCGGGGAAGGTGGGGTCAAAGGCAGCATTTACATCAGCTGAAAGACACTCAGAATGAGAAAGCACAGTTCTTGCGTTTGAGCCGAGTTTTTCAGCTATGTCCGCAATAAAGTATTCCATAAATGAGCTTCTAAGCCCTGTGTTTCCATCGCTTCCGACCTCTTCCTTGTCAGCGAGAACCGTCATTGAAGTATAATCAGGGTTCTTGCATTTCAATATTGCTTTTAGTGCTGTATATGCACATACTCGGTCATCCTGACCGTAACCGCCAACCATACTCCTGTCAAAGCCGACATCTTGAGCTTTAAATGCAGGAACAGCCTCAAGCTCTGCCGATAGAAAATCGTCCTCGATAACACCATATTTCTCAAACAAAATATTAAGAAGATTAAGCTTTACCTTTTCGCTCACATCGTCATCCCGAAATGGACGCGAACCGATAAGAAGATTAAGCTCCTCACCCTTTATTCCGTCTGATAGCGTTCTTTTCATCTGTTCAGTCGCTAAATGAGGAAGAAGGTCAGTCACACAAAAAACAGGGTCATCAGAATCCTCACCGATGCACACTTCAACGGACTTTCCGTCTTTTTTAATAATTACGCCGTGAAGTGAAAGAGGTATAGCGGTCCACTGGTATTTTTTAATTCCGCCATAATAATGTGTTTTGAAAAGCCCAAGCTCACAATCCTCATAAACAGGATTTTGTTTTAAATCAATTCTCGGCGAGTCAATATGTGCAGCGGCAATTCTTATCCCCTTTTCAATCGGCTCTGTTCCGACAACAGTCAGAATAACGCTTTTCTTTCTGTTCACATAATAAAACCTATCGCCGGGGGTGTAGTCCTTTTTTGAATCATATTCTGAAAACCCTGACTTTTCAGCAAGCCTGACTGTTTCCGATACAGCCTCACGTTCGGTTTTTCCTTTATCTAGAAAGCCCTTGTATTCCTCACAAAATTTATCAGCCTTAGCTATCTGCTCCTCCGAAAGAATAAGTCCCGCATTCTTGCTCTGAGAACAAAGCTTCTCCTGAAGCTTCTTAGCCTCTGATTTTTTTTCCTTTTCCATTAAATCTCCTCCTTGTTTTATTATTCATTATCATAGAGGTTTATATACGCCTCATAGTTTTTTATAACCTTATTTACATAATGAGCAGTGACATCAGACGGTATTTTCTCAAGCGTTTTTCCGTCAGAGCTATACTCTTCATTCTTAAGCCAATTATCAACCTGTGTCATCCCGCCGTGATAAGCCGCAACGGCAAGTCTTAAATCCCCATATCGTTCGTATAGAAATCCTAGAAGAAAAGTCCCATACTCAATGTTAATTTTAGCGTCATACATATCGTCAAAGGTTAAATCCCTTTTATCATTTTTCCTAAATTTTACCCAATCATACGCATCGGGCATTATCTGCATAAGTCCCCGAGCGCCGACATTTGAGGTTGCGTTCTCATCAAAATCGCTTTCGGTTTTAATCACCGCAAAAACCAGATATTTATCAAGCCCGTTTTCTTCTGCACATATTTCAACTGTTTCAATAAAGTCTAGCTTATAAAAATATTTCTTTTCAACCTTGGGCATAAACATAATTGCAATAATATAGCAAAATAAAAGTATTAATACAAATACAGAAAAAGCCTTAACGCCTTTTTTCATCAAACATCTCCTTTATTTTTAAAACAGTTTTTTCAGCTTCGCTAACAAGCTCCTCAAAACTGCCATTATTGTAAATCACAGCATCAGAGCGCTTAATGTAATAATTGTTGCCTTTTTGAGCGCTAAAACGCTTTTTTACATTCTCAGGGGAAATCCCATCCCTTTTGACAATCCTTTCAAAGCGAATTCTCTCCTCGGCTATCACACTGACTATGTAATTGCAAAAATCATCCGCCTTGCTCTCAAACAGTGTCGGAGCGTCAAGGAGAATATAGCTTGCGCCTTCTGTTGAAAGCGTTCTTATTTCTCTTAGAATTTGAGTAGTTATGAACGGATATATAATTTTACTGTATAAAAGCATCATATCAGGATTTGAAAAGACAAGCCTCGCCATTCGCTGTCTGTTCATCTCGCCGGTGCTTTCATTCATACATTCGGGGAAAACACTCTCAATAATTTTCATGCATTCTGTTCCGGGCATAGTAACCTGTCTTGCCACCTTGTCCGCATTGATAACAGAAAAACCGTTATTGCCAAATACTTCGCTAACTGTTGACTTTCCCGAACCGCTTTGCCCTGTCAGACCAACAACAGTAACGCCACTACAACTATTCAAAGTATAATCACCTCAAATCCTGCCGCGCGAAGCAGCCTGTTATAAACGGCTAGTCCCACACCTGTTTTATCGGGACATCTGAAGTAAGCCGTTTCAATGTTTTCTCTGTCAAGCTCTCTGAGAATATCAAACAATCTGTGCGCCTGAATCTGAGCAGTTTCACCCAGACGGTATTTCCGAATTTTTATTTCCCCACATTCATCGCCGAATGTAACAGCAGCAGTTTTTTCACTAGACTTATCCCTGAGAAAATCACAGAACTTATCTGTATCGCCCTCAACAATAAAAACTTTTGCTTTCGGGGAATAATGCTTGTATTTCATTCCGGGCGAAATAACACGCTCGGAAGCTTCAACCTTTTCAAAAATGCCCTTGTCAACATAAACCGCACAGAAATCGCTAAGCTCCTCAGCGGTAACAAAGCCGGGGCGTAATATTCTGACACCGCCATTCTCAAAAGAAATAACTGTTGATTCAACACCAATATTACATTCACCACCGTCAAGAACAGCCGGAATTTTCCCACATAGGTCATTATAAACGTGGCAAGCGCTTGTAGGGCTTGGCATTCCAGACGTATTAGCCGACGGCGCAGCAAGCGGAAATCCGCACTTTCGAATAAGCTCAAGAGCCGACTTATGTGCCGGCATTCTAACACCGACGGTGTCAAGCCCGCCGCTTGTCTGAACAGGAATTATATCTTTTTTTGGAAAAACCATTGTCAGCGGCCCCGGCCAAAAAGCATCAGCCAGCTTTTTAGCAACAGGCAATATTTCGCTGACAAGCTCATAGAGCATTTCAAAATCCGAGATATGAACAATCAGCGGATTGTCAGACGGTCTGCCCTTTGCCTCAAATATTTTATTAATTGCCTGCGGGTTCAGCGCATTAGCCGCAAGCCCATAGACCGTTTCGGTCGGTATACCGCATACTTCGCCTTCTTTTAAAAGCATCGAGCAATAAAGTATACCGTCGCTGTCTGATTTAATAATTTTTGTATTATACCCGTTCATTTTATTCCTGCATAGAAAGCTTTGCTGCCTGATCCGCTGTTGCAAGCGCATCGACAACTTCATCAAGATTTCCGTTCAATATATATTCAAGTCTGTAGATTGTCAGACCAATTCGGTGGTCACTTATTCTTCCCTCTGGGTAGTTATAGGTTCTGATACGCTCTGAGCGGTCACCAGTTCCAACCTGTGAACGCCTTGTTGACGCAATTTTATCGTCGTGTTCACGCTGTTTTTCCTCAAGAAGCCGTGAACGCAGGATTTTCATTGCCCTGTCCTTATTCTTAAACTGACTTCTCTCGTCCTGACACTCAACGACAACGCCTGTGGGAAGGTGAGTAATACGCACGGCAGATTCCGTCTTATTGATATGCTGACCGCCGGCTCCGCTTGCTCTAAAAACATCAATCTTTAGCTCGGTTGGATTAATGTCAATTTCAACATCTTCAGCTTCAGGCAACACCGCAACAGTAACCGTCGATGTATGGACACGCCCCTGTGATTCGGTTTCGGGAACACGCTGAACCCTATGAACTCCGCTCTCGTATTTAAAGCGCGAATATGCACCTTCGCCGTCAATACTAAAGCTGATTTCCTTAAATCCGCCAAGCTCGGTTTCATTTGAGTTTAGTACATCGACCTTCCAGCCCTTTGATTCGGCATACATAGTATACATTCTGAAAAGTGAATTGGCAAAAAGCGACGCCTCTTCTCCTCCCGCTCCGCCTCTGATTTCAATAATAACATTTCTGTCATCATTTTCATCCTTAGGAAGAAGAAGAATTTTCAACTCTTCAAGATAACGTGCTGATTTTTCCTTGTTCTCCTCATACTCAAGCTGAACCATTTCCTTAAAATCCTTGTCCAGTCCGCCTGCATCTAAAAGCTCTTTTGCCTCATCATAGGCATCCTTCGCATTGTTGTACTCTTTGAATTTTTCAATAATCGGTGTGAGGTTTTTATATTCCCTCATCAGATTTCTGTATTGATTGTTGTCGTTAATTATATCTGGAATAGTCAGCTTTTCGCTGATTTCATTAAATTTTTCTTCAAGCATTTGCAGTTTTTCAAGCATAGTAACTCTCCTAAATTAATATATTATTAAATCAATCTGAGCAAAGCTACAATTCATCTTTTTCCCTGATTATGGACTTAATGCTTTTCTCTATTTTTGCCCTCGGAACCATCATCTCATGATTGCACCCTGTGCATCTAAGTTTAAAATCCATTCCGGCACGAAGAACAAGCATTTCCTTTGAGCCACACGGGTGCGTCTTTTTCATTATTAGAATGTCGCCCTTCTGTACATCCATCTCAGATTTCCTTTCATAACGTTTTCATATTATTATATCACAGAACATTTATTTATGGCAATTGTTTTCTCACATATTTTCATTATTTAACGAAAGAATATTATTAAAATATTATTTCGGAGGTATATGATGATAAGAAAAGTATTAGGCGAATTTGATTCACTTGATCTTGCGGAAGTCGCTGCAAGAAGAATAAAAGAAGATGTGTCAGGAATTAACCGAATTAAAATCTATCCAAAAAGCGAATTTTATGACATAAGACGCGAACAGACCGCACCAGTTTATGGGAATTTCTTTAACGGTGAAAATAAAGCAATCCCAATATTTTATCCCTATGCCGGAGGAAATGCGCAGATCCCCATGGCAATGATAAAATCTGACTTTAAGTTTGAGAATTCAATTGAGGCTCAAGAGCATACTGAATGTGTTGTTGAGGTTCACTGTAAGGAACAACTTATGTCCGAGGTTTCATCGAAGATTATTTCGCTGGGCGGTCTTCATATAACAGAAGTATAACCTCTATTTTTATTAAGATACAAGTATAATGTTTGTACTTCAGGCATAGTATTTAAAGAAAAATTATGCCGGGCATAAAATATGGGAGGTACAAAATGACAAAATATTTACCGGAAGGACAGTTAATTAACACTGTCGAAAACAAAAATTTTCAGAAATCGGTTTTTTCCCTTCAGGAAGCAATGGCACAAGGCAGAATTCTTGAGGCTCGTGCGGTAATCTGTGACTCAGAGCATAACCTCATCGTTGATCTTCCCTGCATCAAAGGTATTATTCCCAGAAATGACGGAGCAATAGGTATAACAGAAGGCTCAACTAAAGACATTGCACTGATTTCAAAAGTGAACAAGCCGGTTTGCTTTAAGGTGATGTCAATTACCACTGATGATAAAGGTGAGGCTATCGCCTATCTTTCACGAAAAGCCGTTCAGCTTGAGTGTATGAAGGAATATATCTCAAGTCTGTCGCCCGGTGATATTGTTCCGGCTAAGGTCACTCATCTTGAGCAATTCGGGTGCTTTGTTGATATTGCGTGCGGAATACCGTCGCTTATTCCGATAGATGCAATTTCTATTTCGAGAATATCACATCCCTCTGACAGATTCACAGCCGGTCAGGATATCTTTGTCATAATCAAAAGCGTTGAGGACGGTCGAATTTGCCTTTCTCACAAAGAGCTTCTCGGAACTTGGGAAGATAATGCAGAAAACTTCACCTGTGGCGAAACTGTCAGCGGTATAGTACGCTCCGTTGAGGATTATGGCATATTCATTGAACTTACTCCAAATCTCGCGGGGCTTGCTGAACCACGCGAGAATGTACATATCGGACAGCACGCAAGCGTCTATATAAAAGCTCTTATTCCTGAAAAGATGAAAGTCAAGCTGATAATTGTTGATGTATTCGATGCGAAATACCCGAATAAAGAGCTGAGGTATTATCAAACCGAAGGTAATATCAGCCACTGGAAATACTCAACCGACAGCTGCGACAAGATAATTGAAACATTTTTCGGCTATGAAGAGCAATAAAAAACACGTCCGCATAAAATACGAACGTGATTAAGCGGCATAACCGCTGGGGTGGATGATGGGAATCGAACCCACGACCTCCAGGACCACAATCTGGCGCTCTAACCGACTGAGCTACACCCACCATATGGCGCGCCTTACTGGACTCGAACCAGTGGCTTACTGCTTAGAAGGCAGTTACTCTATCCAACTGAGTTAAAGGCGCTTATTTAAAAATAAGCATAAAATGGAGCGGGTGATGGGAATCGAACCCACGCGACCAGCTTGGAAGGCTGGAGTTCTACCATTGAACTACACCCGCTTATATTCTGCACCATTTTTAATCAGTGCCTTGACGACGAGATTTATTATAACACTTTATATTAATCTTGTCAATACCCTTTGATATTTTTTTTATAAAACCGCTCTGTATCTTTAAAATGATGCAGAGCGGCAATATTTTACTTCGTGTTAAAGCAATCTAAACCCGGGAAATATGCTGTGTCCCCTAGCTGTTGTTCAATTCTCAAAAGCTGATTATACTTTGCCACACGTTCGCTCCTGCTGGGTGCGCCTGTCTTTATCTGTCCCGCATTAAGCGCAACCGCAAGATCGGCTATTGTTGTATCCTCAGTTTCGCCTGAGCGGTGAGAAACGATTGCAGTAAACCCAGCCTTATGCGCCATTTTAATAGCCTCAATTGTTTCAGAAACAGAGCCTATTTGATTAAGCTTTATCAAGATGGAATTTCCGCATTTTTCGTCAATACCCTTTTTTAAGCGCTTTGTGTTTGTTACGAATAAATCATCGCCGACAAGCTGAACCTTTTCGCCAAGCTCTGCGGTTAAAAGCTTCCAGCCATCCCAATCCTCCTCGTCAAGAGCATCCTCAATCGAATAGATGGGGTATTTTTCACAAAGCTCCTTCCAGTGAGCGATAAGCTCTTGCGCTGTGAATTTTTTCTGTGCTTTAGGAAGAAGATAACAGCCGTCACCCTTCCACTCGCTTGAAGCAGCGTCCATTGCAAGTACAAAATCAGTTTCCTTTTTATAGCCGGCTTTTTCGACAGCGCTGAGAATAAGCTCAATAGCCTCCTCATCGCTTGAAAGATTCGGCGCAAAGCCACCCTCATCACCAACAGAAACAGCTAGTCCTTTGCTTTTTAAAATTCCCGCTAGTGTATGAAAGACCTCCGTACACCAGCGCAGACCCTCTGAAAAACTGGCTGCGCCGACAGGCATAATCATGAATTCCTGAACGTCAATATTATTAGCCGCATGTGCGCCGCCGTTTAATATGTTCATCATGGGAACAGGAAGAGTATTCGCCGATGCTCCGCCCAGATATTTATAAAGCGGAATGCCAAGTGAAGAAGCCGCCGCTCTTGCGCAGGCAATTGAAACAGCAAGAATAGCATTCGCACCGAGTGAAGATTTGTCCTCTGTTGCATCAGCTTTTATCATTGCCTTATCAACGGCATAAATATCAAAGGCACTCATATTAAAAAGCGTGTCGTTAATCACTGTGTTAATATTATTGACAGCCTTTGAAACGCCTTTTCCGCCAAAACGTGATTTATCGCCGTCACGAAGCTCCAAAGCCTCAAATATTCCTGTAGAAGCGCCGCTGGGTGCCGCACCCCTGCCTATTGTTCCGTCATCAAGATAAACTTCCGCCTCGACAGTGGGATTTCCCCTTGAATCAATAATTTCACGCCCAATAACCTTGACAATTTTCATACAAATCCGTCCTTTCTCATGCCGCATACCCCTGCACGAAGTCAGTGCAGGGATGCAGACATGAACTATTCTCATGAGTTAGCGTTAACTAACTTTATTGATATTATATCATGCCAATTACTTGCTGTCAAGATTGAGTTTTTATTGCTGAAATTTCAATTATAAAGTTTCAATTATTTTAGCCGCTGTGTCAAGCCAATCGCCATCGAACAGCTCGATTGCGCCCTTATCCCCCGCCGCCGCAAGCTTTGGATTAATAGGCAGCTTCGCTAGCACCTCAAGCCCGAAGCTTTTTGCTGTGTCATCAATTTTACTTTCGCCGAAAATATTATATTGCTTCTTGCAGTCTGGACATTCAAAGTAGCTCATATTCTCAACAAGCCCGATAACCGGTATTTTCATCATCTCAGCCATTTTAACAGCCTTTGTCACTATCATAGAAACAAGCTCCTGCGGTGAGGTTACTATTACTATGCCATCAAGTGGTATCGACTGAAAAACTGTAAGCGGAACATCTCCTGTTCCCGGTGGCATATCAACGAACATAAAATCAACTGTATCCCAGATAACATCCGTCCAAAACTGCTTTACCGCACCGGCAATGACAGGCCCTCGCCATACAACAGGATCTGTCGCTTTCTCAAGAAGAAGATTCATCGACATAACCTTTATCCCCATTTTTGTCTGGACGGGAAAAAGTCCGTATTCATTGGCTTTTGCGGTTGTATTAAGCCCAAACATTTTAGGAATGGAGGGGCCGGTTATATCAGCGTCTAAAATAGCAGTATTAAAGCCGTTTCTGTTCATTAAAACCGCAAGAAGTGAGGTCACAAGCGATTTTCCGACGCCACCCTTTCCGCTCATCACACCGATTACCTTCTTAATGTGGCTCATTTCATGCGTCTTTTCAAGAAATTCATTTTTCTCGGGACTCGCGCATTTAGATGCGCACTGGTCACAATTATGATTGCACGCTTCACTCATTTTTCTTTCTCCTTCGACTCAAGCGCACCAAAAAGCGCCTGATTATTTTACATAATTATTATAGCACTTTATAAACATATGTCAATAACCACTGCTTTCCTCAAGGGAGGGTAGCGCTAAATCCTTTGCGCTAAGAACAAGCGCTGTGTCAGGCGAAATCATCCAGTCTATTCCAAGTGTAGAATCGTTATAAATAATACCCCCCTCATCATCGGGGTAATAATACTCTGAACATTTATATATCACCACCGCCGTGTCAGAAAGCACTGAAAAACCATGCGCAAAGCCTTCGGGAATATAAAGCTGTTTTTTATTTTCTGAGGAAAGTCTGACACCAAACCATTTTTTATAGGTCTGACTTGACCTTCTCAAATCAACTGCAACGTCAAATATTTCACCGAAACCAATGCGGACAAGCTTCCCCTGAGGGTGTTTCTTTTGAAAATGAAGGCCGCGTATTACGCCTTTTCTTGAAAAAGACTCATTTTCCTGACAGAAATTCATATCAAGACCATTGTTAAAAAAATCATCATGATTATAACATTCAAGAAAATGTCCCCTGTTGTCGTTGTGAATTGCGGGCTGAATGACATACAACCCGTCAATAGGCGTTTTTTGAAAATTAAACTTTCCCACTAAATACACTACTCCTGTACTCGCCGGTTTTTATTCTTTCAAGCCACTGAAAATTATTGACATACCAATCAACAGTATCTGAAAGACCTTTTTCAAAGCTTATTGAAGGCTTCCAGCCAAGCTCAGCTTCAATTTTTGAATAATCGACGGCATATCTTAAATCATGCCCCTTTCTGTCGGGAATATATTCGATTAATTCCTCAGATTTCCCCATCAGCGCAATAATTTTCTTTACGACTTCAATGTTTTCTAATTCACAGCCTCCGCCGATATTATAAACTCCGCCTGATTTCCCACATCGCAGAATTAAATCAATAGCCTCACAGTGGTCAGTAACATGAATCCAGTCTCGTATGTTTTTCCCGTCGCCGTAAACTGGTAGTGGTACTCCACCTAATGCGTTAGAAATCATCAGAGGTATAAGCTTTTCAGGGAACTGATAATCACCGTAATTGTTTGAACAGCGTGAAACTGTTGTGTTAAGCCCAAAGGTTTTATAGTACGAATACACTAGCATATCCGCTGAAGCCTTTGAAGCAGAGTACGGGCTTGACGGCATGAGAGGGCTATTCTCTGAAAATTTTAATTCAGGCTTGTCAAGAGGAAGCTCACCATAAACCTCGTCGGTCGATATCTGATGAAATCTCTTTACGCCTGTTTTTAGGCAAGCTTCAAGAAGAGTATGAGTGCCGATTATATTCGTTGACAAAAAAACTAGCGAATTCCCTATTGAACGGTCAACATGCGTTTCTGCGGCGAAATTCACAACAGCATCGGGCTTCTCATTGTCTAAAATATAATAAATCGCGGCGCTGTCTGTTATATCTGCCTTAAAAAAATTAAAGCGACTGCCATTATTTAAGCTTACAATATTGTCCGCATTTCCGGCATAAGTCAAGCTGTCTATACAGATTATTTCAATGTCAGGGTGCTTTTTCTTCATAAAATGAATGAAGTTTGAGCCGATAAATCCAGCTCCCCCCGTCACCGCTATTTTCATAACTCGCCCGCTTTCTTAAGTGTTTGAATATATTTTTCAAGTGAGCTTTCCCACCGGCTCATTGAGTCGCCGACAGTTTCGGCTAGCCGTTTGTTCTCAAGAACAGAATATTTAGGTCGTTTTGCCGCACGTTCAGTTTCTTTTGTACTGCATGGTGTTATAACGCAGTCAGAGCCTGAAAGCTTTAAAATATATCTTGCATAATCATACCACGTTGTATCACCAACGGCGGAGCAGTGAAATATTCCGCAGTAATCACTGACAGACAGCTTTAAAATATGATGCGCCAGCTCATCGCAGGACGTTGGGGTTCCTCTCTGGTCGTTTGCAACCTTAACCTCTTTTTGAATATTTGACAGTGAAAGAATTGTTCTTACGAAATTTCTGCTGTTATCGCCATAAAGCCATGAGCTTCTCAAAACAGCTGTGTTTTCACACGCTTCAAGCGCACAAAGCTCACCCAAAAGCTTTGTTTTCCCATAAACATTTATTGGGTTAAAGCGGTCATCTTCAGTATAAGGCTCGGATTTTTCACCGTCAAAAACATAATTTGTCGAAATATGAATTAGTCGCCCGCCTGTTTTTGAAACAGCTTGAGCAAGATTTTTTACGCCAAGAGTATTAACGGTATACGCCGTTTTTTCGTCACCTTCACATTTATCAACATTTGTATATGCCGCACAGTTTATCACCACATCAAAGCTGTTTGCGTCAAAAACCTCAGTCAGCCTTTTTAAATTTGTAATGTCAAGCTTGTCCTTTGATGCCGCTGAAAGGTATATATTCTTGTGAAAAAGCTCAAGGTCGCCAAGGGGGCTCTCCTGCTTCGTTATAATTTTCTCTAGTGCTCTTCCAAGCTGCCCTTCCGCTCCAGTAATCAGTATTTTCATTTTCGTCCCCTTTTGTCAATATAGAATTCTTCCCGCTGCCACATTTTTTAAGTGCTCGCCGTAATTTGTTCCCAAATGCTTTTGTGCCGCAAGAACAAGCTGCTCTTTTGAAATCCAGCCGTTAAAAAACGCTATTTCCTCAAGCGCCGCTATTTGAATGCCCTGTCTTTTCTCAATCACCCTGACAAATTCAGATGCATCGCTCAGTGAGTCGCAGGTTCCCGCATCAAGCCACGCATAGCCCCTTCCGAGAGTGACAACGTCAAGAGAAGCTTCCTCAAGATAAATGCGGTTAAGGTCGGTTATTTCAAGCTCTCCACGTTTTGACGGCTTAAGCTTTTTCGAAAAGTCGCAAACTCGGCTGTCATAAAAATACAGGCCCGTCACACAATAATTTGACTTGGGAGTCTTTGGCTTTTCTTCAATAGAAACAGCACGCCCCAGCTGATTAAACTCGACTATTCCAAACCGACTAGGCTCATCAACATAATAAGCAAAAACCGTTGCACCGTATTTTTTTGATGACGCTTTGAAAAGAAGGCTTTTTAGTCCGCTTCCAAAAAAAATATTATCGCCCAAAACCATTGCACAGCACTCGCCTGAAATGAAATCCTCGGCTATTAAAAACGCCTGTGCAAGTCCGCCCGGTATCGGCTGAACCGCATACTTAAGACTTATCCCAAATTGCTCACCGCCGCCTAACAGCCTTTTTATACTGTCAATATCATTCGGCGAGGAGATAATTAGTATGTCAGATATTCCGCAAAGCATAAGCGTTGAAAGCGGATAATATATCATCGGCTTGTCATAAACGGGTAAAAGCTGCTTTGAAACTGCAAGCGTAACCGGATAAAGCCGCGTTCCTGAACCGCCGGCAAGAATAATTCCTTTCAATCAAAAAACCTCCGCCAAGCTTTTTAATCATTATTGACCTTTTTATATGCTTTTAACGGAAGATTTTTTATTAATCAAAAAAGCTCAGCTGTGACGGTGAATAGCCTGCCTTATATGCTCTGACAATATCCTGCATTTTATAAAGAAGCCCCAGCTTTTCACACTCGTCCACAAAAACCTCATGAAGTCTTGAAGCCGCCGGACTAGAGCAGTTATATGCATATCCAAAACGAGAAATGTATTTTTCTTTCAGCTCTTTTCCCGCAAATAGCTTGTCTAGCTGTTCATAGAAGTATGTGCGCTGGTTCTGCCTGAGCGTTACCCCAAATGAAGCATAAACAAATTTTGCCCCGCTATCATGTGCCTGTTTTACTATTGCTCTGACATTTTCAGCATTATCGTTGATAAAAGGAAGCACCGGCATGAGAAGAACACCAGAGAAAATTCCGCTGTCAGAAAGCTTTCTGATTGCCGAAAACCTTTCTGACGAAAGCGAAGAATATGGCTCAATTTTTCTGGAAAGCTCGTCGTCTGCACATGTAATGGTGATTTTACTTAGAACAGGCGAACGCTCCTTAATACTCTGTAAAATATCAATATCACGGGTAATTAACTTGCTTTTTGTGATAATCGCAATGCCGAAATCATATGCATCAACAAGCTCCAGCGCATGACGAGTCAGCATAAGCTCCGCCTCATACGGATTATAAGGGTCGCTCATTGAGCCGGTATTGATTACGCCGGGTCTGATTTTTCGCCTTAAGTCATTTCTTATAGTTTCAAGGGCATTTTCCTTTGCTCTGACTGTATCAAAATTTTCAATGCGATAGCATTCACTTCTACTGTCGCAATAAATACACCCATGACAACAGCCTTTATATATGTTCATATTATAATCAATTCCAAACCATGCGGAGGACTTAACTTTTTGAACTATTGTTTTCGCTGGAATATATTCCATATTTCGCTTCCTCTATACTTTTTATTAAATTATAGCAAATAAATATTGTCAGCACAATGATATTCTTCATTTTCATTGTGCAAATAGAAGAATTTTATATTCTATTGAAAAATTTTTTTCACTCTTTCAACAAATAGGAATAAAATATATTGACAATTCAAAAAAATAATGTTTTAATTAACTAAACCGTTGAAGAAGAGATAAAACTGATTACGAGCTTACAGAGAGTCGGGATTGCTGGAAACCGACAGAAAACGAATCAGACAAATGGACTTCCGAGGGTGCGGGGAAAGGTTTTCCGAGTATTCCGCAACGTTCGCTCACGTTACAGAGCGAGGAATGTGTTGGCATTCTGATGAGAGGACGTGTTTCACGCGTCAATCAAGGTGGTACCGCAGATTTATGTCTGTCCTTGTAATTTTCAAGGATGGGCTTTTTTATTTGTTAAACACCGCTCACAAAGCCAACAATAACACTATATTTTAGAAAGAGGTTATTGTTATGAAAAAGTCAAAATCACTCAGAAGAATCATTGCGGTCATGCTGTCAGCGGTATGTCTATCCACAGTTTTTGCGGGTTGTTCCAAGACAAAAGATGATGATAAAATCCAAATAGGAATTATTCAGAGCATTGAGCACACCTCGCTTAACCAAATATCCGATGCAATCAAGGCTAAGCTAATCGAGCTTGGCTATACAGAGGATGTTGCGGTAATAGACTATCAAAATGCACAGGGCGATATGGCAACGCTTAATACTATTTGCAATAAAATGCAAGGCGATAAAAAAGACCTTGTTATTGCTGTTGGAACAACAACGGCTATTGCAGCGTGCGGAATCATTACTGAAGTTCCCGTATTGTTTTCTTCAGTGACTGACCCGGTCGGACAGGGACTTGTAGAAGCTTATGACAAAACAGATAAGAATGTAACCGGAATCGCTAACTTCTTCCCGCTTGAGGATATTTTCAACCTTTCGCTTGAGCTTACCCCTGACATAAAGAAAATCGGCTTCATTCACTGTTCTAGTGAAAAGGGAGCAGAAAAAATTATTGAGGACGCTAAGGTTGTACTTAATGAGAAGTTCCCTGGAATGACATATGATGAGGCTGTTATTTCAAACGTAACAGAGCTTAAGCCAGCTGTCGATTCCCTAGTCGGAAAGGTTGACGCAATTTTTGTTCCGAACGACAGTGTTGTTGCTTCAGCCATGTCAACACTCGCCGGAATTGCAAGAGATAATGACATCCCTGTTTATGTAACCGCTGACAGCCTTGTTTGGGACGGCGGACTCGCAACAGTCGGAATCAACTATGAGCAGCTTGGATTTATGACAGCGCAAACCGCAGATAAGCTTCTCAAGGGGCAGAAAATTTCTGAAACACCCGTTCAGAATATTAACGTATTCAGAACCGTAATAAATCAAACAACCGCTGACCAAATCGGCGTAACTATTCCTGACGATATCAAGGCAAATGCTGAAATTGTCACTGACTAATTTTAAGGAGAAATTATGACCATCTATCTGTTTTCAAGCTCAATTGAGGCGGGGCTGATTTATGCTCTTCTTGCCTTAGGGGTATTTATAACCTTTAGAATTATGAAAATCCCTGATTTAACCGTAGATGGGAGTTTTACAACTGGTGCCGCCGTTTCTGCAATGATGACGCTAAGCGGAAAGCCCGTTCTTGGGCTTTTTGCCGGATTTGCCGCGGGACTAGCGGCAGGTGCTATAACGGCACTGATGCACACAAAGCTGAAGATTGCACCTGTTCTTGCCGGAATACTCACAATGACAGGGCTTTATTCAATCAATCTAGTTATAATGGGAAATCAACCAAGCGTTATGCTGAACAATTCACTATTTAACGTTTTCACCCCGCTAAGACGTTTTAAGGACAATTATTTTATCAGACTTATACCTGCATTTTTTATTATGGCGGTTATAATAATCTTGCTGATTATATTTTTTAAAACCACTACCGGACTTTCAATCAGAGCGACCGGCGACAATGAAACAATGGTGCGTTCTTCTTCGATTAATACAGACCTGACTAAATTTATCGCTATTTCACTTTCAAACGGCTTTGCGGCATTAAGCGGCGCGTTCATTGCTCAAAACAGCAACTACGCCGACATAAAAATGGGAAGCGGTATGATAGTAACCGGACTTGCGTCACTTATTCTCGGCGAGGTTCTTGTCAAGGGTAAAAAAAGTATTGCAAGAAATATTCTAGCGGCTGTTATTGGATCAATACTGTTTCAGCTTATTACCGCATACGCAATCAGCACAACCGTCAACCCGTCCTTCCTGAAGCTTATTTCATCGGTTATTGTTATTGTTGCGGTAAGCTATCCGACTGTTAAGGAAAAGACCAAAAGCTTTCTAGTACAGAACAGGAGGAGAAAGACAGATGCTTGAGCTAATCAACATTCATAAAACCTTTAATAAGGGTACGGTAAACGAACGCAAGGCGCTTTCAGATTTGAACCTTCATCTTGATAAAGGTGATTTTGTGACAATTATCGGCTCAAACGGCGCTGGAAAATCAACGATGTTCAATGCCATTGGCGGAAGCTATATAGCGGACACGGGTAAAATTATTCTTGACGGTGAGGATATTACCTTTAAAAAAGAATACAAGCGCTCACGACAGATAGGAAGATTATTTCAAGATCCGCTCAAGGGAACAGCGCCTTCAATGACAATTGAAGAAAACCTCATGCTCGCACATATGAGGAGTATTAAGGGCAGTATATTTAAACGTCCCGACACTGCTTTTTATACAGAAAAGCTATCACACCTTGATATGGGCCTTGAGGACAGAATGAAAACAAAGGTCGGCACTCTTTCAGGCGGACAACGACAGGCTATTACACTTTTGATGGCGACAATTTCTTCGCCGAAACTTCTTCTTCTTGATGAGCATACCGCCGCTTTAGACCCTGCTACTGCCGAAAAAGTCATTAAGCTCACTGAGATAATTACAAAAGAGAATACTATTACAACACTAATGATTACTCACAATATTAAATCGGCACTTGAGATCGGTAACAGGACAATTATGATGAACGCAGGAAAGGTTATTCTCGATATAAAAGGCGACGAAAGAAAGCAAATGACCGTCGAAAAGCTCCTAATGCTATTTAAAGAAAAAAGCAGCACAGAGCTTGACAACGACAGAATTATTCTGAGCTAAAAAGCTAAGCACTCTGCAAAAATGCAGAGTGCTTATTTTAGTTATTAATCAAGCCTCTTGATACAAATATATGTTTTGCCTTGTCAATGTCAGTTATTGAGGGGGATTGAGTTCCGAAAAGCTTATAATCAAAATTTAGCTCCTCCCACTTAAATTCGCCCATTTTATGAAACGGAAGAAGCTCAACCTTTTCAATACAGGAAAATCCGGTGAGATAATCAGCAAGCTTTTCAAGCTTTTCAAAATCAAGTGTATATTCGGGTACAAGCACATGCCTTATCCAGACAGGCTTTTTTGTCTTTTCACAGTATAACAGCGTTTCAAGCGTGTTGAAATTAGGCTGTCCCGTCAGCTCCAAACAAAGTGCGTCATCAAGCGCCTTTATATCAAGAATAACAAGGTCGCAGACGTCTATTGCTTTATGCGAAACAGACAGCGCAACTGAGCCTGAAGTATCCACAGCAGTATGAAGCCCCATTTTTTTGCACCGCTCAAAAAGGTCGGCAACAAACTCCGGCTGAGCCAGTGGCTCTCCCCCCGAAACGGTCACGCCACCTTTTTTGATAAAATTATAGTAGCTTTCAATGTCAGTCGCAATTTCTTCTGTTGTGACAGTTTTCCCACCGCTGAAATCCCAGGAATCAGGATTATGACAGTATAGGCATCTTAGAGGACAGCCCTGCATAAATAGCACATATCTAATTCCGGGGCCGTCAACAGCGCCGAACGTTTCTATTGAATGAATTCTCCCCGTTACGGGCTCTCCCATGATAATCCCCCCAACTTTTGTTGTTAAAATCTCGTGTGGAAGGTTCTGTTAATTACATCAAGCTGTTGCTCACGGGTGAGCTTGATGAAGTTGACCGCATAACCAGAAACTCTTATTGTGAGCTGTGGATAAAGCTCGGGATGCTCCATAGCGTCCTCAAGAACCTCGCGACTTAGTACATTTACGTTTATATGATGCCCCTTGTCGGCAAAATAACCGTCCATTAATCCAACAAGGTTTTGCGTTTTATCCTCATCCGACTTTCCAAGCGCACCCGGAACAATCGAAAATGTATATGAAATACCATCTTCAGAATAGTCGTAAGGAAGCTTTGCAACAGATTTCATCGAAGCGATACAGCCCTTCATATCACGTCCATGCATTGGATTCGCACCCGGCGCAAAAGGCTCACCCGCTTTTCTTCCGTCTGGAGTAGCACCAGTTTTCTTTCCATAAACCACGTTGGAAGTAATGGTCAGAATTGACATTGTCGGCTTTGAATCACGATAGGTTCTGTGCTTTGAAAGCTTGTTCATGAAATTCTTTACAACCCATACGGCGATTTCATCAACTCTGGCATCGTTATTCCCGAACGTGGGAAATTCACCCTCAATTTCAAAATCGTATATCATACCCTCTTCATTTCTAAGAGGCTTTACTCTAGCATACTTTATTGCGGACAAACTGTCAACCACTACTGACAATCCGGCAATTCCACACGCTGAGGTTCTGAAAATTTCTTCATCATGAAGTGCCATTTCGATACGCTCATAGCAGTATTTATCGTGCATATAGTGAATAATGTTAAGCGTGTTAATGTATAGCTTTGAAAGCCATTCAACTATCGTTTCGTACTTTTGAATAACATCATCATATTCAAGGTATTCTGTCGATATCGGTGCAATCTGAGGCCCTATCTGCTTTCCGTACTTTTCATCACGACCGCCGTTTAAGGCATAAAGAAGCGCCTTGGCAAGGTTTGCCCTTGCGCCGAAGAACTGCATCTGCTTGCCGATTTTCATTGCAGAAACACAGCACGCAATGCCATAGTCATCGCCGAACTTTTCTCGCATGATATCGTCGTTTTCATACTGAATTGAAGACGTTTTGATAGAAATATCCGCACAATATTTTTTGAAATTTTCGGGGAGCCTAATGCTCCACAAAACAGTGAGATTAGGCTCGGGAGCAGGACCAAGATTAACAAGCGTATGCATGAAACGGAAGGACATTTTTGTAATCATGGTGCGCCCGTCAAGGCACATTCCGCCGATAGCCTCTGTCACCCAAGTGGGGTCGCCTGAAAAAAGCTCATCATAAGAAGGCGTTCTTAAAAATCTGACAATTCTAAGCTTCATGATAAAGTGGTCAACAAACTCCTGAATTTCCTTCTCTGTGTATTTGCCCTCTTCAAGATCTTTCTGAGCATATATGTCAAGGAAGGTCGATACTCTTCCAAGCGACATAGCGGCACCGTTTTGCTCTTTAACAGCGGCAAGGTATGCAAAATATAGCCACTGGACAGCCTCTTTTGTATCCGCCGCCGGCTTAGAAATATCTATTCCATATTTCATTGCCATTTCCTTAAGCTCTTTAAGCGCCTTGATCTGCTCTGATATTTCTTCTCTTGCCCTTATTGTTGGACTGTCCATAATATCAAACACAAGGTTCTTTTTTGCATTCATTTTCTGCTCAATAAGATAATCTACTCCATAAAGCGCAACTCTTCTGTAATCGCCAATAATTCGTCCTCTTCCGTATGCGTCAGGAAGGCCTGTGATAATTCCAGTATGGCGAGCAGACTTCATTTCCTCGGTATAAGCGTCAAAGACACCATCATTATGTGTTTTTCTGTACTTAAAAACATTTGCGACATTGTCATCCATCTCACGTCCATAAGCCTCAAGCTCACTATATACAAGCCTGATTCCGCCAAAAGGCATAATTGCTCTTTTTAGAGGCTCATCTGTTTGAAGCCCGACAATTTTCTCAAGTGACTTGTCTATATATCCCGCGTCATGTGAGGTTATGGTCGAAATAGTTTTTTCATCAATATCATAAACACCTTTTCGCTCACGCTCAATCTTCATGTAGTCACAAAGCTTTTCCCAAAGCCTTGTCGTGCCTTCAGTAGGCGCTTCAAGAAAGCTTTCGTCACCCTCATATGGTGTAAAATTCGTGACAATAAAATCCCTGACGTTGATTTCTCCATTCCAAAGACCCTTCTTAAAATCCATAATTATCCCCCTTTAAAAATATACAATAATCAGCCCGGTAAGCCCAGACTTATTTTTATGCTTCTTTATTCAAATTATATCATATCGCTATGAATTAAACAACACTTATTTAGTATATTATATTTCATCATTATCACATTTTTTTGTACTGTTTTCACAGTATGTTGTGTTTGACTATTTTTTCATCACATAATGTAGTGGAATGCCAATGGAAAAACGCTCCGAATTTCGGAGCGTTTTGGGAGTTATAAATCATCCGCGTCCTGAACTGGTTTTTCATTCGGATTTTCGCAAATACCCGTATAACTCCCGTTCGGATCAGCTTTCACCGATTTCATCGGATTTCCTTTCAAAGCTCTGTCTGCATCAGAGCCTTGATTTCTCTTTTTCTTGCTCAACAAAATCACTCCCCTGCGGATAGTTTCCGCAAGGGAGTGAAAAATATACATTATTTTTTTGAATTAACCTTATTCAAAAACTTTTCTGAATCGACAACAAAGCGTGAATGAATTCCCTCACCGATTTTCCCACAGGAATCATAAGCTTCAATTTTAAAGTCAACCTTGCGCCCGTCACAAGCTGTCACTTCTGCTGTTGCATAAACCTCCATACCCAGAGGAGTGGCGGAAATGTGAGAAGTGCTTATTGCCGTCCCGACACTGGTTTCGCCATTGTCAAGATAATCGTTAAGGCATTCATACGCCGCATTTTCCATTAGCGCAATCATCATTGGTGTTGCAAAAACATCTGCCGCCCCGCTTCCGACAGCCGATGCCAGTCTTTCACGAGTAACTGTTTGTGTGATTTTCTTTAATGCCCCTATTTTAACTTGCCGCATCAATATCTCCTTCTAAATACTGTTCACCTAAAACAATATCATATGTGAACAAATCAAGCTCGTCATCATTAGGAATAGTGTTATCATAATTTGTTGTATAAATAGGAATTGTGTTCATTTTGGAAAGCATCGCATCGATAAGACTGCTCTTCGGTGCGTCAATTAAATCAAGCAACACATATGGCATGTAAAATGCCGAAACAGTATTTCTAGGTGCTTCTCTATAATCCATTCCAAAATTGTTCCATATAAAATATGGCTGAACATAAAGATTGCTACAATTATCGCCGTTGATTTCAAGCTCATTATAAACTGAACCCTCACCCTTAAAGCAAGGGAAGTGGTCACCGATGAAAAATACAACGGTCGGCTCATCAAGCTCCTCAAGGCTATTGATAAAAACCTCAAGGTTTTGCGTCATATCTTTTACACCATCAAAATAATAATCAAGCTGAGTCTGACTTTCATCTTCGGGGTCATACGGCTGATGATTTTGCATTGTGGTCGTATAAATAAATGTCGGCTCATCAGTTTCGGTGATTATCTTTGACATCTGATTAAAAATCGTTGTGTCAGAAATATAAGAGCGATAGTACTCAATAGGCACAGTCAGATTATCGTCAAAGAACATATTGTCATAGCCGTAATTTGAATATATATCATCTCGCCCATAGAATGAACGCAAGAAAGTATGTATATAGTTTGTGTTATATCCCAGAGATTTATAATAGGAAGGAATTGTCTGCTGCTGTCTGTCGAGGAGTATTCTTTGCGGCATGTTGGGGTCATTAAGTGACTTTACAGGAAGTCCCACCATAAGTTCAAACTCAGTTTTAACCGTGAAGCTTCCAAATGCTGGAACAACAGCATTACCAGAATAGCCCTTGCTTCTAATTCTGTCATAGCTTATATAAACATCATCAGGAACTTCAATTTGATCAAAAACTCTAAAATCAGTAAAAGCCTCAGACATAATCATAATTACGTTAGGTTTTTTGTAGCTGCTGTTAGCGTCATTAGCAGAATACTCACCTAGAATATGCTGTATTGCTGTCACGTCATAGCCTTCAGGCTCAACAATTCTCTTACTTATTGATTCTGTTGTTGTCTGTGCTAAAAACGCAATTAAATTATTATTATCGAATTTTTCATTTAGTCTGAACACATTATCAGTTGAGGTTGTATCTATATCAAAAAAAGAATATACAGGAAGTGCAATTGACGGAGTCGCAATGAAAACTGCTAAGGTTGCAAAGCATATTCCAGACGTCATAAAACGCTTTATACGCTTAATTTTAATAACAGGATTAAACCAAAATACACAAAAGAGATAAACAAATAAAAGCAAAACGCAAACAACCAACTCAGGCGTAATCTTAATGTACGCAAATCTGGTCATGCTTTTCAAATTTACTGCCATTTTAAGCTCTGAAAGAATAAGATGATTCCCGCTTGTATTGAATTTAAACAGCTCAACAACAGCAAATGTTGTCATGGCTATTCCGACCAATGCCGAAGCTATGTATGCTTTTCTGAATAACAACAGAAGCGCTGAAAAGACAACAGATATCAATATTATATTAAAAAAAACAACTGACGGCTTGGAGAACAAAAACAAAATAAACTTGTTCAAAGACTTCATCTGAACAGTTTCAGCAAGCATTGTCAAGAAGAACGGAAATGCCAGAACCAATATGAGATTTGTCGCCTTATATTTTTCTGAATTAATCATGCGCTTTTTGTTTATTGCATTAACTTTTTTAGATATAGCACTTAAAAGTTTTTTCATATATTCACCCCACTATATTAACAGAAACTAATCACTTTACAAAGAATTGACTCCGCACTTATATAGCCTTTATAATAACATACTTTTTTAAAAAATTCAATGAGTATGTATATATTTGTGTCAATTAACAAAATAATTTCCGGTGTTAATCTTCTTTTGTGTATTATTAAGACGGATTTTCTTAAGATTTTCCCTGACAGCATATTATGCAAATCTTCTTCAAAAGTTAAACCGCACCAATGCTCTCATCGGTGCGGTAAAATTTATTTAGTGCGTTCTTTTGCCCTCATCTGATTATTAAGCGTGCGCTTTCTAATTCTGATAGATTTTGGAGTAACCTCAAGCAGCTCGTCATCAGCAATAAATTCGAGTGAGTCTTCAAGACTAAAATTTCTCGGCGGAACAAGTCTTAGAGCATCATCTGAACCGCTAGCTCGTGTGTTTGTAAGGTGCTTTCTCTTGCAAACATTAACAACAAGATCCTCGGCTTTCGGTGATGAACCAACAATCATTCCCTCATAAACTGGCGTTCCTGCTCCAATGAAAAGCTGGCCTCTCTCCTGAGCGTTATAAAGACCGTAGGTTACCGACTCTCCTGTTTCAAAAGAGATTAGTGAGCCTGTGTTACGTCTTGGAATTTCACCTTTAAAAAGCTCATATCCGTCAAATATTGAGTTCATTATTCCCTCGCCCTTGGTAGCGGTCAAGAACTCACTCTTGTATCCAAAAAGTCCGCGTGACGGAATTTTAAATTCAATTCGCATTCTTGAGCCGTGAGGATGCATCTGTATAAGCTCAGCTTTTCTATTTCCCATTGCCTCCATTACAGAGCCGACACAGTTTTCAGGAACATCAATCAGGAGCTTTTCGATTGGCTCATGACGCTCTCCGTTAATTTCCTTATACAATACTCTAGGCGTTGAAACAGAAAGCTCAAAGCCTTCACGACGCATATTCTCGATCAGAATTGAAAGATGCATTTCGCCTCTTCCACAAACCTTAAATGAGTCAGTATTTTCAGTTTCAGATACTCTCAAGGATACGTCCTTCAAAAGCTCTCTGAAAAGTCTTTCACGAAGCTGTCGTGATGTAACAAATTTTCCCTCTCTTCCCGCAAAAGGAGAATCGTTAACAGAAAAAGTCATCTCGACGGTAGGCTCGCTTATTTTTACAAAAGGAAGTGGCTCGTACAGTGTGCTGTCACAAATCGTATCACCAATTGTAATGTTTTCAATGCCTGAAATACACACAATATCTCCGACCTTACCTTCTGTAACAGGCACCCTTTGAAGCCCCTGAATTTGCATTACGGTAACAATTTTACTGTTATACGGCGATTTAAGCTCATGAAAGTCGCCGATTGTAACTGACTGATTAATACGGATTTGTCCCCGCTCAATTCTTCCAACAGCGATTCTTCCGACATATTCATTATAGTCGATTGATGAAACCAACATCTGCATTGGTGCCTCGCCGTCACCTTCAGGCGCCGGAATATGATTTAGTATCGTTTCAAAAAGCGGAATAAGGTCTGTTCCGGCTTCATACTGGCTAAGTGAAGCTGTTCCTGAACGGCCTGAACAAAAAAGCAATGGCGACTCTAGCTGCTCCTCTGAAGCATCTAAATCAAGAAGAAGCTCTAACACTTCGTCTCCGATTTCATCAAGACGTGCGTCAGGGCGGTCAATCTTGTTTACCACAACAATAAGCTTTAAGCCTAAATCAAGTGCCCTTTGCGTTACAAAGCGTGTCTGAGGCATTGTCCCCTCAGCAGCATCAACGAGTAAAATTACGCCGTCAACCATTTTGAGAACACGCTCAACCTCACCGCCGAAATCAGCATGCCCCGGTGTGTCGATGATATTGATTTTCACATCATTATAAACAACCGATGTGTTTTTTGCAAGAATGGTTATTCCTCTTTCACGCTCAAGGTCGTTACTGTCCATAACCCTATCCGCCACAACCTGATTCTCTCTGAACGCTCCCCCTTGTTTAAGCATTTCATCAACAAGGGTTGTCTTTCCGTGGTCAACGTGTGCAATTATTGCAACATTTCTGAGATCATGCCTTATCATTCTATTCCTCCGGCTTTCTTAAATCTGTTATTCTATCTTCAATACATTATTAACACAAATTTTTATCAAAAAAACACTTTGCAAGATATCTTGCAAAGTGTTGATGGTGGGAGAGGATGGATTCGGACCATCGAAGCTGAAAAGCAACAGATTTACAGTCTGCCCCCTTTGGCCACTCGGGAACTCTCCCATTTCAAACAGAGAGCAGACATCTTTAAGATATCTGCCGTCTGTACTGGAGCTGGTGGACGGACTTGAACCCCCGACCTGCTGATTACAAATCAGCTGCTCTACCAACTGAGCTACACCAGCCAATTGACTTTGTATGTGACAACGAAATATATTATACCATATTCAATGCTCTTTGTCAAGATGTTTCTTAATAAAATTGAATGAATGGTCGGGGCGACAGGACTTGAACCTGCGGCATCTTGGTCCCAAACCAAGCACTCTACCAAACTGAGCTACGCCCCGCCTTAACTGAAATCCCCCATCTCGTGTGACAGCTTTATTATTATACTACAACATTTCTTTCTTGTCAAGAACATTTTTTGAAAAAATAAAGTTTTTTTAATCACCTTGTCGAAAAATGCAAAATACTGAAAACCGACTGTTAGCTTTCGTTAACCTCCGGCTTGTAATCCTTATTCTCTAGGGCAAAATCAAGTACATTTCCATAAAAATCCGAAGGGTTCAAAAGAATTTTTTCCTTTAAAAGCTCCGCCTGCTCCAAATCCGGTGCGAACAGCTTCAAATCCATAAAAACTATATCCATATCCCTGCAGATACACTCAACTAAATAACCTGAAGCACATTCAATAATTTCACAGCTAACATTTTTTTTGAATTTCAGCTTTGCGAAAAGCTTAAGCCCCGACTCTAGAATCTTGTTTCGAAACAGCTTTGGGACAAGTGTTTTAAAGCTGTCCGCCCCATTTCGTCCGATTTCTGAAAGAACATAAAAGTCCTCACCGTCAATCATTTCAACCTTTATGGTTCCCGCTTCTAGAAGCGAATTGACAGCTTCGGTATAATAAAAATAATTTACTATACCGTCGCACGTTGCAATTTCAGTTAACTGGTCAGGTGTGACAGGTCTATCAATCTGCTTTAAAAAAAAGCATAAAAGAATTTTGACAGCATATGAGTCAGTAAGCGAGAGCATATTTGATGTTAAAAACCTCTCAAAGCTATCCATAAGAAGCCTCCTAAAAATTCGGGTAATCAAGCATATTTGAAAGAAGCGCTACACTGACTGCCGCCTCAACACATGGCACTGCCCGAGGAACAACACATGGGTCGTGCCTTCCCTTAACATTAATTGTTTCATTTTTAAGCGAACTGTAATCAACAGTTTCCTGTGGCTTTGCTATTGAAGGCGTCGGCTTAAAGGCAACCTTAATCGTAATTGGCATTCCTGATGATATACCGCCTAAAATTCCGCCGTGGAAATTTGTTCTTGTAAGAACATGACCTTTTTCATCAACATAGAACTCATCATTATTTTCGCTTCCCAGCATTTTTGTGCAGTTAAATCCCGCACCGAATTCCAGACCCTTAACAGCCGGAATTCCAAAGATCAAAGAGGCGATTGAATTTTCAAGCCCGTCAAAAATAGGCGAACCAACCCCGGCAGGAACATTAATTGAACAGCATTCAACCACGCCGCCCAGAGAATCAAGGTTTTCACGCGCCTTTTCAATGTCCTTGATCATAAGCGCACCCTTTTTATCGTTGATAACGGGGAAGTCCTTTGCTTTTAAAGAAATAATATCCTCTCTAGTGACAAGGACAGGATTGAATGGCGCATCGCTGATATTATGAATAGAATGAATGTGTGCGCCTGTATATATACCGCGTCTTTCTAGAATCTGCGAGCATACCGCCCCTGCAAATACCAAGGGGGCAGTTAACCTTCCCGAAAAATGACCGCCGCCTCTGAAATCATTAAAGCCCTTATATCTGACAGCGCCCGTATAATCAGCATGGCCGGGACGTGCAAGCTTTGACATATCAGCATAATCATTAGAATGAGTGTCCTCATTCGGAATGAATGCGCACAGCGGAGTGCCTGTTGTTTTATTGTTAAAAATTCCTGACATAATCTGTGGCATATCTTTTTCACGACGCTGTGTCGAGGTTTTGTCCTTTTTAGGCGCGCGCCTGGACATAACCAAAAGCACCTCATCCATGTCAATATATTCACCAGGGGGAAGTCTGTCGATTACGACACCGATTGCGGGACCGTGTGATTCGCCGAAAATAGAAATACTGATATTATGGTTCCAAATTGATGACATTTACTATTCCTCCAAGCTGTGAGTAGTGACTAAAAAAGTTCGGATATGATTTTTCAACACAATTTGCGTTGAGAATTAACAGCTTATTTTTGCATCTTGTCGCCGCAACAGCCATAGACATTGTAATTCTATGGTCGTTAAAGCTGCTTACTGTTCCACCGCTTAAACTTTCAACGCCTGTAATTTCGAGATTGTCACCAATCTCCCTGACATTGCCACCGAGAGAATTAAGACATCCCGCAATAGCTTCAAGCCGGTTTGACTCCTTAATCCTCAGCCTTGAAACATTTCTCAAATAAGACGTACCGTCACAAAAAGATGCAAGCACCGTTAATATCGGAACAAGATCCGGAATATCGGATGCATCAATATCAAACGGACTTAAACTTTTTTTATCCTTATTATAATAACATATTTTTTCGACAATTTCAATAATTTTCTTGTCGCCCTGAACAGATTCCCCATTAAGTCCTGTAATTTCTATGTCAGAGCCGAGTAAATTCGCCGTATAATAAAACGCCGACTGTGAATAATCACCCTCAACAGCCATATTAATTGAGCGATATTTTTGTAAGCCCTTAACAAAATATCCGTTTTGAGTTTCTAATATCTCAATTCCGCTTTTTCTCAGGCAATCTATGGTAATGTCAACATACGGCTTTGATTCAAGCCTTGATGTGAAAATTATTTCTGAGTCGCCGTCTAGAAGAGGCAGCGAGAACAAAAGCCCCGTGACAAACTGTGAGCTTATTGAGCCGTCAATGCAGAACTTCCCCGAGGTCAGCTTTCCGCTGACTGAAAAGGGCATTGTGTTATTGTAGTCAAAAGAGATTCCGTACTTTGTCAACTCGGAAATGTATGGGGTTATAGGCCTTTCGGGGAGCTTCCCCTCACCGTGAAACTCGGCAGACACCCCAAGAGCACAGGCAACAGGAACAACAAACCTTAAAGTTGAGCCTGATTCACAGCAGTCAATTATTGCACTGGGAGGCGGGCTTTTTATTCCTCTTACTGTGACGGTATCGCCATGTACGGTTATTTTAGCGCCAAGCGACACCAAGGATTCTATCGTCGCCTTGATATCCTTCGACATAAGCATATTGGTTATTACAGATTCTTCATGTGAAAGTGCCGCACAGATTAACAGCCTGTGTGCAACGCTTTTTGAAGGCGGAACAACAACCTTTCCCGAAAGTTTTTTTGGCGAAATCTCAACATTATACATAGGGAACCTCCAAAAGCTTATAGAATTCGGGAATGGACATTTTAACAATCCTGCTTGCTCCCACTTTTTCACAAGCTATAATATTGATAAAATCGCTTTCACGCTTTTTATCATTAAGACAGCTTCCGACAAGCTCGCTTAGAGGGATATCCGTATCCGTTTTCAGACCGTATTTTGCCAAGCATTCAGAAAGCCTTTGTATGGTTCCTGTTTTTGTCAGACCGGCTTTTTCAGTATAGCGTGACATTACGCACATGCCTATTGCCACAGCCTTTCCATGAGAAATGCCGTCATAATTATAATATTTTTCTATTGCGTGACCAAGTGTATGACCGAAATTGAGGAGCATTCTCTCCCCCTTATCAAATTCATCAGCCTCAACGACCGTTCTTTTGATATCGGCACACCTTACTATAACCTGCTCCATATCCATATCTTCAGACTTTTCATTCAAAAGCTCGAATAATGAAGCATCCTTAATCATTCCATATTTAATGACCTCTGCCATTCCGTCGGTGAATATTTCATCAGATAGAGTTATGAGAGTGTTCGTATCACATATTACACAGGCTGGCTGTTTGAAAGAGCCGACGAGATTCTTACCGCTTTTTATATTGACTGCGGTTTTTCCGCCGATTGAGGAATCAGTCATAGCAAGAAGCGTTGTCGGTATCTGAACTACCTCAAGCCCCCTAAGGTATGTAGCGGCGGCGAAGCCGGTAAGGTCGCCAACCACCCCTCCCCCAAGTGCAACAAGAATGTCAGAGCGTGTTATCTGTTTCTCAGAAAGAAAATCATAAAGCCGAATCAATGTGTCATGGCTTTTTGAGTTTTCACCGTTTTCAAATACAAAAAAATCGGATTTTATACCAACCGCACTAAGCGCTTGTGAAACGGTGTCACCATAAAGCCCTGCTACAACATCATCGGTTACTATCACAGCTTTTTTTGCCCCAACAATACCGCTGATAATTTTCCCGCAGTCTTTTAATAGTCCCTTTCCGATAAAAATATCATATTCTGATTTCGCCCTGACAGTCAATGTCTGCATATTTATTTCCTCACCAATCTTAGATTAAAGCTTAAGGCCTGAAAACTCAGCCTGTGCCTTGATTTTTTTCATAACCACGTCAAACTGTTCGGGAGTGAGCGACTGTGCGCCGTCTGAAAGTGCATTTTTCGGATCGTTATGAACTTCAATAATAAGCGCATCCGCACCGCAGACAATTGATGCCAATGAGAGAGGTTCAACCAATGATGTCAGCCCCGTCGCGTGGCTTGGGTCAACAACTACCGGAAGATGCGAAAGCTGTTTTAAAAGCGGAACAGCCGATATGTCAAGGGTGTTTCTGGTCTTTGGCTCAAAGGTTCTGATTCCGCGTTCACAAAGAATAATATTCTGATTTCCGCCGGCTGAAATATATTCCGCTGACATCAAAAGCTCCTCAATCGTATTTGCTAATCCTCTTTTGAGAAGAATTGGCTTGTTGCAATGCCCAAGCTCCTTCAAAAGTTCAAAATTCTGCATATTTCTTGCGCCGACCTGAATTACATCAACATCACTGAAAAGTTCAAGATGAGATAGGCTCATAATTTCAGTGACAATTGGCAAGCCCGTTTCTTTTTTTGCAAGAAGAAGAAGATCAATTCCGTCTGCCCTTAGCCCCTGAAACGCGTATGGAGAGGTTCTTGGCTTGAACGCACCGCCTCTAAGCATGGTTGCACCTGATTTTTTTACCGCAATAGCCGTTTCAATAATCTGCTCTTCGCTTTCGACTGAACAGGGGCCGGCTATTACATTTAACGTTTTGCCGCCGATTTTTCTGTCACCAACCGTAATAATCGTGTCATCAGGGTGGAATTTTCTGTTTGTGTTCTTATAAGGCTCCTGCACACGCTGAACGCTTTCAACGATTTCCTTTGCTTTAACGCTTTCGATATCAACCTTTGTGGTGTCACCAATCAGACCTAAAATGCTCTTGTGCTCACCGATAACAAGATTGACTTTAATATCAAACGTACCCATCCACTTCACCATCTCATCAATCTGCTCTGGGCTGGTGTTAGGCTTTAAAATAACAATCATCTTTATTCCTCCGAAAATTTATTAGTAAAATCAAGTAATCGTGCACTATTACTTTCATTTATATCAAGGCATTAAAAAAGTCCGCAGCTTTTATTTCCATAAAAGCTACGAACAAATTCACAAGTATAAAAAAGGAAGCTATTCCCAATTATCCTGCTGTTGAAGCTTTTACACGACAATTAAACCCAAACCAAAAATAGTTTAAGCTAAAAAAGTATGTAAAGGCAAATACAGCGGCTAAAATAAGCATAACTTTTTTCCTTTCAATTTCTTACTATACATAATACGATGTCAGTTTATAATTGTCAATACAAAAAACACCGAAAACGTATAATTAACACTTTATTAACAAATCATAGCTTTTTAATCTTTGCGAAATTAGCCATGATTTTTTTCGTTCCCTTTGTGTCAAAAGCGACCTCTAGCATGGTGTCGTTCGACATTTTAACTGAAGAAAGAACAGTGCCCTCACCGAAAATATTGTGATAAACCCTTTCGCCAACTGAAAAAACAATATTCTGACCACTTGGCTTTTCAACACGCTTCATATTCGCAAGCTGAGCCTGAAGCGACATATTTGTCGGGGGAATAATGACGTTTGAGCTATCCTTGCTTTTTAGCGGTGACTTCTGCTGGAGATTCTCTAGAAATTCCTCTGGAAGCTCTCTTAGAAAACGTGAGGGGCGGTTTCTGCTGATGTTTCCAAAAAGCATACGCTCAACACAATGTGAAATGTAAAGCCTTTCCTTTGCTCTTGTTATGGCAACATACGCAAGCCGTCTTTCCTCCTCAATATCAGCCTCACTATCCATACTTCTTGTTCCGGGGAAAATGTTCTCCTCCATTCCGACAATGAAAACCTCCGGAAATTCCAGCCCCTTAGCCGCATGCACTGTCATCATAACTGCATAATCTGCATTCTCATCAAGATTATCAATCTCAGTGAACAGCGCAACCTCTTCCAAAAATCCGGACAAGGAGGGCTCTTCAGCCTGCTGAGTATATGTAATCATGGTTGATTTCAGCTCGCTGATATTCTCAAGGCGTGGTATCCCCTCCTCGCCCTGCTCCTTCAGCATCTTTTCATAGCCGGTTTCTTTCATAAGAATATCTAAAAGCTCGTCGAGAGGCTTTTGCTCAGACATTTTAGTGAGGTATGAAAACATTGAGGCAATGTCAATGAGCTGTTTTGATTTTTTTGCAAGCGGAGCATAGCTAGCGGATTCTTTCAAAACCTCAATCGGCGAAATGCCAAGGTCTGAGGTTATCTGCTCTATAAGTGTAAGAGTCGCCGCACCCACACCCCTTTTAGGCTCATTAATTACTCTTTTAAGCCTGAGGAGGTCATTTGGATTGTTTATTACAGCGAGATATGAAAGAATGTCTTTTATTTCTTTTCTGTCATAGAATTTAAGCCCGCCAATAATTTTATAAGGGATTCCGCTTGAAACAAACGCACGCTCTATTGCGTTTGACTGAGCGTTCATTCGATATAAAACTGCATGGCTATTAAAGCTTTTTCCGTTTCTGATATTCTCAAGAACAGTATCTGCTACAAATTTAGCCTCACCGGATTCATCAGCCGATTTGTACACCGTTATTTTACTTCCGCCTCCGCTTGAAGTCCAAAGCTCCTTACCTTTTCTTCCCCTGTTGTTTCTGATAAGCTCATTTGCAACGGAAAGAATATTCTGAGTCGAACGGTAATTTTGTTCTAGCCTTATCACCTTTGCGTTATCAAACTGCTCCTCAAAAGACAGGATATTTTCAATGGTAGCTCCCCTGAATTTATAAATACTCTGATCATCATCACCGACAACGCATAAATTCTCGTTCTTTGAAGAAAGCATACTGACAAGACGATACTGAACCTGATTGGTATCCTGATACTCGTCCACAAGAATGTACTTATAGCGTGACTGATACTTCTCAAGAATATCAGGATTTTGTTCGAACAGCCTGACGGTCAAACAAATTATATCGTCAAAATCAACTGCATTTGCTTTGAAAAGTCTGGTCTGATAAAGCTTATATACCTTTGATATTACAAGCTTTCTATAATCACCGGCGGCTAAGCTTTCATAATTTTCCGGAGTAATCATATAGTCCTTCTGCCTGCTTATTTCTGACAAAACAGACCTCGGCGGAAACATTTTTTCTGAAATCTCAAGCTCCTCAAGGCATGACTTAATAAGCCTTTGAGTATCATCTCCATCATAAATGGTGAAGTTCGACTGATATCCAAGCCTGTCAATTTCACGCCTTAAAATTCTCACACATGATGAGTGAAAGGTTGCAGCGACAATCCCCTCAGCCTTTTCACCGAGCATAGCCTCAAGCCTGTTTCTAAGCTCACCCGCAGCTTTGTTTGTAAATGTTATTGCAAGAATGTTCCACGGACTGACGCAAGCGTCCGATATAAGCGTCTTAAGCCTTTCAGTATCACTGGCTAGTCCGTTTGAATAATCCTCAAGAAACTTATAATCATCACCGGTTAGCGACGGCGGAACAAAGCTACTGTTATAAGCATCCCCGAAATAAATCATATTTGCTATTCTGTTGACCAAAACCGTTGTCTTTCCACTCCCCGCTCCCGCTAGGATAAGAAGAGGGCCTTTTATTGAAAACACAGCATCCAGCTGACGGTCGTTCATTTTTTCAAAATACCTTCTTAATGCACTTCTTTTTAGTTCAATGAAATTCTTTTCTGCCAAAAAAATCTTCTCCAATCAAAAAAATCATAATGAAATTATATCATAATTCAAGCATATTTAAAAGTCATTTTGCTCAATTTGTTTTTATTTTTTGATGCTAGCAAATTTATTTGATTAAAGCTCTAGAAATGTCCAAAATTATAATGTATAATTACTTTATAGTGTAATGGACGGAGGTTACAATGAAAAATTTACCCGAAAAAAAATATAATATTATTGCCACATATGCTCTGGCTGTAATCGGCATTAGCATTTTGATGGTTACTGCCGTTTTTAATATTGATAAAATTTTTGCTGCCATATCGAAAATCATCAGCGTAATTATGCCTATTATTTGGGGACTAGCTATTGCCTATCTTTTAAACCCTATCATGGTTTTTACCGAAAAGAAAATTAATAGGTATATCTTCAGAAAAAACCCTCATAAAAAAGCGGCAAGAAGAATTTCTGTTGCGCTAACGACGATAATAATTCTTCTGGTTGTCGCATTTCTCATTTCAATTGTCGTTCCTGAGGTTTCATCAAGCATCAAGTCAATCGTCAACAGTGCGCCTGACACAGCAAAAAATATTCAAAACTGGATTAATAATACCATTGATAACAATGAATATCTGAAAAACTTCTTTAATGAACAGGTTAATTTTGTCAATAACATAGATAAATATATTGCCGACTGGCAACCTATTCTTCAAAACATCGGCGCAAAATCACTTGATATGGTCACAAGTATTGCGCATAATGTGTGGAATTTTGTTTTAGGAATAATTGTATCTGTATATCTTCTTCTGAGCAAGGAAACATTGATATCTCAAATAAAGAAAATTTTCTTTGCTTTTTTCAGCAAGAAAACCTGTGAGAAAGCACTTTCTTTCTATCACAGCTCAAACGGCAAGTTCATCGGCTTTATCAACGGCAAAATCATAGATTCATTAATAATCGGAATGATTTGCTTCGCTTCGCTGACGATGTTGAATTTTCAAAAAAACGTTATACTAATTAGCGTAATTATTTGCATAACCAATATCATTCCTTTTTTCGGTCCTTTCATTGGAGCAATCCCAAGCGGAATTCTAGTGCTTATTGCCGAACCGAAAAAAACATTGGTATTTGTAATTTTCATTATTATCCTCCAGCAATTTGACGGCAATATTTTAGGGCCTAGAATTCTCGGCGAAACTACCGGACTTCCTGCCTTCTGGGTTCTTTTTTCGATTTTTCTCGGCGGGGGGTTGTTTGGTTTTATCGGAATGGTTCTGAGTGTTCCCACATTTGCGATAATTTATGGACTTATAAAAGGAATTGTTGAAGCAAAGCTTGAAGAAAAGCATCTTCCAAAAGACTCCTCAGCTTATGAAGGAAGCGTCACTCACCTTTACACCGTTAAACGCGCGAAGGATATGACTGATGAGGAAAAGGTTTATGAGGAATACGTAACTGGTTTAAGAACCAAGAAGCCCGGTGAAGAAGTCAGTGTTCCTTTAGCCCCGACAACTGAAATTTCAGACGAGCCTAAGCCTGAATTCATTAAACCGAAGGGCAATAAAAAGAAATAAACAAAGCCGGCGCTATTGACAGCGTCGGCTTTTTTGTGAAGTCATTCAGCTTCCTGAAAATGATTCTTTTATCTTGTCAAAAAATGTTTTGTGCTTGACATAGTTCTTTTCTGAAAGACTGGTTTCAAATTCTTTTAAAAGCTCCTTTTGCTTTTTCGTGAGATTTGACGGTATTTCAACTGTTACCTTGACATACTGGTCGCCTCTGTCGGAGCGGTTGAGCTTTTTGATTCCCTTTGACTTTAGCCTGAACACTGTGCCTGTCTGTGTTGCTTCTGGCACGTTGTATTTAACCTTTCCGTCAATTGTGGGAACAACAATTTCTGCGCCCATAGTTGCCTCTGCATAAGTGATAGGAATTTCAGTCCACACATCAAAACCGTCACGCTCAAATATAGGGTCTGGTCTTACAGTAACGGTAATATTCAGATCGCCTGAAGGCCCTCCGTTTACCCCCGCATCACCATAGCCCCTGACCTGAAGCGTCTGCCCGTCGTCAATTCCCGCTGGGATTTCGATATCACGTGTGACAGTACTTCTTACTCTACCCTGTCCTGAACAGGTTGAACACGGGTCGTCGATGATTTTACCTTTTCCACCGCACCTAGAGCAAACCTTTGTTTGAGATATCATGCCAAAAGGCGTTCTTGTTCCAACCTTGACAGTGCCTTTTCCGTTACATTCGGGACAGGTTTTTGCGCTTGTTCCAGCTTTTGCTCCTGTACCTTTACAATCCGGGCAATTGTCTAAGCGGTTAATTTTTATATCAACACTCTTACCCTTGCAGGCATCCATGAAATCAATATTTATATTAACGTGAACATCCTGACCTTTTCTGGGTGCGTTTGGATTTGAAGAACGTGATGTTCCGCCAAAGCCGCCAAAAAAGCTCTCAAAAATATCACCCATGTCACCGAAACCGCCGAAGCCGCCATATGCACCTCCACCGCCGCCACCGCCGTATGAAGGGTCTACTCCCGCATGACCGAACTGATCATATCGTGACTTCTTCTCGCTGTCTGAAAGCACCTCGTAAGCTTCATTAACTTCTTTAAATTTAGCCTCTGACGTTTTGTCGTCGGGATTTAAATCAGGATGATACTGCTTCGCCATCTTTCGATAGGCTTTTTTTATTTCATCGTCGCTAGCGCTTTTTGAAAGCCCCAGCACCTCGTAATAATCTCTTTTTTCTGCCATAGTTTAGCCCCTTTTCTCTGATATTGTCAGGGGCAGGCTTCTGCCCTCTTTTTTACAGATAACACGCATTACCCGAAAGCAGGGCGGAGAAATCTCCACCCTTTTTCCGGTTTTATAGGATACATTACTCTGCGTCGGTGAAATCGGCGTCGATAACGTCATCATCTTTTTTAGTTGACGAATCCTCCTGCGCGGTCTGCTGTGCCTGTGCCGCCGCCTGATAAACCTTTGTCGCAATCCCCTGAAATACTGTTTCAAGTTCTTTTTGCTTGGATTTGATAACTTCAATGTCTGTGCCCTTTAAAGCTTCCTTCAAAGCGTCAATCTTCTCCTGACAAGCGGTTTTGTCCTCAGCTGAAACCTTATCACCAAATTCACCGAGTGATTTTTCACACTGGAACACCATGCTGTCTGCTGCGTTTCTTGCATCAACCTCTTCACGCTTCTTCTTGTCCTCAGCGGCAAACTGTTCAGCGTTCTTAACAGCGTTTTCAATATCGTCCTTAGACATATTTGTCGAGGAAGTAATTGTGATATTCTGAGTTTTACCTGTTCCCAAATCCTTCGCCGAAACGTGAACAATTCCGTTGGCGTCAATATCAAAGGTAACCTCAATCTGAGGAATTCCTCTCGGTGCGGGTGCAATACCGTCAAGTCGGAACATACCGAGCTGCTTATTATCCTTGGCGAATTCACGCTCACCCTGAAGTACATTTATATCAACAGCAGTCTGATTGTCGGCGGCTGTGGAGAATACCTGTGATTTTTTTGTAGGAATAGTTGTGTTTCTTTCAATAATCTTTGTGCATACTCCGCCCATTGTTTCAAGTCCGAGAGAAAGTGGCGTAACGTCTAGAAGAAGAAGTCCCTTAACGTCGCCGCTTAAAACTCCACCTTGAAGAGCAGCACCGAGTGCAACACATTCATCTGGATTGATGCCCTTGAAGGGATCTTTTCCCATATAGCTCTTGACAGCCTCTTGTACAGCCGGAATTCTTGTTGAGCCACCGACCAAAAGAATCTTGTGAAGGTCTGACGGTGAAAGCCCTGCATCTGACATTGCCTGTCTTACAGGTCCCATTGTTGCTTCGACAAGGTCATGTGTAAGCTCATCAAATTTAGCCTTTGAAAGAGTAGTTTCAAGGTGCTTTGGCCCTGTTGCATCAGCAGTGATAAACGGCAGGCTGATAGAGCTTGAAGGTGTTGAAGAAAGCTCAATCTTCGCTTTTTCAGCAGCTTCTTTAAGCCTCTGCATTGCCATTTTATCTGATGAAAGGTCAATACCCTCTGACTTCTTGAATTCTGCGACAAGCCAATCAATAACACGCTGGTCGAAATCGTCACCACCTAAACGGTTGTTTCCGGCTGTTGCCAAAACCTCTTGAACTCCGTCACCCATTTCGATGATAGAAACGTCAAAGGTTCCTCCCCCAAGGTCATAAACCATGATTTTCTGGTCCTGCTCCTTGTCAATTCCATATGCAAGAGCGGCAGCTGTCGGCTCGTTGATAATTCTCTTTACTGTGAGTCCGGCAATCTGACCGGCATCCTTTGTTGCCTGTCTCTGAGCGTCGGTAAAGTATGCGGGAACAGTAATAACCGCCTCCGTAACCTTTTCGCCTAAATAGCTTTCAGCGTCAGCCTTGAGCTTCTGAAGAATCATAGCGGATATTTCCTGTGGGGTATATGTTTTTCCGCCCATCTGAGCCTTAAAATCCGTTCCCATATGACGCTTTATCGATATAATCGTATTGTCATAATTTGTTACTGCCTGTCTTTTTGCAACCTGACCGACAAGTCTGTCACCGTTTTTAGACACGCCGACAACAGACGGGGTTGTTCTTGCTCCTTCAGTGTTCGCAATAACAACCGCTTCTCCGCCCTCCATAACTGCAACGCAAGAGTTTGTTGTACCTAAGTCAATTCCAATAATTTTGCTCATAATTACCTCTCCTTTATATATAACTAGTTGTTTTCTGTACTATGGGTTTGCCACTACTACCATTGCATATCTTATGATTCTATCGCCAAGTTTGTAACCCTTCTGAAATACCTGTGCCACAATATTCTCGCCTAAATTATCATCCTGAATCTGATTTACCGCCTGTGCCGTTTCGGGGTTGAACTCTTCGCCAAGAGGGTCAATTATCTCGACGCCTTGTTTTTTTAGATAATCAGAAAACTGTGAGAATATCATATCAACGCCTTTTTTGAAGCTTTCATCACCGCATTCACACGCAAGTGCTCTTTCAAAATTGTCATACACGGGGAGTATGTCACTCAATATTTTCGCACTCGCATCGCCGAAGCTTTCAAGCTTTTCCTTAGCTGACCGTTTTCTAAAATTGTCGTATTCAGCCATAAGTCTTAAATATTTGTTCTTTTCCTCTAAAATCTCATCTTGAAGCTTTGTTACCTCATTATCTATATTATCAGAAACTGCAGCATCTTCAATATTTTCGGGGATATCTTTCTCTGCCACACCCTCTGTAATATTTTTATCAATGTTTTTCTCTTTTTTGCTCATGAATAGCTTTCCGCCTTTCTGTTTAATCATCCTCTTCCTCATCTGAAAGAAAATCCGTTATCTTTTGAGTGAAATATTCAATATATGGGATAATCTTTGAATAATCTATCCTCATAGGGCCGAGAACTCCTAAGGTTCCTGCCGTTTTTCCGCCTTTTGAAAAAGGCGACGCTATAATACTCGAATTATTTATTACAAATTTGTCAGCCTCTTCAGAAAAAATAACCGACAAGCCTGAAAAACTCATATCAAGAAGCTTTTTGAATTCATTCTTGTTTTCTAAAAAGCTGATTATTTCATTCTGATTAAACTCTTTACAGGTTAACAGGTTTTTTTCGCCCTTTAAAACCAGGTCGCTAGACAAAAGATCCTTCGAAATCTCACATAACCCTGTCACAAGCGGTGAAAGCGTCATCATATAGGTTCCCATTGCCATTGAGAGCTGTTCCATCAGTTCATCCGATATAGTTTCCAAAGAAATGCCCTCTAGATTTTCACGCATATAATTGGTGAAAAACTCCAGCTGTTCATCAGTCAAATCAAACTCCAGCCGGCAAACCTTATTCTTAATATTACCGCTTGATGTAATGAGAAGAAGAACATACAGCCGTTTTCCTGTCGGAATAACCTCAACCTTTGTTATAACTGAGAATTTCGGCGAATGATTTGTCACTAGAGCAGCGCACTTTGTTAGCTCAGCAAGCGCATATGATGCCTTCTGGACAATTGCATCCTCGCCCATTCCGTCGAAATCAAGCATGCTGTCTATTGCATTTTTTTCTTCATCAGACAGCGGATTCTTTGACATCAGTTTATCGACATAGAGCCGAAAGCCACTGAAAGTCGGGATTCTTCCCGCTGAGGTATGCGGTTGCTCAAGATAGCCCAGCTGTTCAAGCGCAGACATCTCGTTTCTGATTGTTGCCGCCGAAACATTAATTTCAGGCAGATTCATTATTGACTTTGAACCGACCGGTTCACCCGTGACAATATAGTCTTCAACTATTGCCGCAAGTATTTTAAGCTTTCTATCATCCACAGCTTTCACCCCCGAAATGATTGCTATGTTCTCGTTAGCACTCGATATGTTTGAGTGCTAATAACAATTTAACACTATTTTTAGCACTTGTCAAGAGGGATTGCTAATTTTATTGTAAAAAAAATTATGCACATAACCAAAATTACTGGTTATAGTGCATAATATTAACAAATTAATAATAATGTAAGGCGATTATTTGACAACCGCTCTAAAGCATTTTGGGGTTTTTGCTTCAAAACACATCAGCTCACCGCTGAAAGGGTGCTTCAGCTCAAGCCTGTAAGAGTGAAGCGCAAGACGTTTTATCGGATTAGACCGCGCGCCGTATTTTTTATCACCGGCTACACTGTTCCCCATCTCCTTCATATGAACACGAATTTGATTTTTTCGTCCCGTTTCAAGCTGAATATCAAGAAGCGAATATTCATCATTCTCACCGATAACCTCATACTTTGTGATAGCTTTTAGTCCATCGCCATCCGTTTCTGATGAATAAACAAGCATGGTTTTTGTTTCTTTAAGCCATGAGGTGATAGTACCGCTCTTCTGTGACAATTTCCCCTCAACAACGGCATGATAACGGCGCTGAGTGACAAGCTCCTCCCAGTTATCCTGTAAGGCAAGCTTCATGCTTTCTGTTTTTGCAGCCATTAAAACCCCTGAGGTATCCCTGTCAAGACGATGAACAACAAAAATTCTTCCCTGCGGATTATTCAGCTTGACATATTCGGTCATCAAATGATAAGCTGTCATAACCTTCTCTTTTTCAGTAGCAATTGAAAGAAGCCCCGACGGCTTATTAATGACAATAATCTCATCATTCTCAAAAATTATATCAAGCATGGGGATTTCATCCTCATATCTGTTAAGAGAGCGGACAATCCTAATTTTCTGCCCCGGCTTGAGAGAATAGTCAAACTGCGAAACCGCCCTGCCGTCCACAAAAACCTCCTTATATTTAAGAAGGGATTTTATGTTGTTTCGGGACTGTTTTTTCAGATTGTTCAATAGAAAATCCATAAGCCCCGAAGCCTCGGTCACTGTCAGTTCCACCGCTTTTTGCTTGCTCTTGTTTTCACCTTTGTGAAAACGCTCTTTTTTATCCATTTTAATTCCTTTTTAGCAACAGGCTACTGATTGTTCCCGCTGTTTCTGATTTCAACACGACGAATTTTTCCGCTGATAGTTTTAGGAAGCTCGTTAACAAATTCAATAATTCTCGGATATTTATATGGTGCAGTTGCATTCTTAACATATTCCTGAAGCTCTTTTTTCAGCTCATCGTTGCCCTTATCCTTGTATTCCTTTGAAAGCACGATAGTCGCCTTGACAATCTGTCCTCTTACAGGGTCGGGAACGCCTGTTACCGCAACCTCTAAAACAGAAGCATGCTCCATCAAAACGCTTTCAATTTCAAAAGGGCCGATGCGATAGCCTGATGACTTAATAAGGTCGTCGGTACGTCCGACATACCATAAATAGCCGTCCTCATCCTTCCATGCTGTATCGCCGGTATGATAAATATTGTCATGCCAAGCCCTGTTTGTTCCTTCGGGGTCATTATAATAATGTTTGAACATTCCCTTGTGCTTTTGACCGTCTGTTCTTACTACTATTTCTCCAACCTCACCGACAGCTAGTGAATTTCCACTATCATCAACTATATCAACATTGAAAAGTGGCATAGGTCTTCCCATTGAGCCTGGTTTAGGCTCCATCCCCGGTGTGTTTGCCACAAGAAGAACCGTTTCAGTCTGCCCAAAGCCCTCCATCAGCTTTAATCCGGTAAATTCATAGAATTTTTTGAATACCTCAGGATTTAATGCCTCGCCTGCTATTGTTGCGTACTTCAGATTTGATAAATCATAGTTTTCGATACCCTCTTTAATGAAAAAGCGGAACATTGTTGGCGGTGCACAGAAAGAAGTAATCTTATAATCCTGCATTTTCTGAAGCATATCCTTTGGGTCAAAGCGGTTGAAGTCATATACGAAAATCGTTGCAGCCATGAGAAACTGACCGTACATTTTTCCCCACATACATTTTCCCCAGCCGGATTCAGATATTGTGAGGTGAAGGCTTGTATCATCAAGCTTGTGCCAGTGCTTAGCAGTGGCAAGATGTGCTAATGTGTAATACTGACTGTGCATTACCATTTTCGGATAGCCTGTTGTTCCCGATGTAAAATATAAAAGCATATCATCATCAACATGATTTTCAATTCTTTCAAGAGTGTCGGGATATTTTTCAATCTCGCTGTCAAAAGAAACCCAACCGTCCTTTTCACCTCTGACAATAAAACGCTCGGCAATCTCCTTATACTCAAGCATAGCCTCCTCAGCATGAGCGGTAACATCACCGTCGGCGGTTGCTATAAGATATTTAACATGCGCTGCGCCAAAACGATATACAAAATCCTTAACCATTAGCTGATTTGTCGCTGGAATAAGCACTGCACCGATTTTGCAAAGTGCCATTGTCACAAACCAGAACTGATAATGCCTTTTTAATACACAAAGAACCTTGTCGCCTTTTTTGACGCCGTGAGCTAAAAGCATATTTGCGACCTGATTGCTCTTTTTCATAAGCTCAGAATAAGTGAAGCTGTGCTCCTCCCCCTCTTCATTAATCCATACAATAGCACGCTTATCAGGCTCATTTTTCCCTATAACATCAATTACATCAAAAGCAAAATTGAAATTGTCGGGGCATTTTATATCAAATTCACTTATTATTCCCTTTTCATCATATCCCTCGATACAGTATTGTTTATGCAAGTCCTTCATTTTTAACAAGCCTCCGTTACTTTTTTATTAATACAGCCATGAATTCACAGTCGGCATTTCCCGATGCTATCATTCCGTGGGGAGTGTTTGAGTCATAATAGACTGCGTCACCTTCGTTTAGGATTTCTGTGTGGCTTCCTATAACGAATTTAAGGCTCCCCTTCAAAATGAAGTCAAATTCCTGTCCGTCGTGGACAGAAAGCTTAATAGGCTTGTTTTTATCGTCAATATCATAGGGTGCTTTTACAATAAGAGGCTCAATGCTCTTGTCCTTGAAAAGATAAGCAAGATGCTGATATTCAAACCTCTCACGTCTTTCAATGGGGAGGCCCTGCCCTTTTCTCACAATTGAATAGGTTGATAGCTTAGGGGCTGTTCCCGTTAATATTTCAATTAGCTCAACATCAAAAATCTCGGCGCACTTATACAAAAAGGTAATGGAAAAATCCTTTTCCCCGTTCTCAATTTTTTCATACTCCTCAACAGTCACACCGGTTTTCTGACAAAATTCATCGACAGAAAAATTCAGTGTTTCACGAAGTCCCCGAAGTCGCTGTGCGACCTCCTTAATGCTATAATCCATTCCTATCCCTCTCCTTATTACAAAATTTCAAGTATATCAAGAGGATGCCCGACAATATAATCAGCCCCGGCACCTTCAAGCTCTTCTCTGTTTCTGTATCCCCACAAACAGCCGATAGATTTAATACCGGCATTTTTTGCGGTCAGAATATCAACGCCGGAATCACCGACGAAACAACAATTATCTTTTTCCACATTAAGCTTATTTATAATATCAAACACAATCTGCGGGTCGGGCTTATGCGGTGTGCCGGAAATATTGCCGCGTATATAATCAAATGTTTTATCAGCAAACAAATTTGTGACTATATAAGAAATAAACTCATCTGGCTTATTCGAAGCGACGGCAAGCATATATCCTTTTTTCTTCAGACTCATTAAAAGCTCAATTGCACCGTCATAAACAAAGGTCTTATTCACAACATTTTCTGAATAGTGCCTGACAAAGTCTGATTTCACCTTAACAACCAGTTCATCGGTATAATTATTAGCCCCAATTGCACGGACAATGAGCTTTGCAGCACCGTCACCGACAAAACGGTAATAATCAGACACATTGTGAACGGCAAGTCCGTTATCTGACAATGCGGCGTTCATACTGTCCGCCAAGTCCTCAATTGAATTTATAAGCGTACCGTCAAGGTCGAAAATAGCGAGTGCTTTCAAGCTTTCACTTCCTAAATACATGTAAATTTATTATACCATATTCACCATGGTCAATATGTATAATATGTTAATTTTATTAGCCACCGAAAAAAGTATGTTCAACAAAAATTTTCACACCGATTGAAATAAGTATCATCCCGCCGATTATTTCAGCCTTGTTATTAAGGAGTGTTCCGAATTTCTTCCCGAACATAACTGCAATTATGCTAAGAACAAATGTAACGCAGCAGATAAACGCCGCGGCGCTTACTATATGAACATTCATTGCGGCAAAGCTGACGCCCACCGCCAGCGCATCTATACTGGTCGCAACGCCCTGAAGCATTAACGCCCCGAATGTAAGCTTAGTTGATTTAATATTACAGCAGTTTTCATCCTTCTTTTTTAGCGCCTCAAATATCATTTTTCCGCCGATGAAGCAAAGAAGAACAAGCGCTATATAATGGTCGTATGCTGTAATGTGCTTTGTAAAACGGCTTCCCAAGGCGTAGCCTATAACGGGCATTGCCCCCTGAAAAAGACCGAAGGTTAAGCCGATCGCCAGCGTCCAACCAAATTTAACATTTTTCATGCACATTCCGTTTGTGACAGAAACCGCAAAAGCATCGGCAGACAGCCCGACCGCCAAAAGAAGTAACTCAAAATAACTCACTCAGAACCCTCACTGTCTTAAAGTAATTTCCCGGAAAGAAGAGGCGAATATTCATTTCTGAACTGTTCAAATGTTCCGCCGTCAAGAGCATCTCGAATTCTCTCCATAAGGGTATTATAGAAATAGAGATTATGCTCAACACATAACCTTCCCGCTAACTGTTCATTCGCTTTAAAAAGGTGTCTTATATATGCTCTTGAGAAATTACGGCAGGTCGGGCAGTCGCAATCCTCATCAAGCGGACGCTCATCAAGCTCATATCTTGCGTTTGTTGCGTGCATAATTCCACGCCAGGTGAATATTGTTGCGTGCCTTGCATTTCTTGAGGGCATTACGCAGTCAAACATATCAATCCCACGATAAACCGCCTCAATTAAATTTGACGGCGTTCCCACTCCCATAAGATATCGTGGCTTATCTTTTGGCATAAATGGCTCAACCTGTTCAATTATATCGTACATAATCTCAGTCGGTTCACCAACCGCGAGCCCTCCGATTGCATAACCTTCAAGGTCAAGCTCTGAAATCTCCTTCATATGCTCAATTCGAAGGTCAGGATATACACATCCCTGATTTATCCCAAATAGCTTTTGCTCTTTATTAATCGTATTGTCAAGTGAGTTCAGACGGCTCATTTCAGCCTGACAGCGCTTTAACCAGCGTGTCGTCCTCTCGCATGAAGCCTTTGAATAAGCGTGTGTGCTTGGATTTTCAACACATTCATCAAACGCCATAGCAATAGTTGAAGCAAGGTTTGATTGAATTCTCATGCTTTCCTCTGGGCCCATAAAAATCTTTCTGCCGTCTATATGAGAGGAAAAATACACTCCCTCCTCCTTAATTTTACGAAGCTTGGCTAAAGAAAACACCTGAAAACCGCCGCTGTCTGTTAAAACCGGCTTGTGCCAATTCATGAACTTTTGTATGCCACCAAGTTTTCTAATAATCTCATCACCCGGTCTTAAATGAAGGTGATAGGTATTGCAAAGCTCAATCTGGCATTTGAGATTAACAAGGTCAATTGAGGAAATTCCACCCTTGATAGCGGCGGCTGTTCCCACATTCATGAAAAACGGTGTCTGAATCTCACCATGCGCTGTTTTTAAAACTCCCCTGCGGGCATTGTTATCTGTTTTTAAAATTTTAAACATCTTTCTCTCCCGGTTAATTAATATCCTCTGTGGTCAAGTCCAGGCGGATAATCCGCATCAATTAGTATTATCGCATAGTAATTTGAATAGTCAGAAAGCCCAAAAAGCTCATTAAAACGCACTTCCTCATCAAGTGGAATAAGGTCGTTTATACTGTCGCCTTTCATATTGTATATGTAAACATTCATTTCGTTCTGACTGTCTTTTGCGTTGAAGTAAATTTTATTTTCAAAAAAGCTTTTCATTTCTGTAATAGTTAAATCAGATTTTACTATAATAACCGAAAGGAAGTCAAGCCCCTTTTCTTCGCCATAAAGCTTCCCACAGCGCTTATCAAACGCAACTATTTCGGTGTTTTCGGGGAGCTTGGTTTCTTCAAGCTGTCTTGAGAATTTACCGAGAATCAGATTATTGTTCATCGGAACTAAGAAATACAGGGATACGCCGACTACTGCTGCCAAAATAACAAGCACAAGAATCCCCTTAAATATGCCTTTCACTAAACCGCCTTCTTTCTTAAGTTATTAGCATAGCATCGCCAAAACTGAAAAACCGATAGCCTTCCTTCACCGCTTCATTATATGCGCTCATTGTGTTTTCATAGCCGAGAAATGCACAAACCAGCATTATTAACGTACTCTCAGGCAGATGAAAGTTCGTTAGAAGTCCGTCAATAACCTTAAACTCATACCCCGGATACATAAAAATATCGGTGTATCCTTCTTTCTCTTCAATAATTCCATTATTAAAAACCGCAACGCTTTCAAGAGTTCGACAGGATGTGGTCCCAACGGCTATTACTCTCCCGCCGTTTTGCTTTGTCTGATTAATCAGCTTTGCCGTTTCTTTTGGAAGATGGTAATGCTCAGAATGCATATGGTGCTCATCTATGTTTTCTGCTTTAACGGGGCGAAAAGTCCCCAGACCGACATGAAGTGTCACATAAGCAGTATTTATTCCCGCTAAATTTAATTCATCAAGCATTTCTTTTGTGAAGTGAAGCCCGGCTGTCGGTGCAGCGGACGAGCCAAGCTTTTTTGAATAAACAGTCTGATAACGCTCCTTATCCTCAAGCTCTTTTGTGATATAATGCGGAAGCGGCATTTGCCCAATTTCTTCAAGAACAGAAAAGAAGTCACCGTCGTAGGAGAATTTCGCTATTCTGTTGCCGTTTTCAAGAACGTCGGTGATTTCAGCTTTTAACAGTCCTTTCCCGAATGAAAACTGAGCGCCGTGTCTTGCTTTCTTGCCCGGACGGCAAATAATTTCCCAAAGCATATTTCCCTTTTGCTCTAGAAGAAGAAACTCAATGAAAGAACCAGTAGAGGTCTTTTCACCATAAAGCCTAGCGGGAAGAACCCTTGAATTGTTGAGCACAAGTAAATCACCTTTTTTGAGAAATGAGCATAGATTATAAAAATAGCTGTGTGACAGTGCCCCGGTTTTGCGTTCAATTTTCAAAAGCCTTGAGTGGTTTCGTGGCTCAACAGGGGTTTGCGCAATAAGCTCCTCAGGGAGATTATAAAAAAAGTCTGATTTTTTCATTATTCGGTTAATTTCCTTTGGTTATTTTTTTATTGTAAAGCTGTTGACAGATAGAACTATAAGTGTTATTATAACATTAAATAAATCATTTGAACAGATAGAGGCGCGGTTTTCAAATAGTAGCTTCATCAAGACACCCGGTCGTTATAAAGATGTTGTGAAAGGTGCAACCGCCGAAGGTTTGAAGTTGGGGAACGTTCAATCCTGATTGTATGCCTAACAGGTATGCGATTGTCATCATATTTATGATGGAGTGCTATCGACATTATTTTCTTATAAATATGTCAACATTTCTATTATATTGTATGATGAACTGGTTTTCAACCAGTTTTTTTAATATTTATATTTTTTTTATAAAAAAGTACGGATAAATTATTATTGACTTAATCCGTACCGAATATATATTCTATGAATGGAGAATTAATTATGAAGCAGTACAAAGTGGGAATTATCGGTGCAACAGGAATGGTCGGACAGCGTTTTGCCATTCTTCTTGAAAATCATCCTTGGTTTAAGGTAGAGGTGCTTGCCGCTTCACCGCGTTCAGCCGGAAAATCATTTAAAGATGCAGTCGGCTCACGCTGGGCTATGCCAAAACCAATGCCCGAAGCAATGAAAGACATGATTGTTCTTGACGCAACCGCTGACATCGAAAAAATCGCATCAGCTGTTGATTTTGTTTTCTGTGCTGTGGATATGAAAAAGGACGAAATAAAAGCTCTTGAAGAGGCTTATGCTAAAGCAGAATGCCCTGTAATTTCAAACAACTCAGCAAACAGAGGAGTATATGACGTTCCGATGGTGGTGCCTGAAATTAATCCAGAGCATATTGAGGTTATATCCGCTCAGAGAGCACGTTTGGGAACAAAGCGCGGCTTTATAGCTGTAAAATCAAACTGCTCAATTCAAAGCTATGTTCCGGCGCTTCACCCTCTCATGAAATTTGGAATAAAAAATGTTCTCGCCTGTACCTATCAGGCAATCTCAGGTGCCGGAAAAACATTTGAAACATGGCCTGAAATGGCCGATAACCTCATCCCCTTTATCGGCGGTGAGGAAGAAAAGTCAGAGAAAGAGCCTTTAAAGGTCTGGGGTAAAATTGCCGACGGAAAGATTATTAACGCAGAATATCCGCAGATTACAACACAGTGTCTTAGAGTGCCTGTTTCTGACGGTCATACTGCCGCAGTATTCGTTAAGTTTGAAAGCAAGCCTTCAAAAGAAGAAATTCTTAAGCTTTGGAAGGAATTTGCGGGTGTTCCGCAGGAGCTTGAGCTTCCTTCAGCACCTAAGCAGTTCTTGAATTATTTTGAAGAGGATAACCGCCCTCAGGTAAAGCTTGAAAGAGATCTTGAAAACGGTATGGCTATCTCAATCGGAAGGCTTAGGGAAGATACGCAGTATGACTATAAGTTCGTTTGTATTTCACACAACACACTCAGGGGTGCGGCAGGCGGAGGAGTCCTTATGGCTGAACTTTTAGCCGCTAAGGGTTATTTTGACTGATATGGAGATTCGAATAGTTAACGCGGAAAAATCCGACCTTAAAGACTGTCATCACTGTCTAAATTCTCTTGCGGAATATGAAAATATGTCTGACTCATTCACACTGACTGAAGAAAAACTCGGCGAAATTCTTTTTGAGGAAAAAATCCTAAATGCTCTTATTGCGAAAAACGAAAGTGAAACCGTTGGACTATTAACATATTATTTCTCAGTTTCAACCTTTTCAGGAAAGAAAATTTTGTATATTGAGGACATATTCACATTTGAAAAATTCCGCGGTCAGGGTATCGGAAAACAATTCTTTGACAAAGCAAGAGAAATGGCTAAGGAAAACGACTGTTGCTGGATAGAATGGAAGTGCCTTGACTGGAACAAAAACTCAATCGAATTTTATAAAAAGCAGGGCGGAAGGCCCGTTGAAGAATGGATAACATTTTCAATAAGCGAACATAATTTTTAAACGGGAGGTAATCAGAATGAAGAATACCATTTTTACCGGAGCGGGAGTTGCTATTGTAACCCCAATGAATGATGACATGAGCGTTAACTTTAAGAAGCTGGGTGAGCTTATTGACTTCAACATTGATAACGGTACCGATGCAATAATAATCTGTGGAACGACCGGCGAATCCTCAACCCTGACGGATGAGGAGCATGTTGAGTGCATTCGCTTTGCCGTTGAACATACAAATAAGAGAGTTCCTGTCATAGCGGGAACAGGAAGCAACGACACCAGATATGCAATATTTCTTTCTAAAGAAGCTGAAGCCCTTGGAGTAGACGCACTTTTGGTTGTTACCCCTTATTACAACAAAACCTCTCAAAAGGGGCTTATCGCACATTTCACAGCCATTGCCGACAGTGTTGACATACCGATTATTCTATACAATGTTCCTTCAAGAACCGGTATTAATATTTCTGTTGAGGCTTATTCGGAGCTTTCAAAGCATAAAAATATAGTTGCCACAAAGGAAGCAAGCGGTAACATAAGCCATATCGCTCAGATTTTCGCAGAGTGCGGTGACAGACTTGACGTTTACAGCGGTAACGACGATCAGATTGTGCCCATTATGGCGCTCGGCGGAAAGGGCGTTATTTCGGTAATTGCAAACTGTATGCCAAAGGAAACACATGAAATCTGTCGGTTATGCCTTGAGAATAATTATCCTGATGCAGCTAAGCTCTCGTCCTTGCTTCTTGAGTTTACAAACAAGCTTTTCATTGATGTTAATCCTATCCCCGTCAAAGAAGCCTTGAATCTTATGGGCAAAAACGTGGGTTCAACACGACTCCCTCTCGTTCCCCTTTCTGACAAGGCAAGAGATACTCTGAAAACCTCTATGCAGAAAATTAAGCTTATTTAAGGATGTGAACGCATGATTAAAATAGCCATTTGCGGTTGCAACGGGAAAATGGGGCACGTTATTTACAGCTGCCTTTCTGACCGTGAAAACTGCACCGTTGTCGGCGGAATAGACCTTAATACGACGCAGTACGCCGACTTTCCGATAGTATCAGCACCCGACAAGCTTCCCGTCAAGCCTGATGTAATAATCGATTATTCACATCCGTCAACTTTAGATGGTCTGATTGAGTATGCTCTGACAAGCGGAGTAGCCGTTGTTTTCGCGACAACTGGCTATTCAGCGGAGCAGATTACTAAAATAAAAACAGCAGCAGAGCAGGTTCCGATTTTTTTCACCTTTAACCTTTCCCTCGGAATAAACCTTCTGGTTGAGCTTGCAAAAAAGACCGCTGCTTTCTTGGGCGACCAGTTTGACATTGAAATTATTGAGAAGCACCACAATCAAAAAATCGATGCACCAAGCGGAACCGCTATTATGATTGCTGACGCTATTAATTCTGTTTTTGACGATAGCTATCAGTATGTTTATGACCGTCATTCTCAACGAAAAAAGCGTGAGAAGAAGGAAATAGGAATGCACAGCATCAGAGGTGGCACCATCGTCGGTGAGCATGAGGTTGTTTTTGCGGGGCGAGATGAGGTTATTACTCTTTCTCATTCTGCAACTTCTAAGGAGGTTTTTGCTGTCGGCTCTGTCAATGCAGCATTCTTCCTCAAGGATAAGCCTGCTGGGCTTTACAGCATGGCAGATTTGGTGTAATAATTCATATTTCAGTAGGCGAAACGATAATAAGAGAATAACAAAACTCCCATTGGACATATATCATCCAAAGGGAGTTTTTAGCTGTCAAGAGTATTATCAAAGGAGCAATAGATTATGCTATGCCTTATTAAACACAACCGTAACAATCATATTTTCGTCTTTGACTTCGGCGAAGATATCGCCGTTCATTTTGAGCATCAGCTGACGGCAGATGTAAAGCCCAAGTCCACTGCCTTTTACCGCTTGAGAATTTGACCCTCGCCAAAAGCTTTCAAATATATGAGGAAGCTCAGTGTCAGACATTGTGCACCCACTGTTTTTGACAGCTATTAGAATGCACCCGTCTTCTTCAAAAAAATCAACAGAAATGCTTTTCCCGTCGCCGTATTTCACAGCATTTTCAATGATGTTCTGAAAAACCTCAATGCTACGTTCAAGGTCAGCCTTAATCAGGCAGTTTATGTATTTCCCGACAGTAAAATCTGTTTTAATAAATGAAAGCTTTTCACTGTAATAATCCTTGATTTTGCTCACAAGCTCAGTCAGATAAAACTCGCTTATTTTAACATCAAGGCTTAGAAAATCCTCTCTTGACGCTGTAATTATTTGAGATACATACCCTTCAATTTCATCAGCCTTTGCATTGATTTTTTCGGAAATTTCATGTTGCTTTTCCTTTTCGGTATATAATCCTTTTGATAGCGCCTTTGAGTACAGCTTTATTGCCGAAAGAGGCGTTTTTATATCATGTGACAGCGACAAAAGCAGTACCTTTTTATCTCTTTGCAAAGCAAGCTCACGCTGTTTTTGCTGTTCAATATTCACTCGGAGCAGGTCAACACCCCAGATAAACCTTCCAAAAAATCGGCTTTTATTTTCTTTAATGGGGGAGGTTAGATTACCTTTTGAAAGCTCATAGGGCACATCCGTTAGCATTTCAAACGGACGAAGAATTTTCTGACGTATATAAAGCATTCCGATTATCATTGTGACTGACATGATTCCGATAATAATATTCATTGTAATTAGCATACCTTTTTTATTGCTTATCTTATTTGCTGTATAATCAAAACGGTACAGCACATCATTGATTTTAAGAACAGAATAATCACTTTGCGTCTTGTAAAACTCGTCACAACACTTTTCAACATTTGTTACATACTCATATTCTGACAAATCTACCCCGTCAAAACCATTTTGCTCAATTTCAAAGGCGATTCTGCTGATTTCAACACGATACGGCCTTCCGCTTTCAGTGTCTTCGGGAAGTAGCACGATTATATTTGCTGTAATAATTATCACAGCCATTAATGCGATTACAAAAGCAAAAATTCTGTTAAAGCTTTTCATATATACTTATACCCCACGCCCCAAATGGTCAGGATTTTCTGAGGATTCTTTGAATCATTCTCTATTTTCTGACGAAGCCACTTAATATGTACAGTAAGCGTCTGAGGTTCTGAGAAGCTGTCGCTCCCCCATATTTGATTGAAAATATACTCTTTATTAAGCACCTTATCCTTATTCTCAACCAGCAGAAGAAGAAGCTCAAACTCCTTTGCGGTCAGCTCAATCAGACCATCATTTTTATATACGGTATTACTAACCTTGTTTATTCTGATATCTCCGTCAATTATTTCATCAAGCGAATACCTTCTCTTGAAAATACCGCTGATTTTAGCAAGCATTATGTCGATATCATATGGCTTTTCTATGTAATCATCAGCGCCCAGAACCAGTCCTGTCAGCTTATCCTCTTTTCCGGTTTTAGCACTTACTATAAGAATAGGCGTATTGCTCTGTTCACGGATTTTCTTGCAGACCGCAAAGCCGTCAATTCCCGGTAGCATAATGTCAAGCACGATGAGCCTTGCCCCGTATTTTTGATACAGGGACAAGGCTTTTTCACCGCTATCCGTCACAGATGTTGTATAGTTTTCAGCACGGAGAAAGTCACACAACAAATCTGCAAGCTCTTTATTATCTTCAACAATCAAAATATCTGTCATAATATTTCCTTTCGTGTGTTATTCCCTTAAAAAGTTTTAGGGGAGTAACGCACCAGACTTCACCCACTCACCAGCCCATTTCCATAAGCCAGTTACTGAGCGCTCTTTCACGCTCTCTTATTTGAGAAGAAGATGTGCATTTATCTAAATTATACTCGCCATTTATTTTCCCGTCAACTATATAAAGCACTCTTGTGCATTTTGAAGCAACCTTAACATCGTGGGTAACAAGCATAATTGTCGTACCTTCATTGTTTAGCTTTGCCAGCTCCTCCATGACCTCATCTGAAGAGGTGCGGTTGAGCGCACCGGTAGGCTCATCGGCAAAAAACACTTTTGGATTGTTAATCATACTACGACAGATACACGCACGCTGAAGCTGACCGCCGGACACCTCATTGATATCATTATCAGCAATATCAATGATACCAAGCTTTCTCATTAATTCTTGTCCGCGCTGAGCTTTTTGCTTTCGGCTTTCGTTGCTTTTCTGAGACTGACAGGCGGGTAAAATTATGTTATCTAGCACTGTGAGATTTTTTAGCATATACATCTGCTGAAAGATAAAGCCCATTTCATCAAGGCGAAGGTCGGCAAGCTCTCTATCCGCCATTTTTGAGATGTCTTTGCCACAGAACAAAACCTCGCCCGCCGTAATGCCGTCCATTCCCGAAACTGCATACAGCAGAGTGGATTTTCCCGAGCCTGAAGGTCCCATTACCGCAACCATCTCTCCTTCAGAAACAGAGAAGCTTACGTTTGTCAGCACATTGTTCTGACGCTTGTTTACAATATATGTTTTGCAGAGGTCTTTGACTTCAAGTATGTTTTTCATATTAATTCCCTTTCTTACTCAATGTTGGCTGTGTCAGAGGATTTGATTGATTTTGTGAACAGGGCAGTAAAAAATGAACTGACAATAGTCGCTGAGATTATAATCAGCGGATATATAAGGAACATTTCAAACGGATTTAATACATACTCCATTGCAAGCTCCATTCCCATCATTCTAAATACAGGGTCAATACAAAGATGTGCAAGCGGAATTGCAAGAATTTCAGATATAATTACAGATGCAACACCGACTATTGTAAATCTAAGCGTATGATGAGCATATATTTTGCTGTTTCTAAAGCCGACTGCCTTTAATAGTGCAATTTCCCCCTTCTCTCTTGCGATAAATGAACGCTCCATTAGCACTGTTACAAGTGCTATCAACACTACCGTAACCGCTGTAATCAGCTTGTTCATACTGTTTAGCATATCAACGACGCCTACATTTGTTTCCACCCATTCAGAGGCTGATTTTACATTATCAGCATTCGGATAAAGCTCTTTTATTAGCGCTATTCGGCGTGTAATTTCTTTACGGCTTGGATTGTCTGTGAATTTAATTTGCGTTGGAATATAGCCGTTTGACTGAAGAAAGCTAATTTCATCATTATGATGAAGTCTGATAACCTCACCCTGCGTGTTCATGGATTGAAAAAATGCCGTGATAATATAACCCTTTTCGCCGTCAACAGTGTTTATTGTAACTGTATCGCCGATATTAGCGGACAGCTGTTCTGCTGATTTTCTTGTTATCGCTATCTCCCCTGAATTTTGCGGAGCTGTACCTGCTGTATATTCATATAAATCCGCTGTTGTGCCTATACCGTAGTATGCTGTTATTTTATTAGACTTATCTTTGTACTTCACTGTCAGCTTGAATGACATTTCCTGAATGCAGGTTGCAGGCATACCGTTATCGGCAAGAGTATTCTCCATTCGTTCAAGATAATCAGATAAATTCTCTCTGCCGTTTTCGTCCATAAAGGTCATCAGAGTATCACCCTCAGCAATAAACACATCGCTTTTATAAAAGCCAAAGCTTGGAATAAGGCTATCACTTTTCAGTGTTGATACCGTTGCAGAAAGAATAAGTATCAGTGACATACAAAGCGTGAATGCCAGAGTGATAATTCCGAAACGTTTAGGACTGCTGATTATATCATTGAGTGCTAGAAAGGCTGAACTTCCAAGCTTGCTTTTGCTCAGATTCATAACGCTTTTTTTGCGAAAGCGTTCGCCCGTTTCGCCGTTTCTGATTGCATCAATGGGCGAATACTTCTTTACCTTTCCGGTACAGCCAAAACAAAACAGAAGAACAATTACCACAACCGCCAAAACACAAATAACATTAACCATAACGGCGTTTTCGTTACCCATTATAACCGATTTTGATACAATGCTAAGAAGCATTTTTCCAAACGGGAAGCTTGCCACTAGTCCGATAGCCGAGCCAACAACTGCAAGCAACGCATATTTTGTAAGATAAAGGCCTCGTATTTTTATATCCTTTATCCCGATTGCTTTCATTACTCCAATCTCTCTGAACTCCTCAGAAAGCGTGAAGGTTATTGTAAATCTAAGCACAACAAATGAAATGATGATTAAAATAATGCTTACTATTAAAAGCACTCCCGCTATAATCATATCAAATATATATGTGAATTTTATCGTGCCACGATCAGCTGTGAAAACTACGCTGTCACCAAGCTCTGCTACAGCAGTGGCTGTCGCTTGTAAATCATTTGTGTTTATATAGCATAGAGAGCCTGAATAATATGTCAGAATTTCAGTGTTGGTTATGTACCGCTCAAACTCCTCTTCATTGATAATAAATCTTGTCATCGCCATCAAGTTTGAGCCGCATACAGCGTCCTTGATTCCACCGGCAACAACATACTCACCGCTTACACTACCTATTGATATTTCTATCGTGTCGCCAACCGATAGCCCGCTTTTTTTGAGACCATTGCCTGTCACGTACACTTTTCCCTTTTCAACGCGCGTCAGAATGCTGTTGTCATCGAGGAAGTAATTCATTGTACAGTCGTCTGTCGTCTGAAGCATATATGAATTTGCTGAGGCTTCAACTGTATTATTGTTATGCGTGACGTTTGAGTGGGGCATATAGATTATTCTCTCAGAGCTGTAGCTTTTTGTAGAATCTAAATCTTTAAGCATTTCGTCAAATTCTAAAGCTCCAGCCTTCTTCATTGTTGCTACAAAATAATCAGGCACACCCGCAATGTCAAAATAGCTGTCAAGTGAAGTGGTAACGCTCACAATATTATTGACACTGCTTGCCACGAACATTGATGCCAAAATCACAAACACAAGCAGGATAATGTTCATTGTTTTCTTTCGTTTGAGGTCTTTTTTTAGTATTCGCAGATACATTTTTACTGCTCCTTTCCTTATTGTGTTTTCAGTATATCATGGCAATTATTAAATAATCCTTAAATATATTTCACGGCCAAAATGAAAATAAAGTAGCGGAGTTGGTATTGCTTAACTCCAAAAAGGAATCCTCCCCGAAAAATCAGAGAGGATTACATAAAACAATCTATAAAAAGCATAGTTATATAATAAATAGCTTACAGCATATTAAGCCCGTTTATGACAACCTCAAATCTAATGCCTAGATACATTGCCGATTTTTTGCATAGAAGCATTCTTTCTAGAAAAATCTCAAAATACTCCATAACCGATGAAATATCAGTGTCAATAGTCAAATCCATAACGAGAACGCTGTTATCCTCCCTGAAATACAGACTTGATTTTTCAGCGGCATAGTTCACTCTGTCATGAATATCGAAAGTGATAAGGTCAGTATTTCTAACTCTTGAGCGCCTTACATCTGTTTTATCAGCGATAATAATTGCGGCGGAAAGAGGACTGAGCGGGTGCGCTGTGCCCTCATCATGGTGACCGATAGCAGAAACTATCTGTGCAATTTCGTCCGCAGGTACATTTATTTTGTCAAGAAGCCTAAAGGCCATAATAGCACCGCTTTGAGCATGATTAGCCCTGTTTATTACATTTCCGATATCATGCATATAGCCGGCAATTCTAGCAAGTTCAATCACACGCTCAGAATAATTAAGCCCTTCTAAAATCATTGCCGAATTTTCAGCGACGATTCCAACATGTGCAAAGGAATGCTCAGTGTAGCCTAGCGCCTCAATTGTTTTGTCAGCCATTGTTATGTAGGTTTTTATTTCTTCATTGTCCTTTATATATCTAAATGTAACTAAACTCATTATGCCCTCCAAAAAAATAGAATAAAATCAGCTTGCCTGAAAGATCTTGTATAGAGTAAATTTCATGGAGATTTACTTTACAAAAAACATTTACAGTACCTGATAAAGTGTGAAAGTATGTACCCTCATATATTATACTTCTTTTTTACAAAAAAATAAACCCTGTTTAATAAAAACATGAGCCTATGCCAAGAACAGGCGAAATATGTTGCCATAAATAAAGCGTTATGTTATTATTCTATTATAATAAGGAAGGGCTGATGAAATGAAAATCAATCATGTAGCAATATATACAGACTGCTTAGATCGTCTGAAAAGCTTTTATGAAATATATCTTGGGGGAGTTTCAGGTGAACTTTATTATAATAAGACCACCGGCTTCAAATCATATTTTCTTTCGTTTGAGAAAGGTGCAAGGCTTGAAATAATGACTCGCCCCAAGCTTGAAAAACAGACGACAGCATTGTTAAGAACAGGCATTGTTCATATTGCTTTTTCTGTGGGAAGTCGTGAGAACGTCAATTTGCTCACAACCCGTCTTGAAAATGACGGCTATACCGTTGTCGGTCAGCCACGAACAACAGGCGACGGTTATTATGAAAGCTGTGTGCTTGACCCCGACGGGAATATCGTTGAAATCACAGAGTAAGAGGCTACTCGTCGGGGCTTTCAGGAATCCTTGCTGTATTTTTAAAACCCCAGCCGTCAACTCCTGAACGTCTTAACGCTCCAAAAAGTCGATAGGTAAAGCCGTCATTCTGCTTCTCCATATCCCTTAAGAAGCTCTTAGTCTTTTCTCTTGAGGTACAGCCGTCAACAGGGCATTTTGACTTGACAATTTCCATGCCTGCTTTGTTGCAGGCTTTTCTCACTTCATTTTCAGGCGCAAAAACCATCGGACGTATCAAGGTTAAATCCTTTCTAGACAGATAGCTTTTCGGGGAGAAACAACCAATTCGCCCCTCGTTGAAAAGGTTCATTACAAAGGTTTCAACAGCGTCATTATAATGGTGTCCAAGAGCTATTTTATTACAGTGCGCTTCTTTCGCCGCATCGTGAAGTGCACCTCTTCGCATTCTCGCACAAAGACTGCAAGGATTGCTTTCATTTCTCACATCAAAAATAATTTCCCCTATTTGAGTGCGCTTTATTATATATTCAATTCCAAGCTCGTCGCACATTCTTTCAACAGAAGAATAATCCCCCCAAACACCGTTAAAGCCAGGGTCAAGGGTAACTCCCACTACATCATATTCTATTCCGATAAACCGCTTGAGCATAACAAGCCCTTTTAAAAGAACCAGACTATCCTTTCCTCCTGACACACCGACGGCAATTCTATCACCGTCTTGAATGAGGTCAAACTCCTGAATTGCTTTTCTCATATATCCCAATATTTTTTGCATTTAATCATTCTCCTATAAAAACAGTAATACTATTATATAGTTTTTCAGTGGGAATTGCAATAGCAAAAAAACAGAATGATTTGTGAGAAATCAAGAGAAATGGAGTAAAACAAAGAGAAACCCAGAGATTGAGGGATATATATTAAAAATTCGGCAATTCAACCGTTGACAACGAAATAATAAACTCTTATAATAGTGAATGTTGTTTCAATCAATTATGTTTTATTAGGGGATTGAAAAGAAAAAATATTACGGAGGAATATATCATGTCAACATTTATGCCAAAGGCTGAAGATATCAGTCGCAAATGGTATGTGTTAAACGCTGACGGTGTTGCACTCGGCCGTGTTGCCGCTAAAGCAGCTCACATTCTTCGCGGAAAGCACAAGCCAACATTCGCACCTCACGCTGATTGCGGCGATCATGTTATCATTATTAATAGTGATAAGGCTGTACTCACAGGAAAGAAGCTTGAGAACAAGTTTTACCGCTGGCACACAGGCTGGATTGGCGGGCTCAAGGAAATCAAGTATGATAAGCTTATGTCAGAGGCTTCTGACAGAGCAATGACAATCGCCGTAACCGGAATGCTTCCGAACAATACACTCGGACGCGCTCAGGCAAAAAGACTTCGTGTTTACAAGGATGCCGTACACAATCACGAAGCACAGAAGCCTGAAAATTACGAGATATAAGAAAGGGGCATTTTGAATGTACGAGTCAAAGCAGCCATATTTTTATGGAACAGGCAGAAGAAAGCACTCTGTTGCTAGAGTTCGTGTTTATCCCGGCTCAGGCAATATCACAATAAACGGCAGAAACATTGACGATTATTTCGGTCTTGAAACTCTCAAGCTGATTGTACGTCAGCCTCTTGCCCTCACAGGAAATACTGAGAAATTTGATCTTATCTGCACAGTTGCAGGCGGTGGAGTAACAGGCCAGGCGGGTGCTATTAGACATGGTCTTTCAAGAGCGCTTCTTCAGGTTGATGAGAATCTCCGTCCCGAGCTTAAGAAGGCTGGCTTCTTAACACGTGACCCGAGAATGAAGGAAAGAAAGAAGTACGGCCTCAAGGCAGCACGTCGTGCTCCTCAGTTCTCAAAGAGATAATTTCAGCCCTTACAAACGGCGTATTTACGCGATTTATGGGCAATATATTATCAATTTGGTCTTTATTTGGTCTTTACAGATTGTTTTATGTAATCCTCTCCGATTTTTCGGGGAGGATTTCTGTTTTATGCAAGTTTAAGCGATATCAGCTCCGCAACTTTCATTTTGGTACTTTTCAGAACATCCGCATAGACATTTGCTGTAACACCTATGTCACAATGACCTAGATGTTCTGATACTACTTTAAGGTCAACGCCACTATTCAGCAAAAGTGTTGCGTTGCAATGACGCAGGCTGTGCAAAGTCAAAAACTCAAATTCCGTACCTTTCAGAAATCTTTTAAGTGAAGTGTTCAATGCACTTCTGTCTTTGTAGTTTCCGAGTGAAGATGTGAAAACCATTTCGGGATGTGCAAAATCATCAACATACTTTTCCATCTTATCCTGAAATACTTTCTGCTTTTTAAAAATTTCAGCAAGTGAATCGCTCATTCCAATAACTCTAATACTGCTTTGTGTTTTCGGAGTAGTCAAATAGTGTTTTCCTGCAACATCGGCAAGATTATGGTTGATTGATATTGCCTTATTTTCAAAATCAAGGTCATCCCACGATAACGCAAGGCATTCACCGCAACGCATCCCAGTATAAAGAAGAACTTTTATGATTCTTTTAAAATCTTCATCCCATGGTTTGGTATTGAGAAGTGATAAAAATCTTTGTGTCTGCTCTTCATCAAGAACAAGTTTTTTCTTTTTGTACTTGTGTTTGGGTAGAATGACATTATGACAAGGTGATTCACGGATGAAACCCTGATCAACACCTCTATGAAAAATGCTCTGTGTTATCACATAAATTTTCCTAACAGTTTCAGGATTTAGCTTGATTGACTGTACAAATTGTGTTAACTTAGGAGTAGTGATGTCTTTTACCTTAATATTTCCGAAAACAGGTGCAATGTGCTTTTCATAAGCACTTCTGTAATTATACACAGTGCCTTCTTTTAGCTCAATGGGTGCATAATTTTCAAAATACCATTCGGCAAGCTCTGAGAAACGCATATTCTCGTTAAGCGAAGCATAGCCACGACAATGTTGTTCAAAACTGTATGCATATTCATTTGCAAGTTTTTCTGCCTTTTTGGGTGTTGTGCCTTTAGGTGGTGTAAAGGTAGTAGATTTAATTATCTGTTTCCCATTTGCGTCATATCCACAAGATACCTTTATTCTGTAGCTGTCGCCACGTTTTGTTATTGTTGCCATAAGTTTATTCCTCCTTAATATAAACCGCAGGCATATTCCTATACTCAATTATACGCTTTAAAGCGTGATAAGTCAAGCTGAAATGTGCCACGAATCTTGTCTTCATTGGTAAGGGTATCACGTTTTGCGATGGCCCTGTGAAACACGGTATCACAAAATTTTACATTCTTGTCTAAACCACTACCCTAAATCAGGGTGACGGTTTTACTCCAGTTCTCCCTTATGCTTCTGCCTCTCATGAGATTTTGAAAAGATAAACTGTTGAAATTTTTCATATAACCCCATAGTTTTGAGAAAAAGCTCAACCTTATCAAGCATATTTTCAAGAGCAGAATTTTTCTCTTTGAGCTTTGCATTTTCAAGGCGAAGGTTGATAGAATTACTGTCCTTGAATTTTTCTTTAAGCTGTGAATTTTCGGAGATAAGAGCAGATTTTTCAGCTTTCAAGGTAGTAATTTCTGATTTCAGTTTCTTCTCATTTTTCTCAGAGGCAATTTGTTTTTTAGCCAGTGCAGAAATATTATTGTAATCCTCCTGAGAAAGTGTAATCTTATCACCGATAAGTGCCTTTTTCGTAGAAATATCTTCAACAGATTTTATTTTTGATTTCTTATCCGCATACTTAGAAATATCTTTTTCAAGAGCAGAAACTTCTTTCTGTCGCTGCTGCTTTTTATAATTCAAAACTGATAGATTTTCATTTTCTGTGCCGAGCTGTTCCCACTCAATTCCACGTGAAAGCATGAGTTCAGATAGGTGCTTTTTTTCGGTATCAATCCAGAGCTTTGAACAGGTGTTGAACTTTCCTTCGCTAACAAAGCCCTGCTGTTCTAACGCTTTTGAAAGTGAAACTCTTGTGGCTAATCCTCGCTTCTGCTCCGTGGCAAACGGAACAAAATCAATGTGCAGATGCGGTGTTGCCTCATCCAGATGAACCACCGAATTAAACACCTTTACATGCGGATTCCTGTTTTCAAAATCAACTGCAAACTGCTTTAAAATTTCAGCAGCAACCTTTGCTGTTTCTGAACCGACAGCTGTATCTTCACAGTTACCAATCTGAAAAATGACCTCATGAAATTCTTTCTCCTGACGAGAATGGCGAATGTGTTCATGATAATTCTTGATAACCCTGTCACTGCGTTTTTGCTTAGCGTTATATTCCGAAAAAGCTTCATCAAAAAGCTCATGATAGACAGATTTTATATCGTCCTGCCTTATTATGATGTTATCAGAAATACGCTGTGTGTCCACATTTTCAGTAATGATTTTGCGGTTATTGTGGTAGGTATCTCCCTTGCCGATGATACCGCTGATTGTCCTTTTTATTATATAGGTAACCTCCTTCAAGTTAAAAAAGTTGCTTTTTTTCAGTTACGGGTAGCTGTGGTTCTGTTACTCTTGTCAAGAGTAACGCAAAGATACTTTCGACATCCATTTCCGTTCCGTCCACTCCTATCAAAAGTATCATTGCGCAAGCGTGACGCTTGACCCATTTCGGCTGTGCCGTATGCTTCCACAAAATTCTTCGTGTCGCAAATTATTCGGCAATACTGCCTCAGCGTGACCAATGTCACATGCGTGTGACACGTGACTAATGTGACATATGTGACAGAATAAAACTCCGTTTTGTCCTTTCTGTCCTTTTTGTCACATGTCACATTATCATTACAACATTGGATTAACCTCGTAAGCGGTACTCGGTTTTCGCCCGCTGCCTGAATAAGCCTGTTCTTTTTCTCGGATAAAACCGTTCTCTTTCAGCAAACCCAAAGGCAGTTTTATTTCATTACCCCCTTTGAATTTCCTGCAAAGCCTTTGCAAATCACGACAGCTGATTTCTGAAATATTGTTCGCTCTCAGCTTTTTCAGAATATATTCTGCATCGGCTGTGACGGTATCAACGCCAATAATTCCGTAGGCATACCGTGCCTGACTTTTATAAAAATCTGCAATATCAATTGCTTGTCCCAGTGTCATTATATCGACTTCTTTTGTTTCCGGCTGAACGTTTTCAGACAAACATTTTATACAATGTAAAAGACCGCATAACCTTAAAATTAAGCCATGATATTTTCCGCCCCAGTCGGGACATTCTGCAAAATCTGTGAGCAGAACACGTTCAATTGCCGTGTCATAATAATCGGCGAAAGCTTTTCTTGCATCTACTGTAAAATACAGATAAATCTCAGGTTGATTTTTACGACCGTACTTAAAATTTAAAGCTGAGAACACAAGATTTTTGTAGGTTTCAATAAGCTTGCTGTCAATCGGAACTGTGTCATATTTCCGCTTTCCCACAAAGGATTTTGGGAAGCAATAGAGAAACCTTGCAATCATTCCGCTTGATAGGAAAGCTTTGTTTTGCACCATATCTTCAAGGATATATGGCTGACCGCAAAGGCAAACCGACAGATACGGTCGTGGCAGAAAAACAGGTTCACTTCCGCATCTGTCTTTCTGAAAGCTTTCACCGCCCCAGCATTTCAGCATCAAATCCAGATTGGGAACTCCGCTTGAATATCTTCCTCCGAAATTCTTGAAAACTCCAGCCTCATCCGATAACATCAACAGTGTTTCATTATCCTTCAATAATTTAACAAGTGCCTCTGGTGTAACATCATCAACACATACACGGCGAAAATTAACCGATTGTATTTCATCAAGCTCCGAACGTTTTTGAGCGATTTCTTGGGGTGAAGCCTCTCCACTTTTCTGAAGTTTTTCAATTTCAGCTTGGAGTATAGATTTTTCTTCTTGTGAGGCGTAAATCTGTGCTTTATAGCTGTCATTGTACTCCTTTGAAAAAGAAACGAACGGAGCTTTTACAAATCGCATTATTGGGGATTTTCTCTCGGCAGGCTCTGCAAGAATGAGTGAATAAAGCGTTATCGGTTCGCTGTGGTCAGGTTTACCTTCCATGCGGTAAACTCCTGAAAAGCAATGGGAAAGTGCTGCAAGCAAGGCGGTTGCAGACATTGAAATATCAGTTGAAGTTGATTGTGATATGCCGATTGCCATAGCCTTTGGAATTATAGGCAGGCAGTTAACTGGAAAGCTCGGCAGAGTTGATTTATTATCATGCAATGGACGGGATATGCTCCAGTTTGTTGTCGGTTTGGTGCATTTTTCGTTCGACTCCATTCAGAACCTCCTTCCATTCCGCTATGAAAGCATGTCGTTCTTTATCTGTTGCATTCAAAAAATAATCAAAAAGGTATTCAAATTTATCAAGCTCTTTCAGACTTTCAATAAAAAGCGGATGAAGTTCCTCATCTGATGACTTCGGAGCATAGAGTGTTCTGCATTTCTTAAGAAAAATACAATAATTCGTAATAATCTGAAATATTCGATTTTCCTGTTCACGCTTATTTATCATTTTTATTTGTGCAGGAATTGAAGGCTTTTCCGAAACTGTAATACCAAAATCAGATTGCAGTTTCTGTGCTGATTTTAAGGGCGATAACCCGAAAAGTTTTGCAGTAAAAGCAATGACATCCCCATGAGCACCACAACCAAAGCAATAAAAATGGTCGTGGTAAAGCTTCATTGAAGGTGTTCTGTCATCATGGAACAGACAGTTAATCATGTCATTGCGTGCGGATAAGCCATACTTTTCTGCAACAGAAATAAGGTCAAGCTGTTTTACATCGTAAAATACACTCAAGCGGCATCACCACCAGTTTCTTTGCCAAAAACAACTTCCATAAGTGCTTTTTCATTGATTAGATACTTATTGCCCGCCTTGAATGATGGGAGCTGTCCTGAAATACACATCTGACGAATGCGATATTCCGAAAGACCATCAATTAGTTTCGCCGCTTCCTTGATTGTGAGAATTCTCTTTTTTTCAGTCATACAATTTCCTCCAGTATGGTGTTGGTTTCAGCAAAAGCTGACATATGCCGTATTGCACTATGTATAAATCGAGGAAGCGGAAATTGATGTTTGAACACTCACCTTGAATCAGGGGGAGTGGTTTATAACTGATGTGCTAAAGTTTAAGATAATGTTATATCCTGTTTTCAAAATGTGGTGCTTGTTTGTTCTGTTACCATTCTATCAGAAATTATAGTGCCGTGCGGTATGTTTCAAATGTGGGTAATTTGCTGAAAAATAAAGTTTTTCTCAAATATGAAAAGCCTACTGTCCTTACATCGGGACAGCAACTGTGCTATAATTAGATATATAACTCAAATCGGAGGCGAATTTTATGAAATGTCAATTATCTTTAGCAGAAAAGTTGCGTGATTTACGTGATAAAAATAGTTTTAATCTTGGGGCAGTTTCCGAAAAGACGGGAATACCTGTTTCTACGCTCCAACGGCTTGAAAGCAATGATGACATTCGTGTCGGATATCAGGATATTGTTACTCTCGCGAGATTATACGAGGTTTCTATGGATTATCTCACTGGTTTGACGGAGAGCCTTACCCAAAGAAACAGCAGCATTGACGATTTGCATTTATCTGATAATGCAATTGAGCTTCTCAAAGGCAGGAAAGTTAACAACAGGCTTATAAGTGAGCTGATGTCACATCCAGATTTTACACAGTTCATGCACTCGATGGAGGTTTATATCGACCGAAAAATCATGCCACAGATGAACACAATGAATGCTATGTATAAATTTGCCGAACAAGCCATAAAGGACAATTGTGACGTTTCTGACGATGACGAAATTATTCGCTTTTTGCAGGAGGCGATTGTGGATGAGGACAGCTATTTGAGATATCGAATTTCGGAGCGGTTCAACATTATTCTCAAAGACCTTTTTGATAAGCATAAAAAAGACATCCTGCCCGATGAACAGGCGGATGTCGTTAAGGATATGGCTGAGGAACTGAAATATTATCTTTCGGATAAAAGCGGTTCTGATAGGGCAAAGCTCAATCTGTGGGCGAAAAAGCTTGGATTTAATGTCAAGGATTTGTCGCAGGAGGAACTTGAAGTGTTTATGAAGGTGATTGAAAAGTCAAATACCTATAAAAACACAAGAAGAAAAAGATAGAAAATTGTTGATTTTTAACAGATAATGTGTTATACTTTAATGTGATAAATAATAGCACATTGCCTACTGCATTTTGTAAGTAAAAATCGTAACATACGGTACGATTGATGTATTGAAATCTGCCTGTGCAGATTAGTGAATAGGGACGATTTTTCGGGATGAGCTTTTACCGATGGCAAATAGCTATAAATATGTAAGTCAGAAGCGTCCGTAGACGCATCTGATGATGAAGTGTAACAGTCGTCCAGATGAATATCAGGACAAGTCTTTCTGCCGTCTGCAACGTAGTTTACAGAACCGTTGTTGTTGCCGTCCAAGCGAAAATTCCAAACGTACTTTTTGCCCTGCGGTACGATTGATGTTACTACTTTATCAATAAATTGTTTTGAGAGGTCTGGTTCAGACATATCCACCATAGCAGCCAAAGCGTTAGCTATTGCCGACATATCACACATACACTTTTCAACAGTTTCCTGTTGTTTTCCAAAAGAGTCTTTCTGCTCTTTCAGCTTAACAAGCTCGTCATCGTAAGATTTACGCATTGACTGAAATTCTTCCTTTGAAATATCACCATCGGTATAGATATTTATGAGGTTCTTGAGCTTCTTATCGACCTTATCAATCTGAGCTTCTACGAAAAGAACGTTATTTTGTGAGTTTTGCTTTGTTTCAGCCTTATAATACTCCTGAATGTATTGCAAGGTAAGGAGCAAGTCCTCTTTCTGTGTTTTCCAAGCATCGTGCAGAAAACATTTACCCATCATATTCATTTTCCACTCGGTAATAGGTCTTTCATCGCAGTAACCCTCGGTTTCAAGACCTGATTTTGCTCTTGCCGAAGCTTTACCGTAATTAACTTGATTGTAGCACACATAATTGTAGGTAATACCGCCGTTGTTATCCTTGTGATAACGGTTCTTTCTGAAAGATGAACCGCAGGAGCAACGAAGCTTTTTTACCCAGACATCGCTTGACGAACGATTGCTGACCTTTGTTGTTTCACCATTAACAACAAGTGTCGGCTTTTTCTTTGCATTCAGTATCTGTTGACATCTTTCCCATTGTTCCTCAGAGATAATCGGTTCAAAATTGCCCTTGTGATATTCATAGGTGTCTTTGTTGTGGTTCAAAATGCGCTTCTGTTCAAGATAATTGTTGCTTGTTGACTTGAAATAGGTAATATAGCCTTTGTAAGTGGCATTGGGAATAACCTTGAGAATGTAACCGAAAGTCCATTTTACGATACCTGACGGGTTCAGTCGTTTTCTTTCCGTAAGAATTTTTGCGATTTTCTGACCCCCTAAACCTTGTTCATACATATCGTAAATCATTTTGACGGTTTCAGCTTGTTCGGGATTGATAACATAGGTGTTTTCGCTTGGATTCCATTTTCCGTCTGCACTCATATTGCGCTTCAAATCATAACCGAGGATATTGCCGCAGCCGTACAAGATGTTTTTACTGCGACTGATATGTTGTCCTGCCCGAACACGCTCGGAAACCTTTCGGCTTTCCTCTTGTGCCAGAGTAGCCATAATTGTAAGTCTGAGTTCTCCGTCGCCGTCCATTGTCCAGATGTTGTCATCAGCGAAATAGACTTCAATGTTCTTGTTGCGAAGCTCTCGTGTGTTTGTAAGCGTATCAACCGTATTTCTTGCAAAACGACAAACCTCACGTGTAACAATTAGGTCAAACTTTCCGGTCTTGGAGTCCTCAATCATTTTCATAAACGAAGGGCGTTTTTTTGCCTGAGTGCCTGTGATACCCTCGTCTATGTATCTGTCAACGATTGTCCAGTTGGGAAAGCGCTTAGCAATATCATCGTACCACTGCATTTGGTTTTCAAGAGCTGAAATTTGAGCTTCGTGTTCTGTGGAAACTCGTCCGTAGAATACTACGTTTCTCGGACGGTTTCGATCAAGTGTAATTCCAAACATATAAGTATCCTCCTTTAAGCAGCGGCTTTACCGCTGAATTCATTTTTAATGATGTTTTCGTATGTTGCCAAATTAATATATCCATTATCAAGCAGCACTTTCAATGCTGTCATAATTGCCAATGAACTTGAAATCTGTGAAACTTCCATTGTATATCTCTCCTTTATATTTTATTACTTTAAAGCGTTAATGTCAAGCGGTTTTGTTGGCTTTGAGGCCAAATGTAAAACTAAGTGCAACTTTAGCCTCTAAAGAATGCGGTTAGTTTTACACGAAGTAAGCGTTTATACGATTTTTGCGATTTTCGTTTTTTCGCTGAAATGAAAAACTAATTTATACTCCCAAACTGATTGAAATAGCCTTATTGACTGATTCCATTTCATCGGATTGAAGTCTGCAAAGGTATTCTTTCAGTCGGGATTTGTCAATCGTCCGTATTTGCTCCAATAGTATCACGGAATTTTTATCAAGCTTTGCTCGCTCAGAGATATAAACGTGTGTTGGCAGAGTGGTCTTTTTTATCCTGCTTGTAATCGGAGCAACAATTACCGTCGGACTGTGAAGGTTACCAAGATTGTTTTGAATAATAAGAACCGGACGAACTCCGCCTTGCTCGTGCCCGAAATTCTCGCCTAAGTATGAATAGTAAATATCGCCTCTTGAAATGTATTTGTTCATAAAAATCCTCCTAAATCAGATATGTAAATAGGCGGAGTAAACCTCCGCCTAAAAGCTTCTGTATAAATAAGTCATATTTGTTCTCAACGTCCCTGACTAATGGGAACACATCAGATTGCTTCTTTGCTTAGAAGCAGCATAGGACTTTCACCTCTACCCATTCCTGTGGGATAGCCGTTACACGTTGTCGTGTCTGAACGGAAGTATCATTATGCCTCTCATCGGTCATTGCGTAATGGGAGCAACCCATATTTCAAAGATGATATTTATCGCTCGTCTTTATGTTTTCAAAAACCGTAGCAGTGCTTAGCGAATTTGGTCAAAACCATAATTTTTGTCGCTGCTTGCTTACCGTTCGTGAAATTGTGAGTCATGGCGTATCTCTTTTTTCGCTTACCTTGTTAGGGTAAATGAGAGGAACGTTTCTGATGTGCTGTTATTCAATTTTCAAAAATCTGATTGAGGAGTTTTTTACCCCTCACTTTTTAAGCCGAAAAAAGAGAGGGGTGGCAACCTACTTTCAAAAATATTTTTTTAGTTTTTTGATAATCGTCCTATGACGTTTTTGAATAGCGGTATGAGAAACGAGAAATTTCTTTGCAAGCTCTCTTTCACTAATGTTGCGAAAGTAAATATCAAGAACAAACTCTCGTTCTGTTTCGTTCAGCTTTGAAATCAGTTCAGGCAATCGCTGTTCTATAAGTTTTCTGTCAATCACATCTTCAAATCGTTCTGATGTATCAACAACAATATCTGAACCGTTAAATTCATCGTTGTCGAGTGTGTCATAAGAAAGTACTCCGAATTTAGCGGCTTCTTCTGCCAAATATCTGTGGCGGCGGTAATCTTTATAAAAGGAACAGTAGTTTTCCCTTGTTGTTTCCATAATGGCATAGCCGAGGTTAATGAAATACGGTCTGCCGTCTGTAAAGCCGTCAATATAACCCTTGATGTAATCTTCCGATACCTGTGTGTATCCCTTTGAGTTGTCAGCTCTGTCGTTCATAATGAAAAAAGTCTTTGGCATTTGTAAGTCCTCCGTTTTGATTTTGAATTGGGTGAAAATCAAAACGGAGGTTACGGATACCTTGCGACTGCTTCGCTGTATTGCCTCATCTGTTTGCTCCTTTGGGCAACAAAAAAAGACCTACGGAAAAATCCGTAAGTCCTCATTGCTGCGGCGTATTAGCCGACAGATTTTGGGCATAAAAAAAGCCGTACTGTCCGAAAACAGTACGGCGAAAAGCCTATATTAAATTGTATGCAAAAGCACATAATCTGCCAGCATACACATTATAACATCTTGAAAGTCCAATGTCAGTACCAAAAGAGTCCCAATTAAGTCCCACTTTAGTCCCATCATTATTGTTTGATGAAAATTATCAATTCCTTTTCACAGATAAAATAACTATGTTCATATCTGTAACACTCACCTAAAAAACAAAAACCGAGAGCTTTATACAGATTAATTGCAGCCGGATTTTCTTTAGAAACAAGCAAATGAATTGCCTTACATCCCTGTGCTGATAATATCGAAAAAAGTTGTAGAAGCATCTTCTTTGAGTAGCCTTTCCCTTGAAATGACGGTGAGATGACAACTCTTGCAATTTCCTTGTGAGTTCCGTCTTTTATTGTCCAATAATCAATGTCATCTAATTCATTTTCGGGAACAACCGAAACCGCACCAATAGTTTGATATTTGTTGCTGAAAACATACAAACAGCCTGCATTATAATCATTCATTATATCTTCCGCTGATGGATATTTTTCATTCCAAGCACAACCGATCTGACCGATTACAGATTTATATAAATGCTCTACATTCCCCAAGTCAATAACAATCGCTTTTCGCAAAATAAGCTCAGTCACTTTCTTACCTCATTTCCTGAAAGAATTCTATCTGTTCACTGAGAGGACCGAAGCAAAAAGCCATTCGTGCTTTGAACGGCGGCTCTGAGGGTATTAAAATATCTTTGGGTTCGATAAAAACCTCATATCCTGCATCCTTTACAGCTTTTACGCAACCATCCACATCGTCTGTTGACAAAGCAAAATGACGAATGATACCGAGTTCAGGTTCGCTGTCGCTGTTAGCGAAAATTTCTATTAGTCCGTTTCCAGTATCGAACATAACTCCGTCTGGTTCAATTCCTCCCCAAGTGCGGACAATCTGTAAGCCGAGAACTTCGGTGTAAAAGGATATGACCTTGTTATATTCATTACTCTTGTGGCATTTCATTGAAATGTGATGTAATCCGGTTATAAGCATATTTAATCTCCCTTTGCAGATGATAATACAGTCTGAAGCTGTTCTATGTACTTTTCTTTTAACTCCTGCGGATTAACGATTTCAACCTTTGTTCCAAACTGAAACAGCCAACCGAAAAACGGCGGCTCGGCTTTGACATTTACTCTTATCGTAAACCATTCATCGTCATCGGGACGGAGCGTTATATTTTTTCCGAAGCGGTCAATCACTGTATTCACGAGGGAACAATGAAATCGCAGCTTAACTTCCTGCGTTTCACCGCTGAACATAGAAAATGTCGAGTTCATATATTCCGACAAGTTGAATTTCTGTGGCAAATACCTTGCTTCATCGGAGATTATTTCAACGTTCTCCATTCTGTCAACACGAAAATTAGTATAATTGTCGGGACGCTTTGGATAAAACGCAATCAGATAATACCGTTCATCGTCCCAAGAAAGAGCATACGGCGAACAAACACGAAGTCCGTCACGAAACTTTTTATGTTTCTGCATATCGTAATCGAAGTATTTGAACGAGATTTGCTTGTTCTCCGCTATTGCACGATGAATAACATCAACATTCAAATAAATTCTTTCGTTCATCGCTTTTACACGGTCAGCTATATAAACCTGACGTTTGATTTGCTTTGCCTGATAAATACTTGAAAGACTTTCAATCTTCTTTAAAAGCTCCGAGGATTTTTTCTCGGTAAGAAAGCGTGAGGAAGTAACTGCATCGGCAAGCAGTTTCAGTTCAGGCAATTCAAAATCACGGCTTGCAACATAATATCCCGACTTATCGCCACGAACAGAAATAATATCTAGTCCGTAAGTTTTCAATGCTTCAATATCATCATACAGAGCTTTTCGTCCTGCGGATATGCCGTAAAACTCAAGCTGTGAAATGATTTCAGGCATTGTGATAAGATGTTCCTCATCCGAGCGTTCGAGAAGAATTTTGTAGAGGTAAATAATTTTCAAACGTTGAGTGAATGTACGAGCATTATCAGACATTAACGTTCACCGTCCTGTGCTGTTTTATTTTTCTCATTATTGCAATTATCAGAATACAAATAAGAGCTGTTCCAACGATACCTCCTACGGACATCAAAATAATCTGCCAGTTTGCAATCACGAATTTTCCGAGCCATATAACTCCATATGTAACTGCCCATATAACGATAAAAAAGAAAGCTCTGATTATCCAATGAAGAAACGAACCTGAGGAGCTTCCGCTTATTATTCCGCTACCATACAAATCTCCGACCTTGCTAAAGGCAAGTTTGTATGCAACAAAATCAATTATGGCTAGAATGAGATACTCATAATACCACTCTATCGGCAATCCGAGAGGACTTGTAAGAAATTCATAAATGGGTTTAAACATAACATATCTCCTATCTGCCGAGAAAATCTGCTCTCGGATTATAATCCAAATTATAATCGTAACCTCTGTTGTTCATATCCTGCATTTTTATCAGAAGCATTTGGTGTGGAACATATAGCATACGGGCAATCTGTGTTGTAGTATAATTATCTCGTGCAAGAGAGTCCAGTTCGTCATCGTCGATGAGCATATTCGCCGCAAAAATATTTGCTTCCATTTCAGGCTTCGAGGACATATTGTACAGTCCAAATTCCTGAAACGATTTTGCGGCAAGGTGTCTGTGAAGTAAGTGATGACCAATTTCGTGAAATAGAACAATCTTCTCCATCGTTTCATCAAGAGTATCGCTTAATGTTATAAATGCGCAGCGTTCTACAACGAAGTACATTCCTTTGAGAGAACTAAAATGCTTGTAATCAATTTTTATGCCAAGTATTTCAGCCATATCATACGGATTGCTTGTACGATAACGCTTAATAAGTTTTTGTGTAAATTCAAAAATCCTATCTCTATACATTTCCACACCCCTTTCGCTGTCATTTCATAGATTTATTCGTTTAAATAATAATAGCATATTCCAATGTGTCATTGTCAGTACAACGGAATTACTCTTAATTATTTTTACGATATTTTTTCGGAATATATTTTTTATTAATTATCTTTGCTTCCCAGTATGCTTGCTGTATTGCTTCAAGCACAAGAGCCTTATCTTCCTCGGAAACATCACCGCCCGCAAACAGAGCGTTCGCATTGTGTATCAATTTATCAGCGGCAGCTTTACCTCTTGAGCCGTATTTTTCATTTGCCTCAATGATAAATTCTTCTTCGTCCGTTGCAAGAGAAGTTTCTTCCACACCCAACGCTTCAGCAATCTTTGCAAGAATATCTTTCTTTGGATAACGTGAGCCGTTTTCATAATTCTGAATGGCACGAGTAGTAACCCCCACAATGTTAGCCATCTCTCCTTGCGTATATCCTTTCATTCTTCTGAGCTTTGTAATTTTTTCTTTGAGTTCCATAGAAATTCTCCTCTTCTTTAGATGTTCGTTTGTTACGAACATTTTGTTCAGAACCTCTTGACAGTAACGATAGTTCCGAGTATAATATTACTTGTTCCTACTGTTCGTATTTAGTATAACGCTTTGTGCGGTTTTTGTCAAGAGGTTATTGAAAAAAGTATCAGTCGTTTTGTTTTATTGGGAGGGAAATCTATGGATGTATCGCAAAATTCACATTCAAAATCAGTTAAAGCTCTGCTTCGCCTTTATCGAAAAGTGCTGCACAACGTGAACAACGAAATCGTATATCTCGACGAGCTTACATACACAACAAGCCGTAAGCATTTATCGGATTTAGTAAATTCGCTTGTCGAGTTCGAAACGAACATTGACAGCCGAAAATTCAATGACAAACTGGATAGCTGTCACAAGAGCCTATCGCTCCTTCAGATACTGGACAAAACCATTGTTATGGTTCGTGACTATCCTGATAACGGTCAGGTCTATTATGATATTCTGACAAGATACTACTATGATAACTTCAAGTATACGCACGATGAAATAATCGAAATTCTTGAAATGTCACGCTCTAATTATTTCAGGTGCTTTGATAAAGCGATTGAGTGTTTTTATATGCACTTCATTCCTGTAATGAAGTCGAACGAGTTCACATTTAAAGAAGAATATTTTGCATAATTCATTGAAAAAGTCGCTTTAAAAGGACGTTTTCTTGAAAGAGTTGCTCATACCCTGCGGGGTAAGGCTGGGATACTAGCAAGCATAGCCTTTGTCTAGACACTCGGTGTTTTTCAAGAAAAACTCACTCGCAGACAAAGGCACGATTTTTTCAAAATCGGCTTGTTGGGATATTCCCAAACCCTTTTAATGGCGGCAATACTGCCTTGAACGATTGCAAAAAAATTCTCATTTGCAAGGAGGATAAAAATGAGTGGACAACGAACAAGAAATGTGATGCTCACATTCTATGTTACTGAAAACGAAAAGGAAGTAATCAAACAACGAATGGCTCTTATTGGACTAAAAAATATGTCAACGTATCTGCGAAAAATTTCTATGGACGGTTACTTGATTAAGCCTGACTACTCTTTTTTCAATAGCATAAGTCAGAACATTGAGGGCGTGAGTCGAAATATTAATCAGATAGCCAAGAGAGCAAATGCAACCGAATCGTTATATGCTGATGATGTGAAAGAAATAAAAGATAAACAGGAGGAAATATGGCAGTTACTGAAATCCATCCTATCACAACTTCCTTGAATAAAGCTCTTGATTACATCGAAAATCCAGACAAAACTGAGGAGAAAATGTTGTGTACGGGATATGCCTGCATTCCACATACGGCTTGTATTGAGTTTGATAAAGTCAGACAGTATAACGACAAAAAAGACGGCTACCTTGCGTTTCATTTGATACAGTCCTTTGCACCGGGCGAAACCGACAAAGATACTGCTCATCAAATCGGAATTGAGCTTGCTGATAAATTGTTTAAAGGTCGTTTTCAATATGTCGTTGCAACGCATATAGATAAGGGACATCTGCATAATCACATAATGATAAACTCTGTCAGTTTTAAGGATTTCAAAAAATATCACTCAACACCAAACAGCTATTATTATATCCGTCGGATGAGCGATACGCTCTGCAAAGAACACAGCTTATCTGTTATCACTCCGACAAAAAATAAAGGCAAGGAATACAACGAATATGTTGCCGATAAGCAAGGTACGAGTTGGAAAACACAGCTCAGAAAAAACATTGACCGCTGTATCATTCAGGCTCAGGATTGGGACGAATTCCTTGCATTAATGGCGAAGCTGAAATATGAAATCAAGCAGGGCAAACACATTTCATTCAGAGCTGACGGTCAGGAGCGTTTCTCTCGTGCAAAAGTTCTTGGTGAGAACTACACGGAGGAAAGAATAAAGGAACGTATCAAGGGTATTTCTAGCCGAATTGATGTTACCGCTGAAAAAGAAAAGCCTATCAGCCTTCTCATTGATATTGAGAACAGCATCAAGGCAAAACAGTCACACGGTTACGAACAATGGGCAATGATAAACAATCTGAAAATGGCGGCAAAGACTATGAATTATCTTTCCGACAACAACATTCAGAGTTATAACGAGCTGACCGAAAAGATGACGGCAACGAAACAAATTTATGATACTTCCCGTTCTAAGCTCAAGCCGATTGAAAGCCGTATCAAAGAGATTGACTGTATCATTCACGATATTGAGGTTTATCGTCAGACCAAGCTGATAGCCGCAAAACTAGAAACGGTTACGTTCAAAGAAAGGTATAAGCGAGAACACGACAGCGAGCTTATTCTTTTCAAGGCAGCAGAGAAATCTTTGCAGCCGTATATGAAAGACGGCAAGACACCACTTATCAAGGAACTCCGAGCCGAACAGCAGTCACTTTATGTAGAAAAGGACAAGCTGTATCAGCAATATGGTTCGGCAAAATCCCAACAGAAAGAGCTTGAAGTCATTATGAAAAATGTTGATATGATTATTGGTATGGACAATTCTCAGGAACGTGGAGCACAGAAGAAACGTTCGGGAGAACTGGAATAAGGCATAATTATGCTGATAAAACAGTAAAAGGGCAAATCGTGAAAATCACGATTTGCCCTTTAGTCATTTTACTGAATAGTTATATCCTCATCAGTTATTTTGATTTCTCCATTTTCATTCTCGTAACGCTTAATTTCTTTCTTGATAAGCATTTCAATCATATTAGTCATTGAACGATTTTCTTCTTCCGAAATCTTTTTTATTTTGGCGTGGTCAATAAGGTCAAGCCTTAATGTGAATTGCGTTTTTATTACAGCCATTGGTCTATCTCCTTAAAATAAGATACACATTAATGATACCACACTGGTTTCTTTTTGTATGGTGTCATATTGACACTATACAAGTCAAGTGATATAATTTTCTAATGACTATTTTATGAGAAAGAAGATGTAATATGAATGCAAAGAACGCATTAAGAAAAGTCGCACAGCAAGAGGGCATAAGCGTTTCCGAAGTACGCAAAGAAATTCAGGCTGCTATTGATGAAGGAATGAAGTCAACGGATAAAGCTGTTCAAGCATACTGGAGCAGAATTCCACGGAAAGGGACGAAACCTACTCCCGAAGAGGTAATAAATTTCATAGCTAAGTCAGTCAAAAAGTAAGTCACTTTTGCGTAAAGAGTGGCTTATTTGTATTCCATTGGGCGTACAATGAAACACCGGTTTATAATAGACTATAAGTATAAGCCTTTGGTATACCGAAAGGAGTTCAATATGAAATTGTTTAAGCAAGTGATTTTGCCCCTTGCGTTATCCTCTATGCTATTATTCTCAGCCTGTTCTTCATCGAATGCTACTTCTGCACTAAATACAGCCTTAGATACAAGTTCAAAAGCTTCTGAGATTTCGGAAGCGAGTTCTGCGACTATTACAACTAAGTTGGGAGAACAATCCTCAGATACTTCAGAGCAAACAAACATTATAGCATCAGAAGAAACAATTATTTCATCAATTGGAACGAAGTCAAGCAACGAGAAAATGTATGTTCATTTCATTGACGTAGACCAAGGCGATAGCATTTTTATTGAACTACCGAATAGTCAAACTATGCTCATAGACGCAGCGGAAGAAAGTCAAGCCGACAAGATTATTACATACATACATCAACAGGGATATGACAGCCTTGATTATGTTGTTGAAACACATCCTCATTCAGACCATATGGGAGGAATGGCAGATGTCATAAACAATTTCAATGTATCAAGCATTTACCTCAGTCCTGCAACGAATACAACGAAAGCATATGAAAATATGCTTACTGCTATTCAGAGCAGCGGAGCTAAAACATACTCCCCTATGGCGGGCGATACCATTCTCGATGATGGCAATTTACTGATTGAAGTTGTTGCGCCAAAAACAGTTGATAATGATGAGCTGAACAACTGCTCCTTGGTCATCAAGCTCACTTACGGTGACAACCGTTTCTTGTTTACCGGCGATGCAGAGAAAAGTGAAGAGGACGGAATATGGACGAACATCAAGTGCGACGTTCTCAAGGTCGGACATCACGGCTCGGAAAGTTCGACAACAGCAAACTTCCTCAAGAAAGTTGAACCTACCTATGCAGTTATAAGCGTTGGTGCAGGTAATTCATACGGACATCCAGACGATATAATCCTAAAGCGTTTGGCAGATAAAGGCGTTCAAACATTCAGAACGGATATTCAAGGAACGATTGTATTCAGTTCTGACGGAACAACCGTATCCGTTGACAAGTCACCATCAGAGTATAAAGCTCCTGCTGAAACGACCATTACCACAATAAAACAAGCCGCTGATACCATTTCAGACGGCTCTTACAGATATGTATTGAATACAAGCACTATGAAAATTCACTATTCAACTTGCTCTTCTGTGAAGAAAATCAAAGAGAAGAACAAAGCTTATACAAATGACTATAATAAAGCTATTGCAGATGGATACACGCCTTGCGGTAATTGCCATCCTGTTGCATAGTTCGGCGACCAAAATATTTTTCGATTTTGTTGAAATTTGACAAAAAACGTGGTATAATAAATGAAAATGTTTACATTCAAAATATGAAAGGATGATAAAGATGGCAAAAACCGTAGCAAAAGAAACTACTATGGAAGAATCCTTATGGAAATCTGCTGATAAGCTGCGTGGCTCAGTTGAACCCGCAGAATATAAACACGTTGTATTAAGCTTATTTTTCTTAAAGTTTGCGAGCGATAAGTTTGAAGCTCGACGTAAAGAATTAATTAAAGATGATAAAGAAGCATACTTGGATTATGCTGAATTCTACACTATGAAGAATGTGTTTTTTTTGCCTGTTGAGTCACGTTGGTCATTTATAATGGAAAATGCAAAGCAAAACGATATTGCATTAAAGATTGATACGGCTCTTTATACTGTTGAGAAAAACAATCCTTCATTGAAAGGTGCCTTGCCGGACAACTATTATTCCCGTTTACATATTGATACCGCCAAATTAGCTTCATTACTTGATGACGTCAATAAAATTGATACTCAAAAGGATAAGGGGAACGACATCATTGGGCGAATATACGAATACTTTCTAGGGAAATTTGCGCTTGCTGAAGGAAAAGGCAAGGGCGAATTCTACACACCAAAGTGCATTGTTAATCTAATTGCCGAACTTATTGAACCGTACAAGGGTAAGATTTATGACCCTTGCTGTGGCTCAGGAGGAATGTTCGTTCAATCCGTCAAGTTTATTGAAGCACACCAAGGAACTTCCCGTGATATATCTATATATGGGCAGGAATACACAAATACAACATATAAGCTTGCAAAAATGAACCTTGCCATCAGAGGAATATCTGCAAATCTCGGCGAAATGGCGGCAAATACGTTTACCAACGACCAACATAAGGACCTCAAAGCTGATTACATTATGGCGAATCCTCCGTTCAATCAAAAAGAATGGCGAGCAGACAACGAATTAATTAAAGACGAGCGTTGGAATGGCTATGAAGTCCCACCAACAAGCAATGCAAACTATGGTTGGATACTTAACATAGTTTCAAAGATGTCACAGAACGGAGTAGCAGGTTTTCTTCTTGCCAACGGAGCTTTATCTGACGATGGAACGGAGTTGAAAATACGTCAACAGCTCATTGAAAATAATCTTATTGAAGCGATTATTATTCTTCCTAGAAGTATGTTTTATACTACAGATATAAGCGTAACCTTGTGGATATTAAACAAGAACAAAAAAGCTCGTACCGTTGACCATAACGGCAAGCTGACAAAATATCGAAATCGCGAACGGGAAATATTGTTTATGGACTTGCGTCAGATGGGTTCACCCTTTGAAAAGAAATATACTGAGCTTACTCCTGATGATAGAGCCGTTGTAACTGATACATATCATATTTGGCAGTCAACTGACTACGAAAACAAATACAGCAATAAGCCTGAGTTTTGTTACAGTGCTTCTTATGATGAAATCAAAGAAAAAGGGTTTACTCTTGTTCCTAGCAGATATATTGAATTTATCAACAGGGATGAAAATATAGACTTTGATACAAAAATGAAAGCATTGCAGAGCGAACTTGGTGAATTACTCGTCGCTGAAGAAAAATCAAAGAAAGATTTGCTTTCTGTATTTAAGGAGCTTGGATATGAAATCAAATTATGATGTGTTAGGCAATCACATCCGACTTATTGATAACAGGAATAAGAATGCAATTACAGACCGTGTGCTTGGAATAAACATAAATAAATACTTTATGCCATCTGTTGCAAATGTTATTGGCACGGATTTGAGTAGATATAAGCTTATTGAGAAAGGTCAATTTGCTTGCAATCCAATGCACGTTGGACGTGATGAAAGACTTCCAGTTTCTCTTTATACAGATGAAGTTCCAGCAATCGTTTCTCCAGCATATTTTATGTTCGAAATAATTGACAGGGAAATTCTTAATGATGCATATCTGATGATGTGGTTTAGACGTCCTGAATTTGACAGGATTTGTTGGCTGAAAACCGATGCAAGCGTAAGAGGCGGAATAACTTGGGATGATATTTGCAGAATGAAGCTTCCTATTCCAAGTATCGACAAGCAAAGAGAAATTGTAAATGTATATAAAGCTATAACTGACCGAATTGCATTGAAACAGCAGATAAATGATAATTTAGCGGCTTGAAATCTGCGTCAAGAGCAAGGATTTCAAGGATTCTAAATGCTGTATTTCAAATTGGTTAGCTTTGATTGTAGAAAACAGCGGTTCAACCTTTCTGTGGAACTCATTCATTGTTATTTCATCCGGTAATAGAAATGGTATTTGACCGAAAAGTGTCTTGTTGACATTTAGTGTAGTGCTTCCACCAGCTCCAAGCTGTTTGAGATATTCGGTCAGCGTTGTCATTTTTATATATACATAGAAAGGGCTAATTCCTTTTTTGCAAATTATAGAGTTAATCTGTTGGTTAGTTTGGCTCGTCTCGGCTGTAAGACAGACTAACCCCACAGAAGCTATGCAGCTTACACAAATGCTGTTATCTGGCAAAGACTTATTCGCCTGCGTTGCCACGCCCTTGTCCGATAAAAAGCGTTCGGTAGATGTGGTATAGACATTTCCGTGCATATCGGGGATGGTGATGAATGGGACATTTCCACCATAATTCTCTGCGTCGGCGGTTGGTGGCGTTTTTCCGCAAATCACATCCTGTGAAATATCATCTATTGTTACATCTATCCAAGATTCGGGCTGAGAGCCATCAAACGGCTCATAGTCAACAAAGAAAGACTTGTAAATTGTAAGTGCAGTAGCTTCTAAATTATCATTTATCATCGTATAAGGAGATTTATATGGAAGGTTTTGAATTTGAATGTAGCAGTTTGGATTATGGTACAATTGAAAACAAGTTGTGTAATTACTATGATTTAGGTTTTCCGAACAGCTCAAATTTTATAGAGGTAAAGCCTGATGAATGGAATAGCATTACTGTATTTGCCACAAATGGTAGCGTTTCGTGCTGCGTCAGAGCATATCAAAGAAAAGATAGCAAATTATATCTTGTGTCCGTGAGTTCGGTTAGTGTAAAGCGCAGCAAACATTGAAACAACGCACTCTCACCAACGGCGAGAGTAACTTAAAGGGACTGCCGTTGATGTCGTTCTCTGAAAACAAGGAGAATGACAATGAAAGAAGAATTGATTAGCAGGATTGAGCAAGGGATGCTTCCTTTTTTGAACAACGAACAGCTTTTGAAGTTGCAAGCAGTATTACATAACTGCTTATTCAACGTTGAAGTATCAGAAATAAGCGGTTGTAATGAAACGGCGAACGAAAATGTTATGGAACGGTTCATAGCGGCAAAGCATATAGAGGGCTGTTCTGACAAGACTTTAAATTATTATCGAAATACAATTGAAACTATGATAATGGCGATAGGTAAGCAACCGCAACAGATGACAACCAATGATTTACGTCAATATTTGCTTGATTATCAAATGGAGAGAAAATCAAGCAAAGTTACTATTGATAATATTAGGCGTATCCTTTCAAGTTTCTTTTCTTGGCTAGAGGATGAGGACTTGATAGTGAAAAGTCCTGTTAGGCGTATTCACAAAGTTAAAACAACAAAAACGGTCAAGGATACATTTACAGATGAAGCGTTGGAGTTTATGCGCGATAGTTGTACTACTCTTAGAGATTTAGCTATTGTCGATATTCTCGCTTCAACAGGGATGAGAATTGGCGAACTTGTAAATCTTAATCGTTCTGATATGAATTTTTCGGAGCGGGAATGCATCGTTTTCGGTAAAGGCAGCAAGGAACGAATGGTATATTTTGATGCAAGGACAAAGCTTCATCTTCAAAATTATCTGAACAGTCGCTGTGATGATAATCCAGCTCTTTTGGTATCGCTTGCCCATCCACACAACAGACTAACTATTGGTGGATTGGAGCGGCGACTTCGGGATCTTGGAAAGCAACTTAACATTGCAAAAGTTCACCCTCATAAGTTCAGGCGAACGCTCGCAACAACAGCAATAGACAAGGGAATGCCTATTGAGCAGGTTCAGCAGCTTCTGGGACATCAAAAAATAGATACAACAATGCATTATGCGATGGTAAAGCAACAGAATGTTAAGATAGCACACAGAAAATACATAGGATGAGGTGCAAAAGATGAAATCAAATGAGAATTACAAGGTCTTAGGTAATTATATTGAAACGGTAGATTCAAGAAACAAGGATTTAAAGATTACCAATCTCTTAGGAGTAAGTATTACGAAACAGTTTATTCCGTCTATTGCAAATATTGTTGGCACAGACCTTTCAAGCTATAAAGTTGTCAGAACAGGACAATTTGCATACGGTCCTGTAACATCGAGAAATGGTGAAAAGATTTCTATTGCTTTATTAAACAGCGATAATTGTATTATTTCAAGCTCGTATACTGTGTTTCAGATAAAAAATACTAGCAAGCTTGATAATGAATATCTTATGCTTTGGTTTTCTAGACCTGAGTTTGACAGATATGCTCGTTACAAGTCACACGGAAGTGTGCGTGAAATCTTTAGTTGGGAAGAAATGTTGCTTGTTGAACTTCCTATTCCAAGCATCGACAAGCAAAGAGAAATTGTAAATGTATATAAAGCTATAACTGACCGAATTGCATTGAAACAGCAGATAAATGATAATTTAGCGGCTGAAATCAACACAATATATTATCGTTGGTTCAACGAGTTCTTGTCACCTTATGCTAGTTCAGAAAGGTACTCGAACGAGTTTGGCGACTTGCCTATTGGTTGGAAAATCACTGAATTAGGTGATTATATTGAAAGTTTTTCAAAGACTCATTCTTTCGATAATGAAAGTTTGGTATTTTTGAATACCTCAGACATTTTAGCTGGCGATTTTCTTTGCAATACATATATGACTGTTGCAGAAATGCCAGGACAAGCAAAAAAACAAATAGCACAAGGCGATATTCTTTTCAGTGAAATAAGACCTGCAAATAAAAGATACGCTCTTGTTACCTTTCCGGCAGATGATTATGTAGTTTCAACAAAACTAATGGTTTTAAGAACTACACAGTCCGAGCTGTCTAACTTGCGTATCTACCATTATCTTACAATGGAGAAAACGCTTGATGAACTGCACCGAGAAGCAGACGGAAAATCAGGTACTTTCCCACAAATAACATTTGACGAGAATCTACGTTATAGAAAATTTATCGTTGCCGATGAAAGAACAGAAAAGCACTTTGATAAATTGCTCGCTGCATACTTTGAATTAGAAGATAAAACTCGAAAAGAGATAAAATCTCTTAATGACGCTTTATCAACAATTCTTACCAGTTTAAGCCGCTAAATTATCATTTACTGGAGGAATAAATAATGAAAAAAGACTTACTTGAACTAATAGAACAAATTCCTCATATTTACACTCTATTTAGGCATTTTGAACCACATAAAGGCTTAATTGTTCCAAGTGGTGATTATATTTACGATAACGCTGAATTTATTATGTGGAAACAGACTATAATTTTTGAGCTGCAATCCATATACGATGAAACACATGACACTTATGTTTTTAATCTGATAAATCCAATTGGAGTTATTAAGAAGTTTGATGGAAAACATTATGACGAGAGAAAAATGTTTGACGAACTTGCAAGCTCTTTAAATGTTATCAAAAAAAACATTGATAAGTATTACCCTGCGGAAGCAGGAATGAAAAAGGAGGAAGCTATTGTGAAGAAACCAAAAGTATTTATCAGTCATTCGTCGAACGATGTGAAGTATATTATTCCTTTTGTTGAGTTTCTGGCTGACTTGGGGCTTTCTGACAAAACGATGTTTTGTTCTTCAATACCTGATTACTCAATTCCACTAGGCGAAGATATTTATAACTATTTGAAGTCACAGTTTAATGAGTACAATCTACATGTTATATATTTACTCTCAAAAAACTATTATCAAAGTCCTGCTTGCTTAAATGAAATGGGTGCATCGTGGGTTTTGCAGAATACATACATTACAGTTTTATTGCCTGATTTTGATTTTCCTGATATAAAAGGAGCAATAAGCCCAAGACAAATAGGTTTAAAATATAAAGAAAGCCAAGAAATGTTGAAAACACATTTATGCGACCTCAAAAAGCAACTTTTAGAGTTGTTTTCTTTGTCCATTCCAGATAATAGATGGGAAGTAAAGCGAGATTCATTTATTAAAGCTATTTCTGATATCGATAAATAAAATATAAAAGGGGGCTACGATAGTGTTATTCAACGAAGCTACATTAGAGGCTGCGATTATGGAATTGCTTGCTGACGAAGGATATTCGCATTATACAGGCGATAGTATTCATAGGGAGAATACCGAGGTTTTGCTTACAGAAGATATTAAGATGTATCTTCTTGATAAATACTCACAGGATGATATAACTGTAACCGAAGTGAATTCGATTATTCTTATGCTCCGTTCTGTTTCAGGCTCTCTTTATGAAGCAAATAAAGCCATTATGGATATGGTGAGCAACGGCTTTACATTCAATAGAGAAGATAGAAGAAAAAAAGACATCTTTATTGAGTTAATTGATTTTTTTACTCCAGAAAACAATATTTTCAAAGTTGTCAATCAGGTTGAAATTCAAGGCTATGAAAAACGTATTCCAGATGGCATAGTATATATAAACGGTTTACCTCTTTTAGTTTTTGAGTTTAAAAGTGCCGTTAGAGAGAATGCTACTATTCACGACGCTTATACTCAGCTAACCGTAAGGTATGTTCGAGCTATACCTGAATTATTAAAATATAACGCTTTTGTTGCTATTTGCGATGGTGCAAGCAATAAATACGGCTCTATTTTCGCTCCATATGACAGTTTTTATTCTTGGAGAAAAATTAACGATAATGACGAAGAAGTTGACGGTATAAGTTCGCTTACCACAATGATAAAGGGGCTTTTTGCCAAAAGCCGTATATTAGCTGTAATTAAGGACTTTATTTATTTCCCCGATACTTCGGATAAAAATTTGAAAATAGTATGTCGCTATCCCCAGTTTTTTGCTGCGACAAAAATATTAAAAAACATAAAAAACAATATGCGCCCAGACGGAAACGGAAAGGGGGGTACATATTTTGGCTCAACAGGCTGTGGCAAAAGCTATACTATGGTATATCTCGCACGTCTTCTGATGAAAGATAAGCATTTTCTAAGTCCAACGATAATTGTTATTACGGATAGAACAGACCTTGATGACCAATTATCAGAAAACTTCCTGAACTCCAAGAAGTTTATTGGTGATAACAAAATTGTTGATATAGGTTCTCGTGACGAATTGAAAGAGGCATTAACAGGCATTACAAGCGGTGGAGTATTTCTTACTACAATTCAAAAATTCTCAGAGAGATTGGATCTATTGACTGACCGTTGTAATGTAATCTGTATTTCTGACGAAGCTCATCGTTCACAAATCAATTTGAACCAAAAGGTTAAGATAACAGATAATGGTGTAGAGAAAAAGTATGGTTTTGCAAAGTATCTTCACGACTCATTACCCAATGCAACTTATGTTGGATTTACAGGTACACCAGTAGACGGAACGATTGAAGTCTTTGGCGATGTAGTTGACGCATATACGATGACGGAGTCGGTAAAAGACGGAATTACCGTTAATCTTGTATACGATGGACGTGCAGCAAAAGTTACTCTATATCAAGACCGCATTCAGGAAATAGAGAAGTATTATGCTCAATGTGCTGATGAAGGCACGAATGACTATCAAATTGAGGAAAGTCAAAAAGCGGTTGCTAAACTTGACGTAATTATTGGCGACCCCGATAGACTGAGAGCCGTTGCAAACGATTTTATCGATCACTATGAAACAAGAGTTGTTGAAAAAGCAACGGTTGCCGGAAAAGCAATGTTTGTATGCTCAAATCGCTATATTGCATACGATTTTTATAAGATACTCATCGAATTACGACCTGAATTGGCAGTGAAAAAAATATGTGATGACGGTGTTGTGCTGTCTGAATCAGACAAAAAAGAATTAAAGCCGATGGAAAAACTTCAAATGGTAATGACACGGAGCAAAGATGATGTAAAAGAACTGTATGATATGCTTGGAACTAATGATTATCGCAAAGAGCTTGATAGACAGTTTAAAAATATCAAATCAAATTTCAAGATTGCAATCGTCGTAGATATGTGGTTGACAGGATTTGATGTTCCGTGTCTTGATACAATTTATATTGATAAACCAATACAACAGCACAGCCTTATTCAGACTATATCTCGTGTAAATCGTGTATATGAGGGCAAAGATAAAGGTTTAATTGTTGACTACATAGGCATTAAAAACAATATGAATGTTGCACTCAAGAAATATACCAACTACAAAAGTGACGAATTTGAAGGTGTTGAACAATCTATCGTCATTGTGAAAGACCAGTTGGAAGTATTATCACAGATGATGGGAAACTTTAATTCTCACGACTATTTCTATGGTTCGCCTAAAGAACAGCTTGAATGTTTGAAACGTGGAGTAGAATATGTTCAGCTTTCAGAAGAAATGGAATTGAGATTTATGGCTGCTGTAAAGCGCCTAAAACAGGCGTTCAATCTTTGTAGTTCAGATGAAAGTATCTCTGATACAGAGCGAGAGTATATAGGATTTTATCAGGGAATACGTTCTATTCTGTTTAAACTTACTAAAGGTGATGCTCCTGATACATCACAAATGAATGAACGTGTTCGTCAAATGCTTGAGGGTGCAATCCAATCAGACGGCATTGAGGAACTTTTTGAAACTGGAAAGCATATTAATGTCGATATTTTCAGTGATGAGTATATTGATAAAATCAATCGAATTCAGTTGCCAAATACCAAAATCAAATTGCTTGAGCGTTTGCTATCACAGGCAATCGAGGAATTCAAAAAGGTAAATAAGATCAAAGGAGTTGAATTTACAGATAGGATGAAGCACGTTGTTGATGAATATAACAATCGTCGCAAGGATGCTGCCTATGCAAACGAAGTGCTTGATGATGTAGCTGAACAACTATCTCAATTACTAGCACAACTTAAAGAAGAAAAAAACTCATTTGTTAAAATGGGAATTGACTATGAAGAAAAAGCTTTTTATGATATTCTCGCAGCAATAGCCAAGAAGTATGAGTTTGACTATCCGGAGGACAAATTAATTCTGCTATCTCGTGCTGTAAAAAAAGTAGTAGACGATAAAGCAAAGTATACTGATTGGTCACAACGTGAAGATATAAAAGCAGAGCTTAAAGTCGATTTAATTCTTGTCCTTGCTGACAATGGATACCCACCTGTTCCCAAAGACGAGATATTCAAAGAAATATTTGAGCAGGCAGAAAACTTTAAGAAATATACGGAATAAATCATCGATACTTTGGTTGTTAAGTAGTCACCAGCTTAGTTTTAGTTTGGAAGTGCTGATACATTCTGTTAGGATAAAGATGTTGACTGGAGAACAAATAACCGTCAAGGAACAGTATATACGAAATAAGTATGTGTATTTTGAAAAGCCGTAAATATTTACTTGAAAGTATGATGATACAATTCTAACGGTAATACTACAATGCAAGCTTAGGAAAGATAATAATATGGAGTAAATCGAGGTGATTTTGTTGGAAATGAATTTATTTGATAAGCTTAAAAGTAATTTCTTTAATCCTCTTTCAAGTAACAGCAATAACAGGATTCATTCGGAATGTCTTATACGCATTTATAAGCTGTTTGAACATGAAGTTTCCTTCAAAATCAGCAGAGAAACAGTGCGTGATACAATCGCTTCTTTTATTATGTCGGAAGTAGACGAAGCATCGTGGAAAAACGACAACTTCTCGAATGTAAACGACTATGCAGGTGCAATAATTCGAAGATTTTATGACTGTGAGTGGCTGATTGAGGATCTAGATGATGTTACTTATGAAAAACAAGTTGTAATGTCGGAAAATGGCATTACTTTAGCTGAGTATATTATTAATCTCATAAAGCCACCAAAAACCGAATATTCATCGTACATTTTTAATATCTATAATCTTCTCAATAATCGCTCACAATGGGAATCAAATCCGTACACATTAGCTTTAAAGCCAATATACTCCGATGCAAAGCAGCTTGCAAATTCCCTTAAAAAGCTTTCAACTTCAATAAAAAAAATTATTGAGCAAATCGTAGAAGAACAAACCCTTGACGAACTTACGAAAAACCTTCTTTCATATTTTGATGGAGCATTTATAAAAGAGTATTCACGCCTTGTTAAAGAACAAAATATTCACTTCTATCGCAGTACAATAATTAACAAGCTTAATGACCTACAAAAAAATCACGATGATTATGATTTAATGATTATTGATTGCTACGATAACGAAAACTATACAGAAGAAAGCGAAGCAGAACAGCAAGTTTACCATATGCTGACCTGCACTGTACGCTTTATCACGGAAGATTATGATAGACTTATGAATGATATACAAAAGAAAATAAATATCTATCTTAATCTTGCAGTCGGACGAGCCAGATTTATTCTTAACCACGATAGTAATTCACGGGGTTACGTTCAACAAGTGTTAAAACAGCTCATTGATAACATAAATCAGGATAGCTGCAATGATATTTCAACTGTTAATACCGAAGAATTGTTCAATATATATACTCAGGAGTTTCTTGATACTGCCTCTTTAAGCTATCCTAAAAAGCAACGTTCAATTAAGACAGCGACTAAATCGGAAATACCGGAGATGTCACAAGATGATATTGAACGGACTAAAGAGAAGCTCCGTAAGGAAGCGTATAATCCTTTCTCAAAAGAAATAGTAAAAGAGTATGCATTAAGCATTCTTGGCGAAAAGCAAACAGTTTCTGTTGCCAATTTCCCCATTGATAGTAAAAACGATATACTTACCATTATGTCATTAGCTGCATACAGTGACGAAAATGGATTTGAAATAACGCCAAATGAAAGTTTTGTCGAAACAAAGGGCTTTTGCATAAGAGATTTTACACTTAAAAGTAAATCGGAGGACAATATATGAGTCGACTGGAAGCTTTAAATGATTTTATTCAGTCTGATATGGCAACTTTTCAGAAGATATGCCGTAAGCTCTTAAAGATGACATTTATCGTTAAGGAAAAAAACGAAGAACACCGCAAGGATTTTGCGTTTATAAAGAAGCATACAGACATATTCAGTGAATATTTTAGCATAATCGGATATGACGTAATCTGTGATAGTGAAGCAGGCGTAGCTCGCCTTGCAAATTTAGCGTCTGCAGGTGAAGAAGGACGCATCCAGTCTAACAGAAAAAGGTTACGTCTTCAGGAAAGTATAGTTTTGTCTGCATTATGGCTTAAGTACGAAGAAATGATTGTAAACGGCGGTTTGACGAACGCAGTCGTGATTTCTAAATCAGAGCTTGATTTTCAATTAGAAAAGCTGGGTGCAAAAAACAAAATAGACAAAACATCTATGATTAATATTCTTAAACTTTTTGAAACATTTAATCTGATTGAGGTAATAGGTCAGGTTGGAGAAGTTGACTGTCAATTGCGCATGTTTACTTCAATGCAGTTTTGTCTTTCAGAAACAGCATTTAAAAATATGGTTGAAAGTTCTGCTGCAAAAATGAAAGAGAAAAGTGAAGAAATTGACTCTGTCGGATATGCTGCAAGTGAGGATGACGAGGATGATGAATAATTCAATGCTACTAAGAAAATCTATGACAAATATGTTGTTAGTACAGTGGTCACGATTTGGCGCTGTTCCTATAAAAATAAATGGTTCAACGCTATTCACAGGAACCAACGGAAGCGGTAAATCAACTATTCTTGATGCCCTTACTTATGTATTAACAGGAAATACGCAGTTCAATAAAGCAGCTCAGGATAGAGATAGAAGTGTTCTGAGTTATGTGCGAGGCGACACAAAAAGCAAGGGACAATATCAATACCTTAGGAACGGTAATGTAATAAGTTACATCGCTGTTGAGTTTTTCTCCACCGCTGACAATTTTTATATTACAGTTGGAGTATGTATAGAATCAACAGACGAAATGAGCTGGAAGTCATTTTGGTTTGTAAAGCCAAAATCTCGAATATCCGATTTTAACTTCTATAAAAAGGTAAATGGAAGTTTATTTGTCACACCCAAAAATGAATTGAAAATAAATGGTTCACGCTTAAAATCTACAGATTTTTTGATTAAATCCACAGGAATAAACACATTGCAAAGAGCTTTGGGGTTAAGAGGAGAACCCGAGATTCTCCGTAGAAAACTGATAAAAATGATGGCATTTCAACCTGAAAACAATATTGATAAATTTATTCGTGACAGTGTTTTACCAGAAAAAGAAATACAAACTCTTGCTCATCTTAAAGAACAGAAACAGCAGTTCGCCAAGATCAAAGACACTTATACAAACATTCTCAATATTCAAACGCAGCTTAACAAAATTGAGGAAAGAGCCATTGATTACGAAAAAGCAGAACGTTCAATTATTCTAAAGAGAGCCGAACTCAAATATCAAAATTTCATCCTTGCCGAAAAGAAACAGCAAGAAACACAGAAAGTATTACAAGAAGAAAAAGAACGACTTACACGATTAGAAAAGGAATATATTGAAGCCGATACTGCGTTTAATATTGCACTTCAACATCGAACCGATGCTGAGATGATGTATAATCAGAGCGATTTTTCAGCAGGCGTTGAACAGTTAGAAAACGCTGTAAGACAATATGAAACTGAGATAACTGTTGCCAAAAATAATGTTAATGCCATTATTCAACTCCAAAAATCTTTTGAAAGCTTTCTTGATGATTTTAATTTACCACAAAGTGAAATCACTATTTTAAATCAGTTGTGTGATTCGCAATACCAAGCTGAAGAAAAATATCACGCACTAAAGCGGCTGGAAAACACCACCAAAGAAAAGATTGATTTGTTGAAAAAGCAAGAGTGGGATGATGATAAAAGCATTAATGAAATAGATAAAGCAATAATTAATGTTTCGCAAAGCATAAAAAAACTTGAAAACAATATTTCCGATTATCCTAAATATGTGACAGATGCCATAACCGAAATCAATTCGGAGTTGTCATTACAAGGAATAACAGCAAAGGTTCGTACTTTTGCCGAGCTTGTTGAATCAATAAGCGACCCGCAATGGCGTAATGCTTTAGAAGTTTATTTACGAAACAATAAGTTTAATTTGATTATTGACAGTCAATATACGGGTAAGGCATTAGAAATATTTCACAGAAAAAAGTATTACAAGCTAAATCTGGTCTTAACTGATAAGCTTGAAAACTATGAAGCTTGTCCCGGCTCGGCTGCGAAAATATTGAATATTCCAAACAAAGAAGCAAGACTGTATGCAAATTATTTACTTGGACGACTTCACCTTTGTGCAACCCTCGATGAATTACACAATCATCCCAAAGGTGGTATTATGGCAGACGGCACTCTTGCCAAAGGACTTACTGCAAGTAATCTGGATTTTGCAAATATGGAATACTATCTTGGACGAGATTCTATAAAACTACAACTTGAGCAAAAGCAAAACGAGCTTAAGAAGCTTAATTCAGAAAAGCAAAACTATGTTAAATCCAAGGATTTAAATCTGCTTCAACGAAAAAAATATGAAGTGCTTAGACTATCAGGTAACGATTATCGTTTTGAGTCTGTTAACTCGCTTCCAAAGTTGATAGAGAAGTATTCTACCGATAAAGCAGAGCTGACAGAAATGCAAAACAACCCAAATTTTTTAATGCTTCAGGAGCAGCGCAATAAAGCGATAAATGAGTTTAATGCTGCTGATAAACGCAGAACAGATTTGAGCGACTTAAAGAACGCTTGCAACAGGGAAATAAAAAAAATTACAGATGACAACATCAAATTTACTCAAGCTGCAAACGACAATCGACGAGATTTTGATAATTTTATAATTATGCACCTTGAACTGAAGAAAGAAGCTATTTCTGAATATGAACGCCTTAGTAGAAATAATGCAGATGGGATTGCTGTTGCAGAATCAACCATTGAAAAGTATGAAGGTGAACGCAAAAATGCCCAAAAGAAGCTTGAGGATGAACAAATAAAATACTGCAATCTTTCCGGACGAAATACTGAAGAACGTGGAATTTCATATATTTCTGTGTATCGTGCAGAACGGGATAAAATCTCCAACGTAGATGCAGAAGAAACAAGAAATAAGTTAGAAGAAAAGCAGCAAGAGCTTGAAAGTGCGTTTGTTACTGATTTTATTGCTGCGATATGCGAATCACTTAACAACGCAAAGACAGATATCAATGCAATAAATGATGAGCTTGAACAACTTCCGTTTGGACAGGATGTTTATTCGTTTAAAGCAAACGAAAAGAAAGACAGAGCCGCTTTTTTCAGAATTAAACATAAACTATTCGATGATGCATTTCAATTGAATGACTTTATTGTGCAGAAAATAGATGAAGACCCTGAGCTTCATCAGGATATAATGGATTTTCTTGATACTATTTTAAAAGAAGCTGATGACGATGAATATACGGATTACCGCACCTATTACAGCTATGATATGCAAATAAAAAACCAAATCCAATCTGCCAATATTATTATGGATTTATCTGAAAAACAAGGTTCTGCAAGCAATGGTGAAAAGCAGACTCCGTATTTCATTATTCTAGCCGCAAGCCTTATGACTTGTTACAAAAGGACTTACAATTGTGCAAGACTTGCATTTATTGACGAAGCATTCTCAGCACTTAGTCAGGAACGCATAGAACAAATGGTCAATTACTTTGAACAGAATGGATTTCAAGTAATGTATGCAGCTCCTCCGGAAAAGATAAACAGCATTGGAAAGTTTATTGATTCTACAATAAGTCTTGTTGAAACAGGACGATATACAAATGTATTGGAGGGACTTGCCGATGAATTTATTAAGTGATGTCCTCGTTTATAACAGTAATCAAAAGCGAATACTATCAATATTACTAAAAAAATACGAAGAAAGCCGCAGCTATACAAATACAAATAAGGTTAACCAAAGCTTTAAGTGTTCTCCCGACGATATTTATAAAGACTATTACTCGGATTATGCTAATCTTGAATTGGTTGAAAGCTTACGCAATGACATTGCAGAGCTGGAACGTATTGGTCTTGTAACTGTAAAAAGAAGCTCAACAGATATTGACGCTGTTATTGCGGTTACGGAAAAATACTCGGATTATTGCGAAATAGTGGGCGTTACAGAGAAAAACGACAGGCTTAAAAGTTTTGAAAATTTTCTCAAAGAATACGTCACAAAGAGCAATACGCTTTCTAATCTCTGTAATGCTCAACTTAAAAGGTTAGAAAATCATAAAGAAATTGCAATAGCTGAAAATCCAAATGAATTGGATAAAATACTGAAATGCATTGAATACATCGAAGCAAACAAGCTTGAAATAATGGAAAGAGAGCTATCAATTCAACTTTTTTCAGATAGTAAATTGTTTGAAAGAAAATACAAAACAAAAATATGCTCATTGCTTATGGAATATGGTGACTATACCAATTTGGCAGAAAATGAGCCTGACAAAAAAAGGCAATACGATATAATTCTGTCCGAAAACCAAATCGTTAAGAACCCAACCTACATTTACTTCAAAGGTAGCGGTAAAATTATCTACAATGACGGAATGGAAATACAGCTTTCGCCTTTACATCCAATTGCAATTATTTCAACGGATTTGCTTAAAATAGAGAAATTCATTGTATTTTCTGAAAATATTATCACTATAGAAAATCTTACAAACTATACCAGAATGAACCTATCAAATTATTTTCAAATATATTTAAGTGGATATAACAATTCTGCGAAAAGCAATTTGTTAAAGGCAATTCACAATACCAACAGCAATAAGAAATGGTATCATTTTGGTGATATCGATCCGGATGGATTCTATATATTAACCAATCTGCGTAGAACAACCGGGATTTTTTTTATCCCGTATAAAATGGGAATAGATTGGCTATCCACATACTCAACATACACTAAACCGCTTGAAAAAAATGATATTGTAAAAGCCAAAAAGTTGCTCTGTTTTGATGAGTTTAGCTCAACAATCAATTATATGTTAGAGCATAATTGTAAACTGGAACAAGAAATAATCAGTTGGAATGAAACCTAATTAGCTGACTCTTTCCTGTTATAAATACTACTGCTTACATATACAACAAAAAATCGCCCTCCCGACCGCCACATTTCTGTGGCAGCCGAGAGGGCGTATTCATTTACATTTCCGTGACTTGAACAAAGGGCAATAACATATTACTGAGTGAAAGCTCTGCTTGCAGTCATTTGCGCATTCACGGCACGTTTTACAATAGCACATACGGTTTTTATCGTTGAGAAAGAACTCCCATTCTTCCTTTTTCTTTTTGCTCAATCTGGGCATTTTCTTAAACATCACCTTTACATTAAAATAGACAAATCCGGGGCGAAAATCTCGATTTTATGGCTGTCAGAACAGGCGAATTTCAACGGCTATGATGTTACCCATATAACCGTTCATCTGCCTGCTTACAGCTCATTTTATCCTAAATCTCGTTCTCCTTTGTCGGAGTAAGCGGCTTCGGCTTTTTCTCACCCTCCTGCCTTTCCTTGATAGCACTAAGCCTATCGTGAATAGACGGCTTCTTATCAGCCGAAATATCAGGCTTTTTATCCGCAACCGCAAGCTCTGAATTCTCAGCTTCCGTTCCGTCAATATCAAGCGCCGAATTAAGCTCTGCCAAACGTATAAGCTTTACATTAAGTTCATCCTCGTGCGGAAAAGGCTTTCCAAGCTCAGATTTTGCACTCTCTAGCTGAGCATTAAGCGTTTCAAGCTGTGACGTGCTGTTTTCAAGGAGCTTTTCAATGGAATCCAAAGCATTATCAATACGCATTATATTTCCCGTTTCGGACGTTCCGAGCGTTACGGAATAGGTCATATCACGTTGCAGGTCAAGGTGGAACTCGCTTGCAAAGCTGTCATACGAAAGCGACATATCAAATCCCTTGTAAGAGCCGATGTCAATCGTCGATTTCTGCTTTATTTCCTTGCAGGCAAGTAAAATCGCAGCTCCCGCCGCTTCCTTTTCGGTGTACGCCTTATCCATTACTATCATCGGGGCAATGCCCTCGGAAACAACAGGCTGTGCCTTGAAATGAGCAAGGTCGCTCTTGTATCCCTCAATACGCTGTTCGGTCTTTGCAATGCGTTCGGGGAAGATTTTACGAACGTTATCTTCAAGGTGGTACTGCTGATTGATGTGATTGGCTTTGAGAACCTTCAGCTTTGAAACCGAAATATCCAAGTCCATTTTCTCCTTGATAAGCGGATTTCCCGCACAGAGAGCTTTTACTTCGGCATAGCTGAGTGTTGCTTCATCAACGTCCTCACAGGAACGCACAGGCGATTTTGATGACATAATCTGCGAAATGAAACGTTGCTTGTTCTCAATCGTCTGATAAAGGTATGCGTCGAAGGTTGCTTCCGTAACGTATCGGAAGATGTCAACACCGCCTAAATCCTTGTTTTCATTACCCTGACGGATAATTCTACCGTGTCGCTGCTCCAAATCAGCGGGACGCCAAGGGCAGTCAAGGTCGTGGAGAGCTTTCAGCTTATCCTGCACATTCGTTCCAGCTCCCATCTTTGCTGTCGAGCCAATCAATACACGCACCTGACCTTTTCGTACCTTTGTAAACAGGTCTTTTTTCTTCTGCTCGGTATCGGCTTCGTGAATAAAGGCAATTTCCTCTTTCGGAACACCCTTTGCGACAAGCTTTCCTCTCAGGTCATCGTAAAGATTGAATGAGCCGTCGCTTTTCGGAGTGGAAAAGTCGCAGAAAACAAGCTGTGCTGACTTTCTTTCGGCAGTTTCTTCCCATATCCTATGAACATTTTCAAGGCACATATTGACCTTAGTACCTGCTTCATCGGGGAGCAACGGGTTCATCATTCTCTGGTCTAGTCCTATTTTACGTCCGTCCGACGTTACCTTGAGCATATTATCTTCTTCGGGAGCGACAAGCTTTTCGTGAATGAGCTTTGCTCTCTTCGAAAGCTCTGAGACCATTTCCTTCTGCATTTCCGTAGGCTGTACCACAACATTGTGATAATGAGCTTCGGGAACAGGCAGATTAAGCATATCCGATGTCTTTATATCCGCAACATCACGGAAAATGTTCATCAGTTCGGGGAGATTGAAGAATTTCGCAAATCGTGTCTTTGCTCTGTATCCCGTGCCTTCCGGTGCTAATTCTATAGCCGTAACCGTTTCTCCGAAGTTTGCCGCCCAAGCGTCAAAATTTGAAAGTCCCATCTTCTTGAGCTTATCCGACTGCAAGTAACGCTGCATTGTATAAAGCTCCGTCATTGAGTTTGAAACGGGCGTTCCTGTGGCAAATACCACGCCTCTGCCGCCCGTCAGCTCGTCAAGGTACTGACATTTCATATAGAGGTCTGTGGATTTCTGCGCTTCTGTTTGCTGAACACCTGCAACATTACGCATTTTCGTATAAAGGAACAGGTTCTTGAAGTTATGCGCCTCATCGACGAACATTTTATCAACGCCTAATTCCTCAAATGTGACCGTATCGTCACGCTGTGGACTGTCAATGAGCTTTTTAAGCTTAGTTTCAAGTGTTCGCTTTGTCTTTTCGAGCTGCTTCACCGTGAAATTCTGTCCCGCACGCTTACCGATTGATGAAATTCCCTCTGTGAGTTCATTTATCTGCTTTCGGAGCATACGTTCCTGTCTTTCCTGAGATACAGGAATTTTCTCAAGCTGAGAATGACCGATAATGACTGCATCATAATCGCCTGTGGCAATCTTAGCACACAGTCTTTTTCGGTTCTTTGCTTCAAAGTCTTTTTTCGTTGCTACTAGGATATTTGCCGACGGATACAGACGTAAAAATTCACTGCCCATCTGCTCTGTCAGGTGATTAGGGACGACAAAAAGCGACTTGTTACATAATCCAAGTCGCTTGCTTTCCATAGCCGAAGCTACCATTTCATAGGTTTTGCCTGCGCCCACCTCGTGTGCAAGCAGCGTGTTACCGCCGTACATTGTGTGAGCAATGGCATTAAGCTGATGTTCTCTCAGCGTGATTTCGGGGCTTATTCCCACAAAGTTGATATAACTGCCGTCGTATTCTCGCGGCTTAATGCTGTTAAACAGGATATTATACTTCTCAACAAGTCTTTCTCTGCGTTCAGGCTCTTTAAAAATCCAGTCCTTAAAAGCGTTTTTGATAGCTTCCTGCTTTTCGGCGGCAAGCATTGTTTCTTTCTTATTCAGAACGGACGTAATCTTGCCGTCAGGCTGTTCTACACGGTCATAAACTCGTGCGTCACGTAGGTTAAGCGTATCCTCAATAATGCTGTAAGCATTCTTTCGAGCCGTGCCATAGGTCATATTTGCAAGGATGTTTGACCTGTCGTTGTTTTTGCCGTCAATCTGCCATTCCGTTGTATATGGCGAGAAGTTGACATCAAACATACGCTGCATATATCTCGGCACTTGAAGCGTTTCACATATGAATTTGTGAATGGTATCCGTATCAATCCAAGTAGCACCGAGCCTTACGTCAATTTCTGATGCTTCAAGCGGCTTTGGCTGAGCCTGTTCGAGAGCCTTGACATTTATGCTGTAATCATCGGGATACAGTTCGGCGGTGCGTTTCGCAAGCTCAAGCTTGTCACGGACGTTGCCTGAAAGATATTCGTCGGCAGTAAGGTATTTGTCCCTGCCGTCGTTTTCGTGCGTGTGTTCGGGATTAAGGAAAATGACACCTCTGAGGTCAGACGAAAGTTGTTCCTCGGTTTTACTTGTAAGCTCAGCCATAAACGGCATATCTACTCTTGCTTTTTCCGAGAGGGATACCGCAAGAGCTTCCGAAGCTGTATCAACGCTTGTAACCTGTGCCTTTTGCTTGATTGTGCGTTTTGAGAACATATCCGCTTTACGTTCAAGCTCTCCCTGTTCATTGATGATTTCAAGGGAGCAGAGAAGATAATATGCGCTGTCATCGCTGAACGCTTTTGCATTTGCCGACGAATTAATCAAGTCGAATTTTTTTGAAAAGCTGTCATAAAGGTTGTTCAACTTGACCTGCTGCTGACTGATGTCATAGTCGCTGTACTCATTGAGCTGATAGTCTATCAGGGTACGAACACAGTCACGCATTTCAATCATTGCCTTAACTCTGTCCTCGGTTGCCTTTGGCAGCTCAACCTTATTCATTCGGCTGTCCTCACGGTAATAAACCGCATTGTCTACAAGCGTAAAGCTGTAATTTCTGACGTTTATATCAGCAGGAATGCTCTCAACGGATTTACCGTCTGCGACTTCATCAAGCTCAACTTCAGGAATTTTGCCTTGAATGTGTGAAACTGCTTCTGCAAGCTGTTCGGAAAGTACGGCATCTTCAAGCGGAATACACGCTGTTTCGGTTTCATTTCCGTGCATTGAATATTCAGCACCCTGTACCATTTTGCCGATTATCATTTCTGGGTGTTCCTCGAAATACTTGTTTACGGCTACGCCATCAGCAGTCTGACCGAGCTTTGTCCATTCAGGCTCAATGTCAAGGATTTTATCACGCTTTTGGAGGAAGATGATGTCGGAAGTGACCTCCGTGCCTGCGTTTGCTTTGAAAGCGTTATTTGGCAGTCTGATAGCACCGAGAAGCTCTGCTCTTTGTGCAAGGTATTTTCTGAAAGACGGATTTGCCTTATCGAGCGTTCCCTTGGACGTAACAAACGCAACCACACCGCCTGCTCTGACCTTATCCAGACTTTTTGCAAAGAAATAGTCGTGAATATTGAGGTTTAACTTGTCATAACGCTTATCGGGGATCTTGTATGCTCCGAATGGTACGTTTCCGACTGCTACGTCAAAGAAGTTATCGGGGAAAGGCTTACTTTCAAAGCCTGTGACTGTAATATCGGCATTTTGATAGAGCTGCTTTGCAATGCGTCCTGTTACGCTGTCAAGCTCGACGCCATAGAGTTTGCTGTCCTGCATTGTCTGCGGTAGCATTCCGAAGAAATTACCGCTGCCCATTGACGGCTCAAGCACATTACCGGATTTGAAGCCGAGATTTTCAAGCCCCTGATAGATTGCACTGATTACGGTAGGTGAGGTGTAGTGGGCGTTCAAGGTGCTTGCTCTCGCACTTTCGTATTCATCGGGAGAAAGCAAGGATTTCAACTCATTATATTCGCTCGACCAATCGGATTTTGTGCTGTCAAAGACATTCGGCAAACCGCCCCAACCGACATATTTTGAAAGAATCTCCTGTCCATTGGAAGTGGCAAGGCGATTTTCCGCTTCAAGCGTATTCAGAAGTTTTATAGCTTCAACATTGTTATGATACTTGGTTTTTGCACCGCCAACGCCTAAGTCATTATCGGTAATGTGAAAGTTATGCTTTGGGGCAGGCTTGTTTTCGGCTTTTACGGGCAAATCGTGAATTTCACGACTTGCGTTTGGTTCAGCCTTTTGAGCTTCCTCTACAAGAGCAAATCCCATTGAATAAAGCTCATCTTCACGGATACTGCGGAAGATAGGGTATATAACGTTCAGGTCTTGCAGCTCATAGCTCGTGCCGAACGGACTTTCCGTAATATTGGTTATCTGGAATGTTCCATCATCAAGCTCAATCTTGTCACCGATTTTAAGCTCGTATTCATCATCGTCGGGTGCAATCTCATCATTTGAAACAGTAACTGCTTTTCCCTTTTCTGCGAATACCTCTTGAACAAGCTTCTCCATTGTTGCGTATTCGGCAGGAGTGAGGACATCAAGAGCATTTACGCTGTTCCACACATTCCCGAACATATCGGGAATATAGAACTTGTTCCAGTTGCCGCCGTCACTCTCAAACATCAGCTTGTCAATGCTATTCTTGTTCGGTACAAGTCCGTTCACCGCAAAGCGTTCCCACATTTCAATCGGAGCATTGACTTCCATTCTCAGCATACCGCCAATACGGAATTCGGGATATTCGGAGTGATACATTTCCTTTGAAAGCTGAGCGTTCTTATCGAGCAAGCCGTATTTTGTGAGAACATCAACGGCTTTCTTGTAGTGAAAATCATCAACGCCAATGTCACCGCTTCGGGCAATTGTGTACTGTGCCTGACGGATATGGCTGTCTATATCGTCGGGAGAAAGGTATTTGTGGCTATCAAGCAGCTCGGCTGTATATTTCGCAACCTCATTCCAGTTAAAATTAGCTGACTGTTCGCCTTTATCGGTTTTGATACGGATACGAATGCCCTTACTGTCGTGGTCAACGAAACCAATGTCACCGTTTCCGCTGTGACCGCCTATGCCGTATTCTTTTTTCAGATAATCGGCAAATTCCTTTGTGGCAGGCTTATTCTTGCGATAGAAATCATCAATTCGGAACTTGCCGTCCGCAAAGCCACTTCCTCGCATAATCTCATCTCGGAGTGCTTCAATGGTGTTTACGTTACCGATGAAAAGGCTTGATTTGGTCTTTGTCGGCTTTTCAACGAGTGGAATATCCTCACCGAAAAGGGAAAGCTGAACCTGTCCAATCTCCTCCTGTTCAGGCTCAATGTCAAAGAAGTCCTCCTGAACGGGAACATCAATATATTCGTGTCTGTCGATAAGGTCGGCAACAAAGCTCTGCACCAAGTCCCAAGACAGATGAACGTCCGAAGTGCGGCTCTCAAACGTACCCTCCCAGATACGAAGTCCATCACCGTCCTTTTTATAGCCTACGGTTTCACCGTCCACCTTGAATTCAACAGGGCGATTGGCATAAGCCGCCTTGATGAAATCTCTGCGGCGGTTATCGTCTTTGTATTCAAGGAAAAACTCCAGTATTTCAGGCTTTGTGAGGTTCATTTCGCTGTCGTGCTTGAAAATACCAAAAATCTTGCTTTCGGGCATCAAAAAAGCAGTACCGTTCGGAGATTCCTCCGTCTGTACTGCTTCTTTGGTATTTAGCTGTATATCAGCTCGCTGAGAATTATCTCCTCCGCCGAGTGCTTGATGTTGTTCATCAATCCCACCCACTTCATCTGGTCTGTCGCTTTGAGCTGTTCCGTCACGCCCGCCGACTTCATCATATCGGGAAGCATTTTGTCCAGTCTGTCTTTCGCCGTCTTGTCTATCTCCCTGAGATGTTCGTCCAGTGTTCCCTTTATCAGCATCGCCTGATAAAACGGGCTGCGGTTCTCCTTGAGATATTTCTTGTGGAGCATTCCGTACTTGCCAATCGGTTCGCCCTCCGGTACGTTCAGGTTCGGGAGATAGGTCTGCGTTTGCTCGTCCAGAATGTACTCCATTCCGTTCTCCGTGATTGTTTTGGGTAATGTCATTTCGTCCATATTCTTTGCTCCTTTCAAAATCCTTGAGCGTTCGCTCAATCGTTCTTAAAACCTGTTCAGACAGGTCGCTTACCGCTGTTCCGAGTACCGACATTGCTTCGGTACTGTTAAAATCGTGTATTCCTCTGAAATCATCCTCATCAAAATATGCGAACGGTTCATATCCGCAGCGGGATAAGAGAGAATACGAAAGGCTTGTTTCAAGAAGCTGTTCAAACTTAACCTGAACATTGAAATCGTCAAGCTCCTCTAAGAATGTGCCATTGGTTGCATTAAAAAGCTCTTTTGAATAGTCTGAGGAGTATTGCTTTGCAAGCTCGTGAGCTTTGTTGATAAGGCAACTGTCAATACTTCCGGTTGAAGAACCGAGAGCGTTTCCGACAAGCTGTCTGTTTTCTTCTGTAATGCTCCAGAAGAAAGGCTCCTTTGAACGGTCATCCCTAGGACTTGTGTCTGTGAAGTCAAACACATATCTCAGGCGGGTTTTGTCCTTGCTGTCGTCAATAAGGGCGATACCCTTACTGCCACGCTTGACAAATCGGTTTGCGATGTCCTCACGCCCCCAAGTGTCATATTCGGCACAAGCAACGGCATTCGGACGTTGGTCGTGTATCATTATCTGGTCTTTGAAACGGTACTTATACAGCCTTGCCGATGTTACAAGGAACGAACGGAAGTAATCCGTATCGCTCCAAAGCCGCTTTGAAGCCTGTTCAGAAACCTCTTGATACATTTGAAGTTTTGTCTGCATTTTGTCCTCCTTTAGCATAATATCACTTTAAAGTCATAAAGTCAATGTGAAACAGAGTGTTTGAGATTTTTCGTGTTTGTGCATAAAAATAGCCCCTGATTTTTGTGGAATCAGGGGTAAAAATTTATACAACAATAATCACTTTATTTTCTTTCGTAAATCAAATACTTTTGAAAATAGTGTTATCGAGGCAGATGAATAGAATAAAGCATCAACTATTGCCTTAGTGGATTCATCATTAAACTCCAAAGGTTTAATTAATACTGTAATAGCTAACAAAATATAACTCCAAAAAAGTTCTACTTGTTGGCTAGTTTTTTCTTTTTCTTCATTTATAATAATATGAGCCATTTTCATAAAAATAATTTTTGATAACTTATTACTTATAAATAAACTTAACAACATACTGTAGCTTAATAACGCAGTACCATTAATGTAATCAATCAAAAATGTTTTACAACAGTAAAGCAATATAAGTAAAGAGAATATCGAGATTAAAATCCAAGAGATAAGAGCCATCAAGGAAGATATAAAGTTATCAGATAGATTCTCCACTTTTAATATTTTTCCTATGCCTTTACAAATAAGTAGTATGATAATCAATGGCAAACATAAAATGCCAAAAATAAGAATGGTCAAAAATGCAAAAATAATCTTGAAAACTTTTGTTTTGTCCTTTGTATTTTTTGTTTTTGGTTTAAAGTATAGGAACAACGCTAAAAATAAGAATCCTGCATCAAATGTTAGAATAACAAAGTACCATTTAAAAATCCAATTCATCATAAATGGCAAATCAGTATCAATTTTATTTGGGTCAAATCTAAAAATCCCTATGCAACCAATAATAATTGAAATTGCCAAAAAAACTATCGGGAATATACACGACGTATTTACACCAGAACCGTATGACTTGTTTATATACTCTTTGATTTTTCTCATAAAAATATCTTCCTTTCAATAATATAATTAAATTAAGTTTCAACTAATTCAGTTATATTATACCATATTTCCAGAAAAAATCAATATACAATGTAAGCTTTTTTAACTTCTCTCCATCCCATCCGCAATCCACCTTCCCGTGCTGTCGTAAATATGTCCGTTCCTGTCAATCACAAGCTTTTCACCCTTACTAAGCGCAAGAATAATAGCCAATTTATCAGCGCTGTCAACGCCCTTGCGCGTTTCCTTGTCATAATCGTATCTCTTATCGTCTAACATATTTTCACCTCCTCGAATATGTAAAACGCCCTGCATACACAGGGCGTAGAGGTTATTCTGAAAAATCCTCCTTGAAGTTACGCCCACGGAACTCCTGCTCAGTCATTCCGTCAAGCTTTCCGACAACACGTTCCGCAATGGCAACCATATTGTCATCGTTTATATCCGGTATCATCTCAAAGATGTTATTGATTGTATCGTCCTTTGTATCACCGATTGCAACACAAATCAGATTGATTTCTTCAACTGTAAAGCTCATATTTCCATTCCTTTCTTTGTCTGAGCGTCCTTATCCTTTGGAGAGGACTGCTGTCGTTCCTTTGCCTGCCTGAGTTTATCGTGAATTGACGGCTTTTTGTCAGACTTGATTTCAGGCTTTTCACGTTCATTTCTAATAGCCTTGCACATATCCGTCAGCGAAATTGATTCACCCTGTCTGACCTTTTGTTCAAGCTCTGACATTGACGGAGTATTATTGATAATGCCGTCGAAATTGTTGTCGTTCTGCTCTACAACATCCTCAATGTTCTTCATCTGCAAGCTTGCACGGTCTTTTTCAAGAAAAGCTATCTCAGAGAAGCCAACCGTATCGCAATAGTGCGATGAGATATTGCCCTTATCCTGAATGACAACAATGTCGCTTACCGAGAGCGAATGTCCCTTGAAATCTTTCGGACGTTCAATGTTGAACTTCTCATACACATCTTCAAGAAGCTGTTCGTCGCTTTTTTGCTTGTCGTCAGATACGTCTAATGCATATACAAGCGTGTAGTTTTCCTTTTTCGGAGCAATGCCCTTATCCTGCAAGTTTTTCAATGGCTCAAAGCAAAGGCTGTGAGTATCAGGATTATCATTAAGCTGATAAATTCCTACTGCCTTATCCGTTTCGTTAAAAAGCTGTGCTTCATATTCAGGCTCTTTATCCGCAAGCGCCTTGTAATGCGTCTTAATATCGAGAAACTTCGACCATTCCTCGGTTTCAATCCCATACATTCCTCTGTGCTGCTCAATATCCTCAACGGAAACTGCAAGACTTTCAGTATTATCCTCGTGAAGCAGATATACGTTCTGGTCATTTGCGAAAAGCTCAAGTGCCTTTTCCGTGCTAAGAGGGAGCATACCGTCCCAAGTGTAGCCGAAGCTGTCTCTGTCTGCAACGGTAACGCTATCGTCGGGCATTTTTGCACTATAAATAGGTGAGTCGATTTCTCTCTGAACGTCTTCAACAACCGCTTCATTAATAGCTTTTTCGACCTCAAGCTCTTTCTGTATGACCTTCTTTGCAAAGCTGTCAACAAGCACAGGGTGCGACTTGTCTGCAAAATGACACTCTCTGAAATTATCAAAAGGAAAGTTCTGAACCTGCGTAATCTTGTCGATTGCCCATTTCTGAACATCGTTCCCGTATCTGCCGTCAATGAAGTTTCTGTTTTCAAGATAATCCTTACTGTGAATAACCTGAAATGCAGTAACAAGAGCAACTCTGTCAAGAGGAAATTCGCCGAGAACCTGTTCTGCCGCCTTTTGTGCTTCAAAATGCACACCGTATTTTACCGGAGTGGAATTATCCGAAATAGCTTTCACAATGGCGTCGTTACAACGTTTATTCTCTTGATTACTGAGTATCAACGCTTCAATGGCTGATTCTCCTTTACATCGCACAGACTTTATATCCTGCAAAATAACAGGAATGTCAAAGTGATTGACCTTTGGTCGTGCCTGTTCAGCCTTATCAATCATCTCGGTAAGCTGTGGAATATCAACGCTTGCGGCGAGCTTTTCTTTGCAGAAATCAATGAGACAACTCTTTGTGCCTGTCGTAAGCGTTCCGTTTGTGGCAACCTCCTTGAGAATAAATTTATCATCATAATGAGGGTGTGGCTCGACTGCAACCTTTGGCTGTTGGGGGAGCTTATCAGCAACCTCACCGACATTTTCTTTCTTCGGTGCTTCCTTGCCTGTAACAGCAGTTACCGCCGCTTTATAGTCCTCGACATTCTTCTGACCGATTGTCAAAGTCGTTTTATCACCGTTAATACGCCCGCTAAAGGGAATATTGTTATCGGTAAGGTATTTTGCAACCTTTTCAGCCGTTTCCGACTTTAAACGAAAATACTGCTTATCCTCAATAGCAGAATAAGCAGTATTTCCAATGATATTTGATTTGTCAGGCTGTTCGGCTGTTTTCTCCTGTTCCTTTGTAATTACATCGGTAATGCTGTTAATCAGTTCGTTTGACGTTGCTCGAATGGTTTCAAGAGAAGATTTCAGTTCAGGAACTTCCTTTCCCGAACCCCAAGAAGCAACATATCCGAAGCTGTAATCCGAAGTGTCAATGCCGAAATGCGTACATACCGTAAATGCGATACTTTCCGCTTCGACCTCCTCCGTGTTTCTGTCCTTAGGCTTTTCTTCAATATCACTTTTTTTCAAGGCTCTGTCGTGAAGTTTTGAGTGGGCGATTTCGTGAACGGCGGTCTTAATTGTCTGAACCTCGGACATACCCTCATTGATGGCGATTTTCTGACTTTCACGGCTGAAATATCCCTTTGCACCGCTTTCAATCTTTTCAAATTCAATAGGTACAGGCGATACCTCCTTGAGAGACGCAAAGAATTTTTCAAAATCCTTGACATTACCCGTAAGCTCATCAGTGCCGAGTGTCGGAAGCTCCTTGCCGTTGGTCTGACTTACGTCAAAAACGCTGACAACCTTAAAAGCAGGAATTTTGACCTCAACTTCCTCTGTAATCGGCTTTCCGTCCTTATCAAGAACAGGGAGCTGCGTATCCTTGTCGAGCTTAGTCTGTTCCTTGCGTATAGTGTAAGGTGAGGGGGCAAATATCTGAATACCTTTCTCTCCTCGGTTTACACTTCGCTCAAACTTGTTCTTCCAAGTGTTATATCCTGAGACCAAGGAGGCATCAGGCTTTTGCATAGCAATGAGCATTGTATTGTTGAAACTGTAATTGTGAAATTTCGACATTGTGGCAAGGTATTTCTTGAAGTTATCACCGTTCATCAAGTCCTTAATTCCGTTTTCAAGCTTGTCAGTTATCTCCGCAACACGCTCTTTGTCGGTTTTCTTTTCATATTCGGGCATTTACATCATCCTTTCTTACTTCTTTTTCGTGACCTTACGGGGAGCAAACTCCAGTTTGAAGTTTACATACGTTCCTGTATCGTCAAGGCAAACAGTAGCATCGTAATTTCTGCCAGACTTCTGCGAATACAAGCCTTTGACGGCAATTTTACCGTCCTTAATCAAAGCCTTTGCCATTTCCTTTGTGAATGCTTTCTTTGCAGACTGAAAGAACTTGTTGTCTTTCCAGAGAACAAAGCCACAGCTTCTGTCCTCACAGGAGTAGGCTTTAGGGGTTTCAATGATGTTTTTCTTACAGCGTGGACATACCCCGATTACTTCACTGCCGCTTTTTGCTGTTACCTTGCTTTCATCAACATTACTCTTTGCAACCGAGATAATGTCATTTGTTAGCTTGCCGATGTCAGCCATAAACTGTTCTGAGGTAAATTTACCCTGTGCCATAAGGGAAAGGGAGTTTTCCCATTCGGCTGTGAGAGTCGCAGACTTGACTATATCGGGCATTACAGAAATGAGGTCTTTACCACTGTCGGTAACAATTATATTTTTCTTTTCACGCTTGATAAATCCCGATTTTGTGAGCTTTTCAATGATACTCGCTCTTGTTGCAGGAGTACCTAATCCAGTTCTTTCTGGTTGAAGCGTATCACCGACGAAGTCGGAATTGGGTGCAACGTCACGTTGCCCGGCTCTTTCCATAGCAGAAAGCAGCGTATCCTCCGTAAAATGCTTAGGCGGTTGTGTGAAATGCTCCGATACATCCGATGTGACTGTGAAGCTGTCACCCTCGGTAAAGGCAAGTGAAACGGCTTCTTCCTCGTCATCATCCTTGCACTTCTGATACGACTTAAACCTCTGCTCTACGGCTTTCCAACCGTCATAAACGTTATTTCTTCCTCTTGTGGTAAAAGAATAACCGCTACAATTGATTTCAGCCGTAACGGTTTCATAAACGTATTTTTCGGAAGTCGCACAAAGCAGCTTGTTTGCAATAAGAAACAGGATTTTCTTTTCTCCGTCAGGTACTTCATCAAGTCTGATAGAACCAAGCTCCGCTGTTGGGATAATGGCGTGATGATCGCTAACTTTCTTGCTGTTCAGTACCTTTGGAACGTCAGGCGTTAATGAGTAGCTGCTGAAATGAGGGATTTTATCAAGCACAATGCCGATAATCTCCGCTGCTGTATCTCCCATATCGTCGGTTAGGAACTGACTGTCCGTTCTCGGATAGGTTACAAGCTTCATTTCATAAAGCGACTGCGTATAGTCAAGTGTCTGCTGAGCTGTAAAGCCATACAAACGGTTTGCTTCTCGCTGAAGCGTTGTAAGGTCATAAAGTCGAGGAGCATTGACGGTTTTCTGCTCTCGTTTCACCGAAATAACATTTGCGTTCCTGCCGTTACAATCCGATTTGATTTTCTCCGCTTCCGACTGCTCCTTGACCTTTTCCAGAACAGCGTCCAAGCCGTCGGCTTTCAGATGAACATTGAAATACTTTTCTTTCTTGAAAGAGCCGATACTATTTTCACGCTCATAGAGCATTGCAAGCGTAGGTGTCTGCACTCTGCCGACATTCAGCGTTCGGTTATACAGGCGTGAAAAAAGGCGAGTAGCGTTAATCCCGATAATCCAGTCCGCTTTCGCTCTGCATAATGCCGACTGATAAAGATTATCGTAATCCGTCCCGTTCTTGAGGTTCTTGAAGCCATTCTGAATTGCACTTTCCTCCATTGATGAAATCCAAAGTCGCTTGAATGGCTTTTTGCATTCAGCCTGATTATAAACCAAGCGGAAAATAAGCTCGCCCTCACGTCCTGCATCCGTTGCACAGACGATTTCGTCAACGTCCTTGCTGTTCATCAGCTTTTTCAGAATGTTGAACTGCTTGTTTTTGTCTGCCGAAACAATATACTGCCATTCCGACGGAATAATCGGAAGCGTGTCCAAGCTCCATTTCTTGTACTTTTCATTGTACATATCTGCGTCAGCAAGAGCGACAAGATGACCGATACACCAAGAAACGATGTATCCGTTGCCTTCAATATATCCGTCCTTGCGGTCAAAGACTCCGAGTGCCTTTGCGATTGACTGAGCTACGCTCGGTTTCTCGGCTACAACTAAAATATGGTTTGACATAGGTTTCCTCCTTTGATTTTGGGTATAAGAAAAGAGCTTACGTTTGAAGCGTAAGCTCTATGTAAGGTTATTGGTGCTGTTTGGAATAGGGATATATTATTCTAAATCCATTTGTAAATATATTCAAATTTAATCCTCATAACCAAATCTTTCAAAACTTTTACCTGATGATTTCATTTGCACCAAACGCTCTTCTATTTCAATCAATCTATCATAAGTAGCAATATCAAGATAACTTTTTTCAAGTTCGCATGACCGACGTTTGTTATCAGCTTCTGTTAAACTTTCCCTTCTTCCTATTACTATATGTTTATTTATTATAAAACGGCGATTATTATTAAAACTTTCATAGAACTCAGGATATATTTCTTTTGAAGCTTTTTGCAAAGACGATTTAAAGTAATTGAGATTATCCTTAATCCAATCAGACCATTCATCTAACTGCTTTATTGCACCGTTTAATCTATATGAATATACCCCTTCTTTAGTAAATATATTAGCATCTGCTGGCTCAAGTTCTATTAATTCTATCCAATAGCTGTTAGATTGCCCATGTATTATAACGAAGTCACTAATAAAATCTGAACCAAACTTAAATTTGGGGATTGTTATATTATACGCCCATTCAGGAGTTCCAAAAGTGGCAACCAAAATATCATTATTTTCTTTCAAGTAACTTTGGAGTTCTTCCTCACATTTTGCATTATTCACAATATCCTTTAGCATTTTTTCTCCTTTTACATCTTCTTTGTTCACAGATAAAACAAATACAAATATTGCTATAAACGAATTGATACTGAAGATATTATATCATATTCAAACAAAATTTTCAACCCACTTTTATGTACCAAGCCTGATTACTCAGGCTTGCAGGACTTATTCGTCCTCGTTATCCTCATTCACCATAACTTCATCAGGCTCATCCTCGTATTCCTCGTCCTCGTCATACGCCGCCTTTTTTGGTTTGTTGTTCTGCTTCAGCTTATAAACCTTGAAGTAGTAGAACGCACCGCCACCGCCTGCGAGTAAGAGAAGTATCGGGATTAAGAGCGAACTACCGCCGCCATTCTGCGGTTCAGTTGCCTTATCATCCGTCTTTTCTCCGTCTGAACTGGTATCCTCAACAGGATTACCGCTTTCATCGGTTTGGGCAGGCGTTTTGTCCTCGTCCGTTACGCCAAGCTCCGACTTGACTTCTTCGGGGAAATCCTCAGAGAAAGCCAAAAGGTCGTATTCATCAACAAGGTTCATAAAGTACACGTTTTCGTTGCCTTTGCTGTCCTTGTCGATAACGATATAGAACGTATTGCCGTTCTTACTCTGAATTGTAATGAACTGACGGTCAACGACATCGTTCGATACATCTTCAAGGAGTGTGCCGTTTCCGGCGGGAAGTGTTTCTACCGAGATAATATCGTCCTTATCAATGCCGTCAATTTCGGGAATGTCATCAATATCGACCTTATCAGTCGAGCTTGTGTCCGGTTCGCTGTTGTTTGTCACAACCGTAATGACGGGGAGCTTATCCGTATCCATCACCTCAGAAGTAACAACCGTCGTGGTTTCGGGTAGCTTTTCGGTGTCCTCCGCTGATACGCTTACAGCAGTCATAGAAAAAGCTCCGCACATTGCGAATACGGCAAGTGCAGAGCGTAAAATACGCTTATTCATTTTCATCATCTATTTTCCTTTCAAATTTGTTTGTGTTTGCCTGCGTAACAGGCGGAGCAGTAACCGCCGACGGATTGTTCTTAATACCGCCGAGTAAGTTCTTGAGCTGTCGGATATCAATGTCACTCATTGCAACAACGGCAAGAATTCGCTGATTTTCAAGCTCGATAATCTCATCTTCGGCTTGCTTGACCTTTCCTCTGAATTCTGCTATCTTGTCAAGGTAGCTTGATTTTTCAGAGTTCTTGCGTTCAAGCAAAGCCTCAATCTGTTCAAGTGTCTTAATTTTAATCCCTCCTTAAAATAGTTCCGGACGATTGCCTTTTGATTCAAGCAGCAGCTCATAAAGGTCGTAAACGCCGAGTGCTTCAAGCTTTGATTTAACGGCTTCATTGAAATCATTTGCCGTGAGCGTGATATCACAAATGTAGTAATCGTAATACACGGTCACAAGCACGGTATTTCCGTCCTCATCTGTTGTTGTGTATTGATAGGAGCGAACCTCGTTAATGGTTTCAACCGACAGGGTATACAGAGAATTGAACAAGCCCTGAATATCCTTTTTTATGCTGTCATCAAAGATAAAGCACATATTCTTTGCGGTAAGATACGAAATCAAGCCGTATGGGTCATGCTTGATTTCATCAAGATGATAGCGGTATTCGTCATATCCGACATAGTTATTCGGAATGTTGTTTATTTGCTCTTGAAGTCCGCTTTCCAGTCCCTTCATATAGTCCTCGGCGGCGTAAATATCAGCATCCTCTGCTGTGTAAGTCGTAGAGAAAATCGACATACTTCCGTCGCTCATCATCATTGTGCAAGAGCCGAGAAGTCCTGCTAAAATGCTGAATAACAGGAGTGCGGCGATAAGGATAATGAGAACAACCTTATTATTTGCGGCGGCTTCAACAAGCTTTTTGCCGAGCTTTGTGATAGTTTCCTGTGCCTTTGCAACACCCTGACGGGCAGTTTTCGCATTCTTGGTGTACTGTCGCTTCATCTGCGACTTTTTCACAGCCTGTTTTACAGTACTGCTGTTCCGAAGCTCCTTGTTTTCCGATAAAGCCTTATGAAAATTGAGTTTGCTGTGGGCATTGTCTGAATTCATCTGAAGCTTTGAAACCTTACGCTGTGGACGTGTTTTCAGGTTTTCATTTGCAGCGTGCAAAGCACTTTTTCCTGTGTGAAGTGCCGACTCTGCAACCTTTTCAGTGCTGTGAGCAGCTTTGAGTGCCGAGTTATCGTCCTCATATTTTGAAATCTGACTGTGTATCACACCCGAAACGCTCGCCTTAACGGCGTGTTCCGTTCCTTTGATACCCTTTGTCACAAGACCGCTTTGCTTTGTCGGTTTCAGCTCTTTCTCGAAAACAAGCTTATGCTGAACCTTGCTTTTTTCATCATTCCATACTCGCTGACGGCGGATAGTAGTTTGGTGAGGGAGCTTTTTCTCTGCTTTGGCAAGCTTTTTATCAGCCTTTGCGACCTTATTTTCGTCCTTGTCAATCTTCTTGGTGAGATTGTTAAGCTTCTTTTCATCTTTTGTGTCAGTGAGCTTATCAGCAACCGAAACATCGTCATTTTCAAAGTTCAAAGCACTTCCATCAGGCTTGTCAGTCAGCTTTTCTGCGGCTGTCGAGTGTTCCTTTAAGGTGTTACGGGTTTTATCTGACTTCATCTTACTTTCGGGAACATCAGCCTTTTCAGCTTCAAGGGCAAGCTTCTTTTCCTTGACCTCGGCTTTTTCTTCTCGAATACGCTGTTTTCGCTTATGACTGATAGCCTGAACTCCGAATTGCTTTTCATCAACATTTTTAGGCTTGAATTTGATTGCAATCGGAGGAATGAACGCTGATACGGTTTGCTCTGACTGCTGATTGTCCTCATCATTGGCAACAGGCTTTTCGGGGTTATTTACGCCGAATTTGAGATTGGTGTAAACACGTTTTTTTGGTTCAGGCGGCGAAAGACCTGCGGCTTTGATTTTATCAAACTGTTCGGGCGTTTTTGTCGGCTTTAAGACTGCTTCTGTGAGCTTGCCTGATACTCGTGTGGTTGAGCCGGCAGCAAGGCTTTTTTCGATTGCTCCGTCCCTTGAATTCTTCAAGACAACCTTGTCGGTTGCTTTCAGCTCTTGTCCTGCCATAGAATGACCTCCTTCCGTGAAATTTACATTCAAAACGGATATGAATGTTATGTATGAGTTGTAATTATCGGGGAAGTATGCTATACTGGGCTTAACGACAAATCGGAAGTTGTGGAGGTAACGTGGTGAAAAGTCCATTCAAGATATGCATAAGAATTACTACTATCAGTGCTTTTGCGATGCTGATTAGCAGTATGCTGTATTTGCTGGCGATATGGGACACCATTCCGGATAAAATAGGTGTTCATTTCTCTTCTGAAGGGCAATTTGATGTATACGACAGTAAATCATTTTCTTTCTACCCATATATTGTTGGCTTGTCGCTTTTGATAATTATTCAATTCCTTGAATGGCTGTCAAAAAAGGCAACTGTAAATAACAAATATGACGAGACAAAAGTAAGATTAGTATTCATTGCATTTTGCAATGTAATAAAAATATGTGTTTCTGTGTTTTTTACATATTGGGCGGACTGTGTAATAAAACAGCATGAATTATCAACGACAACAGCTAAAGTCATCTTTTATATTATACTTGTCTCAATTATTATCTCTGTTATTACAGTAAATAGAATGAAACACAAATGACAACTTCCTATTTATCGAGCCGTTACTCTCAATGAAATATGTATTGCCGTACTCCCACTGAGTACGGCTTTTCCTTTACCTGTCGGCTTAGTCATCTGCTCTGTTAATCTTCACAAGGCACATCATTAATACGCCCATTGTGCCGCCGAACATTGAACCGCCGAGGAAAATGAGCCAACCCATTACTTGCTATTCCAGCTTTCGTTAATCGGAACGGCGGCAACGGTTTTCTTAGCTTTCTTTGATTTAGCTGTGCAACAAGCGAGAACTGCAATGCCTGCGCCTACCGCCACAACCGCTCCTGCTGTAATACAGATAGTCTTAATTGTCCTTTTCTTCATATTATTTCGCCTCCTTTATCTGAATAGTTTCTTCGGGTTTTGTTGTCATAATTCGATACAGCTCCGTATCCGTCGGGAACTTATCCGCAAACGGAATAATCACATTCCCGTAAAAAATCAGCCCTTCGCCTGCACCTGAGTTGGTTACATACGAGAGCTGATGAGGTGATATATTAAGCTGCTTTGCGAGTATCTGTCTGTCGCCGCCTGCCTGATTGAGCATATAAATGAAGTCTGAGTTTTCAAAAATATTCTCAATCTCACGGCTTGCAAGCAAATCCTTGACATTCTGCGTTAAGCCTGTCGGAATACCGCCCCACTTTCTGAAACGCTTCCAGATTTCACAGGAATACGCCGCCGTCTGCTCCTCCTTTAAAAGTAAATGGAATTCGTCGATATAATAGCGGGTTGACTTGTGTTCGGCACGGTTTACGGTTACTCTGTTCCATACGCAGTCCTGAACGACGAGCATTCCGAGCTTTTTAAGCTGCTTGCCAAGCTCCTTGATGTCAAAGCAGATAAGGCGGTTGTTCATATCAACGTTGGTACGATGATTGAATACGTTGAGCGAGCCTGTGACATACATTTCGAGTGCCGTAGCAATACGCTGTGCTTCCGGTTCGGTCTGCCCCAGCATCATATCATATAAATCTTGTAAAATAGGCATTTCAGCCGTATCAGGGTTTGCGAGATAATCACGATACACAAGCCTTACGCAGCGGTCAATGATGGTTTTCTCAATCGGTTCAAGTCCTGCCTTACCGCCGACAATCAGCTCACAAAGAGAGAGAATGAAGTCGGATTTCAGAGCAAGCGGATTTTCGTCCTCCGAATAATTGAGGTTAATGTCAAGCGGATTGATAAACTGGCTTGATGTCGGTGAAATCTTCACTACCTGACCGTGAAGCCTGTTCACAAGCGGAAAATACTCTGCTTCAGGGTCACAAATGATAATGTCATCGGTTGTGGTGAGAAAAGCGTTTGCGATTTCACGCTTTGCACTGAACGATTTACCCGAACCTGGAGTGCCGAGGATAAGCCCGTTCGGGTTTTTGAGCTGTTTTCTGTCGCAGAGTATCATATTGTTTGAAAGAGCATTCAGTCCGTAATAAAGGGCATCGCCTGACTGAAACAACTCCTGTGTGGTGAATGGAACAAATACCGCCGTGCTTGAGGTAGTCAGTCCACGCTTAATTTCAATGTCATTGATACCGATAGGAACACAAGCCATCAACCCGTCCTCCTGCTGATAATCAAGCCTTTTGAGCTGACAGTTATACTTCTGAGCGATACCTTGTTCCTGAAAGATGATGTTATCGAGCTTACGCTTTGTGTCGGCTGTGTTCATAATTAGGATTGTAGCCATAAATAAACGCTCGTTTCTGCTCTGGAGGTCATTGAGAAGATTTTTAGCTTCCTTTCCGAAGGTGTTTATATCTGACGGCATAATGTCAATGTCATAGCCGTTTCGGAACGCCTTTTTCTGTTCCTCCATTTTCATCTTGTCAAGGTCTGTAATTTTTCGCTTAACAGTCTTGATAGCCTTGTTTTGATCTACCGACTGGAGATGAATAGACAGCGTGATATTATGCTCAATGTTCAGAAAATCCGCAAGCATACGGTCTGACATTTCACTTGCAAGTATCTGAACGAACGATACTGCACCATATTTTCCACTCATTTTGAAACTGTTGCCCTTTGTGAAATCAAAGGACGACGGAGCAATGAAGTCCTTGACGGACAGTCCTGACTGCGGGAGCAAGTCCCAAGAAAATCTGAATTTCTCTCTGCCGTCAGGATTGAAACAGCGGTGCATAATCTGCAAGCGCTCCGAACCATTCATGGAAGTTGCCGTTACACCCATTGTCTTGAAGTTGCTGATAATGTCGGTTTCAATACGTTCAAGCTTCGGCTTTGCTTCCTTAATGGACTCTGCCTCAATTCCGAAGGTGATATACTTTGTCTTTACAAGACCATTGTTGCCCTTTGCAAGCTGATTTTTCAGCATATCCGTGTATTCACGGCGAATGTTGTTGAAGTCATCGTCCTGCTCTGAAATTTCAAGTTGCTTGTTGAATTCATCAACATCGGCAATATGATTAAGAAAAGAGAGCTGAACATTTACTGTGCTGTCAAAATAGTTGAGAAAGTCACAGTAATTCTCGAAAATCGATGTCTTGTCCTCGTTCTGAGCAAGCTGATAGTTGATGTCATAGAACTGGATTGTCTTGTTGTAAAGCTTATCGTTCACACGGCAAATGCCGTCCTTGAACATCTGACGAAATGGTATTGACTGCTGTGCAGTAACGGGGATCTTCCCGTCGCCATTTGGTCGAGCCTTTTTTACAGCTTCGGCAACGGCTTTTTTCTGTTTGCCTGATATGTTTTTATTTGTCAAATTGTATCCTCCAATCTAAAAATGGGTAAAAGAAAACTACGGCTGAAAAGTCGTAGTTTCTATTAATATTATGGTGATTAAACGATATTCTCACCAAGCATAATTTTAGGCATTGTTGTTAAGCACCTATTCCAACGTTTGTAGAATTTTTCAAGTCCAAGTTTCGAAACCCTTGCGTGAACTTCCTTATTTTCGACAACCCAATATAAAAGATAAGTTACTTTTCCAACAA